>CAZQWM010000015.1:0-39261 GCA_964597035.1 uncultured Pirellulales bacterium
CAAAAGCTTATCGACTGGACTGAGCAGCTCTGGGAATCCGACCCTGACTTTCGAGAGGCAATCGACCAGGACGATTACAACCGTATCCTGGATGACCTAAAACAGCAGCTAAAAAATTAGATCGTTACTTACCTTTTTGTATTTCGGCTTTACGCTTTTCCAGATATGCCTTGCACTCATTAACAATCACTGGTCCTTATCGATTGACAAAATGCCATTCAGTTGTTACCCTATTGCACGATTATACTTTTTGGAGATTGGTAAATGGATGCTGATACAAAAAAAGTCGCCTTAATAGTCGTCGTTGTTGTGTGTATTGTCGCGGCGGGAGCAATTACTTATTTTACAGGGTCCGGACAAACTGCAGGCACGACTGGCGGCACAATGATGTGGGTCAAGTGCAACAACCCTAATTGCGGCCACGAGTATCAAATCGACAAAATAGTTTACCGCGAATTCGTTGATACCGAAGGTGGACGAATGGCGGCAATGTACGGCGCACCGCCTATGAAATGCGAAAAATGCGGCGAGAACAGCGTCTTCGCGGCGATAAAATGTGAAAAGTGCGGCAAGGTCTTCTTCCCCGGAACCGTCGAAGGCGAATCTGAGGATAAATGTCCCGAGTGCGGTTTCAGCAAAAATGAAGAAATGAAGAAGGCCTTGCAATAAGAACGCTGATTTCGACCTCGAAAAAACCGAGCCCGCCACAAGCAGCCCACACCCCTAGTTTTTCAAAAGCAGCTATTCCCGTGCTTTATTCTCATCTGGAGAGTCAGGCAGTTTCTTTATCTTGTCCAAAACGAAACGCTGGTAATCCTCCTTCCCTGCCTTTGTCCCCGCAATACTGTTGAAGTAATGGGTTTGAACCCTGGCTTTCAGGTAAGACACGCGATTTTCCGGCGAAGGGTGAGAGGAAAGAAACTCAACGGCACGAACGGTTTCCTCTTTCTCCAGCATACTCATCACTTCGACGGCACCATACGGATTGTAACCCGCACGGACCATATAATCCATCCCGCCGAGGTCCGCTGTCTTTTCGTCATCCCTGCTGTACTTTAGGCCGATTATCTGCCGTGTAAGGTCCTCCACCGTCCGCATACCCTCGGATGAGGTCTGCGACATAGCCGCGGCAAATAATATATCCAAACCGATTTGTTTGCTCATCATATTAGAGGTATCTCTGGCAACCACGTGCACAGTCTCGTGCGCCAGCACCCCCGCCAATTGCGCCTCACTGTCGAGCTTTAGCAACATACCTTTTGTAATGAATATATACCCACCCGGCAGAGCCAGTGCGTTTATCGACTTGTCATTGACTGCTACAAAATAGTAATCAAAATCCGGCCTGTGACTGACCTTGACTATCTTCTGCCCGACGCTGTTAATGTAATTCTGCACCGACACGTCTTCGATTTTGCCTTTTAGCTCTTTCTCCACCTCCGGCGCATACTGTTTGCCTATCGCGACATCCTGCTGATCGGGAAAAAACATCAGCTCTTCTTCGCCCGTTATCGGATTCACCACGCAGCCGACACACAAACACAATCCGCACATCACCGCTAACAAGGCAAGTTTGTGCAGCATCTTTAATCCCCTTAACTGTGAACAATACATTTGCATAATGCGATAATATCTATTATAAGTTACGTTTCTTTTTTTGGCAGTCAAAACTATGGTCCAGCATAAACAGTGCAGCCAGTGTGGTGATAAATCGAGTTGCCGGGAGGTCTTGCAGCTGCTCGGCAATTCCGAGCAACCCCCTGTTATCGGCCAGGCCCTGGTGGCCTTTGTGCTGCCAATCGTGGTTTTTATGGGTGTTTTGGCGACCGCACAACAGCTACTCGAAAAACAGATTGAGTCGGTCCCCTTGCGTACTATAGTCGCTTTATTGCCGGCTATTGGCGCCGCAGTACTCTGTGTAGCTGTTGCAAGGATGCTCGGCAATCGGTCCGGCAAGAGTTGATTGTATGAATGTGGCCACAGTAGTGGGAACAGAATTTTCCGGCGGGGTGCACCCGCAGGGGAAAAAAGAGCTGACGGCCGACAGCCCCATTCAGTCCGGCCCGGCCGTCAAACGCGCCGTCGTAATGCTCAGCCAGCATACAGGCGCAATATGCAAACCCACCGTCACCGAGGGCACTATCGTTCAGGCAGGTCAGCTCATCGGCGATTCCGATGCCTTCATATCCGCTCCAGTCCACTCGCCAATTGAAGGACGCGTAACGGAAATTGCACTGCAGTCACACCCCGTGCTCGGAAGAGCGCCCGCCGTTATTATCGAGCCGCAAGCCTCAATCCCTGTTAGAAAACCACGCCCCAAGACACAGCGGTTCTTTCAGGCAGACACTGTTCTCGACGACTATACCCAGAACCAGATTTGCCAGGCCGTGAGGAAAGCAGGTATAGTAGGTATGGGAGGTGCGGGTTTCCCAACAAGCGTAAAAATCGAGCCGAACCCCCGCCTGCCAAAGCATACCATGATAATCAATGGCTGTGAGTGTGAGCCATATATCACCTGTGACTACAGAATTATGCTCGAATGGACGCACCAGCTCATCACGGGAATAAAGCTCGCACAAAAGGCCTCCGCCTGCGACAAAGTATATATCGGTATCGAGGACAACAAGCCCGAAGCAATAAAGGTCTTAAATGAAACTCTGCAAAACACTCCGGCCTGCAAAGACATTGAGGTAGTTACCGTCAAGACAAAATATCCTCAGGGCGGCGAACGCCAGCTCATAAAAGCCGTCTTAAATCGCTTTGTCCCAACCGGGGGAATACCTCCAACAATCGGCCTGATTGTCCTCAACGTTGCAACGGTCGCCGCTATCGCGGACGCAGTGGTGTGCGGCTCGCCCCTTACCCACCGCGTCGTTACAGTTACCGGTGAAGCCATCGCAAATCCGGGCAATTACTACGTGGCGGTCGGCACTCCCATTAGCGAACTTATAGATTTCTGCGGCGGCGTAACGCAAAAAAGCGCCAAAGTCGTGGTAGGCGGCCCGATGATGGGCATCGCTATTGCCGATTTGTCCATACCCGTCACAAAAACCACAAACGCCGTTACCGTCCTGACAAAAGAGCAAATCGGCAGGGCAAAATTCGCCCGCCGACAGACCGCCTGCATACATTGCGGAAGATGCCTGCAGGTCTGCCCAGAACGGCTAAATCCCACAAAAATTTCACACGCCGTTAAGAAAAATCGCCTCGATATCGCACAGGACTACTTCATAACGGCCTGCACCGAATGCGGCTGCTGCAGTTATATCTGCCCGGCGAATATCGAGCTTACCGGCTATATCAGAACAGGGAAAATATACCTCGCAAGACAGAAAAAACTTATTCCGCAATAAACTGAGAACATAAATGCTGAGCAAACTGACAGTATCGTGTGCACCTCATATCGGCGGGCCTTTCTCAACCCGCCGGGTGATGGTCGATGTCATAATTGCTCTTGCTCCGGCGATGCTCGCGGCCTGTTACTTCTTCCACGCCTACGCACTAATACTGCTGCCAACCTGTGTCCTGTCGTGCGTTATTACTGAATACCTCTGCAACCTGCTCCGCAGAAATGAAAAACCGCTCGAATCTCTTGGCGATTTCAGCGCCGTCATTACCGGCATAATCCTTGCGATGTCCCTGCCGCCAGCAATACCATTCTGGGCCGTGATTATCGGCAGTGCCGTCTCAATCGCCATCGGCAAAATGGTCTTCGGCGGCCTCGGCTCCAACATATTCAATCCCGCTATGGTCGGCCGCGCCTTCCTCACCGCGTCTTTCGGAATGCTTATGACAACCTGGACCGTCCCTGCTACTATTGATAAGACTATGCCGCAGGTTTCGGCCGCTTCGCCCGACGCAATCACACAGGCCACGCCCCTCGGCCACAGCAAGCAGGCAATAAAACAAGCCAAAGCCCCCGACAAAACCGCCGCCAGTCAGGCCCAGCTCGTAAATTCGCAGCTAAAAAACTTATTTGTCGGCTCAACCAGCGGCTGCCTCGGCGAAACCAGCAAGCTCGCCCTGCTGCTGGGAGGAATCTATCTTCTTATCAGACAGGTCATTAACTGGCGAATACCCTTTGCGGTCCTGCTATCCGCCTTTGTCTTCGCCTCAATTCCCTGGCTTATTAACCCCTCCCGCTATATTTCGCCGATTGCTCACCTTACAACCGGCGGCATACTGCTCTGCGCATTCTTTATCGCCACCGACCCCGTCACCGCGCCGCTGACCGGCAAAGGCGCCTGGATTTTCGGCGCCGGCGTCGGCGCCATTACAATTCTCATCAGAGTTGTCGGCGAATACCCCGAAGGCGTTATGTACGCCGTGCTGCTTATGAACTCCGTCACTCCTCTGATTGACCGTCTCTGCAAGCTCACGCCTGTAGGAGGCAAGCCCAATGTCTAAGATAAAATACTTCATAAAGCAGTCATGGCTTCTCATCGCGTCGTCACTGTTCTTCGGCCTTATCCTCGCAGTCGCGAACGCCGCCTGGGCGCCAATAATGGAAGCCAACAAAATCAAAAAACTTGACGGCCTTATGGCCGTGCTGCTTCCCGAAGCGAAAAAATTCCAGCTCGATGAGCAAATCCGGCTTGAATCCCCTTCCGGGCAAACCCGGACAATAGACCTTTACAAAGCCATCTCCGACACCGGACAAAACATAGGATGGGCCTTCAATGCCTCCGGCTTCGGCTTCGCGGACAAAATCGAGCTTGTCGTCGCCGTCGACACCGACTTCAAAAAAATCGCAGGATACGAGGTCCTATCGAGCAACGAAACACCTGGATTCGGCGACCAGATTAAACTCCCGTGGTATCTCAGCCAGTTCGCCGGCGCTTCGGTCGGGCAGCTGCAGCTCGAAAGGACCGGCAACCACGATAAAATCGACGACCAAATCATCGCGATTACCGGCGCCACCATTTCCAGCCAGGCCGTAGTAAACATTATAAACAATACACTGCTGCCGCTAAAAACTCAGATGCAGCAGAAGGGACTGCTCACCGGTGGAAACTGAAATAAAACCGACAAAATCCGTCTATACACAAACGCTCACGGCGGGACTGTGGCGGGAAAACCCGACCTTTCGCCTCCTGCTCGGGATGTGCCCGACGCTGGCCGTCACCGCGGCCCTTAAACCCGCACTGACTATGAGCGTCGCCGTTATCTTTGTGCTGGTCTGCAGCAATCTCGTCATCAGCTTCATCCGCCGGCAGTTAAAGCCACATCTTAGAATACTGATGTTCACGCTGACAATCGCAACGTTCGTCACTATAGCGGATTTGTTCCTCAAGGCGTATTATCCAACGATGAGCGAAGAACTCGGCCCGTATGTCCCTCTCATCATCGTCAACTGCATCATTATGTGCCGCGCCGAGGCCTGCGCAAGTAAAAACGGACTCGTCATCAGCTTCCTCGATGCAATCAGCATGGGCGCCGGCTTCACAGTCTCGCTCTGCGTCCTCGGCGTCATAAGAGAAATCCTTTCAACCGGCGCCGTCTGGGAAATCCCCGTTATGCCGAAATCCTTCGTTCCCTGGACCGCGCTAAGAATGCCCGTCGGCGCCTTCATCACCCTCGGGCTGCTCATTGCCCTTATGAACCTGATAAGCAAAAGGAAAACCGCCACCGCTGCGTAGCGGGATATTCGGAATATGTGATATACGAGGAAGAAAAAATGGACCTGTTCACAACTTTATTGCTGGCATTTATATCCGTCGTCCTGATAAATAATTTGGTCTTTACCAAGTTCCTCGGCATCTGCCCCTACCTCGGCGTATCAGGCAGAATCGATATGGCGTTCGGAATGGGCCTGGCCGTCACTTTCGTCATAACGCTTTCCGGGACACTTACTTTCATCCTCGACCACTTTATCCTCGTTCCGCTGCACCTCGAAGTCACACGTTACGTCGGTTACATCCTTGTAATCGCCGGGGCGGTCCAGCTCGTCGAAATGTATCTTAGAAAATTTTTCCCCGCCCTGTATGACAGCTTCGGAATTTTCCTGCCCCTAATCACAACCAACTGTGCGATTCTCGGCTTGTGCCTGTTCCTCAACATCTGGGGCATTGACAACGTCCTCGAAGCCGCCGTTGTCAGCTTCGGCGCAGGAATCGGCTTTACAATGGCGATATGTATAATGGCCGGCATTCGCGAAGACCTCGAGCTTGCCGACGTTCCCGAAGCCCTAAAAGGTGCTCCCATCACTCTTATAACCGCCGGCCTGCTCGCACTGGCTTTTATGGGTTTCGCAGGAATGGTTAAGTAGCCGTCGCTCGTGCCCCGTCACTCGATAAAAACGAGCCATCGGGGCCGAGTCACGAGTCACGGGATTGAACATTGAGTATGATTTACGGGTATTTGAAAATATGATTCTTGCAAATATTACCCAATTGTGGTCCGCCGCCTGGCCCGCAGGCCTGATAATGTTCACCCTTGCGGTTGTTTTCGCAATTGCCCTTTTGATTGCATCCGAAAAGCTCAAGGTCACCGTCGACCCGAAAGTCGACCAGGTCCATCAAATCCTTCCTCACCTTGACTGCGGCGCATGCGGTTTCGCCAACTGCTCGCAATATGCAAAGGCAGTCATCGCAAATCCCGAGCTGATAGGTCGCTGCGCACCCGGCGGACAAAAAGTAGCCGCGGCGATAGGAAACGTTTTGAACCTTCAGGTCAGCGATGCCGGCCCCGCCAAAAAGCCAATCGTCCACTGCCGTGCTCGCACCGAAGACAAGACCTTCTACGCCGTTTATCAGGGCATCCAGACCTGCACCTCAGCCAACGCTCTTGCCAGCGTTCAGGCCTGCAAATTCGGCTGCCTGGGCTTCGGCGACTGCGTCCGCGCCTGCAAATTCGACGCACTGCACATCATCGACGGCCTCGCCGTTGTCGATTACACCAAATGCACCGGCTGCGCCGCCTGCTCTAAGGCCTGCCCGCTAAATCTCATCGAAATGGTCCCCTTCAACGACGAGAATATGATGGCCGTCGCCTGCAGCAGCAGAGAAAAGGGCAAGGTAACACGCTCGATGTGCGCTGTTGGCTGCATCGCCTGCGGAATCTGCGCAAAGCAAACTGATTTGTTCAAGGTCGCCGACAATCTCGCCCGCCTCGATTACATAAACTATAAACCCTCCGAGCAGACCGAAACCGCCCTGGCCAAATGCCCCACGGGCGTCATAGTCTATCGAGGACCAACCGCCCCACCGCCCCGCAAGCCAAAACAAAAACCCGCCGCAAACGCAGCGACATAACACAATTCAACAGCCAGCGGCTTATCATAGACCTTGCAGAAGACGATAATCTTCAATACAATCGTGTATAGTTAAAAATCTTGCCAACGTAGCTCAATGGTAGAGCTCCGGTTTTGTAAACCGGGGGTTGTCGGTTCGAATCCGACCGTTGGCTGTCATCACTTCCTTTTGCCCAGGTTTGCTAACATCGGATATTCCTTTTTACCGGACTATCTAAAGGGAGCGTACCTATTTGCTGATTTGAAAAAATCAACTTTAATCCTGGAGCTTGGCGCCGTATAATATTTCTGTTGTCCCTAAGGATGGGGGCGGGAGTCAGAGGAAAAATACCGCTTTCTCAGTTTATCTCAATTCGTCTCTGGCAGGTGCCGGCAAGGGCGCTGTCGCCGCGTGACGTATTTGTGGAAGGGGTGCTCCCGAAGCACCTGATAGGAGAAAACAAGTATGCATGAGAGAAAAATTTCCAAGGTTTTGCTCCTGGTTGCGGTTGTCGCGTTTTGTTGGGGATATTCAGTTAAGGCCGGGCCCGGTCCTACGATTGAGAGCAGCTCTATAGCTACATCAACGGGGGACCAGTCAGGTGGTATTACCAGCGGCGTCGATTTTAACTCCCCGCCCGTTACAACACTCAATATAAATAACCTTTCCGGCGCCATTGCGCCTGCTGCCGGCAGGACGGGCATCTATTTTCTCAACACCAGCGGTTCGAGCGTGGGTATCAACAGCGGAGATAGTCAGGCCAGTGTCACTATAACTACACAGGGTAATAACGCTTCGGGTATTGTGGCAATAAGCGAGGGTGCACCCGCGGGCGTCACATGGCTTTCAGGGCTTGGAGTTTTGGCCCCCTCCGGGCCGTCCGGAAGCGGCGGTCCTGTGCAGGTGACAAGCTACAGCGATATCACGACAAGCGGCGACAACGCTTACGGCATTTACGCTCACAACAGGATAGGCGTTTACAATCCTTTTACGATTATTTCACTGTCGAACTTTTCTATGGATGATATTACAACCTCTCTCGTATCAGTTGACGGAGAAGCAGGTAATATCGGCCAGGAAGTCGCGGGAGACAACGGCGGCTTTTTCATCCTTAATACCGACGGGACATACGATTTCAACTCCACCGGCATAGCAGAGGTCCTTCAGCCGGACGAATCCATTGTGACAAGGGTAAATTATCAGGTTCAGATTACACATACGCCGGGCCTGCTGTTTCCTCTATTGCCCTATGAATATGGCAGCCAGGTTTCAGATGGCTCCATTGCACTTAGAGTCACCAAGAATGATGATGGTTCGCTTGATATTATTCCCGAAATTTATTTCGAGCAGTTTGACTCCTATAACTATATTACTGATGACCAGCCACCTTCGCTTTGGCCGAACCTGCAGGAGTACGTTGACGGGTTGTCGGCCGATATGGGAATCGCCGGTTCCGGTGACAGCATCATAGTGACAAATAATGGAACTATCACAACCAGCGGCGTATCTTCTCACGGTATCTTTACTCAGACCGCCGGCGGCCAGGGCTACCATGGCAGAAACGGCTCATTCTGGGATTCAGGCAGGATTCCAACACAAGGCGGCCCCGGCTCAAATGGCGGGGCAGTTGCGGTAATAAATAACGGGAAAATCACAACCAATGGTGATTCTTCCGGAGGAATCGTTGTATACAGCACGGGCGGCGTGGGTGGCCACGGTGGCAATGGCAGCGAGTGGCGATATGGCCGCCGGGGCGGCACGGGAGGCACAGGCGGCGAAATCACAGTCGCAGAGAACGGGAAAATACATACAACAGGCGATTATTCGAGCGGTATTCTTGCGATTAGCCAGGGCGGTGTCGGCGGCACAGGCGGAAGCGGCTCGGGCGCTATGGGCGGCGGCGGCGGCGGTTTCGGTGGAATGGGCGGCACAGTCAATGTTGTGGGAAACGTGAGTATTACTACCGAGGGCGACAAAGCACACGGCATATGGGCAAAAAGTGTCGGTGGAAGCGCTGGCCCCGGTGGCAGTGGTGGCTGGCTGTTCGGCTCGCCTGGTAGCGGCGGAGTGGGCTCCAACGGAGGTAACGTCTTAATCTCGAGTGGCGGCGTGATAACCACGCTTGGTAATGACTCATACGGGATGTATGGCCAGAGCGTGGGTGGTTTCGGCGGCAGTGGCGCGACAAGCTTCGGCTTGTTCTGGTCTTTTGGCGGTGACGGTGGCAGTGCCGGCAGCGGAGGAGAAGTGTCACTTGTCAACTTGGACTATGGTTCAATCTTAACCTATGGCGAACAGGCTCACGCTATGTTTGCCCAGAGTATCGGTGGTGGGGGTGGAAGCGGCG
This sequence comes from uncultured Pirellulales bacterium, assembly GCA_964597035.1. GTDB lineage: Bacteria > Planctomycetota > Phycisphaerae > Sedimentisphaerales > Anaerobacaceae > Fen-1362. Next base: position 9,580 of record CAZQWM010000015.1, read on the forward strand.
GAGGCGAGTTCGGCTTGTTTGCAAGTTTGGGTGGAGATGGCGGAGCTGGTGGTCATGGCAGTACCGTCCAGGTCACAAATGAAGGCATTATTCAAACATCCGGGTATCGTTCCCGCGGCATTTACGCTCAAAGTATCGGCGGAGGCGGCGGCGACGGTGGCGGCTCCACGGGGCTTGTTGCTATCGGCGGCAGCGGCAGCGGAACCAGTAACGGCGGGACCGTATATGTTACTAACACTGGAATTATCGCCACGGCCGGACAAAACTCACACGCCATCTTTGCTGAAAGTATCGGCGGAGGCGGTGGCGACGGCGGTGATTCGGGAGGAATGATCTCCATCGGCGGCTCAGGCGGCGACGGAGGTAATGGTGACACGGTTGAGGTATTCAACAGCGGACAACTCGTAACACTCGAAGATGATTCAAGCGCAATTTTTGCCCAGAGCATCGGCGGAGGAGGAGGTAACGGTGGTGACAGTGTGAGTATCGGGGTGTCATATGCAACTGTGGCGATTGGCGGTCGAGGCGGCGATGGCGGATACAGCGGCAAAGTTGACATTATTAATAGCAGTGACGGCGATATCATCACAGCAGGAGACCGTTCGTTCGGGATGTTTGCTCAGAGCGTAGGCGGAGGCGGAGGCAACGGCGGATTTGCCGTGTCTGTTGCAGCCCCTTCAAGCATAGTCAACCTGGCTATCGGCGGTCAGGCCGGTGGCGGGGGAGACAGTAACGAAGTTGAAATGCATCACGAAGGAAGCATCACAACCTTAGGCGACAGTGCACATGGAATAATTGCCCAGAGCATCGGCGGTGGCGGCGGCACAGGCGGATTCGCCGTCTCCGGCGGTCTTGGAGGCGGTGTCAGTCTTCAAATGGCTATGGGGGGAAAAGGCGGTTTGGGTGGCATGGGCAACGTGGTAAACGTCGGCACAGAACTCGACCCTCTTCAAGGCCAGATAACCACTTTCGGCGACCGCTCTTACGGCATTTTGGCCCAGAGTATCGGCGGCGGCGGTGGTGACGGCGGATTCAGCATCGCTGGCAGCGCTCTGTCCGGCACAGGGATAAATCTTGCAATCGGAGGCGGCGGCGGTGGCGGCGGAAAGGGTGGCGCCGTGAACGTAGACAGTCTCAGTCACATCTCTACGAAAGGTGATGATGCACATGCTATCGTTGCCCAGAGTATCGGCGGCGGCGGTGGTAATGGTGGATTCAGCTTAGCGGCCAGTTATGGTGGCGGCACGGGCCTGAATTTTAGCTTCGGTGGCAGTGGGGGTACAGGTAATGAAGGTGGCGCTGTCAGCGTCGGTTCGCAGCTCAATCCCCTACAGGGCAATATCACTACATCCGGCGACCGGGCCTTCGGCGTCATGGCACAAAGTATCGGCGGCGGTGGCGGTTCCGGAGGTTCCAGTATCACAGGTCAGTTGCTTGGCGGTCAAACCATCGCATTCAGTTTCGGGGGCGACGGAGGTATGGGTGGCCTGGGAGGTACGGTCGATATTGACAGCTCCAGCAACATCTTCACACAAGGCCAGATGAGTCATGGTATCCTGGCACAGAGCATCGGCGGCGGCGGTGGAAATGGCGGATTCAGCCTCGGTGCTGCCGTTACAGCCTTTGGCGGACTGAACTTCAGCATGGGTGGCGATGGCGGAAATGGCAACAGCGGAGGTGCAGTCGATGTGAACAACAGCGGCACCATTGAAACCATCAACGAGTACTCGCATGGAATTATAGCTCAAAGTATCGGTGGCGGTGGAGGAACGGGCGGCACAAGCGGCTCAGTTATGGTCAACTTCAGCAGTTTAATCCCAATACCACCCGAGATTCCCATCACAGGCAGTGCGAATTTTGCAGTCAGTATTGGTGGTGATGGTGGCATTGGCGGCCAGGCAGGCAGCGTCAACGTTAATAATGCCGAAAAGATTGGCACATACGAGGATTTCTCTGTCGGTATCTTTGCCCAGAGCATCGGCGGTGGCGGGGGAGATGGCGGAAAGAGCATTGCTGCAACAGCCAATATCTCACTTCCTGAAGACCCGAGTGGAGGGGGGTCTAAACCGCAGATGGAAGTTCAGGTCGATTTTGCTCTGGCTATTGGGGGTGACGGTGGTAATGGTAATTCAGGCAGTAGCGTTGATGTTGTCAATGGTGGCGTAATTGACACCTTTGGAGACAGTTCACACGGCATATTTGCCCAAAGTGTCGGCGGAGGCGGCGGCAGGGGTGGAGATGCTCGGTCAATGACCCTTAGCATCGACCCATCCAACTGGAGTCCATTGGATCCACCTCCCTCACCAACTAGTATCAGTCAGGCCTTGAATATCTCCATCGGAGGTAATGCGGGCAGCGGCAATAACGGTGGAATTGTAACAGTGAATAACGAAGGTACCACGATTACTCGCGGCGCTGATGCTTACGGTATCTTCGCCCAGAGTATTGGCGGAGGTGGCGGTGAAGGAGGCGGCGGTTACCACGGCCTTGATTGGGAAGACCTCGGTGTACCTGAAGATATCGCTCCATTTCTGGATCTTGCTCCCATTGAGGACAGCAGCAATATTCAGATTGTGGTGGGAGGACAGGGAGGCAGTAGTGGTAACGGCAGCGACGTTAACGTCGCTAATGCGGGCGACATTATCACAATGGGAGATGGCTCTTTCGCTGTCTTGGCACAAAGCATAGGTGCTGGCGGTGGTGCAGGCGGTGTTGGCGCTCAGGGTTCAGGAACTGTAGGCATAGGCGGCAGCGGTGGTGCTGCGGGTGACGGTGGTAATATTGACGTCGACATCAGCGGCAATATCGATACTGTCGGAGTAGCCGCTCATGGTATTTTTGCGCAGAGCATAGGCGGTGGTGGCGGAATAGCCGGCAACATTGATGGAGGCATTGATGGTTTTGGAATAGATCTAACCTTCGGAGTCGGACAAAACGGCGGAAACGCCGGCGACGGCGGCGATGTTACTGTTACCAGTGCAGGCAACATCACCACAAGGGGAACCGGTTCGAATGGCATTTTCGCACAAAGCATCGGTGGCGGCGGCGGCCTTACAGGTGACATTAGCACCGGTTTGGGCTTTGCAGGAAGTGTTGGCGGTGACGGCTCAGGAGGCGACATTACGATTGAGCACTACGGCAATATAACAACCTTCGGCGATAATTCGCACGGTATCTTTGCCCAGAGCGCGGGTGGTCAAAACGATTCGGTGGCCCAAAGCCTGGGACTTATGGACGCTCTGGGAAAGCTCATTACAGATCCTTCAGGAGGTATCGTCTTCGGACCTCTTATCGACCTGCCTGACCGTCCGGACCTCGGTGGTGCGATTGATATCACAGTTACTGGTGACATAATCGCCCACGGCGCCGGCTCTCACGGTATCTTCGCCCAGAGCATTGGCGATGACGGCAATGGCGATATTTACGTGACCATCTCCAGCGGCACAGTCCAGGGCGGCTCGGGGGCAGGAACGGGAGTATATATCGATGGCGGGAAAAACAATACGATTGATACTGCAGGCTCAATTTATGCACTAAGCGGAATGGCAATCAGAGGCGGAAGTGGCAACGAGACAATATATAACTTTGGAACGATTACAGGAAATGTAAATCTAGGGGCGGGATACAACGTTTTTATTAATTATAATGAAGGGATTTTTAATACAGGAGAAGATGTTTATCTGGGAACTGATCAGTCACTTATCAATCTCGGGACATTGTCACCCGGTGATTCAGGAATGGTCCTAACAACCGCTCTGACCAGCAATTTTACACAGACAAGCATGGGTAATCTCACCTTGGATTTAGACCTTGCAGCTTACGAGCCGGACCGGCTCAATGTGAATGGGACCTCCAATCTCGCCGGGCAAGCTAAAATCAATCTTGTGAATGAGGGCTGGGCCAAACCCGGCACACGGCAGTCGACTATTCTCTCGAGCGCTGGTGGTGTAATGGATTCAGGCCTTGGTCTTGACGTTCAGCCGTCGCCCATCATTGACTATGAGCTGCTCTGGCCAAGCGCGACGGATGTCGACCTCCAGACCAGCATTGACTTCTGTCCTGATGGGCTGAGTCACAACCAGAGAGTTATTGGTAATGCTGTCAATAAAATCCAGCTTAAAGGCGGCTCAGAGACGTTCGCTCCCTTTGCGGCTGAGCTTTTCAGTCTGCCCGATTTGAAGACCCTCGGCGATGCCTACGACCAGCTTAGCCCGGAGACCTATGACGCACTTGCAACAACGACCTTTGAAGTGACGCAGCAGTACACACAAACCCTGGTTAAACGAATGCACAGCATACGTTCATATCTTGATGCAACAGGGGGAGCACCGGGTGCCCGTCAAACACTCCCACACGGTGCCTGGATAGACGGTTTCGGAGAATTGGCCGACCAGGATGCGGATGATGGGTTCACCGGTTTTGATTATACCGTCAGTGGAGTTGGAGTAGGATTGGATTACCTTTTTGAGGACTGTTTCCTCGGCGGTGTAAGCTTTGGGCAGTCACACACTACTATTGACCTTGACAACGAAAGAGGCCGCGGCGACGTCGCAAGCTCTTTCGTTTCGCTCTACGGCAGTTTGTTTAATGACCGGGCTTACCTTGACAGCACCCTTTCATACGGAAGACAGTCTTACGATAACACTCGCCGGCTTGAGGTCGGCGGACTAACCAGAGAGGCCCAAAGCAGCCACAACGGCGACCTTTTCTCCGTCTATACAGAAGCAGGCTGTAATATTGATATGCAAAAATGGCTGCTTCAGCCGTTTGCTGCACTACAATACATCTATCTGGACGAGGAAAGCTACAGAGAATCCGGTGCAAGCGGTGTTAACCTCCTTGTCGAAGGGCGAAAAACCGAGTCACTGGTTTCGGACTTCGGGCTGCGATTCACCCGGCCGTTTGAAAAATACTCCTGGCATTGCGTTCCCGATGTAACTGTTGCCTGGCGGCATGATTTTGATATTGACGACCGTGCCATCACGGCCGCCTTTGACGGCTCACCGGGTGTTGCCTTTACCACCGAAAGTAGAGATATCGATAAGGACGGGATTATCATCGGCGGCGGGATAACATTACTGAATAAAACAGGCGTGAGTATCTACTTCAGATATGACGGTGAACTCAGGGGTGATTATGACGCACAAAGGATGTCCGGCGGCCTTCGCATCGAATTCTAACTTCGTGTGGAACTGAGAAAAAGGGACATGTCTCTCTCTTGCTGACTACTCGGGGACAATCGTTCTGCCCGAGAGGTCAATGCTTTATACGGCCCAGCAAGTCGGTTAACTGCCGCGTAACTTGGGAGCGACGGACCCTTCGGCGGATGGCCTTGAGCTGAGGGTTGTCGCCGATAGCTTTTGAACCCTTCTCGACAATCTCTGCCGCATCCTCAATCCTGTGCATCGCAAGACAGACCGCCGCCGAATCGCGAATCGCCGGGACATGCTCCGGATTGATACCAAGCGCCTGAGCAAACAGCTCGCTTGCCTCTTCCAGCCGTCCTTTAATTGCATTGGCCAGGCCGAGATAATAATATGCATCTGCGCTGCACGAATCGATATCAATCGCTCGCAACAAAAAATGAAGGGCGTAATCAATCGCCTCGTCGCTGTCGACTTGTGGCTGGGCCGCAAAAACAAGAAACATCGACGCCATTGAAACCAGCACATCTGCATCATCCATCGCCAGCTTTATTTCCGAAGCCAGATATGTCTTCGCGGATTGGATATCATTCCGTAAAAAAGAACAGCACGCCAGCCGGTACCGTGGCCCGGGCAACGAACCGTCCCTTGCCATCGCCCGGCTATACAGCTCTTCCGCCGTCTTTAACTCACCGGCATTAAGAGCTATCTCACCCAGATAAAATGTCGCCAGTGCAGTATCCGGCCTAAGCTCAAGAGCCCTGTGGAATTTCTCCCTGGCGCTCTCTATTTCACCTCGCTCGAGACAAAATACTCCGAAATCCATTATCACATCGACGTCGCCGGGGTTAACCCTTAACTCCTTCAAAAGGTGGTGACGGCTGCGCTCCAGCTCCCCCTCCGCCCAAAGGGCCTGCGCAATGTGATAATTAATCTGCGGATGTGACGGCTCAAGCTCGGCCGTCCTAATCCAGCAGTGAATCGCCTTTTTGTATTCCGCCCGGCTGAATAAACTATTGCCTATATTGTAATAACAAAGTGCACAATCCGGATTTATCTGCTGGGCCATATAGAACATCTGCTCGGCCTGCTCATGCAATCCCATCTCCGTGTACGTGATAATCCTGTTGCAGTAACATGGCTCGAAATTCGAATCGAGCTGCTCAACCCGCTCGAAGGTCTCAATCGCCAAGTCATACTGGCCCATCCGCGTGTAATCGATAGCCAGAGAGTTGAGTATCTCCAAATCACACGGATTCAACGCAAGCGCCGCCTCGTACTCGCCAACCGCATCATCGAACTTGCTCAAGCTGTCGAGAGCAAGTGCCTTGTCGAAATGAAGTGAGCAGCTTGCGGGATTTATCTCCAGCGCTTCATTAAGCTCCGAGATTGCCTGTGCTATCTTGCCGTCCTCGTATAGCTCGAACGCCTTTTGCGCCTTTTGCTCACTGTTGTCGTAAGAGCTGTAAGGTATCTCATCAAAAACCATAGCGTCATCCTGCCTCGAAATAGACAGCAAACATTCGCGAACCCGGACCACCCCTCGCTACCCACAGGCCTTATCGCCAGCTGGCAGGCGCCGGTTAACGGATTTTTCCCGCGTTTGAAGTTTCGGTGCCACTCTGGAAATTTCACTGGAAACACCGGCCGTAACATCTTATATTTGAAGGGCTTAGTTTGATTTGGATGGCACCGAATAGTGGCCGTGCCCGGCGGGATTGGCTGTTTTTATGGAAATGGCCGGCTTTTAGTCTTATAATGTGCCACAAATAAAGTCGCGGCGCAGTCCGCTTTTTCGGCCAAAAGCCGAGTGCGTTACTTTGGAGAATTACACGTATGATTAAAGAAATAAAAGGTCAGCTTAAAGCCGGCAAAGCAAAATACGCCATAGTTGTAAGCCGGTTCAATGAGTTCATTACCGCCCGCCTGCTCGGCGGCACAACCGACTGCCTCAAGCGTCACGGGGCCGGTGACGAACAGATGACCGTCGTATGGGTGCCGGGCGCCTGCGAGATTACTATCGCAGCCAAAAAGCTCGCACAGAACGGCAAGTTCGCAGCCGTCATTTGCCTCGGCGCTGTCATCAGGGGACAGACCCAGCACTATGAGGCGGTCTGCCAGCAGGTGGTCCGGGGAATCGGACAGATTAACTACGGTTCAAAAACACCCGCCGTCTTCGGCGTGCTCACCTGCGATACTCTCGAAGAGGCAGTCGACAGGGCCGGCGCCAAGAAAGGAAATGCCGGCGCCGACGCGGCACTGGTCGCAATGGAAATGGCCAGCGTGATGGAACAAATTTAAGCCGGTTATTGGAAAGTCAATACACTATCTGATAGAGGGCAATGCGTGGACCCGAGAACAAAGGCACGTCAGCTTGCTATGCAGGCGCTATTCCAGCTCGATGTGCAGGGCTCGGCCTTGCTTCCGGATTTAAACACCTTTTTCAACGAAAACGCGGAGGAAAATTCCGTTCGCAGGCTCGCGTCAGACTGGACCAGAGACGCCTGGGAAAACCATTTGGCCTGCGACGAGCTTATAACGGGTTCCGCAAAGAAATGGAAACTAACGCGACTGTCGCTTGTCGACAAGAGCATACTTCGACTGGCGGTCTTTCAGTTGAAATTCTGTGCCGATATTCCACCCAAGGTCGCGATTAACGAGGCGATTGAGCTTGCAAAAAAATTCGGCACCGAAAAATCGCCGGCTTTCGTAAACGGCGTACTCGACGGCGTGCTGAAAACACTGCAGCTCAAAAAACAACACTCAGCTACGGACAGCAAAGAAAAGTAATGAGGACCATTGCGGTATTAAACCAAAAAGGAGGCGTGGGTAAGACTACCACGGTCGTCAACATCGCCGCCGCCCTGGCAAATGTCGGCCAGCGGGTCCTCGCCATCGATTTCGACCCGCAGGCACATCTAACAACACATCTGGGCGTCGACCCCGATGTCGTTGCCACCGGCTCTTACAAAGTCCTTACCCAGTCGCAAAGCGTCGAATCGCAAATGATGCTCGTCCGACCGAATCTCTGGCTGCTGCCCGCAAACATCGACCTCGTCGGCGCCGAATCCGAGCTTGTAAGCGTCGTCGGCAGAGAGACTATTCTGCGAGAAGCGCTGTCGAGCGTTAATGACAAGCTCGATTACATTCTCATCGATTGTGCACCCTCGCTCGGTCTTTTGACGCTCAACTCTCTCGCCGCCGCCGATGATATATTGATACCGCTTCAGCCGCACTTCCTCGCCCTGCATGGACTCGGCAAACTGCTTCAGACCGTCACCCTTGTCAACAAACGAATCAATCCAAACCTGAAAGTAAAATGGGTCCTGCTTTGTATGTTTGACAGCCGAGCGTCACTGCCCAACGAGGTCAAGGCGGATATTGAGCAGTTTTTAAACGGCGCACGCAATACGGATTGTGCCTGGTCACAGGCGCAGATTCTACCCGTAAGCATCCGCAGAAATATCAAACTCGCCGAAGCCCCCAGTTACGGCAAAACCATCTTCGAGTACGAACCCAACTGCCACGGCGCCGAAGACTATAAAAAAGTCGCCGAGCTAATCAATCCTCAGATGCAGACAACAACCTCACCCCAAACTGAAACTACTGCCACGGACGAATCCCAACCCTGCCCAATCGAGATTGCTGAAATACCCTCCAAAAATATCCCTCAGACACCTGCTGAGCCGATAAGAGCAACCGGCACGGATGCCGACAACCAAACTGATGGAATCAACAATACCCAGCAAACATCAACACTGTAGGAACAATCACAACCTGATCAACGACTACTATACAAGCCGGTTCGGCTCTTGGAGCAGTTCAGCGATTCGGGCTAAGAATTTCGCGGCATAGGGCTCGGGGACAACTGTCGAATCCACGGCTATCGTCAGGTCGGTAATCTTGCGGATAACAATCTTGCCGTTTCGCGGCACGGCTGTCCGCAGTGTATTACCCACGGCTAAAATCACAGTCGCTGGCGGCGGCACAATGCCTATAAACGAATCAATATCATAAGCACCGAGATTACTCAACCCGACCGTCTCGCCGGTAATATCATCCAGAGAAAGCTTATTGCTCCTCGCCTTATCGGTCAGCACCTTTTCAAGCGTCGCTATTTCAGCCAATGTCTTTTTGTCGGCTTCTTTCACCACGGGCACAACCAGCCCCTGCGGCGCACTGACGGCAAAACCAACATTCACCGAATCGGCTATTTTGATTGAGTCGTCTTCCAAAGAGCCGACCATTAAGGGAAACTCTTTAACCGCAACACCGAGGGCCTTGATGTAAAAGGCGTTGGAAGTGATTTTCACGCATAATCGTTTCTTCAATTCGTGCCGACTGTCCATAAGTTCGGTCGTGTCGGCATCTATCCCCATATAGTAACAGGGCTTGGTCTTTTTCGACCGGAACATCCTCTCGCCGATGAGCTTCTGGATTCGCGTCAACGGTATACGCTGTTCGGCATTAACCGGTTTTACAGGGGGTACTTCAGTCATGAGGGCACAATATAATAGCAGCCGGGCCGAAACTCAACTACTATCACAACACCACGTCTATACCGGCTGCCCCCTGCAAAACCTCCTGTCCGGCTTTGCTCTTACACAAATATAATGATATACTGATGTATCACCACGGCAGACCCCGCGAGTCCATAGGTCAAATTACTCGACCGGAAACGGAGGCGAATATGACCGAAGCATACGTGGTAACCGACAAGATATACCATACCGAAAATATGGGACCGCTCAGTATTTTCGATATGCTCACGTATTTCGAGAAGAGAGGCGCAATGCGAGTCTCCGACCTTCACATCAAGGTCGGCAGCCCGCCGGCATATCGAATCGACGGAGACCTGACATACCTCAAGGGTGAGCCCGTAACGCCCGAAATCGCCAAAAAACTCATAATGCCGCTTTTAAGCGAAGCCAATTTTCACAAGTTCCAGCAGGAAAAAGAGGTCGATTGCTCTTATCGAGTCGGCTCTCTGCAGTTCCGCATAAACATTTTCCAGGAAAACGACGGTATATGCGCTGCCATACGGGCGCTGTCTATGGACATTCCGAAGCTCGAGACAATCGGCTTTCCGAACAACGTCTGGGAAGATATCATCGAGCGCAAGCAGGGCCTGGTCCTGGTAACCGGTATCACCGGCGCCGGCAAATCCACAACAATCGCCTCCCTGATAGACCGGATAAACGCCAAAAGCCCCTGCCGGATAATTACTCTCGAAGACCCCATAGAGTACATATTTACCAAACAGCACGGCATGATATCACAGCGGGAAATCGGTCGCGATGCAAAGTCTTTCACCCAGGGCCTGCGGGCGATACTGCGAGAGGACCCGGATGTGATATTCGTAGGCGAGATGCGAGACCCTGAAACCATATCGATGACTCTTATGGCCGCCGAAACCGGGCATCTGGTCTTTTCTACCCTGCACACAAGAGACACCTCCGGCACGATAACCCGGGTGCTGGACTACTTTCCTCCTGGCAGGCAAAACGAGGTCCGCAACCAGCTCTCCCTTGGCCTTGCTTATATTATAAGCCAGAAACTCATACCGAAAAAAGACGCCACAGGCCGAATCATCACTATGGAGATACTAAATAACAACTACGCATGCGCAAATCTTATAAGAACAGGCAAAATTGAACAGATTTATTCACAGCTCCAGACCAAAACCAAGGAAAAACCCGAAGAAAAAATGACTACTATGGAAAGGCATCTTGCAATACTCGTAAAGCAGGACAAGGTGGACCTGCTCGAAGCAAAGAAATGGGTTAACGACCTAAAATCATTCACTGATGCGATGCAGCACGAATATACTCAGGCATGACCATACGCTTCAACTGCCCGAAGTGCAAATCGCTCATTGCCTTTGGCGACAAACACGCCGGCAAGTCCGCACACTGTCTGACCTGCGGACAGAAACTAATTATACCCGCAGAAACCGGACAAAAAGCGAAACCGGTCGAACCCAAGGTCGAAATCGAAACGCCGCAGCCGGGATTCTACCACGCCGTTTTCATCGATAGCTGGAAGCTCTTTTTAGATAAGGACAATCTGACGGCGATTGTCTTTGTTACAGCTGCCGTATGTTTTAAGTTCTTCTCGGCAGCAGCGTGCTGCCTGGGCCATGTGATGTATTTTATCGCCTGGGGTTATCTTTTGGGTTTCTATCTCAAAATCATATGCAGCACCGCCTTTGGTGAAGACAAACTTCCAGAAATCGAACTCGGTATCAGCATTACATTCCTATGGTATATATTCAAGCCACTTCTTGTTTTTGTGTTCACGCTGTGTCTTGTGGAGCTGCCCTTCTTCAGCATTATGGCAATTTCCAGGGACCACCTTGTGACTTTCGAAGAGCTTTGGCGTCAGAGAAATGCTCTGAATTTACTTTTAATATCTTTGTTTCTTGGAGGACTGTTTATATTTCCAATGGCGATATTAACAATAGCAGTCATAGAAGACTACAGCGCACTACTTCGGCCGGACCGTATCCTCGGCCCCATCTTTAAGGCCTTCGTTCCATACCTCGTAGTTGTCGCGATACTCGTTGCCGTCTGCCTCATCGAAACCAACACCCGCCAATACGCACCGATGGACAAAATGTCCTTATTGTCTACCGCAGCAAATCTGGCAGTGAATCTGACGGGACAGGTTGTTGCAATTATCACTATGCGGTCTATAGGGCTTTTCTACAGACACTACGGCTGCTACTTTAATTACTGAGATTGGAAGAATTCCAATCTCACGTCACCGGCTTCACGGCTGCTCTTCGCCCGATGCTCTTTGCTTGTGGATTTTCTTGCGCATATCAATTGGGTCGTGCGAATAGTTCACCGCGGTATCGTATGTTATCTCGCCCGCCTCGTACAGTTGCATAAGCGAATCGTCCATCAGGTGCATACCAATCTTATGGCCCATCTGAATAACGTTGACCAGCATATGCAGTTGCCGGTCGCGTATATGCTTTCGGGCGGCGTGGTTGACAATAAGCAATTCCGTGGCGAGAATCCGCCGTTTCCTGTCAGCCGACGGCACAAGCCGCTGTGCTATAACACCCTGTAGTGAATTGGCTAATTGCGCAAAAATCTGCGGCTGCTGGTTCTCGGGAAATATCGACACAACTCGTTCGACCGTCTGAAGTGCGTTGGGAGTATGGCAGGTCGCGATGACCAGATGCCCCGTTTCTGCCGCAATAAGCGCCGTCGCAGTCGTCTCGAGGTCTCTCATCTCGCCGATGCAGATGACATCCGGGTCCTGTCGCAAAACGTGCACCAGCGCGCTGCCGAACGACTTAACGTCGGTATAAAGTTCCTGTTGAATGATGATTGCCCTTTTGGCCCTGTGAATGTATTCGACGGGGTCTTCAATGGCGATAATCTTGCACCGGCGCTCGCTGTTGATAAGGTCGATCATATAATTCATCGTGGTCGTTTTTCCGGTGCCCGTCGGCCCGGTTATCATAACCAGCCCGCCCGACATCCGGGTAAAATCCTCAATATGTTCGGGCAGCCGAAGCTCCTCCCGCGTCTTGATATGGTCCATCACCGGACGTATCGCCACCTCCGGGTTGCTGATGTGGTAATAAACCGAAACGCGAAATCGGCCCAACTGCTCGTCGTGTATCGAGCAGCACAATTGCCAATCCCGCTCGAAAACCTTTTTCTGTTCCTCGTTGAGCATGCTGAAGCTCAGCCGTTTTGTATCCTCCCTGCTCAATGGCGGCAAATCCGCAAGTATGATTTCGCCGCTTATCCTGAACAATGGCGGCAGTCCCGCAACGATATGAATATCCGAAGCATTTTCACGCCTGGCCGCCGCCAGTATTCGATGCATCTCACGAGGTATTGCCATATCTCACCTTCCGAATAATCGCCTCAAAAATCCCCTGCCCTTGACTTTGCGAAGCGCCTCCTCGGCCACACGCCAGTTCGGGCGAAGTTTAAGCGCCTGTTCAAAGCTGACCCTCGCCTCGCTCCGGCCGAGCCCCGCCTGGCATCGACCAAGTTCATACCAGGCAAGAGCCGATTTCGGAAACTCATCGACGGCCTTTTGCAGGTATCCCAATGCACCGGCATAATCTCCCTGTCGATTGAGCAGACGCCCTGCGCGAAGCCGAACCATCGGCGCCTCCTCGCCGGCTATACTCACCGCCTTGCTGACACAGTTGTCCGCTATATTGCTCCTGCGATTCAGCAGCACCTCCGCCCTCGCCAGCCAGACAGCCGACGTAACGTTATCCTTGCCGATAGAGTTGTCCGAATACCCAAGGGCTTTCTCCATCCTGCCGTCGCGAGCACACGCAACCGCCTTAACCGCCAGAAGTTCCGGATGCTCGGGAAACATCTCTAGTGCCTTATCCACCCACACGGCGGCTTCCCTGTATTCTCCCAGCTCGATTAGCATAAGCACCTGTCCCACCCAGCCGGGATAAAAGCTGCTGTTCTGCTCGAGCGACCGCGAATAGTGCCTCAACGCCAGCTCGAAATCTCCCGCAAGCCAGTAACGCACCGCCTGCTTGTGGAAATACTCCTCGTCGCGTATTTCCTCGCCGGTTCCGGCCTTGCCCGGTTCCTTATCGCTCCTGTCGCCGAATTCGAGCTGTGAAAAACGCCTATTCATTTTCCTTCAAAAATCCTCGCCGCTTCAGCGGAAACCACCGCATTATCACCTTCGATTCTATCTCAGAAGACTTCACTATACACGCTTGTCCTACCATTTCCGCAGTCAACTGCATACCGCGGCCCTCAACATTATAAACGGCATTTACAAAATACGAATTGACGTCAACGACTATCGGCCCGATTTTTCGTCCCTTCAGCCATTCCGGTACCGGATACTGCTCACCATCAAGCATCCGGCCATCAACGACATACGCCCCGTCTGTAATCTCAATCTTTTCACCGCCAAGACCCACTATCTGCACTATCGTCCGGGCGCCGCCTGAAAAAACACGCCGGCCTCGCCCGACCATCCTTAAAGTCGACTGGACAAGCCCCCCACGCTTCAAATCCTCCGCCCCCGACAAGCTCCGCCGGGCCAGAAGCATATCTCCGGACTCGATGTTCTGATATGGAATTGTAAGATTCGTATAACCAAACATAAAATCCCCCAACAAAGTGCTCCGGACACCAAAATAAAGTAAACCGAAAACAACAAGCAGCATCGAGAAATCAAATATCCTTTGTCCGATTTCCGCGTGCTCCTTCATAAGCGAATGGCGAAAGGCAATCCAGCCGTGAAGACCGACCGCTATACCAAGCAGCAAATATCCCGTCCCGCTGCCGTAAAAAAATATTCCCGCCGGCAATAATAACAGCCAGCCGAACACGAACCACCGAACCTCACGGAATCGACCGCTAACGGCCTGCGCCAAACCGGGTATTAAAGAAAGAACCAGCCCCAAAGCGGCGTTGCCGGACATTATCCGCAAAAATGCAGGCACACGCAATCTCTCCCCGAAGCGCGTGCGCAGCCGAATCCACCGGGGCACGGCACGAAACGGCCCTTTCCATCTGTCCATCCGCGGCGGATGAACGTCCACCGCCACACCCTGGCCGCTCAATACCGAACCGCACTTGAAACATCTGCTCTCCCCAGGCATGTTCTCAAACTGGCAACGCTGACATCGCATCTTCGCCCTATTGCTCGGTTTTTAACTCCTGATGAAGATTGATTCGAGTCTTGACCTCCGGCTCATAGTATTCACTGGTCAGCTTCTGGTCTTTGACCTTCCCGACTACCTCGGAAAGCCATTTGGTGTATTCCAGGCACGCCTTGCCCTTAACTCCCTTGACGTGAACCTTCACATCGCCCGTTTTTGAAACAATTATCTCGACTTCGTGTTGTTGTGCCATCTCTCAATCCACCCAACGCCGCACGTTTATCCGAATGCTCTGGTCTTCCATAACTTCCTCATTGACCATTTGAAATCCCTTGCTCTTCAGTTCGGTGGCAACGCGATTATAGACGAAACACTGCGTCATTTTCTGGCTAAACTCTTCAGCAATCTGCTCCATATCTGCTTTGGTTTTGCCCTTGCTTTTTACACAGACCCTGCACCGCCCTCGCTCGTCCCGGCCAACCCGAATCTCGACATCACCCTTGACCAAGACAATTTCCTTGTCAGTCGCAAGGTTTTGCGCAATCACTTCGCTGTTGGCAAGCTCCACCTCGACACTTTGTTCGACCGCCTGCTCCTGCCGCAGCTCCTCTTTAATCTGCTCCTTGACAACAAGCCCCAGTGCCGACGCTGCGCCCGCTACCGCAGCCATAATCGAAGGCCAGCCGCCAATGATAACAGGCGTCAAAATTACAACCGCGCTCATAACTCATTCCTCACTTTCTTCTCTCCGCCTCGCTATATCTCAAGTTTCCTCTTGTCGCCGCCCGGCTCCACGGCTGCCTCGTCGCTCGTTGCAAGTCTCGCACGCCCATCAGCCCATTGGCGCAGGCCCTCAACGTCCTCACTCATTGTCTTCGACAGGGGAACAGTCTGCCTGATGCTCTCCAGCAAACGTCCCGTCGTCATCGGCTGCTTCTCGTAAAACACCTCAAAAAGCGAGTTGATAATCGACTCTTCTATCTCTGCCCCGCTGTATCCCGCCGACGCATGAGCCAGAGCATCAACATCAAACGATGCCGGCTCAAGCCGACGCTTCTTCAGATGAATCTCGAATATCTCTCTTCGCTCGGCGAACGCCGGCAAATCCACAAAGAATATCTCATCGAAACGCCCTTTGCGAAGAAGCTCAGGCGGCAAAAGCGAAACGTCATTCGCCGTCGCGACCACGAACACCGGCTTGTCCTTTTCCGAAAGCCACGTAAGAAACGTCCCGAACACTCGCGCGCTCGTGCCACTGTCGGTCCCGGCGCCGCTGCCGCGAGAGCCTCGAAACGCCTTGTCGATTTCATCTATCCAGAACACCACGGGCGCTACCGACTCCGCAACCTTGATTGCCCTGCGGATATTCTGCTCCGACGAGCCGACTAAGCTCCCGAAAACCCTACCCACGTCGAACCGCAGCAAGGGTAACTGCCAGGCGTTGCTGATTGTCTTGGCCATTAAGCTCTTGCCGCAGCCCTGTACTCCCAGCAGCAGCACGCCTTTCGGCGACGGAAGACCGAACTCCCTGGCCTGGTCGCTAAAACCGCTTGCTCGCTTGAGAAGCCAGCTTTTCAGCACGTCAAGCCCCCCAACCGAACCCAGGCCTTCCTCCGCATCGTAGTATTCCAGAAGCCCGCTCTTGCGGATAACCTGTCTTTTCTCGCTGTGGATAACCTCCAGGCTCCTTGCGCCTAAGCTGCGCTGTTCAACAAGCGTCTTGGCCAGAACGTTTTCCGCCTCGCTGAGCGTAAGCCCCAGAAGCGCGTGCACAATCTGCTCCTGTGTCCGCTCCTCCATCCGAACGTTGAGCTTCGGGTTGTCCTTGACCTCATCGATTATCCGGGCCACAAGGGCGGCAAAATCACTCTCACCCGGCAAATCGAAATCCACAACCGTAAGGTCCTTCTCAAGCTCCGCTGGAAGCTCGAATATCGGGCTGACGATGACAATCGTCTTGTAAGTATTTTGCATCGTGGCCGAAACCTCGCGCAGCCGCCGAATCACCGACATATTCTGGCCCTTCAGGAACGGGTGAAAGTCCTTGAACACATAAAGCGCCGGCTCAACGTGCTCAATCACATTATCCAGCGCTACCAGCGGGTCCTGTGTGGCGCTGTCCTTGTGCTTCTGCGATTGAACCGATGTCCCCGCGGGCACTAATCCCGTCGTTAGCGACCATTCGAACACGCTCTTGCCCAATCGCGAACCGATTCGGACTACGTGCTTCAATAAACGCTGCTCTTCCCACGAGATTACATAAATCAGCGGATATCTTGCGCGGATAAGCACTTCGATTTCGCTCATCTGCTTCTGGCCCGCCTGCTTCTTTATCGGGCCGCTCGCGCGCTTCTGGTTAGGTTCGACCATTCCTCTTGTCCTCTCTCGCGGGCGGCAAAAGCGAGCTATCCGGCTCCAGCTCCCGCCCCATAGCCAAAAGCTCATCGTCCGGCGCCAGCATTACAAGCCGACCGTCTGCCAGCACACGAATCTCAAAATCGCCGCACTTTCGCCGATATGGCTTCTTCTTCATTCTATCAGCGTCAATCCCTTGCTGGCCGCCAGCTCCACCGCCTGCCGATATTCATCGCGACCAAGATACTCCGCAGGCGCCTCCTTCACCTGCGCCGGCGGAACATAATAATCTCTCAAGCTCAGCTTGACATCCGGCAGCTCCGCCGCCACCCACTTCACTATCGGCTCAAGACAACACCTCAAGTGACCCGGCAAAACAAGATACCGCAAAATCACGTCCGAATGACCGGCGGCCCTCAGGATATTGGCCTTCGCCACCTCGACATAATCCCCCGCCCCCAGCAGCCGCTGTGCACAATCACTGTTTCCGCACTTAAGGTCCGCAAGATAAATGTCAACCAGCCCTGTCACTAACTCGTCGACAATATCATTATAATACATATTAGTGTTCCAAACCACGACCGCTTCGCTGTCAACTCGTGCGAGCAATTCGAGAATACCGTGCACGTTCACCGCCGGCTCACCACCCAGCAGATTAAGCGTCCTTGCTCCTTCTTTTTTTCGCCTCGCAATTGTTGCAGCTAATTTCTCGACGTCCAGCTCATCCGCCGCATCCGGCCGCTCATTCCATTCCGAAACCGTGCAGAACTCACATTTCAGGTTGCATCCCGCAAAATAAATCTGGTGCGACGGATTAAGTCCCTTCTCTTCGTCATAACGCAGGACCTCTCTGAAACATCGAACCTTGTCATCAAGCTGGCAATAACCCTTCTCGCCGGCTGTTCGGTCAACCCGGCAGTTTCGAGGGCACAGCAGGCAATCACGCAATGCCTCTCGGGCAATTCCCGCACGGCGAGCCGCCTGTTCGTGTGCCGCAGCATCCATAAAGTCTCAATCGATATCCACAAAATCACCAGGCCGGTAGCTGCTCTGCGGGCTGCGCCTGGCCGCAGACTCCATTCGCATCCGCAGCTTGACGTAAAGATAACCCACCAATGCTCCTGCCACCCAAATCCAGGTAATCGGCTGCCTTATGCCGAGAATAATGCCGATTATGATAAAAGCCCACGCAAGATGCTGTGCCTCGACGGACCAGAACAAAACCAGAAATCGCCTCCGACGGTAAAGAACGCCGAATACTGCTACTATTCCGTATACACAGCTCGCGGTCCCGCCACCTACGTAGCTTTTTCCTGCTATCGCGCTAATTACAACCCAGATAAGCCCGCAGACAACCGAGACAATCAGCCACAGCCCAATGAATGACTTCGTCCGCCATTCCCGCTCCACCGCACTGCCTATAAACAGCAATAAAAGACCACCCCAGACTAACGACCAGTTACATCCGTTGAGAAATGGGTACGTCAGCAGTTGCCATATCATTACGTGTTTCATACCTGTCACGGATAATGCAAGATATTTAACCGTAAAATCCGTCGCGTAGTAAACTATCGTAAAACCGGCGACCATCCCTACAAGTATCACTGTCACTGCGGGGGTAAAAACCTTTCGGGGAGACGGAATCACCCGCTCGATGTGTTTTTCCACTTCCGCCATAATACCTACCCTCTCTTCTGCCAGGCGGCTCGCTGGCCTGCATACAGCCCTCTTAGTATAGCTTACCCGGCCCAATCAGTCAATACCGACTCACCGTAAAACCGCCGCCTTGCAAACTTTATCTATAAAATACTTGGAAATTTTATCGCCTGAAAATCGACAAAACCGGTGTCACGGTATTTCTAACCGGCCTTGCATCATCACAGTGTACCGCGCAAAAAAAGGGCCTCTGCACTAACCGCGCAAAGGCCCTAACTCGGAAAGAAACTTATATGGCCCCCCATGGCTTTTTGTTAACACACCTTCGCACAAGGCGAAAGTGTTTCAACTTTCCGCCCTTCGGCGACATAACGCCCCGAAGGGATTATCCGCTGAGCTATGCTGGTTTTTGAACTGCCTGTCCCCCCGCGTCTTCTTGACGAAGACAAGAGCGGGGGCGGCCCCGTCCCATTTATGTGCCCAGCCAATTAAACTATAAGATTAAAAACCCTACAAGCCAAACCTGCCTATCACCCCAAAACAAGGTAGACACTCCCGACCCACGTATCATATAGTGCGTCGGCCTTCCAGGCCTGACTCTTCTGTTATGCTCTAATCTGCTGTCATCTGCCCAACTGCTTTTTCGCCGCGGATACGACCGCCTCGGCCGTTATACCGAACCTCTCGAAGCAGACCTCGCAAGCGTATTTATGTTCTTCTCTCGCTGAACTTACGCCTCTTGCATTATCAAAGCGGCAGCTTTCTCAGTCTTAGCGCATTACCGACCACCGATACCGAACTGAAACTCATCGCCGCGGCAGCAATAATCGGGCTTAGCAGCAGCCCGAAAAAAGGATACAGTATCCCTGCCGCAATCGGAACGCCCAGCGAGTTGTAGAACAATGCGAAAAACAGGTTCTGCCGGATGTTTCGCATCGTCCCCCGGCTCAATAATCTCGCCCTGGCAATTCCCCGCAAATCGCCCTTGACCAATGTTATCCCGGCGCTCTTCATCGCAACGTCGGTCCCGCTGCCCATCGCAATGCCGACCTGTGCCGCTGCCAGGGCCGGCGCATCGTTAATCCCGTCGCCGGCCATTGCGACAATCCTGCCTTCGCTCTGCAGGCGCCTGACCGTCTCGTTCTTTCGCTCCGGCAGGACCTCCGCCTCAATCTCGTCGAGCTCCAGCTTGCCTGCCACCGCCTCCGCCGTCGCCTGGCTGTCTCCCGTCAGCATCACTATCCGAATCCCTTCCTTTCGCAATAGCTTTATCGCCTCGCGAGTCGACTCCTTAATTGGGTCCGCCACCCCAATCAATCCCGTGGCTTGCTTCCCTACGGCCACAAACATAACGGTCTCTCCGTCTCTGCCGATCTCCTTCGCCCGTTCATCTAACTCCCCAATGTCGATACCCAGTTGCTCCATAAGCTTGCTGTTGCCCAGCGCCGCCGGCTTTCCTTCGATTGTGCCCGTTATTCCCTTGCCCGTTATAGACTTGAAATCTTTGCATTCCGCCGGCTTTATCCCTCGCTCCCGAGCGCCAGCCAGTATCGCTGAAGCAAGCGGATGCTCGCTGCCCCGCTCCAAGCTCGCCGCCAGTCGCAGAATCTCGCCTTCGTTGAATTTCCCTGCCGGAACAACCGAAATAAGCTTTGGCTTACCCTCCGTCAATGTCCCCGTCTTGTCCACCACGAGCGTATCCACCTTCTCCATTATTTCCAGCGCCTCGGCGTTTTTTATCAGCACCCCTTCCCTGGCCCCGCGTCCGACCCCGACCATTATCGACATCGGCGTAGCCAGTCCCAGTGCGCAGGGGCATGCGATGATAAGGACCGAAACCGCGTTGACCAGCGCGTATGCAAACGCCGGCTTTGGCCCGAAAATCGACCACACAATAAACGTTACTGCTGCCGTCCCCACGACCGCGGGAACAAAATATCTCGACACCTTGTCCGCTAATCGTTGAATCGGCGCCCGGCTGCGCTGCGCCTCGCTGACCATCTCCACAATCTGCGACAAAAGCGTCTCCGCCCCGACCCGCTCGGCGCGCATTATAAATGTCCCCGTCCCGTTCACCGTCCCGCCCGTAACCTTGTCGCCGGTTTTCTTCTCTACAGGGATTGACTCGCCCGTTATCATTGACTCGTCGATGCTTGCCTGCCCCTCGATATTCACACCGTCCACTGGAACCTTCTCCCCCGGCCGGACCCTCAGATGGTCTCCTTTCGCAACGCTGTCGAGTGCGATGTCCTCTTCGCTGCCGTCCGCCCTGACAATCCTCGCATTTTTAGGCGCAAGTCCCAATAATGCCTTTATCGCGCCGCTGGTCCTTCTCCGCGCGCGAAGCTCCAGCACTTGCCCTAATAATACAAGAACAGTGATTACCGCCGATGCCTCGAAGTAAACTCCAACCTGTCCGCCTTCTCCGCGAAATGATTCAGGGAAAATCCCCGGTGCAACGACCGCGACAACGCTGTAAACGTATGATACTCCGACGCCGACCGAAATCAGTGTAAACATATTCAGTCGGCCGGTGACAATCGAGGTCCATCCCCGCTCGAAAAAGGGCTTCCCGCACCACAGCACCACCGGGGTTGCCAGTATAAACTCCAGCCATGTCAATACCTCCGGCGACGAAATATGCTCAAGCGGTCTTCCCGGTATATGTCGGCTCATTGCAATAATAAAGACCGGCACAGCCAGCACCAGTCCCAGCCAGAACCGCCTGCTCATATTGGCAAGCTCCCCGCCTTCTTCCTCTTCCTCGCCTGCGCCGGCCTTTGGCTCCAGCGCCATCCCGCAGACAGGGCACGAGCCCGGCCCGTCTTTAACGACCTCCGGATGCATCGGGCATGTATAAACCCTCTTCGCTGCAGGTCTCCCCGAGGTCTCTTCTCCCTCCGGGTGCTTTGCAGGTTCATCCTTCTTTATATATCTGTCCGGTTCCGCCCTGAACTTCTCGAGACACTTGCTGCTGCAGAAGATATACTCCCTGCCTTCGTATTCAATCGTCCCCCCGGCCTTATTACGTTTCACGCTCATCCCGCATACCGGGTCCGTGTGCGTATCGTTCCCCTTGTCCCTCACTTTTTCTCGCTCCTTTCCGCCCCCATTTATGCTTTCTGTGTCCTTTTGCTATCTCCCCATTATCCTCTTCGCGACTGCCACAACCGCATCCGTGGTTATGCCGAATTTCTCGAAGCAGACCTTGCCGGGAGCCGATGCCCCGAACGTTGACATTCCGACAAACGCTCCATTTTCGCCAAGCCACTTGTGCCAGCCAAGCTCGACGGCCGCTTCCACTGCGACTCTGGCCTTTACAGCAGGCGGTATTACCGAATCGCGGTACTCTTTGCTCTGCTTTTCAAATAATTCCCAGCACGGCATATTGACCACTCGCGCCTTTATCCCTTCGGCCGCAAGCTTATCGTATGCCTCGAGTGCAACCGCAACCTCCGACCCGGTCGCCAAAAGCAATACTTCCGGCTCGTCTGCACTAATTAACACGTATGCGCCTTTAACAAGGTTTTCTGCGGATGAGCATCTGGTCCTGTCTAAGACGGGCAGCTTCTGACGAGTAAGCAATAGTGCGACAGGCCCTTCGCGATACTGAAGAATAAATTTCCAGGCCTGCGCCGTTTCGTTCGCATCAGCGGGCCTGATGACCAACAGGTTCGGTATCGCCCGCAGCGCCGCGAAGTGCTCCACCGGCTGATGCGTCGGGCCGTCCTCCCCGATACCGATACTGTCGTGCGTCCAGACAAAAATCGTCGGATAGCCCGATATCGCCGCTACACGCACGGCTCCACGCATATAATCACTGAATACCAGAAACGTCCCACCGAACGCACGGGTAAGTCCGCTTATGGATATGCCGTTCATAATCGCGCCCATACCGTGCTCGCGAACCCCGAAACGCAGGTATCTGCCGTCAAGGGCGTCTTTTTGGAAATCCTTTACATCCTTCCATCGCGTATTGTTCGATGGCGTCAGGTCCGCGCTGCCGCCTAAGATAAACGGGAAATGCGGCATAAGGACATCCAAGGTTTTCCCCGACGCAGAGCGTGTCGCCACTAAATTGGGCTTGCCATCTTTCATCAAATCGAATTTGGGAAGTAATGAGTCGATATCGACCGTGATTTTCCCTTCAGCAGCGTTTTGAAACTGCTCCGCAAGCTCCGGATGCACCGCTGCGTATTTTTTAATCAATCGGTTCCACTTCGCCTCCGCTCTTTTTCCCTTGTCAACTGACTTGCGTGTATGTGCCAGCACTTCATCGGCAACATTGAACAACATTTGCGGGTCCCACCCGAACTTCTGCTTGGTCTGCTTTATCTCGTCTTCACCCAAAGGTGCCCCGTGCGCCCCGGCTGTGTCCTGTTTTGTCGGACAGCCGAAGGCAATATGCGTGCGAAGCTTTATCAGTGTCGGCTGGCCCTTCGTCCGCTTTGCTTTTTTGAGTGCCTTTTCAAACGCGAGCATATCATTGCCGTCGCCCGGCACCTCGATTACCCTCCAGCCGTATGCCTTGTAGCGCTTCGCCACGTCCTCGGTGAATGATAATTCGGTGTCGCCGTCGATGGAAATATGGTTGTCGTCGTAAATAACAATCAGGTTATCCAGTGCCAGATGTCCCGCCAATGAGCTTGATTCACTTGACACGCCTTCCTCAAGGTCGCCGTCGCCGGCCGCAACGTAAATCTTGTAATCGACTATGGGAAATCCCTCCCGATTGAAGTAATTCGCAAGGTACTTCTGCGCTATCGCCATACCAACCGCATTCGAAATACCCTGGCCCAACGGCCCGGTTGTCGCCTCGATGCCCAGGTCGGGATGATATTCCGGATGCCCCGGCGTTTTGCTGCCCCACTGGCGGAAGTTCTTCAAATCCTCTAAGGTCATATCGTAGCCCGTCAGGTATAGCAGCGAATACAGCAGCATACAGGCGTGGCCGGCCGACAATACGAATCGGTCACGGTTGTGCCATCTCGGATTGACGGGATTAAATTTCAGATGTCGCATCCACAGGACATAAGCCGCGGGCGCCAGAGACATCGGCGTTCCGGGATGCCCCGCCTTGGCCTTCTCAACCGCGTCGGCGGCCAAAAACCTTATCGTGTCTATACAAAGTTCATCGATGCCCGTTACACCTTTTACTCTTGCCGGTTCTGCCATCGCAATTTTCCTGAAAAACTTTTGTTTTCTTTCAACTTGTCCCAACAAAAACAAACCGGGACGATAACCAAAAACGCCCGTTTTCGCAAGGGTTTTCTCCCACTATCGCCGAGCCGGTCGAAATCGAACGTTGGGGGCCGCCTCACTCAGGTTTGACAAGCTCAACTGCATTGGTAATAATAGTTCTGGCCTTTTAGAAGCGGGGTGTGCAATGGTCGATTCCAGTCAGAACAAATACGATGTCTCGATAGTCAGGACCCAAATGCGGGCCGACGACGTCAAGCTACGACGTGAGCTGATACCAAAGGCCAGGGCCCGGGCAATCAGAAAAGCGCTTCATTCCTTTCATACACTCGAAACAATGGCCGTCAGCATCTACAGGTTTCAAATCACTCACACCAACTCTGAGCTGAACCGCCAGTTAATCGCGGCTATGTGCAATGAAATGACTCATCTGCAGGACTTTCAGGTCAAGCTCTTCGAATATGGATTCAGACCCGGCATATTCGGGACCGCGTACTGGCTGGTTGGTTTTGTGCTTGGTTTCGGCTCACGATCGCTCGGACAAAAGGCAATTCTCAAAACCGCCATCTGGGTCGAAAGCAAAGCAGTCAAACACTATGCCGAACTGCTCGAACGCGTTGACTGGGACCAGGATACACAAAACATGATTAAAAAAAACCAGGCCGACGAGAACGGCCACATCAACAAGTGGCGAAGCTTTCTTGAACGTGCTCGCCGGCGATATACAAGTTGAGGGCGAAAAAAATCTTGCGGTCCCGGGGCGTAACGAAAGGACCGTCTCTAATTTTCAGAGCAGACCCAGGCGCTCCGCTTCGGCGTAAAGACCATAACGTTTCATTTTCTTGAACAGCGTCGTCCGGTTTATCTGCAGCGCCTTCGCCGTCTCCTGCCGGTTCCACTGATGCGCCTCGAGCGCTTCTCGTATGATGTCCTTCTCCGGCTCAACCATCGCTGATTTCAAGCTCACCTGTTTATATTCCAGCCACTGACGCGGTTGTCCCTCTGTCAGGGAAACAGGCAGGTCATCGACGGTTATAAAACTGTTTTTGCCCAGCAGTACCGCACGCTCGATTACGTTCTCAAGCTCACGAATGTTGCCGGGCCAGTGATATCGTTCCAGACAGCCCAGCGCCTCAACGGTGATGCCCATCTTTTTCTTGTTATGCTGTGAGCTGTATACCCGCAAAAAATGTCCGGCTAATAAACCAACATCCCCTACCCTTTCTCGTAATGGGGGCAGATTTACTGTAACAACGTTAATACGGTAATAAAGGTCCTCGCGAAATCTGCCTTGTTTCACTTCTTCGTCCAGGTCCTTGTTCGTTGCGAGTATTACCCTCACATCGACCGCGATTGTCTTGTTGCTTCCCACCGGCTCGAACTGCCTGTCCTCGAGCACCCGCAGCAGTTTCACCTGCAGCGCTGCAGAGGCGTTGCTGATTTCGTCCAAGAAAATTGTCCCGCCGTCCGCCGCAAGAAATTTACCCTTTTTGTTGGCCACTGCGCCCGTAAACGAACCCTTAACGTGCCCGAAAAGCTCACTCTCTAACAGTGTCTCAGGCAGCGCTCCGCAACTTACTTCCACAAACGCGTTTTTACGTCTGCCCGAACGCTGGTGTATCGCACGCGCAAGCATCGTCTTACCTGTGCCCGAAGGACCCGTCATCAGCACCGTGGTCCTCGTATCTGCTACCGCCTCCAATAGCTCGAATATCCGCGACATCTTGTAATCGTGACTTAGTATCCTCTCCATACTGTATCGCCGCTCGAGTTGTGAGCGCAAATGGATGTTTTCGCTCATCAGCTTTTGTTGTTTCATCGCCCGTTCCAGCACCATCCGCATCTCATCGTCGTTGATTGGCTTGGTCAGGTAGTCGTATGCCCCTGATTTTATCGCACGGACCGCGCTTTCGATTGTCCCGTAGCCGGTTATCACAACAATGACTGTCTGCGGATAGTTTTGCCTTATCATATCCAGCAGTTGCAAGCCGTCCCCATCGGGCAGGTTGATTTCGGTAACAACTACTGCGTAGTCGCGCTCCTCCAGCTCAACAAGCGTCTGCTTGATGCTCTCGGCCCCCCTCGTTGAGTATCCCTCCTCGGTTAGAAAATCCCTCAGGCAGTCACGGATTATCGGGTCGTTGTCCACGATAAGAATTGCCTGTTCCGGCATTTCTTCGCCCTGTTCCCAAACCGTTGCCAGATGTCTACTTTTACCCTTCCATCCGTGACGCGTGTGTTTAAGCCCCCCGGCTCCTTGCGAGGCCATTTCATAATCATACACCCCGTGTTGCTTTTTGTCAATTACCTGCGTTGAAAAAAAACAACACAACCGATAAAATGCCCCTTATCACCCCCCTATTGGCACTAAATGGCCGCTCGATTAATCGGCCTTTACCCTCCCGCCCACTCGCCTGTGAATACCTCCATAGCAGGACCGGTCATATAAACGCAGCTATCCGCCTTCGACCAGCTAATCTGCAGTTGCCCCCCCGGCAGCTTCACCGCGCAAGACCGGTCGCACTGCTCGGTAAGAACCCCAGCCACACAACTCGCGCACGCACCCGTCCCGCAGGCAAGCGTTATACCACTGCCCCGCTCCCACGTCCGCATCTTGATTCTGCTCGTTGAATCGACCTCGACAAAGTGAACGTTCGTCCGGTTTGGGAAAAGCCGGTGATTCTCAATCGCCGGCCCAAGTCGCTCCAGCTCAATCTCTTCCACGTCGTTGCAGAAAAATACCGCGTGCGGATTACCCATCGATACGCACGTCATTACCAGTCGTTGCCCTAAAACCCTGATTGGCTGTTCTATCACTGTCTTGCCTGTCAGACGCACCGGTATCTCTTTGGCTTTCAATATCGGCTGACCCATATTCACGCAGGCCCCGTGCACCTTCTTATCTCGCCCCACAGCCAGCCCTAACGTAAGCACGCCCCTGCCTGTCTCCACGGAAAGCGACCGTGCGTACTTGTCTGTTCCCATCACAACCGCCCCGCTCGGTTTGGCTAACTTGTGTTCGTATACGTATTTCGCCACGCACCGAATCCCGTTGCCGCACATTTCCGCCTCCGACCCGTCGGCGTTGAATATCCGCATCCGAACGTCCGCCTTTCGTGATGGGCATATCAGTATCAAGCCGTCCGACCCGATACCGAAATGCCTGTCGCTTATCGCCCGCGCAACCTTTGCCGGATTCGTTACACGCTGACTGAAGCAATCGACAAATACATAATCGTTGCCTGTCCCGTGCATCTTCGTAAATCTCATTTTCCGCTGTTTCATATCGCCGATAAGTTTAGTCGGATTCACCCTTTGAGTCAAATCTTTTGCCTTCACAGGAAAAAGGGGTCAGTTCATCCTGAGTTTAATCGAAGGGGAGTCTTTTTTTAAATTTTGTGTTTTGGTAATTCGGACTGTCAGCCGCAGTTTATCCGCCTCCTGCGGGCGAGCTTGCCTATGGCGAGACGGATTTGTCTATAGATTAGTGTTTGGGATTTATGATTTTAGCGCGATACGCAATACGCAATACGAATTTACGACGAGAACTCTCTTTTGCGGGTATTAAGCTGCGCCTTCAGGCGGGCAAGTATCGATGAATGCATCTGTGAAACGCGCGATTCCGACAAATCCAGGGTCGCCCCGATTTCCTTCATCGTCATCTCTTCATAGTAGTACAGGACCACAATCAGTCGTTCTGCACGGGTCAGGCCCTTGGTTAACAGGTCCTTCAAATCCCTCTTTTGCGCCTCGATAGGCGGGTCCTCGCTTTTCCTGTCCTTGATTATGTCTATCTCGCGGATGTCCTTCTCCCCCTCGTCGTCGCCGTATTGACTGTTCAGCGATACCATACCAATTGCGTCCGCATCCTGCTGCAGCCGGTTGAATTCTTCCATACCCATATTAAGCTCTTCAGCCAGCTCCTCTTTGCGGGGCTTTCGCCCAAGATGCGCCTCAAGCGACTGCCTGGCGCGGGTCAATTGGTGAGCCCTCGCCCGGACCAATCTCGGAACCCAGTCCATACTCCGCAATTCGTCAAGAATCGATCCTCGTATCCGTGGCGAGCAGTAGGTCTCGAACTTGACACCCCTTTCCGGGTCGTATGCGTCGATGGCATCCATCAGACCGAAGTTGCCCGCGCTGATAAGGTCGTCAACCTCCACCTTGTCGGGCAGCTTGCTGTGCAGACGCTCGGCCGTATATCGAACGAGATAGCGGTAGTGCTCCAACAGCATATTGCGATACCGCTCATCATGCTCTTTGTGAAAGTGCTTCCATATCTCGCTTATGTCTAACTTCCCGTGGCCGGCAGTGTTGAGATGCTGTTCGGTCTTCACCTGATTCCTCCGTGACTTTTGGCCGGTATTACCCATCCTTGATTCTAATGCCCCCAATTAGCCACTATACCCTTGATTTGAGTCCTATAACTGCCTACTTGCTTCTCGCTTGAGCTGACTCGCTGTTGTCTTGACGGAACTGCCTTCATCAAACTACCTTATCGGCCCTTTCATCGGTAACTTTAATGAAAGACATTTACTAAACCCCCTGCTTTATCCACCTCCGGCGGATTCATTGGCAGGTTTGCCTCAATTCAAATACCGACCCAAACATTGTTCA
Source organism: uncultured Pirellulales bacterium (assembly GCA_964597035.1). GTDB lineage: Bacteria > Planctomycetota > Phycisphaerae > Sedimentisphaerales > Anaerobacaceae > Fen-1362. Next base: position 38,167 of record CAZQWM010000015.1, read on the forward strand.
TTTGTCTGCTTGTGTTTTAGCAGCTCGACGGCGATTCTCTGGTTGAGCGAGTTCTCGAGCAGTTTGGTTATCTGCTCCCGCAGGTATTCGTCACGGTCTTCCTCAAACATCGCCTTTGCCTGTTCGTCGATTATAGGCGTCGCCTCGAAGCTGCCGCCCGCTCCGAACTTGATATGCTCCCCGTCGCAAAGAACCAGCCGCTGTCTGTCCGAATGTTCCTCGACAGCCAAGAAAATCAACCGGGAAAACTCTTCAACCGCCAGGTCTTTAGGCGCAAAACCGCCGCTGTGCATTCCGTTTATGTTATGGATGAGGATTTTTTGCCGGGTCTGGGTGAACTCGACTATCTTCTGCAGAAGCTCCGTAATGTTATCCGTTGCGAGCGCGGGTAAATTCATTCTCGCTCCTTCCTGAAGCTGCAGTCTGCCCGCACTTGGCGATGCATCCTTGCATCTTCGCTTCCTGCGCAGGTCAATGAGCTCCTGCTCATCCCCGTCTCTTTCATTTTCATCCCTGATTTATCCGCCTGTGGCTAACGAGCTGCGCAACCGCAGCCGTTTAACGAGTTTATAGGGCGGGCTTTACCCCGCCGTTTTCATCTGTTTTCTTTGCTGAGTATCCTTCTTATCTCAAAGAGCGACTTGGTCTTCCTCAACTCCATTATCATCGATAATCTCTCGAATACCGATTCGTCATACAGCCGATGCCCGCCCTCCGTCCAGTCCGCCTCCCGTATCAGTCCCATGGTCGTGTAGTTGTGAAGGGTCTGTCTCGAAAAAGGCGTGCACCGAACCAAATCCCCGATTCTGTACAGTCTCGCGGGAATCTCAACCGTCTCTGCCGTTGACCTTGTTCGCATTACCAAAACTCTGTTCCTCCCCGCCCGGCGCAGGCGGCGTCTCAAAATCCTCTAAGCATCGCGAATCGATTTAAAGTTATATTCCGTTTTGTAATTGGTGAGTTTGAGGTGTTGACTTGTTTGTTGTTCGGGCCTGACTTCATTGCTGTCATTATTTGAAGTTTCACTTGTTCTGCCTTCGATATCACCTGCTCAGCAATTCGTCACATCTGTCTGCCTTTGGTATCACCCGCTCC
>CAZQWM010000016.1:0-38634 GCA_964597035.1 uncultured Pirellulales bacterium
GCGAGCCGGCGCCGCTTTTATGCAGAGAGCCAAAAGTTATATCGAACGCACCGTTTGTTTGTTTATACATCTCAATCGCAATTTGCAGGCATTCGAAGGTCGCGGGGCTTAGCTGCAGGGGACGACCCGGTTCGAGGGAGTTGATACGGGAAACGTCGCTATTTTCTATGAATCGACTGAGGTTGGCCTCGATGCGGTCAAGCTCATCGAAAGCCGCCCAAGCGGCCTGTTCGGCATATTTGGCGTCCGGGTGGGCGATGAAGACATCGAAAGTCGCCGCCATAGCGCCGTGGCGAAAGCGACGAAGGTTGGGTATCCCGCAAAGATTTTCTCCGAACGAACTGTCCGATTGCAATTCAATCATCAACGGGCTTTCAAGGCCAAGCTGAATTTGTAGCCGGCGGCGATGTCCTGAGTGAAGACTATTCCCTCCGGGACGGGATAAGGCGGCGAGTCGTAATCGTCCCAGCCCCAGGACAGTATTTGGCCGTCGGCAGTCAAAGCCAATATATGCAATGTGCCGGCTGCAATGGCGACAAAGTCGTTTTCATCGGGCTGGCGATAATGGTAATCGGGGATGCCCGGCTCAAGCCAGTCGTCGCCGCCCCAGGTGATGAGCATATCATCGGACAGCAGCAGGAAATTGTAATTGTCAGCGGCAGCGACGGCCTCGTGGTCGTTGCCGGCGAACATATAAATCCGGGTCTGGCCCATTTCGTTGCTGCCCCAGGCGCGGATAGTGCCGTCGGACTGCAGTGCCAAGCTGTGATACCTTCCGGCGGAGACGGCTACGTAAACAGTTCCGGTGTTCGGGTCGGGTGCATCGCACTCGCCGTAATAATTCCATCCACCCCAGCCGACAACCAGGCCTTCGGTTGTAATGGCTAGATTATGGTAATCGCCCGAAGCGACGGCGACGTAGTTATTGCCCGCGGGAACATCTATTTGGCCATTCGAGTTATCTCCCCAGCCGATGAGCGAGCCGTCGGATTTGAGCGCAATGCTGTGGCGGGAGCCGCCCGCGATTGCAACGTAGTCATTTCCGGGTGGGACATCGCACTGGCCGTAGCTGTTCCAGCCCCAAGCCGCGAGCGAGCCGTCGCTTCTTATTGCAAGGGCGTGATATTTGCCGGCGGCGACGTCAACAAAGTCGTTGCCTTCGGGGATATTGCTGACTATGCCGTCTTCGTCGTCGCCCCAGGCGACGATGGGGTATCCGAGGCCGATGGTTGCTACGGCTATTGCGTTGGGGTCGTCGTTATCCGGCTGGGAGGGATTGGCGTTGATTTGGCCTTTGTAAACGAGTGTGTAGCTTTCGATACTGTCGCTGTCGGGTTTTGTGAACGTTCCGATAATTTCGTCTTCGAAGTCCAGCGTGCTGCTGCCTGGTATCCAGCCGGTGATTGTGAAGTCATCTATTTTTGTCCTGTTGCCGTCGTGGTCGTCCCAGTAAAGCTCGAATGAGCCGCCTTTGAGGACTTGAGGCACACCTGAGTTATTGCTGTCGTTGGTGATGTAGAGTTCCATCAGGTTGCAGTCGGGTTCGAGGCAGTTGGGCTCGATGGTCAGCCGGCCCCGGAAGAAGTAATTGAGCAATCCGGCTGTGTAATCGATTGTGCGGGGAATGGTAACGTTAGCGTAATCTTCATACACATTCACATCGAATGTCGTATGATACGCTACCGTTTCCGTAGGGTAGGGAACTCCCGCCAGATACGCGTACTTTTGAATAAACTTCGTCCGGGCCAGGTGCGTTACGTCGTATCCGCTGATATATCTGTAATCAACGCTTAAAAGCCCCCAGAGGTATTTCTCAGTATCGACATGCTCGGTTACTCTGGCAGAATCGGGATGAGGAAAGTAATATAAAGTGCCGTCATTTTCCCTGAAGATTGTGCTTTTCGACAGGAACTGATAATTTGTTTGCTCCGACAGGCCCCAGGTAGAAAGCGGGGACGTGCCAATGTATGTGCCGTTATAGTCGTTGACATCCCAGTAGTCGGAAAGTTTTGAAAACGCCTTCGGCTGCGGCGTCCAGCCGGCAAGCCATCTTTGAGGGATTGCTCCTAAATTTTCTATCTCACCTTCAACATGCCTTTCCAAAGGATTGTCCTTAAAATTCAAAGGCGATTTAGTGCCACGGTAATGAGCTTCGATGAAGTCGTTTCTGGAATGTGCGGGGACACCCATGTCTTCAAGCAGGTGTAAGACACAACCTAAATTGAGAAACATACTTGCTAAATTTGATTCGCGATATGTTCTGTCTTCGAGGACCAATGAGCGTCTGAAATCCTCTCTTGCTGACCGCCAGTAGTTCTCATTGTATTTTGGTATTCGGCTTTTTCTATCGTACCCCTTTATAGCCCACCACAAGGCAGATTCGCCAGTCAGGTCAAAAGGACCAAGAGTAGGAATACCCCACCAGTCAGGGTGGTCCGCCTTATTATCTAATCCTTCATTTCGATACGAGTCATGGAAATGATGTCGTGGTCTTACTGGCCAACGGCGACCATCTTCATCTTCAATAGTGCTGCCAACTTTAAGCCACTCTAATACAGTTCTATTTGTTTTATCGGGTTCTGAATTTCCTCTTTTTATTCGCTCTTTTATGCCTGATGGGAAATCCCATTCCAATTCAGTATTTAACCCATCTTTTAAACCCAACTGAATTTTCAGATAATCATCTAATTTCGCTGGATTATTATCAATTTGAATAGCCTCATCTGTTAACGCTGGATGTGTTAATATGTTGCCATATGCATATAAAGGTTTGGACCAAACAAGAAATATGCCAAAAGAAAGCATTGTTATCAAAATTGGCTTTCTCATTTTTTATAATCTCCTAAACAAAACTCAAATACACACAGGATTTACCACATGCTGTTGAATACCTCGGTGATAAAAAGATCGGTTAACACAAGGGCCGACAAAACAAATACAAGAAGCGTTAGTGCTATTTTGACTTTTATATTCCTGTATGGCCATATTTTCATCAGCATAATCCACCCTACATCTAACCCTATAACTATGAGATAAGACAGGCCATAAGGATTGTTTTCAAAAAAATTGGGGTAACTCCTTCCTTGCCAAACTACTAATAATATGAAACCACCTACATAAAATACAATTGTAAATATTGCCAAGAAAATGCTCTCAAGTGGAGTGAGCGGAAATTTCCGTTTCTTTTCTTGCATTATTTAATCTCCTAAACTTTGTTCCTGAACGCCATCACCAAAAATCAAGAAGCTAAAAGTAACAGATTTTTCTTAATATGCTCGCCCAGAACCGACTGGTTGTTAGAAACAGACAGTTCCGTCAAGGACTTGTGGGTTTTACCCGCCCACGAGTACGCGTGGGTGTTCAATCCTTGACTACAATCGAGTTGAGTTTTCAAATAGCTATCTATGACGCTACTAACTTGTGTGGCTTTATCTGTTAGTTCCGGATGTGTCTGCTTGTTTCCCCAAGCATATAGATAACTGCAGTCGCCTAAAAGGAAACAATAGGAAATTATCGAAATTACTATTTTGCCTTTTATCTTCAGAGTCCCCATAATGTCCTTCTTAATGTCTCGTACTCACTTATCCATTAAACTCTACCAGATGTTGCTGAGCCTGTTTAGTATCAACCAACACACAAGTGCAGAAGCAGACAAAGTCAGCACCAAGTGAATCAAAAATGCTCTGGCTTTTTTGCTTTTCAATGGGCATAATCTTAATATTATTACTCCAAGAACAGCAGAGCCTAAGACTGCTACGACTCCGAGGTAAGTAGAGAACCAATAGGGTGCGAATGTATTCATAGGTTGCAACAGTAACACTGTAACGACTAAGAATATAATCACAAGCACTGTCACTTCGGTAGCAATTTCACTTTTGCTATATACTTGCTTTGGTTCTTTCTCCTGCTTATTCATTAAATGTGCTCCTTTATCTGCAAGCTATCCGCTGCGTCAAAACTCGTAAATTTTCCACTGGCCGGTTTCGTCCCTGACAAAAAGGACAGGATAGGCGTATGTATCTCCATCTTCTTCACGCAGAAGGTCGTAATAGGCAATCTCATCTTTTTGCTGTATGAAGATTAGCTCGCCCATCTCCTCTGCCATTTGAGGAAGGTAGGAACTGACCTGCTCGAAGAAGATACGATAGTTTTCTGCCGATACTTCTGTGAAGTAAGATACAGACATATTTACATCGCTTGCTGCCAGGGCGGCTTTGAACTGCTCCCAGATGCCTTCGGGGCGGGAGCCGGCAAGCCAGCAGCCGGCCATAATGGATAAATCGTTGTAATCGACAATGTTGCTGTCATCGAAATCGCCCGCAAGGCCAACGCCTGAGACAAGCCAGTTTTGCGCGAACGTGGCGACATCCTCGAAGGCGATTACGCCGTCGCCATCCAAATCCGCCCTCTGGCACTGCTGATACTCGCTGTATCCGAAAAGCCAATACCAGCAAAAGACAACAAGGTCGTCGGTATCCACAGTATTGCTGTCGTCAAAATCTCCTGCAAGGTCCTCTCCCGACTGCTGCCAGTTTTTGGCGAATAGGCCAAAATCAACGAAGTCGGCAGAGCCATCGTTGTTCAGGTTTGTAATAGTCGGCTCAAATATATCGCCTGCCAGGGCAAGGCCGCATATTGCAAGACAAATAATCCCGACAAGCAGAAATGACTTTCGATTATTCATACTATTTCCTCCCGAATGCAAGTCAATCTTTGACTCAACAGCCAAAATATAACTCACATATAAAATACGTCAATCGTGTTTTGATAAAAAATATCGGTCCCACAGGTCTTTTGTAACATATCCCCACAATTCGACTCCGGGACGAAGCTCGACATAAGAATCAAACAACGGGACATAGAGATTTTTTTGGCCGGGCGGTGACAAAGTGTACAGCTTAGCGATAAGGCGGCTTTCAAGCTCAGCGGAGGCGATTACGACAGGGGCGGGAGATTTGATTTCATTAACGTCGTTATACCAGCCAAGGTTTTTGAAGGAGCGCAGATACCAGGGCAGCGGCCAATAATCGCCGTCGGGACAGACTATCCAGACAGGCATTTGGCACCCGGCCGGGTCGGCATCCGCGACCTGCTCAATCCTCTCAGCGATTTTAAGCACGTCCATAGACGGATATGCATAAACATAAGGATTGTCGAAATCGACCTGCGGTGCGCAGCTTGCGAGAACCGCCTGCAAAGCCAAATCAATCGAGACTGTAATGAAAAGTGCAACTGCAATTATACGGGCCAGTCGACGCGTGAGCAGATTGAATATCCCTGCGATACCGATACCGGCCAGCAGAATCATCGGCTGATAGAAGCTAAGCAGACACCACGGCGTCTTGTAAGGTATCGCCGAATAGACGATGAGTAAAACGACTGTGTAAACGGCCAGGAAATCAGCCAAATGCAGGTCAATTTTTGCGAGGCCTTTTCTCGCAATGACAAGGACGGCTCCTGTTGCAGCCATAATTACAACGAAGGCCTCGGTCCAGGGAGGGCCTGTTTGGGATTTCGCATAGGTGAGCAGCTTGAGATAATAATACCAGGGGTGGATGTGGAACTCGTTGTGGCTGGCGCGGTGAAAATAGACCGTGTAAGCTTTTATAGAGTCTATGATACCAGCCAGATTCTTAAAAAATGAAGAAAAGAAAAGGCAGGAGACACAAATTGCCAATATGGCGGCTGCCACCAGATGAACAGCCCTAATTTTCCCGAACGCGCTTAGGGCAGTGAGCGGATTTTTATATCGAATCAGCAAGGTTACAAACAAAGCTGCCAGCATCGAGCCGAAGGCAATAACGCAGGTCTCCTTCGTTGCGTAACAAAGCCCAACAAAAAGTCCCGTCAATAATGCCCAGGCAGCATTGCGACTTTGCAGGTATTTATAGCCGGCCAATATCACACCAAAGGTAAAGCAGACAAGCAGCATTTCCGGAATGTAGTCTCGACTGTAAAAAACGAAGGCGGGTGAAATGGCGGTAAGAGCGGCGGCAATCAGAGCAACGGGTCTGCCCAAGCCGACGGTCAGCAGCAGCGGTATAATAACCAGCAGAATACCAAAAAAGACCGGGACGATTCGAAGCGTCGATTCAGTAAGAGAGGCGTAAGTATTTTTTCCGGAAAGCCAGGCGGGAATCAGTGTAAAGTAGTTGAGCGTCGGGCCGTGGAATTCGTTCGGGTCGTAACGGTAATCGTTTTCTTCGAGTAGTTGACCAAACCTGCAGGCGTGGACGGCTTCGTCACCGTGCATCGGGCGGGCATCCAGCCGCCAGGTGCGCAACGCAACGGCAACAATCAGAACTGCCAAAGCTGTGAGCCAGAATTTCACCGGCTTTTTTCTTTCACGGGCAGGCCTTTCGACTCCTTCGACAAGCTCAGGATAAACAAGCTCAGGGCAGGCCGTAAACCTCAACCTCGATGTAATTGTTCATATCGTTGCTGCTGTTTGCGTTGCTGTAGCAGCGAACGTAGCGGGCAACAACGCCCTTGGCATCGATGAGCTTACCCTCGGCGGTCTCCACGTAATTCATATTTTCTCCCAGCCCAAGGCCGGAGGAGTTGTCGTCGTCATTGTTGAAAAGCGTCCGGACATTGGTGATGAAATCGGGGTCATCGGCAACCTGAACGACAACATCTTTATATACGCGGGCCTGCTTATGGTAGTGCCAGACAGCAATCGCGTAGATGTTATACGGCGCCCCGAGGTCGATGGTAACATACTGCAGAAACGGTCCCAATTCGACGTAGCTGCCGTCGGCCGCTTCCTTGTCGCCATCGGTAATCATCTCAATTTCGCCGATAATTGGCTCTTCATCCGAGCTTATTACGGGCTTGCCGAGGGCCACGTTGGCTGTCCCCTTCGGCGCATAGAAAGGCGGCCTGGGCCTGCCTAAGGGTTTTTCGAGATTTGTTATACCCTGGAAATTTTGCGGCGTGCCGACGAACATCGGCCTGGGCAGCTCAATCGGTATCGGCTCCATATCCGCGGCTTGCTCAGCAGCGGCTTCGGCTTTCTCTGTATCGGTTTTTGGCGGGGACTTTTGGGGGCCGGATTTCCTGCATGAAACTACAAGGAATACAAGCCCCAAAATCGCCATAAATAAAATAGCATTTGCAACACAGGCGTTTCTGCGAACCATTTATATTCGCTCCTATGCCAAAACCACCTCACAGCAGGCGGTCAAGTCCCGCCGGGGGTATTGCGCTTACTATTTTATCAACTACCGCAGCCAGCCGATGAGAACACGGCAGCATATCGCTGCAAATGTCGAGTTATGAAAATCGCCGTTACAGGTATAGTTTAGATATACTGATTCAGCAGATTTTCGAGCAATTCCTGTCGGCCGCTCTGGAGCTTCGGCTCACCGTGTTCGAGAATATAAGATTCAAGCTCCTCGAACCCAACCTTACGATTTTCAATTTTGGAGCCCATCTCTGAGGCCCAGCCCTTATACCGCTGGTCAATGACGTTATCGAAGACTTTATCCTTGATTAACTTCGCGGCGTTTTTAAGCCCTCTTGCAAAAACATCCATCGCACCGATATGAGCATAGAAAAGGTCGACGGGGTCAATCGACTGGCGCCTGACGTGAGCATCGAAATTCAGGCCGCCCGTGGTAAAACCGCCGCCCTTGAGAATGATACGCATCGCCAGGGTCGTCTCGTAAACGTCTACAGGAAACTGGTCGGTGTCCCAGCCCAGAAGCAGGTCGCCGCGATTGGCGTCCACCGAGCCGAGAATTCCGTTAGCGACACAGAACGCCAGCTCGTGACAAAAATCATGGCTGGCCAGCGTCGCGTGATTGGCCTCGATATTCAGCTTGAAATGTTCGAGCAGTTTATACTTCTGCAAAAATGCAAAACAATTTCCCGCATCGAAGTCATATTGATGCTTCGTCGGCTCCTTCGGTTTCGGCTCGATATAAAACTGGCCATTGAAGCCGATTTTCTTTTTATAATCGACCGCCATTTGCAGCAGCAGGGCCATATGGTCCAGCTCTTTTTTCAAATCCGTATTGAGCAGCGTATCATAGCCCTCCCGGCCGCCCCAGAAGACGTATCCCTGCCCTCCAAGCTCCTTCGTTGATTCCATAGCTTTTTTAATCTGGCTGGCCGCGTAAGCAAAAACTTCCGGGGACGGATTGGTGCCCGCGCCGGCCAAAAACCGGCGGTGCGAAAAGGCGTTCGTTGTGCCCCAAAGCAGCTTTACGCCGGTATCCGACTGAAGTTTCTTGGCCTTTGCCACCATTTTATCGAGGCGCTTGTTCGTCTCGGCCAGATTATCCGCCTCAGGAGCAATGTCCCTGTCGTGGAAGCACCAGAAGTTAACGCCCAGTTTGGTAAAGAACTCGAAGGCCGCATCCATTGTCATATCCGCCACTTCCATCGGGTCTGATGATGCATTGTAATCCCGTATAATGGTGCTCCCGCCAAACTGGTCGGAACCCAGACCCTTTAATGTGTGCCAATAGCACACCGCGAAGCGAAGATGCTCCGCCATTTTCTTGCCCAGGACAACCTCTTCCGGATTATAGTGTTTAAACGCGAGAGGATTCTTCGAATCGGGCCCTTCATACTTTATTTTTTTCACGCCTGGAAAATATTCTGTCATTTTATCTGCTCCTTTAAGACTTTCGTTTCTTTTATTTTTAGTTAGTTTGAAAGTTGCGTTTTGAGAACACTTTCCCATTTATCGTAAGCATCTTTGTAAACCGATGCCGATTTTTTATCCGGCTCGATTGTCTTAACCGGTGTCAGCCCCACAAATGCTTCTTTGTAGTCTTTGTATATTCCCGCACCGATACCGGCGCCTCGGGCGGCGCCCTGCGAGCCGTCCGTATTATACAGCTCGACAACCGAATCAGTAACGGTGGCGAATGCCCGGCGAAACAGCGGGCCAAGGAACATATTCGCGTGTCCGGCGCGGACGGTTTGAACTTTAACGCCCACGCCGCGCATAATCTCAAGGCCGTAATTAAGGGCGAATACGATGCCCTCCTGCGCCGCACGTAATAAATGGGCTTTGTTGTGGATATTGAAATTCAGGCCGTGGATTGAAGAGCCGAGATTTCTGTTTTCGAGCGTTCTTTCGGCACCATTGCCATAAGGCAGGATAACAAGGCCATCCGCACCAATGGGTACTGAGTCAGCCATTTTATCTATCTCGGGATAATCAATCGAGCCGGTATTGTGCTTGAGCCAGCTATTTAGGATACCGGTGCCGTTAAGGCACAGCAGCACGCCGTATCTGGGGGTGTTCCTGGCGTGATTGACGTGCACGAAGGTATTGACCCTCGATTTGGGGTCGTGGTCGGCCTTGTCGGTTATGCCGTAGACCACGCCGGAGGTGCCGGCGGTAGCGGCGATTTCGCCGGGATTCAGGACGTTGAGCGAAAGGGCGTTATTCGGCTGGTCGCCGGCCCTGTAAGAGACAACTGTTCCGGCCTTTAGACCCAGCTCAGCAGCGGCTTCGGCGGTTAGCTGGCCCTGCACGGAAAAAGTGGGGACTCGCTCGGCTATAAGCTCTTTGGATATTCCGTAGTTATCGAGGACGATATCGGCGAGCGACTGAGTGCTGAAGTCCCACATTATCCCCTCGGACAAACCGGAAGGCGTGGTCTTAATATCGCCGGTCATCTGCATCGCGACGTAATCGCCGGGCAGCATAATCTTGTGGATTTTGGAGTAGATATCCGGCTCGTTGTCTTTGACCCACTTGAGCTTCGATGCGGTGAAGTTGCCGGGTGAATTGAGCAGCCGTTCGAGGCAGGTCTTTTCGCCGATAGCAGCCAGTGCCTTATTGCCGATTTCGACCGCCCTGCTGTCGCACCATATAATCGAGGGCCTCAGTACATTTTTGTCCTTGTCGACGCAGACAAGGCCGTGCATCTGGTATGAAATTCCAATTGCTTTTACGTCGGCCGGGTCGAAATTAGACTGGGATTTGATTTTGGCGATGGCTTTGAGCAGGTTTTCCCACCAGGTTTCTGGGTGCTGCTCGGCCCAGCCGGGTTTCTGCGCGAGGATTTCCAGCTCCTTTTCGGGCGAAGTCGCCGAGCCGACTAATTTGCCCGTTTGGGCATCCAGGAGCGTTGCCTTGACCGATGAGCTTCCTACATCAAATCCGAGCAAAAGCGCCATTGGGCCTTCCTTTCTGCAATTACATACGTGTAAACAGCTTCTCAGGTTTCAAGGACGGGGCATTATAGCTGTTCTACGGCAGAAGTAAAGGCCTTAATGTTTTCGGTTGGAACATCCTGGGGTATACCGCCGCCGCATGACAGGATTAGCCGGGTTTTGTCCGTCAGGCCCTCGACACTACTGGCGACGGCATCGGAGACCTCACCGGCCGAGCCGGCGGCGAGGACATCCCGAGGCGGGATATTGCCCAGCAACGTTACGGTTTTACCAACTAATTCTCTCATCTTAGCCAGCGGGTGCTCGTGGCTGAAATTGAACAGGTTGATTCCAATTTCAGCCAGGTGCGGCGCACAGACAAGGCCCATAGCATCGTTATGGAAAAATTTCACCTTAACATCGAGCGAATCGAAAATAGTTTTCAAATACGGCTTCGCGACCCGGGTGAAATCATCCTTTCCCAAAAAGCCCACGATGTCGTCGAGGATGAGCACGCCGTCTATTGAGGCAAATGTCTGTTTTTGGATTTTGAGCCAGTCGACGGTGAACTCGGTGACAAGGTTAAGCAGCTTTTGAGATTCATCAGGATTCGTCCGAATGGCCATCAGGAACTCCGTAGTCCCCATCAGGAAGGAAGCGACATTTAAAGGTCCCCGCGCAATAGCGAACCGTATGGCGTGACCTGCTTTTTTGATGTCGGCTTCGTAATTTTTCAGCCGATTAACCACAAAAGGCAGAAGCCCGTCTTTTGACGGGTCGGGCTTGACGAGACTATCGACCTGTGCAATATCGGTAATGACTTTGTGTGCGAACGGGAATTCGTTTTCGCCCCAGGAGCACCTGCTGCCGAATGCAGACGGCTCGGTGCACATCCCGAACTCAGCCCAGAAACCCGGAAGGAAAATAATATCGGGGAACGTTTCGATTGCTTTGAGGTTCGCGTCGAACCATTTCGTGTCACTGGTATAGTAGTCGAGCGTGGTGATACCCGACCAGCCGGGCAGCCAGGGACTGTCGATAATAAAACCCGCCGGCATCGGCTTAACGATATTGCCATCGATTACACTTAACAGTGTTGCCCATTGCTTATCTGTCATTTCTACTCCTCATTCGAATCTCAATAAGAATTTTATACGCGCCACGGCGACCGCATCGGCCTTGACAGCATTCGGTTGGCCTGTGCGTCATCGACAAAGCGTTCATTGGCCGGGTTCCATTTAAGCTTTCTGCCGAGCAGGATTGCGATACCGCCTAAATGACAAACGCTTGCGGAACGATGTCCCGTCTCTGCATCGGCGGCCGGCTTGCTCCTCGACCGGACGCACTCAAGGAAGTTCTGGCGATGGTCGATACTACGAATCAGCCGAATCTCCTCCGGCTTAATTGTGTCCCTCAGAAGCGACTTCGGATTGGCGTCGATAGCATATCTGCTCACAAAAACCCATCCATCGGAACCTTCGAATCGCACCGAAGCGCCCAGGTCCCCGGTTTCATCGGTCTGCGTCGTTTGGCACAGCATATTCACGCCGTCGGCATAAGTATATTTTATGTCGTACACCTGCGGCGTCTCAAACAAACCGTCCTTCGGGAACTCGCCCGTCCCTGAAACCTCGACCGGACCGGTCGAGTCGGTGCCTTTGCCCCACTGCGCGATATCGAGCATGTGCGCGCCCCAGTTTGTCAACTGTCCACTGCCGAAATCGCGAAGAAAATGCCAGTTATAATGGCAGCCCTGCTCAACGTATGGCCTGTACGGCGCGGGGCCGAGCCATAAATCGTAATCAAGCCCTTTGGGGGGCGCGGTAACGTTCCATTTAAGCGGATTCGGCCGGCTGTTTCGGGGGATTTCCACTTTGATTGTGTGCAGCTTTCCTATTCGGCCATTGCACACAAGCTCGCAGGCAAATCGAAATTTGTTATCCGAGCGCTGATGTGAGCCCGTCTGCAGTATCCGGCCGTATCGCTTAACCGCATCACACAGCGCCCGGCCTTCGGCAACACTGTATACAAGCGGCTTTTCGCAATACACGTCTTTACCGGCCTTTGCAGCCGCAATCGAAATAAGGGCGTGCCAGTGGTCGGGTGTGCTTACCGCAACCGCGTCAATATCATCACGCGCAAGCATCTCGCGAAAATCGCTGTATGACGAGTCATTGTCCAGTCTGGCCACTTTGCGCGCCCTCAGCCGGTGTGCCGAATCGACGTCACAAACCGCAACAATACGGCAATCACGCTTATGCAAAAAGTCACGCAGATTGTCGAAGCCCTGACTTCCCGTGCCGATGAAACCCATTGTAATTTTATTGCTCGGAGCATCCGCCCCGAATACGGAGCACGGCACAATCGTGGGAAATGCGTAAACCGCCCCCACGGCAAGGCCTTTTTGTAGAAGCGAACGTCTCGATAACTTATCACCCATTTTAGTGCCCGTTGCTAATCTTCGAATCAACTATTGCGCCGCTGCGCTTACGGGAGCGGATGGCCGGGGACTTTGACCATGCACCATCCCGACCGCCGGCGGCTCAAGTCCTGCCTTAGCCAGAATTGCATACAGAACAAAACCAATCACAAACGCAATGACCGGTGCGGGATTGATGAAGCCGAATTTCTCGGCGCTTAGCATAGGCAAAATCGCAACGACAAAACCGACCGCCCAGGCGATGTAGCCCGCCCAGTTGATGCCTTTGCGAGGTCCCGCCCACTTACAGCCGCTGAGTAAATAATCAGCAACCATCGAGCCGCAAATCGGGCCAAAAGACGCACCGATAATCAGGAAAACATCAACGAGATTGAGAGCCACTCCCGTTCCGGCAAGAATAACTGCGATAACTCCGCCGATAGACACTGCAAGAGTTTTGTTGGCCTTCGGGAACATTGTGCCGATACTGTTGGCGGCGATAAAGGAGCTAAAGCACGCGGGTGCAAAACTCGCCACGGCAAAAAGAATAAACATAATCCGGGCGAGGAAACCGCCCTGCTGACTAATTACGGCATCGAAGGCATAGCTTTGCATCAGGGGATTTTTTGCGTGTGCGCCGGCCACGGCTATCAACGGAAGCCCGCCTGCAATTACAATTGCAAGTGCGATGCCGACAAGGCCCCCAAGCCAAACGTCCTTTTTGCTGCGATTACCCATCCCGAAATCCACGCCCGCAGCACCGGCGGTTGCGAAAAAGCCCACAACAATGGCAATCATCGTAAGCAAACCCGTCGTCGCGTTTCCGTCGGGGGCCGGCGTGTAGTCGCCGGCGGAGCCGACATTGGCGAAAAATACTATCAAAATCATAACCAGCGGAACGACCGGCAGAAACGTCGAGACCTTTCCCACATACTGAATCCCCTTCAAGGCCACAAACACCGCCAGGGCCGTCCAGATGACTGCCACTATGACAAACAGAGGTTTTCCCGGCGAGGCATCCGCATCGAACGCCTGGAGAATAAAACTGGTCGATACGGCCGCGTTTACCGCCAGCCAGCCGAACTGCAAAAGCCCCATCAATAAACCCGGCATAAGAAAACCGCCCAGTGTCCCGTACGTGGAAGAGCCGACGACATACAATGGGTAGCCGGTCTTCATTCCGTATAAGCCGGGGACAAGGTAGAACAGAAAGTGACAAATCAGGGCGGCAATCACCAGGCCCAGCAAACTCAGCCCCAGCCCCGCCTGCGGCAAGGTGCCGCCGGCAATTTCCTTATAGAAGACGACCCAGAGGAAGATACCCGCGTATGCGGGCGCGGTGCCTGCATACCACGGCCTGCGCTTATCAGCAGGATTGGGCCTGGCCATACTGATGTAACTCGGTAATCTCTCGTCGCTCATAATCGGCTCACCTGACCGTCAGGGCTGCAAGGCATAAATAGACTATTGCAAATAACGACAGAAGCAGCGCACAGTAACGGTGTATCTGCAGGAGCAGCACCTGACCGTGCGTGCCGAACAGTGTAAACATACCCAAAACGGCGGACAGAATCACAGGCAGCGACAAAATCAGAACAAGCCAGAAGCAAACTTTGAGCTTAAGCTCGTGCTTTTGCGGGCCGGTGGCGCTCTTCGGCTGACGATGCAGAATAACATTGAGCCAGGGCCAGTAGTTTTTGTCCAGCCGATTGTTGTCCGCCCACAACACCGCCAGAACAACAATGCAGGCCGTAAAAATCCCACCAGCGATTATGTGTGTCATAAGCCACCAGCCCTGTATCGCCTCGCCCAAAACATAAATCGGGACAAAGCCGGTCACCGCCAGTGCCACAAAGCAAAGTAACGCAAGCAGGAAAACCACTTTTCGAATCGCACCGATTACGCCCTGCCGGGCTTCAATTAGCATCGACTGTGGTTTATCAACGTCTTTTCCAACAAGCACGCGCGTCACAAACGCAAGCGCTTTCAGCCCATAAAGAACCAGCACCGCACAAATAACCAGCGACGACAAGAGCGCAATGACTTTCAGCCAGGGCCTGAATACAAACGACAAGGCAAAGGCCTTAGTATAGAATCGCGGCAGAAGCTCAAACTCGACCATCACTTTTGCGGCTGTGGCAGCCGGCTTGAGCGGCGAATCGACGGCAACGAGGCCGAAGAAAAACGGCGAATCGGCCGAATGGCAGTCCTCGCATTGTCGCACGCCCAGCGACTGGGCTGCGGGCCGAACGTCGTGAGCAATCGGCCACATATAAGGCGCCGCTATTTCATTCTCCGCCGAGACAAGCTGCCCGGTATCTTCGAGCGAATACACCCTGCCGGCCGAGACATATACCGGCCTTGCTCCCCGGTCAACCTCCGAAGCCAGTTTCGAGAGCACTTTGGCAATATCCTCTTCATTCAAATTCGGCCAGTCGCCCGTTTCGGACAAATCATCACCCGTAATAATTCTGGCCATCGCGGCCCTGACGGTATCCAAATCCAGAGGCGTAATGGTATCACCGGTCATCTGTGCCCAGTAAGCGGGCCAGAAAATTTTGAATATGCCGATTTTGCCGTCCTGTCCGACCGCAAATACCGGGTAAAACAGATGCGGCAAAACGTCACCGTATTTGTACGCGCCAGCGATGCCCAAGGCGTGTGCCCGTGCCGTCTTCGTGCGAACAGTCTCAGCCGAAGGCCAAGGCCCCGAATGACACGCGGTGCAGCTTAGCTTGTCGAAATGAACGGGCGGGATACCCGGATGGCTCGGCACCGGCGCCGCAAAACGTCCGGCGACAGGCGATGGTGCGTCAGCACCAAGATGACAACCCTCACACGAAGAGCTTGCTGCAAGAGGATTATTGGAATCAGAAGGTTCAGACAAATATCCACGCGTGATATTGTGGTCAAGGCCGTGGCTGTGACAATCCACGCACTTCAAGCCCGCGGCAAGATGAACGTCCTCGTCTGCAATCCACTTTTCTGTTTTGCCATCACGAACATCGACGTTCGAATGACAAAAATAGCAACGCTGCTGTGGTATCTCAGTTGAGACGTCAAACCGGACCCAGTCATTATGGCCAAAAACATCCCTGTTGTATTCGACTACCGGCGGCCTGGCGCTTGCGGCTGACATATAGGGCGCCCTGAAGTCATAGGCGCTCAAGCCATTGGTCGAGCCGGTCACATAAGCAAACTCGCAGGAGGCGGTTGCGGCCCAGCGGTAATTGCCGCGAATTACCTGAACGGAATAACCGCTGGCACTACCCATATCCTGACCGGGACTTGTGTTGTGGCAGGCAAGACAGTTTATCTCCAGCAGCCCGGTAACGTCAGCCCGAAGAACCTCCTCGGGGTCGTCGCTGTCGGCAAGCATTTCGCCGATACCGCCGCCGGGCAGATGCCGCCCGAAAAGCCGGACGAACTTTTCGGGCGTCAAGCCAACCTGCTCAGGCCCGAACGTCCCCGGCCAAGGCCGGTATGAAAGGGGAATCTGAGTCGCTATCGAGGCATCGGCAAGAATCCACGGCTGGCCATTTCGGCCGGGACTGACATTCGCGTCAACCGCGTTGAAGTGCCAGCCGGTGCTGATTGTCTGGTAGCTGTGACAGGCCCCGCAGGTCTGCCGCGTCGAGAAAGGCAGCAGCGGGTCATCGTCAGGATAAATCTGGTCCGGCTCTTTGCCGGGCAACGGCTCGGCCAGCAACGGTATAAGGTGAATCTGGGGCGTCCTGCTGCCGTCGGAAACATCGCCGAGCATCTCGGCGGCACAGGCATGACCCGCCATCGCAAGCACAACAGATAAAACCAGCAACTTAGCTACAAATCCGTTTTTCAATGACAATCCCTCTTAACTGGCTGCTACGCTATGAACTCTCCCGGCCCGAACTCGAGCTTGCAGCCGGCCTCGACCGCGTCATTGACCTTGAGAACGGTCACGGCGGTCTCATAACCCAGCTCAGGCGGGCAGTTTAGCCTTTCCGTGCCGCGAATCGCGTTGAAGAAGTTTTCAAGATGGGGCATATGATAAGGGTCTTTCAGCTCGACTGGTATCTCGTATTTATCCGGAACAGGTGATTCACGCACATCCACAAGCGCTCCTGCCGGAGCGGCCTGTTCGGCTTTTTCAGGCGGTGCGAGCACGTAGCCCTTCTTAACCCACTTGGCCCAGTCGGGCGCCGTCTGCTCGCGATAGGCCTCGCCTCTGCTGGCGGCCTCGGAAATCACCAGCGTGCCCTGGTCACCCATAAACGCCTCATAGTAGCCCTGACAACTGTTGGTGGTAATCGTTTGATATAATGCCCTGACAATTCCCTTACCGGTTTGGTAGGTGTAAACAGCCATAACATTGTCATACCACTGGTGGTCTTTCTTGTCGTAGTAGTCGGTCCCGCCGCTGGCAATAACGGAGTCCGGCTTTGTGTCGAGGAACCAGTTATAAATATCTATCTGATGCGAGCCGAGGTCGACTATCGGGCCGCCGCCGAGGCCCCTGAACCATCGCCAGTTGCGAAATTGCTCCATTGATTTGTAGCCGTATTTTTCCAGCGTCGCCTCGTCGATAGCCGCATTCTTTGGAAAGCCTCGAGCCGGCTGAACGGAGCGGTTCCACTGGCCGTTAACGGTCGTTATGCGGCCTAAAAGTTCAGCGTCGTTTATGAGCTTATCATAGCAATAGATATAGCGCGGGTTGCTGCGCCGCTGATGCCCAATTTGGAGGAGCTTTCCGGTTTCTTTCGCGGCCGCAACCATCTGCCGGGCGCCTTCGAGCGTGTTCGACATCTCCTTTTCGCAATAAACGTGCAGCCCGGCTTTCAGACTGACAACCGTCTGCTCAGCGTGACAGAAATCCGGCGTCGCAATGATGACTGCATCGAGGTCCTTTTCCTTGTCGAGCATCTCTTTGTAGTCAACGTAGGTGTTGTGCTGGTGCTTGTATGCCTTTAGGAATCGCGACTGGTTCTGCTGGTTATACGCGGTCCAGATATCACAAAGGGCTTTGAAGCGAATGCCGTTGATTTTAACGGCCGATTCGAGCAGAACCCTGCCCTGGTCGCCCGTGCCGATGATGGCCACGTTTATATCATCTGATTTCTGGCCGGCCCCGTTCTGGGCCGAGACCATCGGCGACAGAATCAGCCCCGCGCTGACGGCAGCAGTCGAACGCATAAAATCACGCCTGTCTATTCTGCCTGCTGTTGTTTTTCTATCCATCGTAATCTTATTCGGCCCGACAAAGTCAGCTCAATCAACTTCATCCCTCCGAACATCTCTTATACTACCCGAGTCCTGCTGAAACTACAACATCCAGCCCTGGCGATAAGGGCTACTGACGAATTCGTTGGCGGCGGCACTATTTGTAAACTGCATCTTCTCACCGTCCCATTCGAGCAGCTCATAAGGATTCCGCAGGGCAAGATTACCCATCACGACCGTCTCGGTAAACGGGCCGGAATAGTCGAAATTTGAATTCGCCGGCGCGCCTGTCTTACAGGCGTCAATCCAGTTTTTTTCGTGCCCACCCTCGCCGTTTTCAACTCTCGGCAGCGTTTTGGCGGGCCTTTTATATTCCTGCATTTTATTTTCCGGAATAAGACGCGGATTCCTGCCGTAACAGCCACACATCAGCTTGCCCTTGTCGCCGACAAACAGTGCTCCGCCGTTATCGTCACCCATTTTCCGGCCCGGCTCAAGCTCCTCCGGCCTCGGCGGCATCATTCCGCCGTCATACCAGACAACCTTCACTTCAGGCATACCCTCGCGAGCCGGAAATTTATATCGCACGATGCTCGCCTGCGGATACGTTTCATGCACGCCCACCTTCTCCCACTCCTTACCAGCCATTCGCATTGACAGGCACGCCTCGACACTGACCGGATACTTCAGCTTCAGCGCCCAGAACGCCGGGTCGAGCACGTGGCAGGCCATATCGCCGAGCGCCCCGCTGCCGAAATCCACCCACGCCCGCCAGGCAAACGGATGATACGCCGGGTGATAAGGTCTGTATGGAGCCGGGCCAAGCCACAGGTCCCAGTCCATCCCATCCGGCACAGGCGGGGTGTCTTTCGGCCGGTCCATTCCCTGCTCCCATACCGGCCTGTTGGTCCAGGCGTGCACCTCGCGCACCGGTCCAATTGCGCCGGCCCAGATCCACTCGCAAATCAGCCGAACACCCTCGCCGGAATGTCCCTGATTACCCATCTGGGTCACTACCTTTGCCTCACTCGCCGCCTCGGTCAGTTTCCTCGCCTCATATACGGTCCGGGTAAGCGGCTTCTGGCAATAGACATGTTTTCCCATCTTTATCGCCGTCATAGCGATAACGGCGTGCGTATGGTCGGGCGTCGCTATAATAACCGCGTCGATACCCTTTTCTTTTTCGAGCATCCTGCGAAAATCTTTGTACTTTTTTGCCTTCGGATATTCCGCGAAAACCTCAGCGGCGAATTTGTCATCGACGTCGCAAAGTGCGACTATATTTTCTCCCGCGTCGGCGCATCTTTTCGTATTTTCACGTCCCATCCCTCCAACGCCAATCGCAGCGATATTAAGTGTTTCGCTCGGCGGCTTGCGTCCGTTCGAGCTTAGCACGTAGCTCGGAACAATGGTAAACGCGCCCGCGGCAACCGCCGAGCCAAGTAATTGCCGGCGCGAAATAAGCTCACGATGCCCTCGTCTGTCATTTCTGCTACGGCTCATAGCATATCGTCCTTACAGACTATTACTGGAAAGCGTCAGTTGCCCCGTTTAAGCAGAAATTCGGCCCGGCCGCGTACGGTCTCGCTGGTACTACTTTCCAGAACTTTGCGAAGCAGTTCTTTGGTTTCCTGCGGATGCTCTTCTATCGTCGCCTCGGCGATTTGCGCCACGGCCGCTTCGGCCTCCTGCTTAAGCTCGGCGTCGTCAAGGTAGCCGGCCGCCATTTGCAGTGCCTCGAATGATTTGGTATTCGCCAGGCCGGAAAGCACCATTCGTTTTTCCACCGGCTCGGACGAAAGCTCCATTGCCTTTTTATACATAGCGACGGTTTCTTCCGCCGGCCGGTCGCTGTCCAGTCCGGTCAGTCTTATGTATCCCCGCAGTGCGAGTGTTCGATGCAACTGATTGCCGGACGTCTCGGCAATACTCAGCAAGTCCGCCGCCGGCTCCACCGTCGGCCAATCCGAAAGGGCGCGAATCGCGGCGCTTTTTACCTTGCTGTCGCTGTCGCCAAGCGCCTCGCGCAGAACCGGCATCGCCGCCGGGTCGCCGATTCGCCCGAGCACGTTCAGCAGCGAGCATTTGGCATCCGTACCCTTTGCCACGGATAACGCTGCGAGCACTTTTTCAGCGGGATTCTTATCCGCCGGAATCTTGCGGGCCACGGCAACGACGGTCTTTTCAAGCTCTGCCTGCTGTGTGCCCGAAGCGGCCGTCAACAAATCAATCAGCGTCTCCAATTCACCCGGCCCGGCCGTAGTCCGCAACGCCTTGATTGCCTCGACTCTGACCTGCTCATCGGTATCCCGTGCGGCTTCTATCAGGGCAGGCGTCGAATCTGCTATAAGGCGCTGGTCGCAACTGCGGATAAGCTCGACTTTTATCTTTGGTTCGGCATCGGTAAGTTTGTCAACAACCGCCCTGTCGATATCAGACCCTCGCAGACGATACAAGCTCTCACGGGCGGCCCTTTGCTCAGCCCCTCTTTCAGCCGCAGCGGTTTGAACAAGTAAATCAACCGTCGTTGCATTGCCGAGCACACCGAGGGCAGCCAGCGCCGCGACGCGGACTGATTCGTCATCGCTTTTCGCAGCCGACAAAACAGCCGACAGCACAACCCCGTCGCCGCAATCCGCAAGTGCCGCAAGCAACTGCGCCTGCTGCACGGGCGCCAGATTCGGCAGCTCCCCGGCCGCCGCCTTGACGACATCTGTTGTTGCGACATTTTTCAAAACACCGAACGCAGCCGTCTGCATCGGCTTGTCACCTGATTTAAGGACCTCGACAATCGCATCGCTGGTCCTGTCTCCGGCTGTCATAATCACGCCGCAAACTGCTGCTGTTCGAACGGGCAGCGGCTCCGAAGGCGCGTTCAACTGCTTGTATATCACAGAGGCCGCGTCCTTTTGACCTTTGGCCGCAAGCCGGTCCGCGCACCGTAGATAAGAATCGAGCACCTGCAGCCGCAGTGCGCCGGCGGCCTTGTCTTTGGCTTTGGCAAGCGCCGCCGTGGCACAGGGGTCGGCTATATTGCCCAAAGCCGCCGCAGCAGCAATCGCCGTCGTCTCGTTGGCATCACCCATAAGCCCAGCCAGGGCCGGCACCGCTTTTGTGCAGCCGCGAACGCCGAGCGTGTTGATTATTCCGACTTTTGCCTTGCCGGTTGCTTTCGGCAGCGATTCACGCAATGCCTCATTGACGGCGGCACCATCGATGCGCTGGAGCGCATACCTGACCATATCCGAGTATTTCGCATCGGTCAGCATCGGCGCCAGCGCAGGCACGGACGCCTCGGTCCCCACGACGCTCAACTGCCGGCAGACAAAGTCTTTGGCCGCGTAAGTCGCGTCGGATTTGAGCAAATCGTCAAGCTGCTTTTCAATATCCTTCATTTCGGGCCGGCCGGCGGATTCACGAATCATATCTTCGGCTTTGATAATATCCGCTCGGCTGTCCCCGAAATCATACGTCTTAATTTTGCCAAGCATCCGGCTAAAGGCATTCACGTCCGTCGCGGCAAGTGCCCGACTTTCCGCGAACACGACGAACAAAATTATAGCTGTCACTGCTGCAACTTTGACCCAGCGATTCATAATTGCTTCCTTTCTCAACTGCGATATCGAAACTTCTCAGTAAGATTCGATTCCTATTTTTGCTCTTGTCCTCCGGCAGCCAGCGAGGCATCCACGTCAAGGTCTCCCAGTGCGAACTGGATTCCGTCGAGATAATGCTGCAGCACGGCAGGGTTGCAGTACACACGGTTATTGTGCCCGAGTCCGCAGTAGAACACCCTGCCCTGCCCGAAATTTCTTATCCAGCTTACCGGCATATCACGGTCGCTTTCCTCGACGCCCTTTGCACTGCGTGTTGCCTCATCGTCCAAATCAAGCGTCAAAAGGACGCGACAGTTTTGCCTGAGATTGAGCTGCTTTATGCGGTAAATCTCGTCTCTTATTTTGAAGCCCCTGCCCTCGAACGCCTCGTTCAGCGGATGGTTCGGGTCGGCATTTTTTATCGCCCAGGTCCCCCCCGCCGTCCACGGATGAGCGACAAATGTCCCGCCCATCATCTCGGCGGCCTCGGGCCAGCTATAGAAGTTGTCGGTTGCCGCGTGCAGGCCTATGATTCCTTTGCCGCCCCTGACGAAATCCATCAACGCCTGCCGCTGGTTCGGGTCCTCGAATTCGAGCTGCGTCGTGCTATTGAACACAACCGCGTCGAACTCAGCCAGCTTTTCAGGTGTAAACATCGCCATATCGTCGCTGGTTACCGCCTCGAATGCCCCCGTCTTTTCGCCCATAAGCTCAAGCGCCTTGTTCGCAACGGGTATGCACTCGTGAAAATATCCCTTGCACAGCCAGAACACCAAAATTTTTCTCGGCTTCGCGGGCGTCGCCCTGGCCTTTACATCAGACATTGCCTTTTCCATAAGCGCTACCTCCTTAGTCTTAAGCGGCCGAAGCTCTTTTGGAGAGCCGACGCCGAGCACATTTTCCGTATAGACTACCAGCAAAACACCGACGAACAAGACAATGATAGCGACTGACAGGCCCCGTCCTATAGCTCTACGATTCATTTTTTCCCCTTTGCATTTCTCGAATTCCAATCATTTTATACACAATCTTAGTCCGCTCAACTTACAAATGCCACGGGCTTCGCATCGGCCGGGACAGCATTTTGTTGGCCTCATCATCACCGATGAAAACCTCTTTATCAGGGTCCCACCGCAGCTTTCTGCCGGTAAGCATCGCAATCTCGCCGAGAAGCGCAACGCTTATCGCCCGATGCGCCACCTCCGGCGGGGCAACAGTAACATTGCGACTCCTGATACAATCCAGGAAATTTTGCTGGTGGTCGCTACTTTCATACAGGTGAATCTCGCCGGGCCCGACTACCTCCTGCAAAACCGAAGCAGGGTTGGCATTTAGTCCGGCACGATTGACGTGAATCCAGCCCTTCTCACCATACCAGCAGGCGCCCATTCCGTGGGGCTGCTGTTTGTCATTGGCGATTATCATCTCCAGGCCGTCGGCGTATCTGGCGATAATCCTGTACTCCACAGGGACATTGTATATGCCGTCTTCCGGATAGACACCTTTGCCTTCTATTTCAACCGGGCCGGTGTGGTCAAGCCCCAATCCCCAGTGAGCGATATCTATATGATGACCCGCCCAGTCGGTGAGCTGTCCGCCGGAGTAGTCCATAATCCATCGCCAGTCCCAGTGCATAACACCCCTATACGGCACCCAGGGTGCAGGCCCCAGCCAGAAATCCCAGTCCACCCACTGCGATACCTGCTGCACGGGATTATTCTGACCTCCGTATCCGGTCGGAAGGCCTACTTCGACTCTGGACACCCTGCCTATCCGGCCGTTGCGGACCAGCTCGCATGCACGCCGGAAGCTATAATCCGAGCGCTGCTGGCTGCCGGTCTGCCAGACAATGCCGTATCGCCTCACTGCATCGCATATCGCCCTGCCTTCACGAACGGTTCGGGCAAGTGGTTTTTGAGCGTGTATGTCCTTGCCGGCACGGGCGCCCATAATCGCAGGTATCGAATGCCAGTGGTCGGGCACCGCAATCATAAGTGCATTTATATCGTCACGGGCAATTACTTCACGGAAGTCCAGGTACATTTCGCAATCCGTGTTGCCGTACCTTTCATCTACCTCTCTCTTCGCCGCCCACCGATGCCTTTTGTCCACGTCGGCAACAGCCACAATCTGCACTTCCCGCCTGCCCAAAAATCCCCGCATATCCCAGGTACCCTGGCTTCCGACCCCGATACAGCCCATCACGACGCGATTACTCGGCGCAACAAAACCGTCGGCGCCAAATACCGAAGAAGGAACAACATACGGAAATACTATCGCGCCGCCAACGGTCCCGGCTGCGGTCTTCAGAAACCGACGTCGGCTGATGCTGTCTTTGTACGTCCTCTTTTTCATGCCTTATTTAATACCTGCTACAGATGCCAGGGGCTGCGCATTGGTGTCCCAAGCAAGCTCGCGGCAGTCGCATCGTTAATTATCTCCTCGGTGTCGGGATTGAAACGAATTTTTCGTCCCAGCAGCATCGCAATCTGCCCCAAATGGCCCGGCGTCGCCGAGCGGTGCGCAATCTCGCAGGGCGTTATAGTCGTTTGCCTGCTCTTCACACAGTCGAGAAAATTACGCCAGTGTCCCGGTGAGTCGTAAAGGCGTATATCGTTCGGCCCAAACGTTTCCCTCAGCAGCTCCGCAGGCCGCGCATCCATTCCGGCCCGTGAAACACAAACCCATCCGTTTTCTCCTATCCACTTGGTGCCTGTAGCACCCGGCCAGCCGGGGTGAATCGGAAACTTTACCCTGCTGGAAATGAGCATTGTAAGCCCATCTGCGTATTTCGCATTCATCTCGAATTCCGTCGGGCTGTTCCAGACCTCGCCGGGCGGAAAATCACCGCGACCCTCTATTTCCACCGGGCCGGTATAATCCAGGCCCAGGCCCCAATGGGCGATATCAATATGATGGCCGACCCAGTCCATAAGCTGCCCGCCGCCGTAATCGAGGTTCCATCTCCAGTTCTTGTGAACGCGTGCGGGACAATACGGCGCATAGGGCGCCGGGCCGAGCCAGCGGTCATAGTCAAGCTCCTCGGGCGGCGGGCCGAACGTCTCCTGGCCCTTTGTACCTTCGAAATCCCTGTGGCCGTCAGGCAGGGCCACGATAACCTGTTTCACTTTTCCTATCCGGCCGTTGCGAACCAGCTCACACGCAAACCGAAACTGCCTCTCCGACCGCTGCCAGCTACCAGTCTGCCATATTCTTCCGTATCGGCGCACTGCATCGCAAATAGCCCGGCCCGACTTCAAATCGTGTGAAAGCGGTTTTTCTCCGTAAATGTCCTTGCCCGACCTTGCGGCTTCGACAGCCGCAATAGCATGCCAGTGGTCCGGCAAGCTGATTACGACGGCGTCGATATCTTTGCGGGCAAGCAGCCGGCGGTAATCAGCATAAGCGACGCAGTTGGTATTTTGATAATGCTCGTTAACCAGGTTGACGGCGTCCTGTAAATGGTTCCCGTCAATATCACAGAGGGCAACAACCTGACAATCCTGCTCGACCAAAAACGTCCTGAGATTTGTCCCACCCTGCCATCCCACGCCGATGCAGCCCATCGTAATCCGATTGCTCGGCGCAACGAAGCCGTCTGCACCGAGACATTTCGCGGGGATAACGTAAGGAAAAGCGATGCTTCCCACCACGACACCGGCCGCCCGTTTGAGCAGCCGGCGCCGATTCATAATACGATTCATTAACATCACCAACCTGTAATTACCAATTATCCGGCGTGGTCTTTATTTAGAAAACTGGGCATCGAAGGCCAATCCCGACGGCTTGAAATCGGCTTTCTTTATCGCCTCGCAGGCCTCTTTAGCCCCGTGCTCGCGGTCCATCCGGCTGTCTTCCCACTCAATCGAAAGCGGCCCCCGATAACCGATATCGTTCAGCGCGATAATAATGTCCTCGAATTTGATATCGCCGTGACCGATTGAGCGAAAGTCCCAGTAACGTCGCGGGTCGCCGAACTCGGTATGACCGCCAAAAACACCGACCGTCCCGTCGCCGTGACCCCACCAGGCGTCCTTCATATGCACGTGAAAAATCCTGCCCGCAAACGCCCGTATGAACTTTATATAATCTACGCCCTGATAGCCCAAATGGCTCGGGTCGTAGTTAAACCCGAATGCCGGGTGGTTCTTCACCGCCTCGAGCGCACGCTGTGCTGAGGCGATATCGAAGGCAATCTCCGTCGGGTGAACCTCAAGCGCAAACTTAACGCCCTTCGATTTGAACGCATCGAGGATGGGCTTGAACCGCTTCGCGAAGTCCCGGTAACCGGCCTGAATCATCTTCTGCGACCCAGGCGGAAACGAATAAAGCAGATGCCAGATTGAACTGCCGGTAAAGCCGTTGACTATTTTGACTCCCAGCTTCTTCGCCGCCTTGGCCGTATCGATAAGTTTTTGTGCCGCTCTTTTGCGAACACCTTCCGGCTCACCGTCGCCCCAGACATCCGGAGGCAATATTGCCTTGTGCCGCTCGTCGATTCTGTCGCATACCGCCTGACCCACTAAGTGCGCCGATATGGCATAGACCTCAAGCCCGTATTTCTTCAGCATTCTGCGTTTTGCCTGGCAGTACCTGTCGTCCTGAAGGGCCTTATCAACGTCGAAGTGGTCGCCCCAGCAGGCTAATTCCAGTCCGTCGTATCCCCAGCTTGCCGCCTTTTTGGCCAAAACCTCAAGCGGCAGGTCCGCCCATTGTCCTGTGAACAGTGTTACAGGTCTTGCCATTTTCACAATCTCCTATAATTTTCACCGCGGTAAAATCAGTGTTTATTTTTTCATCGGCGTCCATTTGCGTTTGCTTTTGGCGCTGGCGACAACGGTTTCGATAAACAGCATACCGCGAACGCCATCCTCAACGCCCGGAAAATCCAATGCGAGCTTGTTTGGCTTTTCGCCCGCTATCACGCATTTGACCGTCTCGGCGAAATTAAGGTAATGATTCGCAAAGGCCTCTATGAACGCCTCCGGGTGTCCAAAAGGCAAACGAGTGTTCCTGCCGGCCGCGGCACTGTATGCGGCAACATAGTCATTACCTCGTTTCCACACCCTTTCCGGCTGGCTCATCGCCCTTGTATACAGGTAGTTGGGATTTTCCTGGTGCCATTCCAGACTGCCCTTCCGGCCGTGAACCCAGATGGCAAGGTTATTTTCTTCTCCTATCGAAATCTGACTGGCGTGCAGTATGCCCTTCGTCCCGTTGTCGAACTTAAGCAGGCAGTTGCAGTCGTCATCGAGCCGGCGCCCTTTGACAAATGTTGTCAGCTCCGCGCAGACGTGAGTAATTTCCAGACCCGTGATGTATTCAGCCAGGTTTGCCGCGTGCGTCCCGATATCGCCGACACAGCCGCCGGCGCCGCTCTGCTTGGGGTCTGTCCTCCAGCCGGCCTGTATACTCCCCGTCTTCTCGAGCGCCGTAGCGAGCCAGCCCTGCGGATACTGCACGATGACCTTTCGAATCGCTCCAAGCTCGCCTTTTTCGACCATATCCCGTGCCAGCTTGACCATAGGGTAGCCGGTATAGTTGTGCATCAGGCCAAATACCCTGCCGGTCTTTTCGACAAGCCCCTGCAATTGCTTCGCCTCTTTGGATGTCATTGTCATCGGCTTTTCGCACATAACGTGAAAGCCGGCCTTGAGGCAGTCTCTCGCTATCGGAAAATGCCAGTTGTTAGGCGTTGTTATCGCGACAAAATCGATTTTCTCACCCTCGGGCAGTTTCGCCTCGGATTTGAGCATCTCAGAGTATGTGTTGTAAACGCGGTCCTGCTCGAGGGCAAGCTCCTTGCCCATTTTTACGGATTTGGCCGGGTCTATATCAAAAGCGCCTGCTATAAGCTCAATTTCTCCATCCATCCGAGATGCTTTACGATGAACGTCACCAATGAAGGCCCCCGGCCCGCCCCCAACCATTCCCATCTTCAATTTCCGGTCGAGTTTCATAACAAAATCCCTTCAAACTCCGTCCGTGAACAAACGGTCTTTCGTCCAGGCCAGAAAAACCTAACTATATGCGCACAAAACAGCCCTGTCAATCTCCCAATTCGTTTGTTCCGGCCGTGATATGAAGCTGCTGCGGGGATGAAGAGACAGCCGATTATTTAAGACAAAAACCGCCTGTTGTCCTTTGGCCCTGCCGGCGCCCGGCATCGATAATTCCCGCGGGGCGCATGATTATTATTCGACGTTATTGCTCTTGCCCGGGCTTGATTTCTCCGGTCAGCACCTTGACCCGCTTCTCGGCATACTCCCTCCACTCTCTGTGCTGGTCAATCCTTGTTATACGCGCAAGCGCCTCATTATACAGTTGCAGCGCCTCGGCCCTTCTATGAAGGTGCTGGTCGAGAACGAAAGCCGCCTTGAACCTTGCGGGATAAATCGTCTCCGGGTCCCATTGATAGGCCCTTTGATAATACAGGACTGCTATGGTGTAATCCTTGAAATGCTCGTAGATTCCGGCCGCTCTGAAGGCGGCGTCATCGATTTTATCGCTGGTCGGAAACTTGCTTATCAACTGGTTGTATTTATCCAGCGCCACGCGCAGCAGGTTGGCATTTTTGATGACGAGGAACTGCCCTGCCTGCTCTTCGAGCCGGACCGCATCGTTATACAGATAGTCCGCCTCCGGAATCGACCTGCTGGCCCTGAGACCCGGGCCTGCAACCGTCGCTTCGACAACGTAGTCGTACTTCGGTATCGAATTAAACGCATCGAGCTCCTTCTCCGCCCAGGTAAGTTTCATATTGTTACCGGTCTTGGTGTAATGCTGCACCAGAAGCTCCAGCCCCCGTTG
Source organism: uncultured Pirellulales bacterium (assembly GCA_964597035.1). Classification (GTDB taxonomy): domain Bacteria; phylum Planctomycetota; class Phycisphaerae; order Sedimentisphaerales; family Anaerobacaceae; genus Fen-1362. The sequence continues at coordinate 28,144 of CAZQWM010000016.1, forward strand.
ATAGGCCTGCCGATTGACGGCCATCTGCTCGGCCAAATCAACTTCATTGCTTCTGCTGATATCAATTGTAGGACCGGGAACCGAGCTTGCCTGCGCGGGTAGTATCTGAGCCCTGCCCGTGTCAATGCCCCTGCATCCTGCCAGCACAACAATGGAAACTATAACCGACGTGATAAATGCCAACCTTGCCATAATGGCCTCCTTTCAATATCGCGATAAACTGCCCAATCAGCCGGCGCTGCGTCCCGCCGATACCACTAACCCGGCAAACCGATATTGCGCCGGCAGTTTTCAAACAATTATCAATAAAACCAAATCCCGTCAAGCGCAAACAGGCAAAAAAAACAGTTTACTTCAACCCACGGGCCGGGCTACGTACCGGGCCTTCTTACAACCGCCGCATAACCGCCGTCGTGGTCAAAACCTTCGGCAGACGGCAGCGTCAGCTTCTCGAACCCAGGCTCAAAATCACTATCAGCCAGAAAACGTCTTACAACAAAATTGTTTTCATCGGGCTGTATCGAACAGGTGCTGTAACAGATAATACCACCCGGCTTTACCAGCTCTTTTGCTCTGAGCAGCAAATCAAGCTGGGTTCGGGCAAGGGCCTCAACGACGCGGGTGATCAGACGGTACCGCACCTCTGGCCTTCGGGCCATTACTGCGGTATTCGAACAGGGAGCATCAACCAATACGCAATCGAAACATCCGCACCGCCCTATATATTCATCGAGGTCGGCATATTCGACGGCAACAACGCTGCCGGAGATGTCCAAGCGTGATATGTTTTGCCCGACCATTTTCAAACGCTGCCCGTCAATATCGGTTGCCACTATTTTTGCCCGTCCGCCTGTCGCTATCGCAAGCTGAGCCGTCTTTGTGCCGGGCGCGGCGCACAAATCCAGAATCGACCATTCGAATTTGGGCTGCAAAGTTTTAATGACCGTCGCAGCCGAGATATCCTGCACGGTAAAAAGTCCCTCATCAAAACCGGGCAGCGATGAAATCGCACCGGGACTGTCCAGGCGTATCATATCCATTTCGGCAACCAGCTTACACTGCACGCCCCGGCCCTGCAATTTTTCAAGAAGTTCTTCAACGGTGGTCTTGAGGATATTGGGCAGCAGGTAGATACTCGGCCTGCGATTACAAGCAAAACAGATTTGCCGGGTCTTTTCAGGGCCGTAGGTTTTGAGCCAGCCCTCAACCAGCCACTGCGGCAGCGAAAAGGCACCGGCAAGATAATAGATTGGCGATTGCTGCGGGTCATCAAGCAAATCCAAATCGAACTGACAGCCGGTCAGCATATTTTGCGGAATAACGCGCGAGGCGGGAGCATCTCCAAGCGACTTTTCATGGGCTTCGATGTGACGGGTGGTCTGCCTGAGCACGGCATTGACAAAGCCGGCCTGCTTGCGGCCGGCAACCGCTTTGGCGTTTTCAACGGCCTGACTCACAATAGCATGCTCAGGCGTAAGCGGACAGTAGATTAGCTCATATATAGCAACGCGGATGACGTTCAGGATTTCAGGCGAGATTCTTGCGACAGGGACTGCGGAGACTTTTTCGATGACACCGTCAATCAAAGAGCGATTCTTCATCACGCCAAATACAAGGTCGGTTGCACGCCGTGGCTGGTCCGTGCGGTTTAGATAATCAGACAATATATGTGTAACTTCAACTTTTCGGGGGTCGGCTTGCGTCAGGACAAAGGCGGCGATTGCACGAGCGGTTGAAGGTTCAGGCAGGGACATATTTGGTTCGACTCTGCTCACCACTTATTCTTCGATTTTGACAAAACAGTCGCCCGGAGTAACGCCCCGGCCGTGGATGAAATCCGCGAAGCTCATCAAGCGGGAGTTTTCGGGCTTTAATCGCATAATCTGCAGCCGGTCCCTGCCGCAGACGACGTTTAGGTTTTCGTCAATTAAGCCGGGAGCAAGATTTTCAGGATGAGGCATTCGCACAACGTCGGCCCTGGCGAAGGTCACCCGCTCGACCCGGCCTGATTTTTCAGATTTATAGACGGCGGCTGCGCCCGGCCAAGGCCATAAACCCATTATCTTTCTGTGCAGCAGCTCAGCCGGCTCGTTAAAATCCAGAAAGCCGTCGGATTTCTTAAGCTTGTGGGCGCGAGTTACTTTCGATTCGTCCTGTTTTTCGAATGTGGCGGTCCCGGCGGCAATTTCATCGATTGCTTGAATAAGCAGCGGCGCGGCAAGCTGAGCCAGCCGGTCGCCAAGCTCTCCGGCCGTCTCCTCAGGCCGTATCTCAGTCGCCGCCTGCGCAAGAACGTCACCAGCATCCATACGTTCAGCAATGGTTATTATGCTTATCCCGGTTTTTGTCTCGCCGTTTATAATCGCCCAGTTGATGGGCGCCGCCCCGCGATACTTGGGCAAAAGCGAAGCGTGCACGTTTATCGCACCTTTTGGCGGGACGGCGGTAAGTTCGCTGCTTATTTTCTGGCCGAAGGCAATTACAACAATAAGGTCCGGCCTGTAGCTTTTGAGCAGCTCAACCATTTCAGCAGCGTTGACATCATGCGTTTCAACGACAGGTACGGAATTTCCCTTCGCCCATTGTGCAGCGGGTGTCGGCGCCAGCTTTCGTCCCCTCCCCGCAGGTTGAGCGGGCTGAGTGACTACAAGGGTTATTTCGTGGCTCGATTCAGCAATTGCATCCAGACAAGGCAAACCGAACCGGCCGCTGCCGAGGTAAACGATGTTCATTTGCACTCCGCAGTATCAGAGAGGGTTATGAACTCTCGATATTATGCTTTTCTTCGAGCCTCTTGAGCTGTTTTCGATGAGCTATTCGGGCGGTGGTGGACAGCCGATTAACGATGGTTAGGCCCTCGATGTGGTCGAACTCATGCTGCAGCGCCCGGGCGTATAAACCCTCGGCCTGTTCGGTGAACGGTTTGCCGTCAAGGTCGGTGGCCGTCACCGTTGCATTGCTGTATCTTTTGATTTTCGTGTATATGCCCGGCACCGACAGGCACCCCTCCTCGTTTTGCTCGATTCGGCCTTCGACCTTGACCGTCGGATTTATATAAACACGCAAGTTTTCTCTGCTGCCGTCTAAGGAAATGACAAACAATCGCAATGGCACGCCCGCCTGCGGCGCCGCCAGCCCGACACCTTTATTCTCAATCATAATATCGGTCATCTTCTCAACAAGCCGGCGAATACCATCGTCGATTTTTTCTACCGGCTGCGCGGGCCCGCACAGCACATTCGCCGGGTAATGCGTGATTCCACACTTGTCAAAGTCAATTTCAGTCATATTCGTCGCCGTCGAATGTGCTGCCGAGATATGCTTTTTTCACGGTTTCATTTTGAATAATTTCCGCGGGCGTGCCCTCGGCCAGGACCTTGCCATGGTCTATGATATAGGCCTTGTCAACGACCTCCAGTGTCCTTTCGACGTTGTGGTCGGTAATCAGAATGCTTACGCCGGAGCCGACGAGATGGCGAATATCTTTTTGCAAGTCCTGCACGGTAATGGGGTCAACACCGCTGAACGGCTCATCGAGCAGAATCAGCGACGGCTCGGTCACCATCGCACGGGCAATCTCGAGCTTTCTGCGCTCCCCGCCCGAAAGGAACCTGCCCTGGCTGTTTGTGACTTCGGAAAGTCCGAAGCGCTCAATGAGCATATCGGCCCGCTCGTTTCGCTGCTGTTTTGTGATTGCCATTGTTTCGAGAATGGCACAAAGGTTGTCGCGGACGCTGAGCCGCTGGAAGATGCTCGGCTCCTGTGAAAGATAGCCCATTCCCAGCCGGGCCCTTTTATACATAGGCAGCTTTGTGATATCCGTCCCGTCGAAAATAACCTGCCCCGATGTAGGGGTAATCATCCCCACAATCATCCGGAAGGTGGTCGTCTTGCCGGCGCCGTTTCGGCCGAGCAGGCCGACAATGCTGTTATGCGCAATAGCGATTGAGGCGCCGTTAACGACGGCCCGGCCCGAGTATTTCTTCACCAGCTCACGAGTCTCGAGTAAATAACTATTGTCCGTCAAGACAGTCCCCTTGCTGAAACAATCGGTAATTCTGCCGCCGCCGGCGTATTATATCAGCACTCGCGCACGAAGCAACCAAATAGCAGGCAGGCGCAAAACACGCACATGCCCGGAACATACCCACCGAACATCGGGCAAAAAACAACAAATACTCTGGCTTTTTTTCGCGTTTGCTGCTATTAAGTAGGATTTGCGTAACAACGATATTTCCGTACTGTGCAGCGAAAGCCGGGAAGCCGCAGAGGTAATTGAATTATGTTTGCGCTGATTAGCGATATACATTCGAACATCGAAGCCCTGACGACCGTTCTTGCCGACATCGAGAACCGGGGGATAAAGACGATTTATTGCATCGGCGACGTAATCGGCTACGGCTCCAACCCGCGGGAGTGCCTCGACCTGGTTATCGACAAGACCAAATGGTGCGTCATGGGCAACCACGATTACGCGACACTGTATGAGCCGACCAACTTCAACTACGGCGCCGAGCAGGCCAGCTTCTGGACGCGATTCAACCTCGAGGAAGAACCGGACAAGCCTCTGAGGGACAAGCGATGGGAATTCTTGGGCAAACTGCCGATGCGAAAAACGCTGCGGGTAAAGCTTGGCGACATTGCCGCCAACATAGATTTTATCCACGCCTCGCCCCGAAAGCCGATTAATGAGTACATTTTCCCCGACGACGTCTATACCAACCCCGTCAAAGTCCGGGTGCTTTTCGAGCGGGTCAAGCACCTCTGCTTCGTCGGCCATACGCACCTGCCGGGCGTCTTTCTGGACGAACCCGATTTCTATCTGCCCACGGAGCTGGGAGGCGTGTACCCCATCCTCGAAGATGAAAAGGCAATCATCAACATCGGCTCGGTGGGCCAGCCACGCGACCGGGACAACCGCGCAAGCTACGTTTACGTCGAAGACAACGAAGTTCACTTTGTCCGCCTCGAATATGAATACAAGACCACCGCGGAAAAAATCAGGGCCATCGCACAGCTCGACACTTTCAACGCCGACCGGCTCGAAGAAGGAAGATAGAAAAATATGAGCTACAAAACCATCGTCGTATTGACATTGTCCGTTTTCTTTCTGCTCTGCGCAGGCCTGGTAGTTCAATCCAGGTTGTTTACAAATTGCGACAGTCAGCCGTGCATCCTCTTGCAAAGCGCAACGGATACCACCACGACCCCTGCCCGGCCGGCCGAAAAAGAAACACCACGTCTGCAGCCCGCACCTCTATCAGGGCTAAGCGCCGTCGGCGGACCCGCTAAAAGCATATCCCTCGGCTCGCTCGACCCCAACACCGGCTTTAAGTTCCTCCTGGAGCTGACCAGTCGAGGCGCAGCCATCAGCAAGGCAACGCTGGGCGAATTCGACGACCGCAACCCCGAATACCCCCGGCCACTCGTTCTGCTTTCACCGACGACCAGACCCGACGGAACACCGGCTTTCTCAATGGCCAACGAGGCCCTCATCCTGCCCGACAGCGGACTGCAACTTCGGCTCGACAAGCTCGACTGGAAAATACTCGACACGACAAAGGACCCCAACGGCGTCCAGACGGCCAGATTCGAGGCAACAATAATCGATAAATCCACCGACACCCCGGCAATAAAACTCACAAAGACATATAAGCTCACCCCCGGAATCTACGACCTCGACTGCAGCATAACAATTGACAACCTCTCACCGACCGAACAGCAGATACGATTCGACCTCGAAGGTCCGGTGGGAATAGCAAAAGAAGACCTCAGAACAGACGCCAGAAAGGCGGTCGCCGCATTTAGAAATTCCGATGGACAAATCGACGCGACTAAAATCGACGCCAGAAAACTAAGTAAGGCGCAGACAGTGGAGAAAAGACGGCTGGACATTCGCAATGCCGGCTTTCTCTGGGCGGCAATAACAAACAAGTATTTCGCCGCAATTGTAGTCCCACAGGCGGACCCGAATACGAATTTTTGCAACTGGGTGGCCGACCGGCTCGCCTGGTATGCCAATCCCGACGGTGACTCACGGCGCGACAGCGGTGACGAAACCATCGGTATCGACCTTGAAACTACAACATTCAAACTAAACGCCGCAGACCTGCCGCAAAGTTCGAAGACCTTCAACTTCCAGCTTTTCATCGGGCCCAAAGACAAAGGCCTGTTCGACAAAAACACTACATACAAGCAGCTCGGCTTTGTCCAGACCATCGACTTTATGGCCTGCTGCTGCCCCGCGGCCATCATACATCCGCTTGGCTTCGGGATACTCGCCCTTATGAAGTGGCTGTACATTTTTATTCCCAATTACGGAGTTGTAATCATAATCCTCGTTTTCCTTGTAAGACTGATACTCCATCCGCTGACCAAGAAAAGCCAGGTGTCTATGAACGAATTTTCCAAGTTCAACGCCCTGCCCGAGGTTCAGGAAATCAGGAAAAAATACTCCAAGGATATGATGGAGATGAACCGCCACATCGGCGAGGTGCAGAAAAAACACGGCGTCTCTCAATCGGCGGTGATTATGGGAATGCTGCCGATGTTCGTGCAGATGCCGATATGGATAGCGCTGTATGGCGCGATTTACGCCAGTATCGACCTGCGGGGAGCGGCGTTCCTGCCCTTCTGGATTACCGACCTCTCGGCCCCGGACGCTTTGTTCAGGTTCAAGGCGTTCACATTGCCGCTGTTCGGCAAGCTCGATTCGTTTAACCTGCTGCCGATTCTGATGGGGATTGCGTTCTATTTGCAGCAAAAGCTTAGCCCAACACAATCCTCCACAGCAGCCAACTCGCAAATGGCCCAGCAGCAAAAAATGATGATGATAATGATGCCGTTATTGTTCCCGCTGATGCTCTACAAGGCCCCATCCGGACTGAACCTTTACATTATGTCCAGTGTCTTTGCCGGCGCTCTTGAGCAGTATATCATTCGCAAGCACATCCGCGAAAAAGAAAAGGCGGTTGAACAGGGACTGGTTTCCGTAACAAGCAAAACGGGCGGCAAAGTCAAAAAGAAAAAACCAAAACCGTTCTTCAAAATGTAGTGCTGATTTTTTCAGCCGCGTTCAATGTACTCTCCACAGGATACAATCGTCGCTGTCAGTTCGCCGAGTAATGACCACAGGGTGATTATCCGCATAGCCGGCCCGCACACAATTGACAAGCTCAATAGGATTATCACCCCGGCCGTCCCTGATAAACCCGGCATCACAAAAGGCAACATTTCAGTAACAGCCGGGGTCAATCTCGACGCAGTTGTGTATTTTTTCCGTCAGCCACACTCATATACAGGCGACGACCTCGCGGAGATACACCTGTGGGCAAATTCCGCTATCGTTGAGGCGATAATGGAAAAGCTTTTAAGTCTCGGTACACGGCCGGCCGGACCGGGCGAATTTACCGCCAGGGCGTATTTCAATAATAAAATCGACCTTTCGCAGGCCGAAGCAGTCAACGAGATAATCACCGCCTCGAACAGTGTTCAGCTCGCCGCCGCACAGAACCTGCTTACCGGCAGATTAGGACAGACCAGCCAAAGAATCCGTGATGCAATCATCGATTGCCTCAGCCAGCTCGAAGCCCGGCTGGACTTCAGCACCGAGGACATCGAGCCGGCAAACCAGACCAAAATAATCAATGTACTCGGCCGGTTAATAGACGATTTGCGAAATTTGCTTTCCAGCCCCGTAAGCTGTGAATCTACTCTCGATTTACCAGCCGTGGGAATCGCCGGAGCACCGAACGCAGGAAAAAGCACACTGCTCAATAAGCTCCTTGGGAGAAAACGCAGCATAATCTCTCATCAGCGAAAGACCACCCGGGACGTTCTCACCGGCGAATTAACCCTCGGCGGCTGCAGATGCGTGCTGTTTGACTGCGCTGGACTGCTTGCCCCGAGCAAACCTGTGGTGAGCGAAGCCGAACCAGTCGAGGGGACCAGGCACGCCGAGACGATACTTGATGAACTCGCTCAACAGGCAGCTATCGGCGCTTTGCAAAACGCGACGGTGGTTATCTTCTGCGTTGACATTATCAAACCTGTCCTGAGCAAGGTCGAAGGAGCGGACTGGTCCGAAGACCTTGCCGTGTGGAATCTGATAACGCCGGGGCACCTCATTGCCGTTGCAACAAAGACCGACCTTATCGCCGACGAGAATATCGCAGAGTTGCTCGCAAAATTAAAAACGCACTTCGGCTGCGATTTCCTCCCCATCTCCGCTCACGCCGGCACTGGTCTGGAAAAGCTTATCGACTCGATTGCCGAACGGATAACCGCCCCCGCCGCTGGTCAGGATAAATACGGTATAGCGTTAACCGCTCGGCACAGACAGGCCATCGACGCAGCAATTAAAGACATTGAACAGACAATCAGGGAGCTGAACACAGGCAATGATGAGGTCGCCGCTATGATGCTCAGAACTGCTCACAACTCACTGGCCGGCATCGAGCGGCACCATATCGACGAGCGGCTGTTAGACAGAATCTTCTCGCGTTTCTGCATTGGGAAATAACCCGCCGGTCTGCCGCATTATATATGTCAGAAATCATTTTGCGGCTGCACGGCCGTCGGGCGCTTGCGCTTGCCCAACAGGACAATGTCCCGAAGGGCCTCAATACTTCTGGCTGCCGTCCACCGCTTCTCAAAATTAGGGTCCTGCACTATCTGCGCAATGGCGGACAGTGAATAAAGATGGAAATTCCGCTCGTCTTTGCTGCCGGCGATAACGAATATCGCGTGAATCTGCTTATGCTTATCCGAAAAAACAACACCGTTTTTGCAGCGGGCGATAAGAACGTCGAAGACCTGCTCGTCCCCGATTACTATATGCGGAATGGCCAGACTATCGCTCAATACCGTGCTGCTTTCTTTCTCTCTGGCCACAGACAGTTTATATATCTTTTCCGCTTTCATTCCCAGCCGAGAGGACAACTCGGCAGAGGCGGTGTGAAAAAATTCGTCAACGCTTACTGCTTTGTCTATATCCAAGACAACACACTTCTCTACTATACTGTCAAACCTGTCCTTGACGATGTCGTCGCGCTGCCTGATGATTTCCCGCAGCTCTTCTTCGAGCGAATAGCTGGTAAGCTCTTTTGCGGTGACTCGTTCAATCAGGTGCAAAAGTGCGTATTCCCTGTTGGTTCTGATTCGGCCATAGAACCAGTATACGAAACCGCCGGCGACTATAAGCAGCAAGCTCACAAAGAATGCTTCTCTGCCCATTTCATAAATCAAAAAGCAGAACCCGATTATCCCTGCGATTTGAAACCACGGATACAGCGGTGCGCGGAAAACCGGGCGATAATTCTGAATGCGGCTTTCCCTGAGGATGATTACCGACAGGCACGCAAGGATATTGGTAAGGATAAGGACAAGCGAAGCGGCCTCGACGAGTATTTCGAGCTTGAGAAATAGCGACACTAATACAAAAAATCCCGTAATAAGCAGCGCGTTGTGAGGGGTGCCGAAGCGGGCGTTGATTCTGCCGACCTTCTCGGGCAGCAGGCCGTCCTGGCTCAGCGGCACAAGCGACCGTGCCGCCGTCATAATACCGGCGTTGGCCGTCGACAAAAAAGCCAGAATAGCTGCGATGCCCAGTGCGATTTTGCCGGGCGTGCCCATAAAAACCTCCGCCGCATCGGATATCGGCCGAAGCGAATGACTCAGCTTGTCGCCTTCGAGCACACCGATTGTGATAAAAACCATAAAAGTATAAAAGATGCTCGTCACTAAAAGCGACACAATCATTCCGAGAGGGATATTGCGCGCGGGATTTTTGATTTCCTCCGCGACACTGGCGATCTTCAAAAGACCAGCGTACGAGACAAACACAAATCCGGTGGTAAAGAATATTCCCTTAAGGCCATGAGGTGCAAAAGGGACAAGGTTGTCAACCGTGACCTTGTTCAGACCGACTATGACAAACACTACCATAAGCAACAGCAGGCCGGCCACGAGAGCCACCTGTGTTCTTCCGGCCTCTCTGATTCCAATCAGGTTGATTGCCAGAAATACCAGGCAGAACGCGACAGCAATTATGTCCCTGTCAATTGGGACAAGCAATCGGGCGAAAACAGCCATGCCCACAAGGGCAAAGGCGCTTTTCATCGAAAGCGAGAACCAGCTAAGCAGCCCCGCCACTGTGCCGACGCCGGGGCCGAGCGAGCGAATTATGGTAAAGCAGTCGCCGCCGGCCTTGGGCATAGCCGTCGTCATCTCCGCAATGCTGAGCATTCCCGGCAGGGATAAAAGACCAGCAAGAAAATAGCAGACGATGACGGCCGGCCCCGCCCTGGCAAACGCAAGTCCGGGCAGGATAAACAGTCCCGAGCTTATCATCGCACCCGAGGCGATGCAAAATACGCCCGGAAGCCCCAGTTCCTGTTTCAGTTTAGTCGCTATTTTCGCACCCCAGCAATTCTGCATCCCATTAAGATTTCCGCCGCCGATAATCTTAATCTGTCATTCTCAATCTGCCAA
>CAZQWM010000017.1:0-2378 GCA_964597035.1 uncultured Pirellulales bacterium
TATCGGTATCCGTGTCGGTGTCAGTATCCGTGTCTGTATCGGTATCCGTGTCGGTATCGGTGTCGGTATCGGTATCCGTATCAGTATCGCCGCAGCCGGGACAACCGCTGTTGTCGTAATTCGGCTGGATGTCTATCTTTGCGTGTGCGCCGCCTTCGGTTTGCTCGTCATTTTCTGCCGGGTCACCAGAGGACTCCAAATCGACCAGACCATTGCCGGCCACCTTGGCGTGGGCGTGCACGGGGGCGCCGCAACCATTCCTGGTTATGCTTATAGAGCCGGGAGTGTGTATGGTGATGGTAGCGTCAGCCGTGCCCAATGATGGCTTGGGATTGTAGCATGAGCTCATGCTGTTGTACCCTGCGGTTTGTGCCCAGGCCTCAACGCGTCCGTTGCGGGCATTTATAACAATGTTGCCCGGGTCCTCATCAAGAGTATTTCGCCCGGCGCAGATGTGAATGTCGGCGACACTTGCTTTCTTTGCGTGTGCCCTTGCTTCGATGCCGTAGTTGATTTTAACAGACCCGCCTGCTTCAAGGCAAACACGTGCCTCGGCGGCATCTGCGTTCGGCACGTTGTTGGCTTTTGCTGAAACAGCACCGTGGCAGCAATCGCCTTCGATGGTCAAGTCGCCGGCGGATATAACGACAACTGAGGCATCACTTCTGCCGCGGGCGTTGAGGTATCCTGTTGAGATATCGCCTTGGGTCGATTCGAGCCGGACACTCGCCTGGTCTTGAGTTGGGCTGCCCGCTGACATCCCTCCGTCAACTTCGATATTACCAACCGCTTTGACGTCTATTATGCTTTCAGCTGATACTTTGCCCAGTGAGACGTTGCCGGCGGCCTCGGCTCGCAGTGATTCTATTCCCGTCAGGGCCGTAGAGAAAATATCTCCTGCGGCGAGAATTACGGCAGGTCCCTCAGTTTTTTCTATTACGCAGCCGTTCAAGCCGTTTGAGTTGCTGCCTAAGTTTTTATTGTTTTGAATTATTTGAGTTGATGGGTCGCTGACAACAGCTTCGACAATTATGTCGCTGTTTTCCTGGCCGAGATACACGCTGTCACCAGCGGCCATAATTATAAGCCCGCCGGGGCTTAATATCGTTCCGTTATTGACGATGGAGTCTCCTATTAGGCGGACCTGGTCACTGATTATTTTGCCGTTGTTGACCAGTTCCGCTCTGCCGCCGCCGAACTGGAGGTTCTCTGCTCCGGCCATAAAATCAGTGGAGGAGGTCATAATGTCCATTGCCGATGCGGTGAACTTGTAAGCATCGATGGACGCGGTCGAGCCGAACACTATGCCCTTGGGATTGACGATGAAGATGTGTCCCTGATTGCCGTAGAGCTTCCCGTCGAAATAAGTCTTGCCGCCTTCGACGACTTTGTTCAGCACGGCGAATCGGCCGCTTTCTTTTGTGAAGCGAAGAATGTCATCTTCAAGCGTATCGAGACTGTCCCATTCAATGATTGCCCGGTTGCTTTCTAATGTTACGGTAGTAGTGTTGCCGCTTTGGACGACAGAAGCCGAGCCATCCACCACGTCCGACCCGCTTGGCTGGGCCGAAGCGACACGAGGCGTTGTCCTGAAAAACAGCATCGTGTATATGAGCAGGTAGATGAACAGGCGCTTCGGTTGCATTGTCCTGTTAAGGTGATTTAGCATTTTCATTAAAATTCCCCTTCCGTTACGAAATTTAGCTTTAGTCCCCTTTTCGCTTTCTCAAACCCCTCATTTGGGAAATGGTGGTTTACAATAGGATTATTTTACCTATTTTACCAGGCCGTGTCAAGTAGAATTATCCATATTTACCAATCACTATATTCCATCGCCTTGAGGGTTTACAGTTATCATTCAATGAATCGAAGATATATATAAACTTGACAATCATTGCTTTGGGCGTGCTGATTTAACAGTCGTTCAGCAAGGTCCTAAAAAATGCTTTGAATCAGTACTAATCTCCTGTCATATAATGGATATTCGATGTTAATAGCCGAGCTGCTTATGCAATGGAATGGGCTTTTTTAACTTCATCCCGGTAGCGATTCAAATGGGCAGGGCCGGAGTTGAACCGGCGACACGCGGATTTTCAGTCCGCTGCTCTACCACCTGAGCTACCTGCCCTGAAACTTTTCGCCCGCAAATTTATCACAAAGAAATGGCTTTGCAAGAAAAATTGCGACTATTCGATGCCTGATACTCGATGCTTTTCGTAAATGCGAGGAGCCCCTTCCGAGCCGCGCCGTGTCGGGATTGAAGGTCGGGCCGAAGCGGTCTCAATTGTCAAGGAAACAAAACTGCCGTGCGGCTCTCTTCTCCCGCACGGCAGTAAAAAACCTGTTATGTGATTACGTCTTTAGTCGGCGAAGTTGAA
>CAZQWM010000017.1:2478-5111 GCA_964597035.1 uncultured Pirellulales bacterium
GAGGATGATAATGCTCAATACGGTGAGCAGTTCGATAATAGTAAAGCCCTTCCCGCCCCGGCGGGCGCATTTTGTTCCTTTTGAGTTCATTTTATTCTCCTTAACAGCTAAAATAATAACGTTCGTACGCATACATTTCCCGCTGCACTCAACACCTAATATACTTTATGGGACTTGCAAAGTCAAGGATTTTGACTGTTAAATTGGGAAGTTTTCAGGCGGTTGAGAATCTTGCCGAAACTTGACTTACGATTTGATATAATAGAGAGAAATGGGCAGTAGAACGAACGGTTATCAGAAATTGCGGATTATGCATCGATGAAGCTGGAGATGCGAGGACAAATGCGGCTGGAGCAGCAAATGAAGCTGGCTCCGCATATGATTCAGTCGATGGAGATACTCCAGCTTCCCATCCTGGCCTTGCAGGAAAGGATTGACCAGGAATTGAACAGTAATCCGGTTCTTGAGGTGGATGAGTCACCCGGGCCGGAAGAGACGCCGGTTGAGGAGGAAGTGCAGCCGCAGGAGCAGGCGGTAACGGATTTCAAGCGTGTAGATACGCTGGACGAGGAGTTTCGGGATTATATCGACCGGCAGGCCGATTTTGCCCGGCTGCGGCCGGATGAGCCGGACCCGAAGCTCGAAGCGATAAAGAATACCGCTGCACCGCCTCAGTCGCTGCACGATTATCTCGAAGACCAGTGGCGGCTGGTCGAGGCGGATGAGCCGGTGAAAAAGGCCGGCAGTATTATTATCGATTACATCGACGACAGGGGCTATCTGTCGGTTCGCCTGGAGCAATTGCACAACAGGGACCGGACGGATTTTACACTTGATGATTTGACCAAGGCGCTTGAGCTTGTTCAAAAGCTTGAGCCGACCGGAGTCGGCGCACGCGACTTGAGGGAGTGCCTGCTGATTCAGCTAAGGCAAAGCAGCGAGGATACGAGCTTCGAAAAAGCGCTTGTCAGTGAGCATATGGAGGAGCTGCTTGAGAATCGTCTGCCCGAAATAGCGAAGAAAATGGACTGTTCCATAGAGCGACTCAACAGCGAGATAGAACGGCTGAGCAAGTTCGATACCTCACCCGGGCTGCAGGTTGGCAGAAATCATAACCATCCTGTTACAGCCGACGTGATAGTGGAGTATTCTGAGGAGACTGATGATTATATGGTGCGGCTGGCGGAGGACGGCCTGCCCCGGCTGCGTATAAACGATTATTACGTCAAGATGGCCGGCGGCAAAGGCCTCGGCGAAAAGGCAAAGCAGTTTTTACAGAACAACATTCGTTCGGCACACTGGATAATAGACGCGATACAGCAGCGCAAAAATACGCTGCTTAATGTAACCCGCTCGATTGTCAGTCGGCAGAGAGAGTTTTTCGACAGGGGTCAGCTTTACCTAAAGCCCTTGCCGATGTCCAAAGTTGCTGGGGATGTCGGCGTGCATATAGCAACAGTTTCGCGTGCCGTTGCGGGCAAGTATGTGCAGTGCTCGTGGGGGATTTTGCCGCTGAGGAAGTTTTTCAGCGGCGGTATCGAGGACGCACAGGGAAATGAAAAGAGCTGGGAGGCAATAAGGGCCAGATTACAGGAAATCATCGACGCTGAGGACAAATCAAAGCCGCTAAGCGACGACCAGATAAAGGCCCGGCTCGCCGAAGCGGGCATAACGGGGCTGGCACGTCGAACGGTCGCAAAATACCGCAAGCTGCTCAACATTCCCACGGCACGGCTCCGCAAAAAGTACTGATTAAGAATCGGTTACCTTGCCGTTTGCCGGCGAGACAACCTCTGTTTTCATTCCCCCCGCAGTTTGTTCAGTAGCTTTTGTCCCGGTCATCTTTTCCCTTAAATTTTTTGTCTGCTATGTGTCTCTGGTAGTCTGATGTGTTTAATCCCTGCTTGCCATTTATCGGACCTATTAAATGGGGATTGCTTACGGTTTGTAATCCACAATGGCCAAATAAGCGGCCAATCTGCCATTTTACGCATTATCCCTCTAAATCAGTGTCCGTTTTATGTCGATTAACGGGGGAACGTCTTTTGGTTTATGAATCGGAATAGTGGTTTCTAAAAAGTATATTTGGAAGGAACGAATATGAAAGCCCCCAGTCAATTCCCCAGAGCAATAGTGAGTGCATCGATTGTGATTCTGATGGTGTCGTGTGTAGTAGCGGTCGCAGAGGAGCCGGATGCAACCGCCAAAGTGAGCCGGGTCAGGTGGGAAGTTGCGCCTGAGATTTCCTATATCAGGTACAAAGAGCCCGGTTATATGAAAGAAGATGGCGTTATGTACGGCATCAATGCCTCGGCTATTTATCGAGCGCCTGTGTCAAAGCCGCTGTTCGGCGGGCCACAGGATGCCAATAGCTGGATGCTGAGAGGCGACGCAAGATTCAGTTGGGGTGAAGTTGATTATGACGGTGCGCTTTGGGACGGCACGCCTTACGAAGTCGGCGACGTCAAAGATGCTGCGCTCGAGTTCAGGGCTATGGTCGGCTATGACTTTGCAAACGAAATTGCGCGGACAACTCCTTACCTGGGTCTGGGCTATCGTTATCTCCGCGATGACCTGTCGTGCGACCCTCTCGGCTACGAAAGGGAGTCGAATTACCTGTATATGCCGTTCGG
>CAZQWM010000017.1:5211-35692 GCA_964597035.1 uncultured Pirellulales bacterium
TCAGCCGGGCGTTGATTTTGCAATCGAGCCCTTTGTTCGGCTCTGGTGGATTGCGAAATCCGATAGTGCCAACGGGGTAATCGAGCCCAAGAACCGCTCAGCCGAGGTGGGACTGCGGGTTATCTGGATATTTTAGAAGCATGGTATCTTACGCTCAGCTTTTGTGTGTCAATGGGGCCGCTTGTCGGCCCCATTTTGTATAACGGTGTAATTCCGGTCTCACGCCAGCCAGACGGAAAAAAACAAAAAAATTTCTCGACCCGTCAGAACCTTTTTGATATTACGTGAGTAAATAATCACATAGTAACGTAAGGAATATGAAGATGTTCAAAAAGAACGAGAGATTGCTTTTTGAAGGGCAGGCGGAAGTAGCGAAGGCGGTGGCACATCCCCTGCGTATCGCAATTATTGATTTCCTCAGAGATGGTCCGCAATGTGTCTGCGACATCGCGGAGCACATAGGTGCTGAACGCTCAAACGTCTCACGGCATTTGTCCGTTATGGTCAACGCCGGGGTGCTCGATTATCAAAAAGAGGGTCTGAATGTAATCTATAAGCTTAAGTGCCCCTGCATTTTGGAGTTTTTCTCCTGCATCACAGGAGTTCTGAAAGAACAGGCCAGACAAAGCAGTCGATTGCTGGAAGTATTGAAGTAGGGGACTCTGTGGATTTCAAAAGTGAATGGAAGAAACTGGCGCTTATTGTGGCGGTTTTCATTGCGTGTTTTTACCTGCCAATAGGGACGCAACGCTTTGATAATGCGGTAACGGAATCTCTGCATCTTGTCAAATGGTATGCGAGGGAGCACGTTGTTCTTTGCCTTGTGCCTGCATTTTTCATTGCCGGCGCGATTTCGGTGTTTGTCAGCCAGGCATCCGTGATGAAGTATCTCGGTGCCCGGGCCAACAAGGTGCTGGCTTATGGTGTCGCTTCTGTTTCGGGTTCGGTATTGGCAGTTTGTTCCTGCACCATCCTTCCGCTGTTTGCGGGGATTTACCGGATGGGAGCGGGTCTTGGGCCGGCGACTGCATTTCTGTATTCCGGCCCTGCGATAAACGTGCTTGCGATTATTTTGACCGCACGAATTCTTGGACCTGAGTTGGGTATTGCCCGAGCCGTCGGCGCTATTGTTTTCAGTATAGTCATTGGCCTTTTGATGCACGCAATCTACCACAGGGAAGAAACTGAAAAAGCCAACAATCAAATGCAGATTCCGGAGCCCGAAGCCGGCAAACCGCTTTGGCAAAACGCCATTTATTTTACCAGCCTGGTAGGCATTTTAGTTTTCGCCAACTGGGCAAAACCGGTAAGTGACACAGGATTATGGTCTTGGATTCATTCGGCAAAATGGCTTATCACCGCCGGATTTGCCGTTGTGCTGGCTGTTGTTTTAGCGATGTGGTTTAAGAAAAGCGAGCTAAGCGAATGGTCGCAGGCGACATGGGGATTTGCCAAACAGATTCTGCCGCTTTTGTTTTTGGGTGTCGTTGTAGCAGGGTTTTTGCTTGGCCGGCCGGGACGCGAAGGCATTATTCCTTCCGCCTGGGTGGAAAGGGCGGTGGGAGGTAATTCACTATGGGCAAACCTGTTTGCCTCAGTGGCGGGGGCGTTTATGTATTTTGCGACTCTGACTGAAGTTCCCATTTTACAGGGTTTAATAGGGGCTGGTATGGGCAAAGGACCGGCATTAGCGCTTCTTCTGGCCGGGCCGGCGCTGAGCTTACCGAATATGCTCGTTATCCGCTCGGTGATGGGCACGCAGAAAACTGTGGTCTATGTATCGCTTGTAATCGTAATGTCAACGATTGCAGGAATGCTTTTCGGTGTGATGTTGTGAGTTCTTAAAATGATGCATTTAAGAAAAAAACTGGTTCATGGGCAATTTTGATGGCCCGGAAGGAAGGTTTGGAATTATGAAAGTCGAACCTATTGGTGTTATACATTCACCATTCGAACAGGCGGCCGGCACGCCGATTCAGCCGGCCTTTGCAAACGGTGCCGAAGGTCGCGTGGAGGTTTTCCAAGAATATGCAGCAGGCTTAAAGGATTTGGATGGCTTCGAGCGAATCTGGCTGATTTATTACTTTAACAGGGTTATCGAGACGAAACTGACCGTCAAGCCCTTTATGGATGAGAAGCAACGCGGGCTGTTCGCCACCCGTGCCCCATGCAGGCCGAATCCGATTGGTATCTCCACAGTTAAGCTCATCAGGATTCAAAACTGCACTCTTTTCGTTGCCGACATTGATGTATTGGACCAGACGCCGCTGCTGGATATAAAACCGTATATCCCGAAATTCGATTCCTTTGATGTCAAACGCATCGGCTGGCTTTCCGCCGATTTTCCGGCCACAAAGCTCGCGGATGACAGGTTCTATAAGAAGCAGGGAGATTAAAATGAAGAGGATTCAAATACTCGGAACGGGCTGTCCGAAATGTAAAAAGCTTGCCGAAAACGCCGAAGCTGCAGCAAAGCAGCTCGCTGCCGAATACCAAATCGAAAAAGTAACCGACATAACTGAGATTATGAAATTCGGTGTAATGATGACGCCGGCATTGGTTGTTGACGGCCATGTAAAGGTCGCAGGTAAAGTCCCTTCGCCTGAACAAATTAAACAATTGCTTGGCTAATCGGGAGATTTGTAAATGAAAGCAAAGAAAATCGTTACGGCGGCGTTGCTTGTTTTCGCTGCTGGCAGTTTGGGCTATATGATTATCCGCGAAAGTAAATCAGCCCCGCAGGCCGCTCCACAGACCATCGTTTTATCTGATGTGCCTGAGGCCGAGGCAAATCAGCAAATTGTGGTTTATTATTTTCACGGCGATGTCCGCTGCCCGACCTGTCATAAACTCGAAAGTTACGCCAAAGAGTCGCTCGACACATATTTTGCTCAAGACCTCGCGGATGGGAAAATAACATGGATGCCCACCAACGTCGATACCGCGGGCAATGAGCACTTCATCAAAGATTATGAGCTTGTTACCAAGTCTGTTATCCTTTCGAGAATGATAGATGGCCGGCAGATCGACTGGGAAAATCTCGACCAGATATGGGATTTGGTTTCAGACAAGGACGAATATCTCGAATACATCCGTGAAAGCATAATGGCATTCACATCGGAGGCACGGGAGTGAGCGAATTATTCCTGGCGATGGGTGCGGCACTTTGGTTTGGTATCCTAACGTCGATTAGTCCCTGCCCGCTGGCGACCAATATTGCCGCAATTTCCTTCATAGGTCGGAAGGTTGGTCGGCCAGCTTATGTTTTCGTCACAGGTCTGCTTTATACATTTGGCCGGACTTTGACATATGTACTGCTGGCGATTGTTCTGGTTAAAGGATTGTCCTCGATGCCTGTTGTTTCTCACTGGCTGCAGAAATATATGAACCGTCTATTGGGGCCTGTTCTGATTCTCGTTGGAATGGTTTTGCTCGACCTGCTTTCATTTGGTTTTTCCTCCGGCAAAGTTGCCCAGTGGTGTCAAAAACGTGCAGGCGGCTTTGGTCTCGCGGGGGCGCTGTTAATAGGTATTCTATTTGCCTTGTCATTTTGTCCGGTTTCCGCGGTTTTGTTTTTTGCGTCGCTTATCCCGCTTTCGGTGAAACATTCTTCGGCAGTGTTGCTGCCTACGGTATATGGTGTGGGCACGGCTTTACCCGTTCTTTTTTTTGCCTTTTTGCTTGCAATAAGTGCTGACTTGATGGGCCGGGTATTCAATAAAGTGACGCAGTTTGAGCTTTGGGCCCGCAGGATAACTGGAATTATCTTTCTTGCCATTGGTGTCTATTTTACTTTCGCCTATACGCTGGGACTCGGCGTATAGCTTTATGAAAGGTCTTTTGACGGCTTATGAAGAAACCGAAACTTAAAATCCTGTTTCTCTGCACGGGTAATTCCTGCCGGAGCCAGATGGCGGAGGGTTTTGCCCGCTATCTCAAAGGTGATGTGATTGAGCCCTATTCAGCGGGCATTGAGGTCCACGGCCTGAATCCGAATGCGGTTCAAGTGATGGCCGAAACCGGGGTCGATATATCCAGCCATCACAGCAAGCATGTTGACGAGTTAAAGAATATCCAATTCGACTACGTTATTACCGTCTGCGACCACGCCCACGAGCATTGCCCCATCTTTCCCCGTAAAACAAAGCTTCTCCATATTGGCTTCGACGACCCGCCCCGGCTGGCAAAAGGGGCGAACAGCGAGAAAGAGGCCCTCGATATATATCGCCGGATTCGTGACGAGATAAGGGATTTTGTAAAGAAAGTGCCTGAGTCTCTCCGGGCGGAGTAGTCGTAGCCATATCTGTTTATCTGCATTCACAAGCCACCATTGACACGATGCCGTGTGTCGTTTTATAGTATCTGTTCATTGCCATTGGGGCATTTTGTGTACTTTGGGACGAGAAAGGAATAGTTGATGGACCCTGCAATTTTCAAGGCATACGACATAAGGGGCGTCTACCCCGACCAGTTTGACGAGGAAGATGCGTGGAAGATAGGCTTTGCGGCGGCTCGTTTTTTGCCTGTGCTGCTGCATGGTTTTGAGCGAGGCCAGGCAAACGCGCGGACAATATGCGTGGGAAGGGATATGCGACCCCACGGAGAATCGCTTGTCAAAGCTCTTACCGATGGCATCACATCCGCAGGTATCGACGTGATTGACGTAGGTATGGTGGATACTCCTTTTATTTACTTTGCTGTCAACCATCTCGGCACTTGCGGCGGGATTCAGGTGACGGCGTCGCACAACCCCGCAAAATATAACGGCTTCAAGGTTTCAGGCCCCGGCGCCAAACCTGTCGGCGAGGATACGGGCCTGAAGGATATAAAGCATATAGCGCTATCGCTGCTGCACACGAAAGGCAAACGTACCGGCTCGGTCCGGAAGCTTGACCTGATTGACGAGTATAAGAATCATGTCCTGAAGTTTCTGCGGCCCAAGCTGCGGAAGCTCAAAGTAGCCATTGATGCTTCGAATGGTATGGCTGGGAAAATGGTGCCGGCTATATTTTCGGGGCAGGGTTTGGAAATCATAGAGATTAATTTCAAACATGACGGCACGTTTAAGCACGACCCGAACCCGCTGATTGAAGAGAATCTTGAGGAGGTAAAAAGCGCAGTCATCCGGGAAAAGTGCGACTTCGGCGTATGCTTTGACGGCGACGGTGACCGGCTGATGATGGTGGACGAGACGGGTCGGACAATCGGCTGCGACCTGATGACCGCTCTTATGGCGGGTTACTTTTTGAAGAAACATCCGAAATCGACGATAGTATATGACCTTCGTTCGAGCCGGGTGGTTGCAGAAGAAATCATCAAAAACGGCGGAACGCCTCGGCGGGAGCGCGTGGGGCACGCATTTATGAAAAAAGCTCTGAGGGATTCACACGCCGTCTTCGGCGGGGAGCTTTCAGGCCACTTCTATTACCGCGATAACTACTGCGCCGATTCGGGATTGATTACCCTTGTGCATATGCTCAACATAGTGGGGCAAAACAATTCGGCGGTAAGTGCGATAATCGAACCGCTGCGCAGGTACTTCGGCAGCGGGGAAATTAACTTCGAGGTTGCTGATAAAAAGGCCAAAATGGATGAGCTGGCGAAAAGATACCGCGAAGGACAAGTCGACTGGCTCGATGGTGTCACCGTTGGCTTTAAGGACTGGTGGTTCAACTGCCGGCCGAGCAATACGGAACCATTGCTGCGGCTGGTAGTCGAGGCAAAGACCGAAGAACTGCTCGAAGAGAGAGTTACTGAGATTGAGATTGTGCTTGGTCCCCCGGTACATCACGGCAAGGCGGAGCATCGGGTACAAAAGCCGGTGGAACAGGGAGCCAAAAAGCAGAAGCAGGCGGGTGAAAAAAATGGCAAAAAGGCCACAAAGAAAACTGTTGGCGAGACTATTAAGAAAGCGGTTAAGAAAACGGCCCAAAAAACTGCCGGAAAGAAAAAACTTAAGAAAGCCGGCAAGATAACTCTCGGGAAAGTAACTGGGAAAGCCCACAGGAAAAGCGGCAAGAAGACCATCAGCAAGACAAGCAAAAAAAGCGTCAAAAAGACTACCAAAAAGAGCAGTAAAAAAGCCGCAAAAAAACGCGGCAGAAAAAAAACTTAATAGTTTTATCTGTGCGCTATATGTGATGGCCGGGTCGCATTGTTGTGAGGGATGGATTATGGAAATCAACAAGAAAACGTTTGATACTGAGAACGGACCAGTCGAGGGCGTTCAGACAAAGTGGCCCGGCTTTAACATTCTGATTGTTACCGGCTCGAAGGGTTTTCTGGCGTGCCCCGCCATCGACGTTGAGGCCTGTCAGCGGTATGGTGTTGCTGCGGCTCTTGTGGAGAGCTCGCCGGACAATCCCATCGGTACCCTTGACCGCTTCACAAATAGGAAAATCCTCAAGGTAAACGAAAAGGCCAAAGCGCTCGGCATAAAAGGAGGTATGCCCGTCACAGACGCCTTTGCCTTGATTGCATAGAACCTTTCTGATTCAGATTTGGAGGATACGAATATGAGAATCACACACCTTCTCGCACCGGTCATTCTTTCCGTTATTCTATCAACACCTGTTTTCGCTCAACCTGAGCCGTCACGTGACTTGCCTCTCATTGCCAAGCCGAACCCCGCACTGGCTGATATAAATTGTCTTTATGTTACAGTTGCATTACATCCTTCATTTTATTGGCCGGTTGACCCAAACTTGTTGACTGTGAGCCGGCTCGTGCAAAAAGTCGAAGCCGTCTTAAAAGACGCAGGGATGAATGCCTGCGGGGATGTAAATTCCCCGATGGCCGAAGTTCTCAAAAAACGGCTTGATTCTGCATCTGGTCTTAGGTTCCACCCTCCTGATGCCTCTGAGTTTCGCCTGGATACCGACCTGTTTCGTTTAGCAGATGCCAATCAGTTTATTTTTCGCATTCAGGTCTCCCTTTCAAAGAAGGTTCTTTTTGGCCGTAATTCCAAGTATTACATAATGGCCGATGTTTGGAGACATGAGCCAATTATGCGTATGGTTTCGTCAGCGGAATTGCCCGGTTCGCTTACCGCTGTTGCCCTTGAACAAACCCGTGCGTTTATCGTCGCGTGGTCCGTAGCGAAGCAATCCGACGTCAACCAAATCGGCCCTGAGTTCACTGAGTCAAGCGTCGAGTTTAATACGAAATCCGTAAAACAGCAGAATATCGAGTCAAGTTACGTTGCCTCGAAGAACAGCAAGGTTTTCCATAAGCCGGATTGTCCGTTTGCACAGCAAATTGCTCCGAAGAACCTTGTTGGTTACGGCAGCAGAGAAGAGGCGATTGCCGCCGGTAAAAGACCCTGCAAGCGTTGTAATCCCTGAAAGAGTTTTCAAAGCTAAATACTAAATTTCTTAGAGCCGATGATTGCTCGGAATCAGACACTAAGTTTGCTTAAGCGAACCAGCGTTGCTGCCTTGCAGGGGCTGGGGCATTTAATCTGGCCTGCTTTGTGTCTCAACTGCCAGCAGGAAATGGTGGAGGCCGGCAGTGTTTTGTGCGCAGACTGTTGGGGAGGGCTGGCTTCGGTGTGCTCAGCCGATTACTGCAGGCGCTGCGGCCGGGATGTCAGCCGATATGCAATTTACGAGGGCACTTGTCCGAAGTGCGCCGGCGAAGAGATTCATTTTGATGGCATTGCTCGTGCCGGGATTTACGCGCGAAGTTTGCAGGATATTGTTCTTGTCTTCAAAAGAGGTCGAAGTGAGCTTGATTCGGTGACGGGCTGGCTGGCCGATTCCGCTTTGCAGGTGAGTCAGTTTTATGAGGAAATCGACTTCTTTGTTCCGGTACCTCTGCACTGGTTCAAGCGTCTCATTCGTGGGTATAATCAATCGCTGCTTCTTGCCAAAAGACTAAACCGCACATCCGCTAAAATCAGCACTGACCTTGTGCGAATCCGCTATACAAAGGCACAGCCGACGATGCCCAGTGCGGCCGCGCGGGAGAAGAACGTCGCCGGTGCTTTTGCCGTGCGTTATCGACATCCCTTTGCCGGCCGTAGCGTCTGTCTTGTCGATGATATTAAAACGACCGGCGCTACGCTGAATGAGTGTGCAAAGACTCTCAAACAGGCAGGTGCATCAAAGGTTTTTGCGCTTGTGCTGGCAGTAGCGGGACAAGACGCGCGTTAGAATCAGCGGATTGCTTCTGTTAAGGTGAGTTACTTCTGGCAATAGTCGATGAGGCGGGCGATTTCACTACGGAGGTCCTTGCGGTGGACAATCGTATCGATGAAGCCGTGTTCGAGCATAAACTCAGCAGTCTGAAAACCGTCTGGCAGCTCGACTTTGATAGTCTCGGCGATGGTACGGGGCCCAGCAAAGCCGATGAGCGCACCGGGCTCGGCGATAAGGCAATCGCCTAACATTGCAAAGCTTGCGGTTACGCCTCCCGTGGTCGGGTCGGTAAGGACTGAAAGGAACAATCCACCTTCCTTATCGAACTTGGCTAAAGCAGCGCTGGTTTTTGCCATTTGGCCCAGCGATACAACGCCTTCGTGCATTCTGGCGCCTCCGGAGGAGCAAACGGCTACCAGCGGCAGCGATTCATCAATTGCTCTTTCGACTGCCATGCAGAGTTTCTCGCCGACTACGTAACCCATAGAGCCCATAAGAAAGTTCGGCTCCATCACGGCCAGCATCACACCTCGACCTTTTATGAATGCCTTTCCGATTCGCATTGCCTCTTTTGCGCCGCTTTTTTGCTCGTCGGCCTTTAGCCGCTGTTTGTAGGTTGTGCCCCTGAAGTTGAAATCCAACGGGTCGTTGCTTGTTAACTCGGCCTGCATTTCTTCAAAGGAACCCTCATCTGCCAGGTAGCTTATACGAGTGGGCGCGTTTATGCGGAAGTGGTGGTCGCATTCCGGGCAGACGTTGAGATTTTTCTCGACGGTGCTTTTGTAGAGCATATGCTCACAGGCGGGACATCGCGTCCATAGCCCTTCGGGCATATCCTTTCGCGGCTTAAGCGAAAAGCCGTTCCATTTTGACTTTGTTTCCTTGGCCATAATTGGTGATACAATCACATTGGTAAGACAGCCGGGATTCTAACAGAAATAGCGACAGTTTTCCAGAGTCAATTACCCGCAGCAGGCCTTGCGAAGTGCCTTTATTGCGGCGATGCGGTCTTTTTTCGAGAAGATTGCGTGCCCCGCTACAAGCGTGTCGGCTCCGTAGCCGACGACGATTGGGGCAGTTTTAACGTCGATGCCGCCGTCGACTTCGACCCTTATATCAGGGCCGACGATTTTACGAACAGTATGAATCTTTTTTGCAGCATAGTGTATGAATTTTTGTCCGCCGAAGCCGGAATGCACGGTCATAACCAGGACCATATCGCAAAGCGGCGCCACTTTTTCAATTGCTTTCACCGGTGTTTCGGGATTGATACAGATGCCGGCTGTTATGTCCATATCGTGTAGTATCTTTATAAATTCGGCCGGTCTTTTCTCGACCTCGATGTGAAAGGTTATGTGGTTAACCCCGGCCTTTACAAAAGCGGGAGCGTATTTTCTGGGCTCGCAAATCATCAGGTGTGCGTCAAAGAACAGATTACTGTGCAGTCGGAGTTTCGCGACAACGGGCGGGCCGATGGTGAGGTTTGGCACGAAATGGCCGTCCATTATATCGAGGTGTACCATTTTTACCCCGGCCTGCTTGATGACGGTTGTCTCATTGGCCAGGGCCGCAAAATCGGAGCTTAATATCGATGGGTTAATCTCGATAGTTCCGGGTTTGGGGAGTCTCAATTTAACCATATGCCTTTCTGCTTATTGCCGGTATTCGGGTATTTTCACTGTCTGGGTATTATTTCTCGTCGAGTATTTCGAGGCAAGCGAACTTTTTGCCTTCGAGAAACTCCAGCGATGCACCACCGCCGGTTGAGATATATGTCACTTTTTTGTCGAGGCCTAATTTTTTTAGTGCGCTTGCGCTATCACCGCCGCCGATTACGCTGCGGGCGCCTTTGCTTGTTGCGTCCGCGACCGCCTGGGCGACTGCCTTTGTGCCCTCGTCGAAGGGCGGCATTTCAAACACGCCCATCGGGCCGTTCCATACGATAGTCTTTGCGTCGGCGAGCTTCTCGGCAAACAGCTTTCTAGTCGCGGGGCCTATGTCCATTCCCTGCCAGCCGGTCTCAATATTATCGCTGACGACCTTGTTCTCGGCGCCAGCCTTGAATTCCTTTGCCACGACGTCATCGGCCGGCAACAGTAGCTCGCACCCGGCATTCTTTGCTTTTTCCTGTAGTTCCCCGGCCTTTGTGATGAAGTCGTCTTCGCATAAGCTGTTGCCCACGCTTTTACCGTTGGCTTTGTAAAATGTGTAGGCCATAGCGCCGCCGATGAGAATCCTGTTGACCTTTGTGAGGAGATTCTCGATGACGCCGATTTTGTCGGAGACTTTTGCCCCGCCCAGTATGGCGACAAAGGGCCTGACAGGATTAGCAACCGTTTCGCCGAGGAACTGAATTTCCTTCTCAATCAGAAATCCAATGACTCGCGGTTTTCCTTTCATCATTACAGGCACGGTATACATTGAAGCGTTGTCTCGGTGGGCGGTTCCGAATGCGTCGTTGACATAAACGTCGGCTAACTCTGCCATTTGCTTTGCGAATTCATCTTTGGCCTTGCGCAGCGCAGGGTCTTCTTTGGCCTTTTTGTCCTTGATTTCCTCTTCGGAGTGGAAGCGGACGTTTTCCAGCAGCATCACGTCACCGGGTTTTAGCGCCTCCACTTTAGCTTTGACATCCGGTCCGATGCAGTCGTCTGCCATAACGACGTTTTTACCGAGTAGCTCCGACAGCCGTTTTGCGACGGGTTTCAAAGATGCCTTGGGGTCAGGTGTTCCTTTTGGCCTGCCGAGATGACTGGCGAGTATAAGCGAGCCACCTCCATCGAGGACTTTTTTGATACTCGGCAGTGCTGCGACAATTCTTTTGTCGCTGGTGATATTACCGTTGTCGTCCAGCGGGACATTAAAATCCACCCGCATAAACACCTTTTTGTTTTTAACGTCTATGTCGGCTATCGTTTTTTTGGCCATAGTAGTCTCCTGTGTTTTCTTCTAAAAACGACGCTCCATTAATACTGTGGATTTCTGTTGATGAGATATTTTGCCACAACAGTATTTAAACTACTTTGTACATGTTCGTTTCGGGCGTAGTTCTCAAGAATATCCAGATCGGTTTTCCAAACCTCATCACCAGGGGCCAGTAAAAACAAACTATCCGGTTCATAGCTATCATAGAGCCGTCCGTCCTTGTAATAATAATGAGTCCTGCAAATCTCTGTAGGATAGGCCCGCATGAGCGGAGGAATGTCGTGGGGCAAAAACCAGAGCTTAATTTCCCGTTCGGCGTCAGCGTATGTGGCTGAAGTATGAATTAAATTATCCATTCGACTACCGATAACATTGTCGTTTGCATCTTTGATTGGCACCACCGTTCCAAGCGACCTTATACAACCGGGTTTTTGTTCTCTTGCCTGGTGTGGGTCTGTCGGACCTGCTATTGACCTTAAAGTCGCCAGGATATCGGGACCTTGGTAAACAATCGCAATTACCCTGCGTTTCCATTTATCCTGGTCGGGATAATGAATCACACCTGTAATGTAATCGAGTAGTGACTCGTAGAAAGGTTTTCCCTTGTGTTCGGCATAGTGTTCTTCTGCAAGGGGCCTGCTGACATTGACAACCTTGGCGGCGGCAAAACGCGCTCCTGTATGAAATTCTGATAACTGAGAAAAGATGAATCCTGTAACAGATATTTTGAGGGCGTCCGGCTTGATGAGTACAAGTATCTGTTCAAGCTGCTTGTTGTTCATTGTTCAACACCTGCTTACGGAATGCCACGCAAAAATATCGATACGATTGGCACTTAACAAGATGTTAAAAGGACCCGTTCGGACAAGAACGGGTCCTTTTCATTAGCTTTACGTCTTAGCCATCTTTTCCATAATATCGACGGTGCGATTCGAGTATCCCCATTCGTTGTCGTACCAGCTTACCAGTTTCACGATGTTACCCTTTACCATTGTGCAGAGCGAATCGAATATGCTCGAAGCGGGGTTCTTGATTATGTCGCTGCTGACGATCGGCTCATCGCAGTAAACGAGAATACCCTTCATCGGTCCTTCAGCGGCCTTTTTCATAGCTGAGTTGATGCTTTCGACCGATGCTTCTTTTTTAACGATTGCCACGAGGTCCACGACGCTTCCCACTGGCGTCGGTACGCGAAGTGCGAACCCATCGAGCTTACCGTCGAGATCGGGTATGACCTGGCCGATTGCCTTGGCTGCGCCGGTCGTGGTCGGGATGATGTTACAGGCGGCGGCCCTGGCCCTGCGAAGGTCCTTGTGAATCATATCTGCGACTTTCTGGTCGTTGGTGTAAGCGTGCACTGTGGTCATAAGACCTCTCTCGATGCCGAATGTATCGTTCAGGACCTTGGATATGGGTCCCAGGCAGTTTGTTGTGCAACTGGCGTTCGAGACGCACTTGATATCTTTGGTGAGCATTTGGTCGTTGACGCCGAGGACTATGGTGGCATCGATTTTATCTTTGGCGGGCACGGTCAGGATGACTTTTTCAGCTCCCGCTTTGAGGTGGTCGCCATAGCCGCCTTTAGGCGATTCTTTTGTTCTAAAGATACCTGTTGATTCCACGACGATTTTGACGCCCATATTTTTCCACGGCAGCTCTGCCGGGTTTTTGACGCTGAGAACCTTGACGCTTTTGCCGTTTATCACGAGTTCGGTGTCCTTTGCCTCGACGGTTCCTTCCCACCTGCCCATAACCGTGTCATATTTGAACAGATGCGCCAAGCTCTTGGCATCCGCCAGGTCGTTAATCGCTACCAGTTCCAGCTCGCCTTTTCTCTCGAAAATCAGCCGGGCTACAGCTCTTCCAATCCGGCCGAATCCGTTGATTGCAACCTTTGTTGCCATTTCACAATCTCCTTTTTCAACTAAAAATGAGGTTCCAACTTGATTTGTGGTTCGCATTTGCGACAAGCGAATTGAGTAATTTATTTCCCATTTGGCCCGTTGTCAAGCATATTGCGGGCAATTTCGGCTCTTTTCAAGTTGAGAGAAAAATTTGGGGGTGGTGCAGGCCGAACATCGGGTAACGCGTGCGACTCCGGGGAAATTTTTCCCCCTTTGTCCCATATTATCACCGGTGCTGGCAACAAGTTGAACGGGTCGAAAAAACATTGTCTTTGGGCCTGATTTTGTTCGGTTTTCGTTAGGGTTTTTCAGTCGGCATTACCGATACAGGTCTTTGCAGAACAGCACATAATAAAGGCGTGTAGCGGTTATTGGTGAATTATGGAACGGGAAGTAATAACGAAAATTGGGCCGGTTTGCAGGTTCGGGCCGGGTGGTGATTTCGTCTCGGTCTGGCCGGTGGATTGGACCGGTCAGTCGGAGCAACCGAAAAGTCTGTTCGGCAGACTGCGGAATATGCTGGTGGGATTTATAGATGCCCTGCGGGGTACCGGCTCGACGCAAATCGCCGAGTTGGGCCAGCAGAGAGCAATCATACAGGAAAAGCATTATTATGCCTCAAAACACAGACGTGTCGCTTACGCCAAGGCAGGTTCAGCTCTTGAACACAATCGCAGAGTTCAGGGACAGACGTGGCTATTCGCCGACGATTGGCGAGCTGTCAAAGGTCCTGTGCGTAAGCCGCACCACCGCATTCGGGCACATAGAACAACTGCGAAGAAAAGGGCTGGTTTCGCACCGGCCGGGCAGAGCACGCTCTTTGACGCCCAGTTCAAAAGCGCGAAGACTGCTTAGCCGAATAGTCGAACGTCCTCAAGAGAGCACCGACCGGATCCCTGGTGGCATTCCACTTGTCGGTGTTGTTGCGGCGGGCCGGCCGGTCGAGGCGGTTGAGAATCAGGATTGCATATCTCTCGACCCGTTCTTTGGCGCCACCAGTGATATATTCGCACTTGAGGTCAGAGGCGACAGTATGGAAGGCGATGACATCTGTGAGGGCGATTATGTTATTTGCAGGCGCACATCGAAGACAACCGATGGCCAGCTTGTAGTTGCTCTTGTCGATAACGATAACGCGACGCTGAAGCGGTTTTACAGGGAACCCGGGCGAGCACGACTACAGTCGGCAAACGAGGATTACGAGCCTATATATTCAAGCGACTGTCAAATCCAGGGGGTAGTCATAGGTCTTTTCAGGAAGATTTGAGAGGATTATTTTATTAGTAACAGCTTCGCCCGAAGCTTCAAAGTTGCTTAAATACAAAGAGATTATTTAATCAGGCCGAACAAGCGGGGCAGTAACTGCGATACTCCCGGTATAAAAGTACAGATAAGCAAAGCTACGACCATTGCGCAGTAAAACGGAACTATGTGCCGCATCAATTTTGTTACTGTGGTTTGAGCGATGCCACAGCCGAGGAATAAAACAGTTCCTACGGGCGGTGTACACAGTCCGATGCACAGGTTCATAATCATTATTATGCCGAAGTGCAGCGGACTAATCCCGAACTTTTGGAGCACAGGCAGAAAAATAGGTGTGAATATCAAAACGGCTGGTGTCATATCCATAAACATCCCGACAACCAACAGCAGGGCGCTTATGATTAGCAGAATCATAATCTTGCTGTTAGTTAAGCCGAGCAGAAATGCACTGATATTTTGAGGTATGTTCTCAAGGGCCAGAAACCAACTCATGGCCATTGAGGTAGCTATAAGTAAAAGCACCACGGCGGTTGTTATTGCAGATTTGAGCACTATGCCGGGTATGTCATTGAATTTCACTTCCCTGTATACGAATACAGACAGGATAAAAGAATATACGACGGCGATGGCGGAGGCCTCGGTTGCCGTGAACACCCCGCTAAGGATACCGCCAAGGACGATTATGATGAGCAGTAAGGCGGGAATAGCTTTGAAGAAGCACTTAATGCCTTCCAGCAGCGTGAATCTTTCGCCTTTGCCGTAGTTGTGTTTTATGGAGATGATTGCGGCAACCGTCATAAGCGCTAAGCCCATTAATATCCCGGGCAAAATACCGGCGATAAACAAAGCTGCGATTGATACCGTTCCACCTGTTGCTAATGAATAAACAATCATGACGTTGCTCGGCGGGATAAGCAGACCTGTTGTAGCGGCGGTGGTTGTTACGGCGGTGTTGAATTCGCGGTTGTAGCCCATTTTATTCATTACAGGAATCATAAAGCCACCCACTGATGAGACTGCGGCGGCGGATGAGCCTGAGATTGAACCGAATAGCATACAGGTGAGGATATTTGCAAAGGACAGCCCACCCCGAAATCTGCCGACGATGACATTTGCGAAGTCAATGAGTCGCCGCGCGATGCCTCCCCGTTCCATAAAGAGACCTGACAGAATAAAAAAGGGTATTGCCAGGAGCGCAAATTTGTCGATGCCTGTTGCCATTTTCTGAGCCACGATAAGAAATGATGGCAAGTTGCCCACGACGAGGACACCCAGAAGGGTGCTGATTCCCATACAAAATGCCACGGGGACATTTAACGATACAAGCAAAGCGAAACTTACAACTAGAACCGATACAGCCAATGTGTCAGTGGTCATAACCCGGCTTTTCTATTCGAGGTTACAGATAAATTAATCAACAGTTGCTTCTGTCTGGTGGTCGTCAGACGTATGGATTTGTCCGCCTTTGGTTAGTGTCATCAGGTTTTCAATAAACAGTTCAATGCTATAGAGAACAAGAAATAAACCGCTTATGGGAATAGCAAGATACACATAGCCCATCTTCAGTTGCAGGGCGGGGGAAACCTGCTTGGAAATAAGAGTTCTGCTGACAAGCTGCGTTCCGCCGACGACCATAACAAAAAGAGCGAAAAGTGTTATTATCGCAAAGACAAACAACGAAACCAGTAGATATTTTTTTCGTGACAGCTTCAGCACCAGATAGTCGATACCCAGATGAGCGCCGCGATTAAGAGCCACACTTGAGCCGAGCAGCCCCACCCAGATCATCATAAATGTCGCCAGTTCTTCCGTCCAGGAGCTTGGATTTATCAGTCCGTATCGCGATGCATATCGCGTGAAAACCTGCCAGATTACGTCCACGACGAGGATGCCCATTGATATTGTGACCAGGGTTTCGAGTGTTTTGTCCAATATTTTTTTTATCTTGCGAAACATCTGCTATTGCTGCTCCGCAATTCTCTTAGCGATGTCGCCTATTTCTGTTCCGTTAAACTCGTCCCACACGGACCGTGTGGCTTCTTTGAAAGGAGCTTTATCGGGATGACTGATTTTTACACCGGCCTGCGCCACGGCCTCGAGACATTCCTTTTCTTTTTTCGCCCAAAGCTCCCGCTGGAACGCAACTGATTCATCCGTTGCCTCCTGAAGGATATTCTGAAACTCGGGTGATAAGTTATTCCAGACAGAAGCGTTAATCAGCAAGACATCAGGACAGCGAGTATGTTCTTCAAGGATGTAATATTTGCATACCTCATAGTGCATTGAACTGTAAAAGCTGGGCGGGTTGTTTTCCGCCCCATCGACTACCCCCTGTTGCAGGGAAGTATAAAGCTCGCCCCAGTCGATGGGTGTGGCGGCACAGCCCATTGCTTCGACCATCTTGATGGCCATTTCACTTTTCTGGACTCGGATTTTCATTCCTTTCAGGTCGGCAGGGGTTTCGATTGGTTTGTCTTTTGTGTAAAAGCTTCTTGCTCCGGCGTCATAGAAGCATAAACCTTTTAGTCCGACATCCTCGCCTGCCGCCAGGAATTCTTTGCCTATCGGCCCGAGCAGCACATTCCAGTAGTGCTCAGAATCCCGAAACAGGTAAGGCAGGCCGAGGACTTTCATTTTCGGGATGAATGCTTCAAGAGCTGAAGAGGAGGATTTGGTTATTGCCAGCGCACCGGCCTGCAGCTGCTCAATGCACTCACGCTCACTACCAAGCTGTCCGCTTGGGTATATGTCGATTTGCAGCCGGCCCCCGGATTTTTCCTTAACTCTCTCGGCCATAAAAACCATTCCTTTGTGAACCGGATGTTCCGTGTCCAGCGCATGGGCGAGTTTCAGGACTCTAACGCCGCGGTCTTTTTTGGCGCAACCCCCGGCCGCACCTACAGCGAGCCAGAAGCTCAAAGATAATATAACGATTGTTTTTGTTTTCATATTACGTAGTTCCTAATTGGTCGGTTCCGACATTTACTTAATCAACGGAGCCGAAAGTGTACTATATTCGGGCTTTTTGCACAATCTTTTTCACAAGTTTAGACATGGTTAGCTATATTAGAACTTGTCGTGTGTTTCTGAGGCCGTTAGAATCGCACAAAATTGTCAATGCGCGATGTTATTTTAATATGGGAGCGTACAGATGCGAATGATATTGAAGTTTCTCGGTGCTGCCCAGAATGTCACGGGTTCTCGGCACCTTCTGGAGGTTAACGGCACACGACTACTCATTGATTGCGGGCTTTATCAGGAAAGACATTTTAAGGCGAGAAACTGGGAGCCGTTTGCAGTGCCTCCCGAAAGTATTGATGCAGTACTTCTGACGCACGCTCATCTTGACCACTGTGGATTACTGCCGAAACTGGTTCGTGAGGGATTCAAGGGCAGGATTTACTGCACCGATGCCACGGCTGAGATAACAAGAATTATATTGCTCGATTCAGCCAAGATTCAGGAAGAAGACGCCGAGCACAAGCGTAAAAGGCACGAGCGTGAAGGCAGGAAAGGCCCTTATCCGGAAGTTCCGCTTTACACGACGCAGGATGCCGAGGCGAGTTTTGTGCATTTCACGCCGGTAAAGTATAAGCAGCAGATTAAAGTTGTAGATGGTGTGGATGTTACTTTTTGTGATGCCGGGCACGTACTTGGCTCCTCAATGATAAAGGTGGATGTCAGCCAGAACGGTGAGCAGAAGACGATTCTATTCTCCGGCGACATAGGCAGGCCCGACCGGCCGATTGTACGCGACCCAAACATACCTGAGAAAGCAGACTACGTCGTTATCGAATCCACGTATGGCGACAGGGAGCACTGCCAAACCTGCGACGTGAAAAAGCAAATCGCTGACGTTATAAATTCGACAGAGAAGGCAGGTGGTAAAATCATTGTTCCCAGCTTCGCACTCGAACGGTCGCAGGAAATCCTTTACTATCTGACTGAGCTTCTGCAGGAAGGCGTCATACCTCGGCTGAAGGTTTTTCTGGACAGCCCTATGGCTGCTAAGATAACCGAAATCTTTAAGCAACATCCTGAGCTGTATGACGATGAAATGAAGAAGCTTATTGCTCAACACCAGTCTCCCTTTGGTTTTCCCGGCCTTAAAACGACATCTTCGACTGAGGAATCAAAGGAGATAAACAATATCAAGGGGACGGTTCTGATAATAGCGGGTGCGGGTATGTGCACGGGCGGCAGGATAAAACATCACCTGGCAAATAATATCTCCCGTAAAGAGAACACGATAATGTTCGTCGGCTATCAGGCAGTTGGAACTCTGGGCAGGCAGATTGTCGATAGGGCGCAAGAGGTCAGGATTCTCGGCGAAAAACACAAAGTTGAGGCGAGAATCGTGCAGGTAAATGGTTTTTCCGCGCACGCTGACAAAAACGAATTGCTCGATTGGCTGAGAGGCATCAAGACGCCACCGAAGCATATTTTCGTTGTGCACGGGGAGACCGACAGTGCAATGGCCTTTGCAGATTTTGTCAGAGGTAAGACCGGCTGGAAGGTTACAGTTCCGGAGTACGAGCAGCAAATCGAACTTGATTAGCTGCTGCGAAGTTTGTGAAGGATGTCCCAGTACGCCCCGCGGGCGCCTGCGGCGATAGCGTTCACGAGCTCGCTATTGTCGTTGTAATTGTGGTCAGTCGCTGCAGCATCGGCCTCGTCTATCGGCTCGAAAAATCTCGTATCTGCCGCTATCAAATCCTTTATAAGCCGGGCTGGCCTTTCGCCTAATAAATGCGATATGTAGAAGGTGGGCCTGAAAAGGTCGATTGTGCCCTCGTATTTTCGACGTATGCTCGGATTGGTGTCAAGCTGTCCTTGTGCTGCGACGATATTTGCCATTTCGGTGCCAGGATAAATTCGCACGCCAAGAGGGGCGCCGGCACAGTCAGGGTTTAATTGCTTGATGAAGTCAATTGTCTGTTTTGCGGTTTGTGGTGTTTCGCCCGGGCCGCCAATCAGCAAATCAATCATAACCTTAATCGAGTTATCCCTGCACAATTGAACCGCTGTGGTAAGGTCCTCAGGACAATGATGCTGCCGATAGTTTTTTAGCATTTCCGGAGAACCGGAATCGCCCGTAAAGTCGATACCGACGCAGCCGGCCTTGCGCATCGCGGAGGCGAGTTTGGCGTCGAAGGGCACAACGGCCATATATGTATACCACCTGAGTTTTTCACCAAGGCCCCGGCGGATAAATTCTTCACAGACAGCCAGTGCGTGTTCACGCGGAATATTGAACTCGCTGTCACAGATATGAAGGACGTCTATTCCCTGTTTGAGCAGTGCCTCTGCTTCGTCAGCCACCTCAGTAGGCTGGCGTGTTCTGCTTGTGGTTCCCTTGGACAGTCGGTCGACGCAGTAGATGCAATTGCGATTGCAGCCCCGTTTGGTTTCGATACCGCACTGTCCGCCGCGGTTAAAATAAGTAGCATTGTCGATGTTGTCCCGTTTAGTTGGCAGTGAAAGATTATCATTGGCTGCCGACCAGGCAGGGGGGTTGGAGTGGATTGTGCCGTTTTCTTTCCAGACAAGGCCGAGAATTCGCTCGAAGTGTCTTGCACCTTGTAGTTGCTTTACAAGTTCGATAGTTGCCTGTTCGCCGTCACCCCGAATGCCGAAATCAGCACCCGTATGAGTGACAATCTGTTCGGCGAAAATTGAAAAGCCGACACCGCCGATTACGACCGGAGCATTTGTCAGAGTTTTTATTGTTTTGACTATTTCATTTAGACGCGGGACGAACCATTCGCAGCTTGGCCAGAAACAATCGTCCACGTTGCGAAATGACAGCCCTACAAGGTCAGGAGTATACTTGCTGAAATAATCTCGCAAAGTCGCATCAGGGTCTTCGGCTAGGCACAAATCGACTATATCGATTTCGATGCCCGCTTTTCTGGCCGTCCCGGCAATATAATCCAATCCAATAGGAGCGATTGCAGGCAGCATTGTATTCGTATTAATAAGTGTCAGCATATTTACTTCCTACGGCGCGATTTGTCTCGTTTCTCAGCCAGCCAGCAGAAAAGAACGCCCAGTTCAAAAAGCAGATAAAGCGGGATAGCAAGTGTAATCTGTGAGATGAAATCGGGTGGCGTAAGAACTGCTGCGAGAATTACAACCCCCATCAGAGTAAACTTACGGGAACGTTTGAGAGCGTCGATTGTGATTATGCCCGTGCAGTTCAGGCAGTAAATCGCGACTGGGGTCTGGAACGCCAGCCCGAAAACGAGCATAAGCGTTGTCACGAATGAAACGTATTTCTGGAAAGTAAACGTGCTGCTTGCTTCCAGCACGACCTCATTGAATTTCACTAAAAAGCCCAGGCACAGCGGCGCCACTATGAACATAAAGAAAAGTGCGCCACTTACGAATAATGCCACTGAGAATGGTATGGTGATATACACGTATCTCCTTTCGTGCGGGTAAAGTCCTGCGGCGACGAACATCCACAGGTGATAGAAGACCCAGGGTGACGAAAGCAGCAGGCCCGCTACAAGCGAGATTCTCATATAACTGACAAAGCCCTCAGCAGGTCCGATTACCAGTAGACGCTGCCCCTGCTGACCGAGGATTCGCACATAGGGTTGTGAGATGAAGTCTATTATGTACTTGCCGAAAATCAGGCAGATAACCAGACCGATAAATAGACCTATCAGGGCAAGGACTATCCTGGCACGCAACTCTTCGAGATGCTCTCCGAGAGTCATTGCGGTATCAGGAAGGGCCGCTTTGTCAGCTTTGCGGTTCATCTGAGATTGGGCAGTACGAATGTAATCCTGTCTACTGTGGCGGGACACGATAATCAGTCTTTGTTTTGAGAATCGTTTGGCCCCGCGGCGTCTTTTACCTCTTTGGCAATGTCTTGCTTTGCGTCGTCGACCTCACGTTCGATTTCCTTCTTGGTCTCATTGACCTCGTCTTGCGCCTCGTGCAGGCCCTTTTTGAACGCATTCAGACTTTTACCAATGCTGCGTGCCACATCGGGCAGTTTTCTGCCGAATATCAACAGAGCGACTACGAGAATGATAATCCATTCCCATCCGCCGGGCATCCCGAATGCTATGAGATGTTGAGTATACTCAACCATTTTATTCTCCTTACATATTACTCTCGATTATAAAGCCCCGAATGAGATGCGTCAATCACTCCCGGTGGTAAAAAGTGCTGGCTGGCTTAGACCGAGAGAACGTGAATATCGCGGTCTCGGTCTTTTGCGATAGCGAGGATTTTACCGCTTTTATCGGCGGCGGCGCTTTGACCGCCGTAAACCCTGCCGGCCCAGGGGCCTTTTGTTATTTGCCCGAGGAGGTTGGTCCCAATAACCGTTGCCCCCGTTCGCATTGCCGTATTCGCGATGAGCTGCATAAGCTCCCGGCCGTGGTCAGGCCATTTTAGCTCCTGCTCCGCATAACCATAAGGCACTAAAACAAGCGCAGGTTTCAAATCGGCCATACGTTCGAGTATGTCCTTGTGATGCGTCTCCGAGCATATTAGCAGGCCAATCTTCCCAAACTTCGTATCGGCTGTGCCAAGGTCCGAGCCGGGCGTATAGGGCGGTTCCATCAGCGTTGAAGGTATATTCATCTCGCGGTGCTTGAGCAGAATGTTGCCCTGGTCGTCAATGAGTATGGCGCTATTGTATAATCTGTTTCCTTCTTTTTCGGCAAGCCCTACACATAGGTGCACCTTGTATTTTTCTGCAAGCTCGCAAAGCCGCTCTGAGTCTTCTCCGGGAATCGGGTAGGCCCTGTTGTGTGCTTCGGGATTCAGCCAGCCCATAATGGCTGATTCCGCGAAGCAGAGTATTGTCGCGCCTTTGCCTGTCGCCTCGGCAATTGCGTTTTCAATCCGGAGAAGATTGCCTTCGCGGTCGCCGTCTAAGACGAACACCTGGCACATGGCGATTTTGGAGCCTTTACGCCTGTGGAGGAAATTCGGGACTAATGCCACGAAAATAATCACTAGCAGTAGTATCCCCCATACTGAGGTTCCTCCTGCTGCAATTGCGTAATTAAGCATCCTGCTTCGTTTCTCCGAATCAAGTCCCGTTCGGTTTTTTCGCAACCTGCGATATGACTTTGGCACAAGAATGTTTCGGGGATTATATCTGGTGTGCCCGTATCGGTCAATCCGCTCTATATTTTGACAGAAGTCGTCAGCGAACGTATAATGTTTGAGCATTTTAGGGGTAAGACGGTTTTTGGATTAAGTTTGACCGGCCATTGTCGCACTGGAATGAACTTATGCTTCTATTCTCCAGACGTACAAGAAGGTTTGAGTCGGTTATCGGCACCTTAATTTTGTTTCTGCTGATTGCCACGGCGGTCGGGATATATATCCTTCAGCGGGATGTGGATATGGCCCGGTTCGGCGTATCGTCGCTCGTCGCTGGTGACTCGTCCGCCGCAGGCGAGACCTCGCCAGGCGGCGGGTCGCTCGAGCCGCGAGGGCCGAGTCACGAGTCACTGTTTTTCGGCCTGTCAACGGATAATTTCTCACCTGTAGGGACAGCGGAGACATATAACGCGGATAATCTCTACGAGAAAATCGACGGCAAGGCCCCTATGTATGTGGAGTCCGGGTTCAATCTGCTGACGACTCAGCGTTTCGTGAGCGAGGACAATACAGAGCTTTGCCTGGAGATATATCTGTATGATATGGGTAACCCGCGTAATGCCTTTTCAGTGTTCAGCAGGCAGAAACGAGCGGATGGAACTGACTGGCCCGAGTTACTGTATGCATACCAGACGAGCAACGCCCTTTATGTTTCGTACGGCAAATACTACATCGAGGCGATTGGCTTTGCAGAGTCGCAGAAACTGATTGATGTGATGAAAAAAATTGCCCAACAACTTACTGCTCAGCTTGGCACCGGTGATGAGGGCAAAATAGCAGAACTGGGCTTTTTCCCGCCTCAGGGTACCATCGCCGGAAGCTGGAAGCTGTATCTTAATAGTGCGTTCGGCTTCGAAGGATTGAGCGACATCTTCTCAGCACGGTTCCAAATCGGCGAAGGTATGGTAACAGTTTTTTTAGGCAGACAGGGTAATGCCGCTGAGGCACGGACTATTGCAGAAAGTTATCGTGATTTTCTGACCAGCAACGGCGCCACGATTCTATCGGCTGAAAGTGAAGCTCTCAAATCGGCGGATGCGTCGGTGCTGGATTTTTACGGAAGCACTGAAATCATTTTTACAGCCGGTCGGTTTGTTGGCGGTGTTCATGAGGCCGATGAAAAGCAGTCTGCTGAGAAGGCAGCGGAAGTGTTGCTTGCTCGGCTTAACAAAATCGGGGGTTTGGGTGACTAACGCCGGCGAGAAAAATCTTGGACGCAGACAATTGCTTGTGCGCGGTGCAAAGGCAGCTGTTTCAATTGCCGTTGCGGGTGCGCTTGCTTATTCTATGTATGACCGCGAAGGGCCGAAGCGGGAAGCAGAAAAAATAAAGCTTGTTAGCTTGCCTGACTTTTCAGTGCCGGGCAGGGATGAGCAGACACTGGCCATTGTTGCCGGTGAGGACAGGGCCAAAACGGCAGCTAAGGCGGTTGAGTTATTAGGTGGGATAGAGCGTTTTGTATCGCCGGGTGATGTAGTAGCAATCAAGCCGAATATCGCATTTGCATCGCCGCCTATACTGGGCGCTACTACGCATCCTGATGTAATCAGTGCGATTGTTCGCCTTTGTTACGAAAAGGGCAGGGCGAAAAAGGTCATCGTAACCGACAATCCAATCAACGACCCTGCAAGCTGTTTTACGATAAGCGGTATTGGTAAGGCCGCCGCCGCAGCTGGTGCTGATGTTGTGATGCCAAAAGAAGGTTTGTTTCAGTATACGACACTTGAGGGCGGCAAACTGATTGTCAATTGGCCCGTGTACTATGGGCCTTTGGAAGAAGCGGACAAGCTCATCGGCATAGCGCCCGTGAAGGACCATCATCGCAGCGGCGCATCGATGACTATGAAAAACTGGTACGGCCTGTTGGGCGGCAGGCGAAACATATTCCACCAGGACATAAACACGATTATTGCCGAGCTTGCGATGCTGGTCAGGCCAACGCTTGTCATTCTGGATGGCACGGTGACAATGATGACGAACGGACCGACGGGCGGCTCGATTTCGGACCTGAAGAAGACAAATGCGATGATTGCGAGCTGTGATATGGTGGCTGCAGATGCGTTCGGCAGTTCTTTGCTGGGGCTTGAACCATCCGATTTGCCTTATCTGGCTCTTGCGGAGAAAGCTGGCGTCGGAACAGCCGACTATGAATCACTAAAGCCGATACGGGCCAGTGTAACCTGAGAATTATTCTATGAGAATTACGACTGTAAGACGAATAAGCCAGATTTTCTTCTTCGGTTTGTTTGTGTGGTTTTGCATTGTCACCACTATAGGGGAGCGGTTCTGGCAGATAAGGAACTGGCCGGTCAACTGGTTTTTGCAGCTTGACCCGCTTGTGGCACTCGGAACTGTTCTATCCACCCAAAAATTCTACTGGTCTTTGCACTGCGCGCTGGGAACAATTGTCCTTACGATAATTTTTGGGCGATACTTCTGCGGTTGGCTGTGCCCCTTCGGCTCGATTCATCATTTCGTTGGCTATTTGGGCAACCTCAATAAAAAGGTTGCTGATAGAATCCGGCTCAACCGATACCGCAAGGCCCAGTGTATAAAGTATTTCATTCTCGTATTTTTGCTTGGTATGGCTGCATTTCCTTCATTAGCCAGCTCACTTCAGACAGGCCTGCTTGACCCGATTCCACTGGTGACACGGTCGGTGAATCTCGTGTTGCTTCCGATTCTTGATAGGAGTAGCTACCTTACATCGGTTGGGACACGATACTATGAGCTTGGCTGGCTGATACTCGCTGTATTTGCCGTTGCGGTGTTGTCGAATCTCGTGATTCCACGCTTTTATTGCCGATTTGTATGCCCGCTGGGTGCGTTTTTTGGAGTTATAAGTCGGTTTTCGATATGGCGAATCGGCAGGAACAAACCGAAATGCATTGATTGCAAATTGTGCGAGAAGGCATGCGAAGGCGGCTGCGAGCCGAGCGGCAGTATCAAAATTGCTGAATGTGTTCTTTGTTTTAACTGCCGGCAGGATTGTGTGCACGATATGATTTCCTATCAGACGGTGCCCTCGCTGGCGGGAGAAGTGCAAGCGGATGTTTCTCGCAGGGGTTTTGTTTTGTCACTGGCCAGTGGGGTTCTTGCAGTGCCGGCGATTCGGCTAAGCGGCAGGGTTGCTTCCAATTATTACAACAAGGCCGTTCGACCGCCGGGGGCCTTGGCGGAAGAAGAGTTTCTGAAAAGGTGCCTAAAGTGCGGCCAATGTATGCGAGTCTGCCCTACGAATGTTATACAGCCGGCGGGAATGGAAGGGGGGCTGGAAGGGCTGTGGACACCCGTGCTGAATAACCGCATCGGTTCGAGCGGCTGTCAGTTGAACTGCGTTGCGTGCGGGCAGGTCTGTCCCACTTCGGCAATCAGGCCCATTACCTTAGATGAGAAAAAAGGCGTCGGCGAATTCGCTGAGCAAGGCCCGGTCAAGATTGGCACTGCCTTTGTGGACCGTAACAGGTGTCTGCCCTGGGCGATGAACAAACCCTGTATTGTCTGCCAGGAGAATTGCCCCGTTAGCCCGAAGGCGATTTATACAGAAGATATCTTTGTTACTGTCAGGGACGGCCTTGTGACGGTTAAAAAGGTGACAAATCAAACAATCGAGCTTGAGCAGAGTATCCCGTCCGGCAAATTCGGCACTGGTGATTATTATGTTCTCGGCGAAGACGGCTACCAAGGTAAAATTTCTGAAAATACCGAAAGCACCATTGAACTGACTAGCGCAGATGCCTTGACCGAATTGCTGCTGCCGGGCAGTAAAATCGAAATCCAGGTCCGGCTGCAAAGACCCTGCGTAGATATTGAAAAATGTATTGGTTGCGGCGTTTGCGAGCACGAATGCCCCGTAAGCGGCAAAAGGGCCATAAGAGTATCGGCAGAAGGTGAGACGAGAAGCGCGGACCGAAGATTATTATTGCGAGGATAAAATAGAAGGGTATGACAAGTTTGGGGATTAATTTGTAAAAGTCAGAACCGAATTGGTTGATTTCCAGTAAAATGTTTAATGGCGATTTTTTGCGCAAAAAATGATGGGCCAGGGTTATTGCTCGCGAAACGCAAACCAATTGATTTTGGAGGACATTCCAGATGAACGGTAATAATCACAGGGTGAACAGAAGGAGATTCCTGAAATCCGTAGGGGCTACAGGTTTTGGCTGTGTTCTTGCACGAAGTGTTTCGGCCGACCCTAATGCCGTTGCCAAAGACAGACAGCCCGAATTGCCTCAATTACCCAGGAGAAAGTTCGGCAAGACCGGCGAGGATGTCTCGGCCCTGTCACTGGGGGCTATACAGCTTGTTGATAATCAGGTTATTCTCGTAAGCTCTCTTAAATGGGGGATGACTTACTGGGATACTGCCTATGGCTACACGGGCGGAAACAGCGAGCAGTGCATCGGCAAATTCCTTGAAAAAAATCCCGAGGTGAGGAAGAAGCTCTTTGTCGCAACCAAGGCCTCAGGCGCCTACAACGTGGAGGATGTCGAAGACCGCCTGCAGACCTCACTGAAAAGAATGAATACCGATTACATTGACGTGTTCTATGGCGTGCACGTACTGAACGATATCTCTCAGCTTACCGACGATTTGAAATCCTGGGCGGAAAGTGCGAAAAAACGCGGCCTGATAAAATACTTCGGCTTCAGCACCCACAAGAATATGGAGCGAAGTTTGTATGAGGCGTCGAAAATGGGATGGATTGACGCGATACTGACCACGTACAACTTCCGCCTGACCAAAGACGCCGAAATGAAAAAGGCCATCGATGCCTGTCATAAGGCCGGTGTTGCGCTTACCGCCATGAAAACTCAAAAGAGCGTCACGGTTGATACGGACGAAGACAAAAAGCTTATGGCGCATTTTTCCGAAAAAGGTTTTACCGAAGGTCAGGCAAAGATAAAGGCCGTTCTCGAAGACGAAAGAATCTCAGCAGTTACCGTAGGGATGAACAGCGTCTCGCTTATAACCGAGAACGTCGCAGCCGTCCTCGACGAGACAAAGCTTTCGCAGCAGGACAAACTTGCCCTCGAACAGTATGCTCAGGCCACCTGTAGTGGGTATTGTGCCGGCTGTGCTGAAATTTGTGATGAGGCGGTTCCCCAGGCGCCGTATGTCAGCGACGTTATGCGTTCGCTGATGTATCATAACAATTACGGGGACAATCACCTCGCGAGACAGTCCTTTGCAGAAATCCCGGCCGAGACGAGGGCTAATCTTCTGAAAGTAGATTATAGTGCTGCCGAGGCCCGATGCCCGCAGAAAATGCCAATAGCCCGGCTGATGCGAGAGGCGGTTGCGAAGCTTGCCTGATAGCAAATACACAATGTCCTTTTCCGGCCTGTCCACCGCAGCAGCAGCTTCGGCGTTGCCGTGGTGGAGGGTAGATGGCTGAGTTTTTTGGCTGAAGAAGACCGTTCTCTGAACACCCGCGACTGCAAAAAATTTCGACCACTGTCTAATTGTAAAGCTTTGCAATATAAGGCCTTATGATTAGATAGTGTCTTTTTTCTTGGTGCTGGTTGTGGGGGAGGGTATAATAAAACAGTAGAAGAAGGCTTGTATGTAGTATTTCGGCTTCGGCGAAGAGGTGATGAGAAAGTTTTATTACAGTTTTTGGCTGCCATTCACGGCCAACAAAAGGAGAATTCTTATACTGACAATTGCAACCTACATCGCCTTGTGTTGAAAGGCGTGTAACCTTTTCTGTTTTTTTCTGACCGCTCTTGTTGAGCGGTTTTTTTATGCGCGTTGACACACACGTTGCCGGCCATTAAGCTTGTCCGCGAAGCGACCAGTAATATAGGGGATTTTGCAAAATGATAGTCGTAACAGGCGGGGCAGGTTTTATCGGCTCGGCGTTAATCGCCGCGCTTAACAAACGCGGC
Organism: uncultured Pirellulales bacterium; assembly: GCA_964597035.1. Classification (GTDB taxonomy): domain Bacteria; phylum Planctomycetota; class Phycisphaerae; order Sedimentisphaerales; family Anaerobacaceae; genus Fen-1362. Next base: position 33,466 of record CAZQWM010000017.1, read on the forward strand.
GTCGACGATATTCTGGTCGTTGACCGGCTCAGTACCGACCAGAGGTGGAGAAATCTGGTCAACCTGCGCTTCGCTGACTATCTTGACAAAAACGATTTTCTTGAAATAGTCGCCGAAGACGCACTGCCGTTTTCCGTAGAAGCCGTATTTCACCTCGGGGCCTGTTCAACAACGACCGAGACGGATGTTTCGTTTCTTATGGATAATAATTACGAGTACTCCAAACAGTTGGCTCAGTGGACGGCCGACGAAGACATCAGGTTCATATATGCATCCAGCGCGGCGACCTACGGCGACGGCTCACAGGGATTCAGCGACAATGAGGGCCAACTCGGTTTGCTCCGCCCACTCAATCCTTACGGTTACTCGAAACAACTGTTTGACCTGTGGGCGAAGCGAAACGGCCTGCTCAAAAAAATAGTCGGGCTGAAATACTTCAATATCTTCGGCCCGAACGAATATCACAAAGCCGAAATGCGAAGCTTCGTCTTAAAGGCATTCGAGCAGATAAACGCGACCAAAAAAGTGCGTCTGTTTAAATCGCATCGCTCTGATTACGCCGACGGCGAGCAAAAGAGGGATTTTCTCTATGTCAAAGATGCAGTCGATACGACGCTGTTCTTTTTTGATAATCCCAAAACTGCCGGCATCTTCAATATCGGCTCTGGTACCGCCCGCACCTGGAACGACCTCGCAAAGGCCGTTTTTGCTGCAATGGGTAAATCGCCAAACATCGAATATATTGATACGCCCGACTCAATCCGTAACCAATACCAATATTTCACCGAAGCCGACATCTCAAAAATCCGCTCCGCTGGCTACAAGAAGCCAATTACCCCACTTGAGCAAGCTATTAAAGACTACGTGGCTAATTATTTAACTCAGGGCGATTACCTCGGCGAAATATAGTCCGGAGTTGGCTGAGCGATGTTTACATCTTGGCATTTATGTTACATAGGCGGTCTTGGTGGTTTTTCAATTGCTTGCCAGTCTGCCGGACAGACCTTATAATCCCCGCTAAGATTTTTCAGAGAAAGGATTATGCCAAAATCAGTCGCCGAACAGCTTGAATTGCTAAAACGAGGCACGGTGGAGATTTTTACCGAGCAGGAACTGGCTGATAAGTTAAAAACCGGCCGGCAACTGCGAATAAAGCTAGGCCTCGACCCCACAAGCCCGGATATTCACTTGGGCCATACGGTTGTGTTGCGCAAGATGAGGCAGTTCCAGGACCTTGGCCACAAGGCAGTTTTGATTATCGGCGATTACACCGCCCGCATCGGCGACCCGACGGGCCAGAATACAACCCGGCCGATGCTGTCGACGGATGATATCGAGCGAAACGCAAAAACATACTTCGAGCAGGCAGGCAAAATCCTCGATACCTCAAAGGAAAAGCTCGAAGTCCGCTACAACAGCGAATGGCTGGCAGGTCTTAACCTTGCCGATTTGATAAAACTCGCGAGCAATATGACGGTGGCAAGGATGCTCGAACGGGACACTTTTGAGATACGTTATAAGGCCGGTGATGCCATCGGTGTCCATGAGTTTCTGTATCCACTTATGCAGGGCCACGATTCGGTCGTTATAGAAAGTGATGTTGAATTAGGCGGAACTGACCAGACCTTCAACAATCTCGTTGGCAGGGACCTTCAGCGGGTGCACAATCAATCGCCGCAAATCGTTATCACCGTCCCCATCCTTGTAGGCTTGGACGGCAGGGAGAAAATGAGCAAATCCAAGGGCAACTATGTCGGTGTTACCGATGAGCCGAATGATATGTTCGGCAAGGTGATGAGTATCTCCGACGATATGATGGAAAACTACTTTACACTGCTTACCGACCTGCCGACAGAAAAAGTCGCAGCATTGACAAATTCTCAAAAGACTCACCCCAAAGAGGCGAAGGTCCTGCTGGCCAAAACGATTGTCTCGCAGTTCTATGACAGAGACACCGCCGAATCCGCAGCCGAGCAATTTGAGAAGGTCTTTGCCCAAAAGCAGCTTCCCGATGAAATGCCTGAGTTTGAGCTTGCTGCTGAGCCGATTACAGTGAAACAGCTTCTGCTTGCCTGCAAGCTTGTTTCTACCGGCGGCGAAGCAAAACGAATGTGCGCCCAGTCAGCCGTAGCTATCGATAGCCAAAAAGCAACAGACCCAAATGCCCAAATCACACCGGCAAACGGTATGACAATCCAGGTCGGCAAACGAAAATTCGCAAAAGTAA
>CAZQWM010000017.1:35792-37529 GCA_964597035.1 uncultured Pirellulales bacterium
CGGCTCGACGCGGACAATGGCGCCGGAGGCCTTGATTGCCTGCATTATCGCCGCAACCGCTCCTGCTCCGCCGGTCGCTGCTATAGCTGCGTTGGTCATAATCGCCCCTTTCAGTTAATACTCAAGGTCCTGCTTCTGACAATCCTACGTCTCACTGTAATCGATGTCAATTGAGGGATTTCTTTTAGAAAAGGGGCGAGTTCGAGGATTGCCGGTAATTTTAAACCCGCCAAGAGTAGCAGGGGATTCGTTGATGTGATGCGAGAACTCTTGCGGGCTGGGTGTGGTTTAGATATGGCAGGTTTGTTTGCCCCTTGATTCCACCGGCTTTTCTTTTGGATTCTGGGGCATTTTTACGGAGGAAAAGGTGTCCATAGAATCATCATTGCTTTCTGCACGGAATTTTGCTATCTTGGATGAACCTGCCTGAAGGATTAGGAGGCGTAACGCGTCAATGGGGGCCTTGTGTTCGAGGTCAGCCAGTTCGTTGGCTATGGCGATAACAATAGGGTCGGCGTGGTTTGAAAAATTAATGTTTTCTGCGCCGCTTGTTTTTCCCATTACCACGCCCTCAAGTTGAATTGAGTAAGATACACATTCTTTTATCGGCTGTGTCAATACAAAAAATTAGAAAAATTAACTAAAAAAGATTAGCCCTGCTGTAAGTTGAGAATAGTCTTATATATATGAGTGAAAGATTTTCTGAGAAACTGCTGAGTGCGAGCATTCCGGCTCAGGTGGCAGATGCCTTTCTGGAGCAGGCAGATGAACGCGGATTCAAGAAGAAACGGGCTTTAAGCGCTGCGGTAAAACTTTGGGCGGAACTGCCACGTGAAATTCAGGCCAATTTAATGGACCTGTCACTTGACAGCTCGGCGTTTGTTGAAATGGTGCACAATATTGTGAATGAATATGTTGGCACTGGAAAAGAAAAGGAGCCCTCTAAAACAACGAGCAGAAAGTCTTTACGAGAGGCAATCGGCCGAATCAAGGAAATGGTCGAGATTGAGCAGCAACAGCCGGGAACGATATATCGTGTTCTCGATAAAGACGAACAGCGGGTGTTGGATGAGTTCCGCAAGCTTGTGGCACCGAAGGGCCGTAAGCGCAAAACACGCTCTGCGTAGATAGATTAGCACGAACAATGCCATAAGTCTCACTGCCCGTAGAATTAACAATCCGCGATATTATCTGGCGAATTTATTTTCTTGTTTTTCCCCTGATGGAGAAAGCGTTGGTGTATCCATAAAAAAATTGACAGCGGACAGTGACACATCAAAATAGGGCACTTATGAGGATATCAAGGTTTGGCCGGAAAATAAAACAGCGGTCGGGTATTAGTCAACTTATGGTTGATTTGGGCGAGGCGTTTGGCGGGGATATGCTGATGCTCGGAGGAGGCAATCCTGCGCACATACCACAGGTTGAGGCAGTATTCCGCAGACAAATGAGTGAGCTTCTTTCAAAGGATGGGGTGTTCGAGGGCATCGTGGGAGATTATGACCCCACACAAGGCAACAGGGAGTTTATCGAAGCGGTCTGTGGGCTGTTGCGGGCTGAATGCGGATGGGATGTTAAGCCAGGTAACATCGCTCTTACCACCGGCAGCCAGTCGGCTTTTTTCATTCTGTTCAATATCTTCGGAGGTGCATACGAGGATGGGACGAGCAAACAAATCCTGTTGCCGATTGCACCGGAATATATCGGCTACAGCGACGTTGGTTTTGCGGAGGGCCT
>CAZQWM010000018.1:0-37373 GCA_964597035.1 uncultured Pirellulales bacterium
CCGACACGGATACCGATACAGACACGGACACCGATACAGATACGGACACCGACACCGATACGGATACTGACACCGACACGGATACCGATACAGACACGGACACCGATACAGATACGGACACCGACACAGATACGGATACAGATACCGATACGGATACTGACACAGACACGGATACAGATACGGATACAGACACCGATACGGATACTGACACCGATACAGATACTGACACCGATACGGATACTGACACCGATACAGATACCGACACCGATACGGATACGGATACCGACACCGATACGGACACCGACACCGATACGGATACTGACACCGATACAGATACCGACACCGATACGGATACGGATACCGACACCGATACGGACACCGACACTGATACTGACACTGACACCGACACCGATACAGACACCGACACCGATACGGATACGGATACCGACACGGACACAGATGGGCCGATTGTGGGGATAGCGCCGATTCAACAGCCGGAACTGAAATCCACTGGTTGTCCAGCACTAATGAACTGGGTAGCTGGAGAACTCGGCATGGAGGCAGACCAGTTGCAGATGTACATCGAAGGAGCTCTGGCAATGTCCAGCGACGTCCAGCCGTGCGATATGTGCGCCCGGCTCCAGGGTACGGCTCTTGTGCTGATGGACACAGATGGAGTGCGGACCAACGCCCTTGGCCGAGTGATTAGCGAATTCGCTTCGGCGGGAGTGCCACCTTCGGAAGAGCAAATGGCAATGATTGCCGCCTCGCTTGAGAATCCGGAGGAAGGAACTCAGTACGCCATGGCGGCACAATGGCTCGATGCACTGACCGAGTACATCGACATCCTGAATAGTGATTTGAAGCTGCCGGTCAATGAATCAGTCGCCTTTGCCGCAAAATACACTTCTCCCATTATGGGCGGCGACAATACGACCTTAGCCGCCTACGTGCAGGCAAGATTAGCTGAACTTGGCGGATAACAAATCGCGTCAGGACGTTATTGAGAAGAAAACGCCGTTGGGGTATTAAAGACCCCAACGGCGTTCGCTTTTGTGGTAAATGATTGTAAACCTAAGGCCGTTAGTACATATCAATTAATGTCATGAGGGGAGTTATCTTTACAGCAGTATTTAGCCAAGCGTATCACAAGCTCTGCCATCTGCTCACGGACAACATCTGCGTTCTCATAGAGGTTTTTTAGCGCCCTGTCATTGAAAACTTCCACCGGGGCAAGCAAAACAAATCTGCCTCGGCCGACCTGCTTATGCGAAATAAGGTCACAGGAATATGTATCACGAAGCCACTGCTTCTCCGATATATGAAAGCCACCAGCCCCAAGCGAGACAATCGGCATTAGTCCTTCAACCATGACGGGCGGAGTATCTCTGTAAATATAGCAGCGAAGTATGGCTTCCGTCCACTTGCGAGGCCCCTTAACATTCATCGGAAGACGATAGGACTTCTGCCTGTAGTCACGATTGATAATCGCCTTAAATGCAAATTTCTCCTGCAACTGTTTACCTGCCTCCGACCGAAGAGAGTCCACTGTTGCCAAATACACAACATTCTTGCCCTGAGCAAGATATCGGTCTATTATCCCGATTTCTCCTGTTGAATACTTACTCGTCGGTGCTGAAAGCAACAAAGCATCATAACCAAACTTGAGCTCCTTTGAGGCCCAGGGTCTCAGCTGTGGTTCTTTTGTCAACTGACCATAGAAACAAAAAAATCCGCCGGATTGTTTTGTCATATACTTCATTGAGGATGTATTGCCTGTATGGATAAGCAAGTCATAGTGCACCGGTCGTGTTTGGTAGTATCCAACGCCAAAAGCGAGTAACAGGAATATGTTAATGACCGCCGTTGCTTTTACGGTTTGCTTACTGAATCCACACATAGCCCTGATGACAAAAACAACTACCGCTAAAATGACACCCCCGACAAGAAAGATAATATCCAAATTGAATCGAGTCCCTGCGAGCCACCTCATACAGTTCATAACGAACCGATAATGGTCACCCCAGTACATAGTCGGATTCGACATAGCATTATGGTCGCCAAGCACAACGATACGTCCCTTTCCGTATTCGAAGGCAGCAGCTGCCGCCAAAGGACCGGACAATTCATCACTATCGCGCTTTTTGTTGCCGTTGTGGACAGGGCCTTCTTCCTTATTGTACTTATCCGACCAGGACGACTTCGATGAGAAGAGCACGCCGTGCGGTGTATCGAACGAACCTCCATTGAAAAACCGATATTCGGATACACCTTCTGTTACAGGATGTTCTTTCGTGATTGGAATATCCACCCATGAAGGCGAGACAGGCCCCGGCTGATTAATATCGCATATACTGTCATTGCGGACTTGAACAGGCAAATCTTTGAACAATTGATTGAACACCTCAGACATATAGTGTGCGTTGGTATGTTCAACAAGAGCAAACAATCCACCTCCGTCTCTTACCCACTCAAGCAGAATTTTTTGCTCCTCGTCGGTCATAAAACGGGAGTGATATGTTTGTTCACCGACAAAAAATACATCATATTTGTCCAGTACGGCTCGGCTAAAGCCGTCGTGGTTCTCAACGTGTAACCTGAAACCTTCTTCCTTAACCGCATCACAGAACCGCTTGAAACCCGAGACCGTGTGATAATTGGACCTATACCTGCGATTACTGCGATTCCAGAGGTGTCTCGCACCATGAGTGGCATCGTAATACACCTTTGCACCGCGGTGTCCTTTGAGCCCAAATCGCCGTATCGACCAGCCCCCATAAATCACAGCTATAATGCATACCACAATCAGAAGGTGCAGACACAGCGAAAGCAGAAACTTCCAAGTATTATCCTTCAACTGCTCACCCTTTCAATTCCCATTATCCAAATTACTAACGCCCGCCCCTGCACATCAAAATATTAGCTTGTCAGCAAGCATCCCAATGGACGAAATACCCTTCTCAGCATCGCAAACGCATCCTGCGATTCTTCCTTGGGTTCCAGCCCGGTCAAAATCCCTACCGCATAGACCGCGAGCATAATCAGCAAAAAGTCATAGGGGATTCGGTAACGTATCTCTCCTATATACATTAGAGCAGTGTACAGCATCGTGATATAATGCAACGATAAAATCTCCAGGTATACGTTCAATCTGAAAAACATCGCAAAAAATCCTACAAATGCCAGAGGGAAAACATAGTATTGCACAAGTCCGGGCCAGGACTCAAAAAGCGATTTTCTCCACCCGTCCTTGGCATGATTTCGCTCAGGCCACATGGTGTTGAAATATGCAAGCAGGAGCACATTGCGACACATTAGGCCGGCCCTTTCGCCAAACGTAAGCTGTGACCAATAGCGCTTCCGTTCAGCGTCAAGTATCTCAGCATCTCCGATGTATCCCTCAAACTTGAATTGCTCCGTGTACCCAAGATTTCTCGCAGAAGGCGGCTGGAATTTTCGCGTTCGTCTGACGCCGCCATACTCATCCATCTCACAGACAATCCGCTTATACCAACTGCTCGCAAATAACCGGTTAACCGGGCCGTTGCCGCTTATCAGAGCATACCTACCCGTAAAATAATGATAACGATACATGCTAAAGCCGGCTACGACAATAACCGGGATGGCAAATGCTGCCAGCAACCTCCACCGAAAAGCCGAAAATCTCTTCCTTCTAATGACAGCCCAGACCATGAAAAGCAAGGCCGTCATCATTAGCTGAGGCCTTATTGCAAAGCCAACCGCATAAACAATACCTGCGATTGCAGCCACTATCGTCGGTTTGTTGGTGCGCAAAAGCCAAAACGACACAAGCACACTAACATACATAAAAAAGCTATAAGGGAGTTCTGTTGAGAAAAACCCCGTGTATACAATCACCGGATACCATATGGTGCACAACAAGCCAACGATATAAGGCAACCATACACATCTAAAGCAAAACCTCGATACAATCATCACCACCGCAACCGTAACCGCTGATAAAAGAGCACCAACTATTGACATCGCCTTATAGTTCTCCGGCCCGAAAACAATCATCTGCAGCGAATAGAAGTAGTGCGCACCGTAAGCTACCACAGCTAAATAGGGATTTCTTACTTGCTCACCTTTGACAAGGTCCTGGGCCCTGTCGACATAGCCAACCATATCTGAATATATAGCTTCGCCGGGCGGCTGAATCCAAAGCACCCACCAGAGGCGTAAACCAAGCGATGCGGCAAAGAACACTACAACAGCCGCAACAAAAAATCCTCGTGACTCGAGTATTCTTTCAATCCGATGCCGCTGAAACATATATTTACCTTTCAAAACATCAGGAGCATATGTCACTAATCCTGAGATTCTCCGACCTGCATCGCAGATAACAATCTTACAAAGAAGCAAATAGCATGCTGTGCGGTATCAACTCGGACCCAATGCCGAGTAAGTTTGAACCTGAATGTCCCGACCGACTTGTCGGGAAACTTGTGCATATAGGTTGATTCTTTGCTATTGTATGAATACATCAACGACCTGGCGACGAGCTTGCAGCTATCGAGTAAATTTTCCGCCAGTCGCTCCCTGCCCACCCGTTTTGCCAGATAGTAGGCCGCGATAAGCCCTTCCGCTCGCGCACTATCGACGTAAACGTGGTCGCCGTAATGATAGTAAAATCCTCCCGGATAGTCGTAATAAGGGCTGTTATCATCGTTATACATATGTGAAATCATTTGATTAGCATCGTTGAAGACAAAATCGAGATACTCGCTTTTCTGAAACTCCGGCTCAGCCGACCATTCTTCAATCGCCTGCATAAGCCAGCCATCGCTCGGCAACGGCTCGAACATATCCGCGTATCTGACAGGCCTGACGAAAATCAGAAAATCCAGTGCCCTTTTTGCATCGTCCCTGACCTCCCGTCTCATCTCTTCGCTTAGCGGCATTTCCCGCTCGAATAGAGCAAGACCAAGAAGTGCCTCCCCAGGATAATAAAAGGAAAACAACTGCCTTTTCTGCTCCGGCGGCGGCGAAATGAGCGGCTGGCCATCGTTAAATCCCGGATGAATATAATAGCCAATCATCTCACCATCCTCGTCGATACGTGAAAGCAGGTGATTTGCCATACCGAAGATATAGTCGTCATATTTGGTGTCTTTGGTGATTTGGCGATAACGAAGAATCGCAACAAGGCCTACGCCGGTTCCGCCGAGTTTCGCTTTTTGGTTGTAAAAGACGTAGTAAGCTTTTCTCCCTTGGTATGCATGCTCACGCGTTTGCTTCACAAGGTAACCAATCGCCTTGTCCGCAGCGACCAGATATTCATCTCGGCCGGTCAACTCGTAAGCACGCAGTAATGCCAGAACACCACCGCTGTGTCGAAGGATGTTGTAGTAATTATCCTCCTCGGTCCTTTTCGGGTGAGCATGGTCGATTATGCTGTCGCGAACACCATCATAGTAATATAGAAATCTGCCGTCTTCATCCATATTGTCGTAGAGCCAGCGGGCTGCTCGGCCGGTCAATTCAAAAAGCTTATCCCTGGACACCTTGACGGGCACCGGGTAACCACGATACAAAGGCAAAACGTCCTCGCCGTAGCTGATAAATGCGACGCTTTTTATTACCGACCATTCGATGGGCAGCTTAGTAAGAATTTTCACTCGCTTTGATATCTTGTTGGTCTGCTTAGCAACACCCACCTTCTTGGAAATATGATTCAGGGCTTGAGCAATCGTCATATGGCCATAAACAGCGGCTTCTGTGGGCATATACAGATAGGTCTTGCCTTCGTATATAAGTTTGAAACCGGTGATTCCCGGCTCAAAACGGTTCTTATCAAACCTCGATACGTTTAGCCGGCCAATATCGAGAGGATGCTCTTCGGTGATGACCTCAAGCATAATCCTGCACATGTCAGCATCAGCAACATGAAATTCGGAAAACCTTTCGTACTTCCGCAGGCGCTCAACGGCACGGTTAATGCTCTCAAGGCCCGTTCGTCTTTTTGTAATCCAGCGAATCTGTTCGATTCCCCCTTCGAACAGGGTAATAGATACCCACGCACATTTTCGTTCGAGGTCGACATTCAGCCCTGACGGCAATTCATCTACTCGGGTATGATTCACTAGTGCGTGCCTGATTGAGGACAATAATTCACGTTCGGGCGAAAAATCTCGTTCGAGCCAGCCGGCGAATTCCTCTGCTGACACCGCATGGTTATGGACCGTCGTCTCGTCACCGACCGGCGCAGACGGACGTTTTGACCGGCAAGCTAATCCCGGCACCAGCACCATAACGGCAACTGCCGTCAATACCGCAGGAATAAACAGAAGTCTTAGAACCGACGCTTTTCGCATAACCGACACTTACTCACAAAACCCGCCACCGAAAGTACCTTCGCCCGTCTTCTCACAAATATACTTCGACAATCGAAACAGGGCAAACCAGTTCTTATATTTTCGGCTCTGGCACAAGCCAGAGAGTAGCAGATGTGCCTTAACTCTGGCTGGATTATACCCCTCACCCCTCCTGCAAAACGAAGTCTTGACAGCTACTACGGGCCCCATTAACATCCATCAAACGGCCCAAGAAATACGATTATCAGTACTAATATGCCTGAAATCGAATACGTACAATTATATTGCTTCTTTCAATGATACTTTCATTTGACTACCCTGTTTGGGAGCAAGGATGCACTATGTGTCAACAGAGTTTGCAGCTTAAAGACCGTCCCCGAATCCAAGCTGATATTCAGCATCCGTGAATTTGTTAACAACAGAGCCAACGTATAGCCGATTAACCTAAAAATAAACTACTTTGCTTTTAATGAGGATACCTTTTATGAAAACCCTAAAAAACTTCGTGCGGCTCGTTCTTATGATTGCCCTGTTGGCAGCAGCCACCTCTATAGCGGCTAAAAAAACGGAACCGCAATTCGAACAAAAACGCCAGGCCGAAGCGGAGGCAAAGCGCCAAGCAGCAGAAGCAGCCAAAACCAGAAAAGAGGAGCAAAAGCAACTGGAAAAGCAATTGGCCGAGGCCAGACAACGGGCAAGGGCAGAAATCGAGCAGGCAAAACACGACAGGGACGAGGAACTGGCAAATCTGGATACAAGTGCACCCGCTGAACAACTGGACCGACAGAAAAAGCAAATCGAAGCTGACTTCAGGGAAACGCTGGCGAAGATAGATATGAAACTGCGACTGACAACCGCAAAACAGCAACTCGAACAAGCAACACTGCCCGAGGATACTACCGTTCGTCTGAAAGTTAAAGAAATTCGTTTCAAAGGCAACACGCTCATTTCCACGGCAGAGCTGCTGGCAAGTATGCCGGTTGTGTTCAATACATCGTCCGAGACCTTCGCCAAGGCCGACAGCAAATATCTCTACGACTTTACGCCGTTGTTCGAGATAATCCTTGAGCCGGGCGAAGCACGTGAAGTGTCGGCTCGCACGATTCAGGGGCTTACGCAATACGTCCTCTCGGTTTACCAACAGAAGAATTATGGAGGCATTTACGTGTATGTCCCCGCAGGGGCGCTTAAAGGCGGTACGGAGCTAAAAGACGGTATCCTGCAGGTCGATATCCTCGAAGCCACTGTAATTGACGTCGGCACCATATTCTATGACGTCAACCAAGCCGAAGTTGAGAAAGGATACCTCGACCCCAACGCAGTGCTTGCCTGGTCACCTGTAAAACCGGGCGACGTCGTAAATAAAAAGAAACTCGACGACTATATCAACCTGCTGAACCTCAATCCCGACAGATATGTCTCAGCCACCGTCAAAAAAGGCACCGAGCCAAATACTTTAGCCATCGACTACGGCATCTACGAGGCCAGTCCCTGGCACTGGTTCATCCAGGTTGACAATTCCGGAGCAAGGAAACGACAATGGAATCCCAGAATAGGCGTCATCAACACCAACCTGCTTGGCTTCGATGATTCATTTTTCGCGATTTATCAGGCGCCGCCTGAGTCGGATTGGGAGGATAATTATTCGTTGTTCGGCAGCTATGACTTCCCTCTGGCCGGCCCCGGATTGCGGCTTAATATCTACGGCGGCTACAGCGAGTTCGACCTCAGCCCCGAAGCCAGTGACATCGATTTCTTCGGTGGCGGCCGGTTCATCGGAGCCGACTTGCGATACAATATCATCCAGGTCAATGATTGGTTCTTTGACGTAATCGGCTCAATCAGTGAGGAACGAAGCAGAATCATCCCGTCGGAGTTTGAGTTTCCTGAACTATTTGCAAGCAATGTGAGAATGACACTATGGGGTATTGCCGTCGATATCCACAAACGCGACGACGTATCAAATACCTCCATCGGTTATAAGCGCACTTCGAGCATGAGCGCCTCAGACCAGAACGAATTTTCAACAGCAAGGTCGTCCTCCGACCCGTATTTCACATTCCACACGTTCTCGGCTGCACACAGCCGCAAGCTCGACCCCAACAAAATCAGCCGGCTAAGCACCACATTCAAATGGGTTGTTACCGAGGACCGCCTTGTTCCGGCAAAGATGATGCCTCTCGGCGGAATGTATACCGTCCGTGGTTACGACGAATATGAAACCATCGGCGACGGCGGAGTCCTGGCCAGTGCTCAATATGAATTCGACCTTGTAAGATACGAAAAGGTCAAGGGGCGCTCAAGAACACAAATTGAGCAGGAAGAAAAAAACCGGGACACAAAGTTCGGCTTGAAGAAGCTTGCACCGCTGGCATTCGCTGATTTCGGCCGCTCCAGAATAAACCAGCCCGCAGGCAGCGAGAAAGGGCACGAAACGCTTTTCTCCATAGGTATCGGCACAATCGTTGAGATAGGCGACAACTTCAGCGGCGGTGTGTACGCCGGTTATCCCCTCAAAGAAACTGAGGACACAAGACGGGGTAAAGGGCGGGTAAATGTCAGCTTGATGATGCGGTGGTAATACCTTAGTTTGGAGCAACGCTCAGAAAAGAATGGTCTTCTCTGCCAAGTGCCTCAATCGCCGACGCTGCAAATTGCCTGTCTACCTGACCACTGGCAGCCAGCCGTACGACGGTTTCGAGTTCCTGCGATAACATAATAGTCTCATTGACCGCCGCGACTCTCGGATGCTCGGGACCAAAAACGGTTTCGACCTTCGTCAACACGCTGCAGGCCAGCTTATATCCCTGTGCGAAGTTACCTTGAATGATTTGCAGTTTCGCAAGGCAGTTCATCGCCATCGCCGTCAAATCGCTGTCGGGCCCAACCGACTTCTCAAATACCCCAATTGCTTCACGACAGGCAGCTTCCGCCTCCGCATACCTGCCCTCACCGAGATATAATTCGGCCATCGCCTCAAGCACCTCGCCTCTTAGCGGATGCCCATCACCGAGTTTGGCTCCAGCCGCCGCAAGCGATTTTGCCAGCAGCCGTTCGGCCTGCACTATATCCCCTCTGGCCCGACTGATACGCGCCATCATCAGACAGTTGTCTATAAGCAAATGATGCCCTTCACCGTATATCTTCTGCTGAATTGACGTCGCCCAGCTCAACACCTGCTCCGCCTGCTCGTATCTGCCCTGAAGGTAATACAGCTTTGCGATATCGGCGAAGACGTTCGCCGTGTAAAGATGCTCAGGCCCGTAATAGTCGCTTATAATCCTAATCGCCCGCTCATACTCTGTCTCTGCTTCTTCCAGCCTGCCTTCCGCGGCCAATAAACGCGCGACTTCGACTTCAAACGACGCTACAACGGGGTCGTCCTCCGAATGACACTTGCGTATAATCACCATCGCCTTGTCCAGCGCCGCGCCCGCCTGGTCGTACTTGCCCCTGGCCTGGAAAATCGATGCAAGAATTCGCAACGTGTAGGCAACATAAGGATGGTCGCTGTAATATGATTCCTGCTGTAGTTTCAGGCCGAGCACACACGATTCTTCTGCTTCGGCAAATCGACCCTGGTTCTTATACACCCATGCAAGGTCAATCAGGCATGAGCTTTCTTCTTCGTCAGCCGCATCCTGAGTTTCTGCAATATCAAGCGCTTTGTCGACAAGTGTTTCGGCCTTATCGTATTCGCCTTGTGCCATATAAACGCGAGCAAGGCCCTGCAGCATCCTCGGCGAGCACCCGGCACTGGACCCGTCAGCAGAGGCCTGCGCCGAATGCGCATAGATAAGGACCATCGAGAACACTACACCGAACATAACGTCCCCGAAGTGCTTTAACATAGAGTTTTGCCCGAAGGCCTTCAAACTATACCCTCCAAACGGCCGCTCCTCCGAAGCGATTCTGCCTTGATAAAAACCCTCTCCTGCGATGATGCCTATTGGGGTCTTCGTAAGAAACAACGCCCCACTTTAGCTCGAATATGTATTTGCCCCTCCGCCATCAGGCTACAACGTACCTGCACGAAAAAAAACCCCTCATCCAACAAAATATAACAATGCCTGAGGCCTGGGAGAAACGCGCCCCCTGGGCGGATTAAAGCCGATGTACGCAAAGCTTGCGACCGGATTAACGGTTGTATCACCTTTGACAAATAGAGTGATTTTCAATCCTCGACCTTATCCGGCCAACAATTTATCCGGACAAGATTCTTGGCCCGATATTGGAGTATTAGCTTGACATCGCTATGGCAAACTTCATAAACTGCTTGGTTTTTGGAATTTGTGATTGTGAACTCATTCACTAAGTAGGCGTAGTAAACCTGTGGGATACAACAAGGTTTCAAACATGATTGTTCTCAGACCGCCCCACTGCCGGGCACTGACACTGCTTCTTACAAATAGGCAGGCGAATGTATCCAGTCGCAAGCTGGTATAGCTCGTTAGCACCAACACCTGCCGGAACAGGTGAACTTTGAACTGGTCAAGACTGGCTTAAAGGGTATATTGAACTCTTCGCCGCGTGGGATTATGGCCCCGAAAAAAGTAAAAGTAACAACAATAGATATTGCACCGGACCTTGCCCGAATGCCATACTATATCCTTTAATTCGGGAAAGACATCGGGCGGGCTCAGGGGATAAGACCGAGGGACATTTTTTAACTGAGGCAGAAAATGAAGACAGTTAAAATCACCAAGGACGCTTTCGGGCGTCTTGTGGATAATCTTATAAGCCGGCAGAAGGTCGTAGGCGTCTGCGCCAAAGGCGACCGTTTTGAATTCGAACAGCTCGATAGAGCCGACCAGCTGCGGCTAGACTACGATGTTACTCTTCTGCCGCCAGGCAGAAAGTACTTTTTGCCACCAGCGGAAACATTGCTGACCTACGAAGTCGGAGGCAATTATCAATCGGTCTTCGACGACACCAAATTTGTCCTGATAGGTGTCCATCCTTACGATATGGTCGCGTTGAATCAGATGGATGAGTTGTTCCGCCAGGACAGCTACGATGTTCACTATATGAAAAGGCGGCACAACGCCACGATTATCGCCTGCGACGTCGTTACCCCCTCCAAAAACGTCTTTGCTGCCTCAATGGGAACCGCCACCGTTAAAACCGGCTTCGATATATTACTCACAGATATCGGCGATGCGTTTGCAATGGAAGTCGGTTCGGCCAAGGGCGAGGAGCTTATTGCCAAGGCAGATGGTATTATCGATGCCACTGCTGAAGATATCGTAAAAAAAAAGGAAATCCAGGCCGACAACGAGAAACGATTAAATAAACATAAACTAAACTGCCACTTCTCATATTTACCCAAGCTGCTCGAAAAAGCATACAACCACCCCGTCTGGGAAGAAAGGGCCCGGACCTGCTTTAGCTGTGGCTCCTGCAATCAGGTATGTCCAACCTGTTACTGCTTCAATGTCCAGGACGATGTTAGCTGGGACTTCAAGACAGGCAAAAGAGACCGGGCCTGGGACGGATGCCTGCTCGATGGATTCACCAAAGTCGCCGGTGAGCATGAATTCAGAAAGAACCGTGCCGACAGGTTCAGACACCGCCTATACCGCAAAGCCAAATATGTGCCCGAAAAAATAGGCAGTAAACTACCGGCCTGCGTGGGATGCGGACGATGTGTAGGTGCGTGCCTACCGGATATCGCAAACCCCATCAACATTTATAACAGACTTATCGAGGACCTTGGTGTCGAGTAATTTAATGATGCAGTCCGATTTTGGGAATAAGGAGTTCGGTAATGTGTGAGCGATGTGCCGTTGAAAAAGATATTTACCTGCCTCGATTAGCAGGGCTTGAGAAGAAACGGCTGATGAATCCAACGGAAATGTACCTGCGGTTTTCATTCAATGACGGTGAGCCGTTTGACTATATACCGGGTCAATTCGTTGAAGTCTCTATCGGAGGTGTCGGAGAAGCGCCAATTACGATCTCTTCGTCACCAACGCAGAAAGATTACTTCGAGCTGGTCGTCCGCCGAATCGGCAACGTCACAAATGCGATTCATCGGGTAAAGACCGGCGACAAGGTCGGGATACGCGGCCCACTCGGCAAGGGCACATACCCCATAGAAGAGGCCAAGGGCAGGAACCTCGTATTTATATGCGGCGGTATCGGGCTGGTTCCCCAGCGGTCTTTTATCAATTACATCCTCGATAATCGCAGCGACTACGGCGAGCTGACGGTCCTGCTCGGCACAAAATGTATAGCGCAGCGATTCTTTCACTCCGAAATTGACTCCTGGTCCAGCCGAAATGATATGCAATTTATGGAGTCTATCGACGAAGCCGATGACTGCTGGCTCGGCAACGTTGGAGTCGTAACGACACTAATACCCAAAATCGAGACCGAGCTAAGCTCGGCGCTGGTCTTTATCTGCGGCCCGCCGATTATGTACAAATTCGTCCTGTTGGCCCTGCAGGAGGCAAAAGTGCCCAACGAAAATATTTTCCTCAATTTAGAAAGGAAAATGAAATGCGGCGTAGGTAAGTGCGGCCACTGCCAGATAAACAACTTGTACGCCTGTGTGGATGGTCCGGTATTTCGTTATTCAGACCTCAGTATTGCGCCGGAGGCAATCTAAAATGGATAAACCCAGAGTAGCAATTTTCGACTTCGCCTGCTGTGAGGGATGCCAATTGCAGATAGTCAATCTCGAAGAGGAGCTGCTCGACCTCATAGAAATCGTCAATATGGTCGAGTGGCGAGAGGCGATGAGCGAGCAGAGCCGCGAATACGACATAGCCATCATCGAGGGTTCAATCACAAGGCCGGAAGATGAAAAGCGACTTGAGGTTATAAGGACAAGGGCCAAAACGCTAATCGCCTTAGGGGCCTGCGCCACAATCGGCGGCATAAACAAGCTCAAGAACAATTTCGATATGCAGGACGTCAAACAATGCGTTTACGGCGGCTCAGCCAATATGCCGCACTTAGACACTATGCCTACAAAGGCCGTGGGTGAAGTAGTGAAGGTGGATTACAAAGTTCACGGCTGCCCCATAGACAGAAAGGAATTCACATACATTATCCGCTGCCTGCTTATGGGCAAAAAACCGGAGATACCGGAGTGGCCGGTCTGTGTCGAATGCAAGGCGAAGGGAAATCCCTGCCTGTGGGATTATGGGCAGGTTTGCCTGGGGCCGATTATAAGGGCTGGATGCGGTGCAAGGTGTCCGTCATCGGGCTTCAGGTGTTTCGGCTGTCGCGGCTATGTCGATGACCCTAATATTAACGCCGCCAGGGATGTTATTGAAAGATACGGTTTGAACATCGAGATGCTAAAGAGCAAGATGATTCTTTTTGGAAGCGGTCAGGGACCAACAAATGCATAAGAACATCGATATCAATGTGCATCACATAACACGCGTCGAGGGGCACGGTAACATTGTTGTCAACGTCACCAACGGCAAAATCGAGAAACTCGAGTGGCAAGTGCCCGAGGCGCCGCGATTCTTCGAGGCAATGGTCAGGGGCCACAACTATCAGGACATCCAGTTAATCGCCTCACGAATCTGCGGAATCTGCTCCATCACGCATTCGCTCGCCGCGACCAAGGCAGTCGAATCCGCACTGGGCCTCGAAGTCTCTGAGCAGGCGAATAAACTTCGACTGCTAATGCATTATTCCGAACAGCTTCAAAGCCATACCCTGCACATTGGATATCTGGCCGCCCCGGATTTCTTCGGCGCACCGTCGGTAGTGCCACTGGTCACCAGTGCCGCAGACCTCGTCAAGACGATTGTCAGAGTCCACAGAATCGCCAATGAGTGGTCGGACCTTATTGCAGGCAGAACGACGCATCCCGTAACAATCTTACCGGGCGGCCTGACCCGCACTCCCACCGAAAAACAACTCCGCCAGTTGCAACAGACCCTCAAAAACACAATACCAGAACTCAAAAAAATCGCCGAAGCGCTTCTTGGCGTCGCAGCCAACATCCCCGGTTTCGAACGCCCAACCGAGTACGTATCTCTAAAGCAGACCAAACCCCCAACCTACACCTTCTACCATGGTGGCATAGCCTCCACCGATAATAACGGCACCGTTGTTCCGATTGAGAAATGGCATGAAGTGGCAAACGAATATGTAGTGGAGCAATCGACAGCCAAATGGGCAAAATGGCACCGCGACAGCTATGCGGTAGGCGCACTGGCCAGATTCAATAACAACGCTGAACTGCTTTCACCGCAGGCCAAAGACAGTGCGAAAACGTTCGGTCTTGTAAAGGGCTGCTGTAATCCCTTTATGAACACCGTCGCTCAGCTCGTCGAATGCTTCCACGTCGTCGAAACAAGCACACAGATGATAGATGAGATGCTTTCCAAAGGACTGAAAACCGAAACGGTCACAAGCAAGCCGAAGGCTGGCAAAGGCGCCGGCTGTGTAGAGGCGCCTCGCGGCATACTGTTCCACGAGTATGAATTCGACAAAAACGGCAACTGCGTCGCTGCCGATATGTGTATCCCGACGAACCAGAACCACGCAAACATTCAGAAAGACTTCGAGAAGTTCTTGCCTGAGATTCTCGACCAAAACGAGGATGATATTCGCCTCAAACTGGAAATGTTAGTTCGCGCTTATGACCCCTGCATCTCCTGCTCGACACATTTGCTTAACGTGCAGTTTGTAAAGTGACAGACCAACCGCCAAAGAAATGGTTCGACAAGCTCACCGCAGGAAAGACGTCGTTGTAATAGGATTAGGCAATATCCTGTTGTCCGATGAAGGCATCGGCGTTCATCTCATAAAACGGTTGTCGACCCGACAAAACGAATTTCCTCTTGTCGATTTTATTGACGCCGGCGCAGCCGGCATGTCGTTACTACACCTAATCGCAAACCGCAAAAAAGCCGTTATCCTCGACTGCGCCAAAATGGATGCTCAGCCGGGAACAATCAGGCGATTTACACCCGACCAGGTCGAAAGCGTCAAGAAGCTGTCTAATTTCTCCCTGCACGAAGTTGATATACTCCAGGTGATAAATCTCTCAAGGCAACTGGGCGAGTGCCCCGGTGAAATAACCTTTTTCGGCATCCAGCCGGAATCCATAAGTCCGGGCCGGGACTTGAGTAAGACGCTTTCCAGCGGTATAGACAATTACATAGCCGATATCTGCAAAGAGCTTGCCTGATACCACCTCCGTATTTCTGCAATATATACAAGGCCCCGAACGTCAATGTAGAATGGAGTACGGTATGCGCAGAGAAAAGACTACAAATATGAGCCAAAACACGACAGCCCCGCAGGTGGGGGCCTTTACGCTCGTGGAAATCCTCGTTGTCATAGCTACAATTTCGATTTTGCTTGGCGTACTCGTGCCCGCCCTTGGCAAGGCCAAGGCCTCGGCTTCTCGAACGAACTGCAAATCGAACCTGCGCCAGATAGGCTTTGCATTCAGTTCCTACCTTGACGATAACCGGGATATAATGCCGACGGCCTGTGCCTTTCCCTGGGATATCACAGATACAAGTGACGCCCATTACAAGCCGCCAATAACGAAGTTTTTGGGCCCCCTACTGAAAGAAAAAGATGTTTTTACCTGCAAGGCGGACACCGACCAAAAATACCATTTAAGGGTAGGTCACACCAGCTACTATTACAATGGAAGCCAGCAGAGAGGGCCGGGGTGGACGGACGGCCTGGGCGGAAAGTCGATAGCCGCCTCAAACCCTGCAAAAGCCGGAGTGAAAGAGAGAAACATAGAAGTAATGAGCGATTTTGACGCGGTTCACAAAAAATTCGGTAACCCGGGCGAGGAAAACTTCGTAAGCGGGAAAAATTACCTTTATGCCGACTGGCACGTCGGCGACTCGAAAAACCAGGATTAAGAATATGACAAAAAAAAGCAAAACAATTCTCATATTGACAGTTGCTCTGGTTGGCGGTGCGGCGGTTGCAATCCCCGTTACCGTTCGGTGGATAAGCAAACCCAATTTTTCAAAAATGTCACCCCGGCAAATTCGAGAGTATTTTGACTCCAATGATTTCCGCGATGCCAACGAGCAGACAAGACGCGATATACGCAGGCAGATGGGCCAGGCAATGCAGGCAAGAATGGAAAGGCAGGTCGATGAATATTTTGCCCTGGCAGAGGGAGACAATCGCACGGCGTATTTAGACAGGATAATCGACGATATGCAGGCAAGAAGAGCAGAGTTTTTAGCGGCACGGGACCCTAATCGACCGTTTGACCCGAACCGCTCTGGGCGATTCGGTCCACCTGATGCCAACGGTTTGAGGAGATTCGGCCGGCGTGATGCCGGGCAACAGGGGCAGATTAGAAGACCGGACCCCGCAAGGATGAGGGAACGCTCGGAAAGGTTTAGTGCCGACATGAGGGTGAAAATGACGCAATTCCGCCGAGACTTGTTTAACCGTATGCAGGAACGCGGCATACAAGGCCCGATGATGGGCCGCGGAGGTCCAGGCGGCTTCGGCCCCGGTTTTGGTCGCGGCGGTATGGGTCCGGGCCGCAGCGGCCCAGGCAATCGGCCCTAATCCAATCCATCAACTCACGCTTCCTTATAACACTCCGCCGGGCCGATTGTGGATTTGTAAAGCCCCCTCTCGAAAAAGAACTGGCGGATGCTTGTGCATAGATGACACTTGCCAGCATAACGTTCCGCAGGTTTGTAACCCAGTTTCATCGCCTCATCAAGCAACCCCGCAGGCCCACGCTTAAACAACACATCAACCACTTCATTGTTACCCGGCTGCCAGCTCTGCCATATCTCAGCGAGCGATTGCTTGGTAACATTGCCAATAATTATCCCACTGCAGGTCCCGCTGAACACGTTGCCGTATGGGTCGATATGCACTCCCCTGGCGCCTAAAAACGCCTTCCTGCAATTCTGCGATGCGATTTGCTCTAAGGTCTGTGATGCAACCAGTTCCGCCAATTTGCCAGCCGCCCGGCCGGTGAATCGACAGGGATAATCCTTCAATGCTTCAATGTATCGCCTTTCCCGCTCGGCTGCGGTTACGGTTTTCATCTCAACCGGATTATCGAGATATTTTTCCCAGCGCACCAAAACACGTTTTTCTCCCAGCATCTCCTTCGCTGTTTCAGCCAGTCTTCCGACCGGCTCGATATCCACGTATTCCTGATGAAACGGGTCGCAACTGACCTTAAACCGGTTCATACCCAGCTCGTCGAGAATCTTGAGACGCTCTTTAACAATGCTGCCATCCGTCGCCCAAAAGCCATTCGTCTCAATCAAATCAATCG
The DNA here is from genome assembly GCA_964597035.1 of uncultured Pirellulales bacterium. GTDB lineage: Bacteria > Planctomycetota > Phycisphaerae > Sedimentisphaerales > Anaerobacaceae > Fen-1362. The sequence continues at coordinate 17,593 of CAZQWM010000018.1, forward strand.
GGCCAAGACCTGCTTTGCTTGCCTCTCGCAAAACCTCTACCAAGTGCTCCCAATATAGAAACGGCTCACCTCCCGTGATATGAACCTTTGTCGCCTCGCCTGCCAATTCCTTCAGCGACCGCCAGGAGTTAATCACCGTCTCGACCGGCATCAAGCCGGCCTGCTTAGGCGAACAGTTATAGTAACAGAACTCGCAACTCGCGTTGCACCTGTAAGTCAACAAAAGCCCTGCGCTACGCCAAACTTTAAACTTCTCGTCCTGGCGCCCCAAGCTATGGTTGTAGATGTTGTCCGAAAGCGTCCCCATATCTAACTCTCGACCCGCCGGCCCAGGTCGGCATACCTGTCATTGTATTTCTTCAGGTGCACTTGTATTACTGTAATGTCAGCTGGTGTGATGCCGGAGATTCTGCTCGCCTGGCCGAGTGTCTGCGGACGAAATAAAACCAGCTTCTCCCTCGCCTCACTTCGCAAATGCGCTACCATCGCATAATCCAGTTCTGCTGGAATCTTCTTTGCATCCAGATTCTGCAGCCCTGCTGCTAACCGCTGCTGCTTGGCTAAATAGCCCTCATATTTGGCGTCTATTATCACCGCCTCGACAATGTCCCTGCCGAATCCGCAACTTTTCACATAAGTATCTTCATACAGCGTCTGTGAAAGTGCATTGCCCGGCCTGCGAAGCTGTTCCCACATATTCTCGCCACTGCTATTATTCGTCAGCAGGTACTCTTTAAGCCGCTCTATATCATTTACCTTCTTCTGAAACCTCTCCCATCTTTTGCTGCCAACAAGCCCGACCGATTTGCCAATCTCCGTCAGCCGTCTGTCCGCATTATCCGACCTCAAGCTAAGCCGAAACTCAGCCCGTGACGTGAACATCCGGTACGGCTCGTCTGCAATCCCCGCTCCCTCCACGCCCAATCCCTTCGTAAGCAAATCATCTATCATCACGCCGATATACGCCCGGTCTCGGCCGAGCACTACCGGCTCAGCGCCTTGTAGGAATCTCGCCGCGTTTATCCCCGCAATTATCCCCTGTCCCGCTGCCTCTTCATAACCGCTTGTGCCGTTGATTTGGCCTGCAAAGAAAAGCCCCGCCACTTTTTTTGTCTCAAGGTTGTTCTTAAGCTGAACCGGCGGACAATAGTCATACTCAATCGCGTACCCGTAGTGCACAATCCGGGCATTTTCACAGCCCGGCAGGTTTCTTATCATTTCATCCTGCACGTCCTTCGGCAGCGACGTGCTTATACCGTTGCAGTAAATGATTCTGGGCCGCTCTTCCTCCGGCTCCAAAAATACCTGATGCCGGGATTTATCCGCGAATCGCACTATCTTGGTCTCGATGCTCGGGCAGTACCTCGGCCCTGTAGAGCGAATCTGCCCGGTATAAAGCGGCGCACGGTCAAGATTATCGCGAATCAACTGATGAATCTTGTCGTTGGTATATGTAATCCAGCAGGGAATCTGAAGCCGGTCTATTTTTTCATTCATAAACGAAAATGGCACCGGCTCTTTGTCACCGTGCTGAACCTCGAGCTTATCATAATCAATCGTCCGGGCATCGAGCCGGGCCGGCGTGCCCGTTTTTAGCCGCCTCACAACAAATCCGAGTCGCTCAAGGCACGCCGAAAGCTCATCAGCCGCCGGCTCATCCCGCCTGCCGCCGACAAACTGCTCCGAGCCGATATGCATCACCCCGCGAAGAAATGTCCCTGTTGCGACAACCACCGCCTTGGCACGATATACACAGCCATCACTGCACCGAACGCCACAAGCCCGGCCATTCTCGACGATTATCTCGGTCGCCATTGCTTCGATGATGGCAAGGTCGGGCGTTCGTTCGAGCGCATCTATCATAAACCGCTGATACTCGTATTTGTCGGCCTGCGCACGAGGTGATTGCACAGCCGGTCCCTTAGAGCGGTTAAGCATCCTGAACTGAATCCCTGTTGCGTCAATCGCCAGCCCCATCAGCCCGCCTAGCGCGTCAACTTCACGGACAATCTGCCCCTTCGCAAGACCCCCAATTGCAGGATTGCAACTCATCGCTCCAATTTTGCTCTTCTCGATGGTAATAAGCGCGGTCTCCGCGCCAACTTTGGCGGCCGCTTGAGCGGCTTCTATCCCGGCGTGCCCTGCCCCGATTACTACACAGTCGAAATCATTTGCTTTCATTTGATTTGGAAAGTGCAACTGCTGAGGCAACGGCGAAATTCGCGGTGTGCGTGATGCTGACGCTTATTTGCGTGACACCTAATTTGTCGGCAATTTTCCTTACCTCGCCGTACAATCTCACCTCCGGCTGGCCCGTCGGCGTGTTTACCACTTCAATATCCGTCCAGGCAATCTTGCCCCGCCAGCCCGTTCCCAATAATTTCAGCACCGCTTCCTTGGCGGCAAATCGGCCCGCAAGTTTCTCGACGCCGTTTCGGTTCTCTTGCGCGTATGCCTGCTCCGCAGTGGTAAAGACCCTGTCCATAAACCGCCCGCCATGCCGTTTGACCATATCCTCTATTCGAGGAAAATCAACAAGGTCTATGCCATGTGCAATTATTCCCATCCGACGATTCCTGCCCGCTGGTTTCTCCGAAAACTGCGCCCACCTTTACCTGTTGGCCATTCTGTAAATTTCGCGCACACAGAAATCAACAAATCTTGCCTTTTCCGCCGCCGAGGCCTGCTGAACAAGCTCCGCATTAAGTTTGTCAATCGCGGCTCGCATTCTTTCAAATGTTATCCTCGCTTTGACCTGGCTCTGAACCTTCTCGAACGACTCCACGCTTTTCGGCTGATACTCCACAAGCTGCATAATAAAAATATGCCCCTCGGCCTCTATCGGCCCCGTCACCTCGCCCGTTTTCATAGTCTGCGCCCGCTTGGCCAGAATATCGTAAGGAGCCGCAAGCGATTCCGGGGCAACCTTTCGCCAAAGCCCCCCTGCCGACGCCCTGTGCCCATGCGAATACTCCCCGGCCAACCGCTCAAAATCCTCCCCGCTGTTTATACGTTTAACAAGCTGTTCTGCAAGCTCGCTTGCCTGCTGCACACGGGATTTATTTGGGTCATTATTGGTTAGCTTCTCCGGCTCTATATCGATAAGCCGAAATTGCAGCGAGCCGGGCGTAGAGTAATACTGCTCCTTAGTTGCATTATACGCCGCCTGCATCTCACTATACGTTACCGGCTCATCCTTAGGCATCTGCTGGGCGATATAGCTCTGGCTTAAAATCCTTCGCTTCTGGTACTGCTCGAACTTGCCCCAGTCCATCCCCATCTGTTTAAGGGCCTCATCCGCCTTGGCATAATCCCCGCCGAAGTCCATCACAAATCTTCTGACCTCCGCGGCCGCCGCTCTGTCAAGCTCATCATCTATCTGCTCACCTGCCTCCTTTCTCGCTTTGCTGTAAAGCAGGGCATCCGATATTCTCGACACAAGCTGCTGCTCAATCACCGGCTCTGCAAGCTGCCTGAACCTCTCGAAATCCGTCTTCTGGGCCACCTGCGCCAGCCGTCCAAATACCGGCCCGATTACATCCTCTACGGTTACTGTCTCCCCGCCTACCGCAAGCGCAAAACCACCGCTGGCCTCAGGCAGCCCGTCGCGTTTTGCAAGCGGCATCGTTGCAAGCTGCTCGTCGGTATATTTGGGTTTTTCACCACAGCCCCCAAGCAGCAAAACCGCCATCAAAGTCCAGAATACAGCTTTTACCATAAAACGTCCGATTCCATTTCACAACCAGCTTCTGGGTCACCGATTCTACGATAAAGCCGGAGCATAATCCACAAAAAGCTTTACAGGCATGCTCATCTGTGCCGATGAATAATACTGCTTGATAAGGAGACGGATTATGAAAAGAGCATTCGCAATAAGCATACTGCTGACGCTTCTCGCGGGCTGTCATACCGATATCGTAACCACAGCCCAGCTAAAAGCAATCGAGAATAAATGCGTTCACATCGAACTTATCGAAAGCCAGGACCCTTATGCAGGCAAAGTCCTGCGGGATATGCTCGAAAAGGAATTTGTCCGAAAACAGGTCCAACTGTGCGACGCCAACACCGCAAACATCATAATAACCGGTTCAAGCTTCACGAGCTATCGCTCGGCGGGCAAAGACGGAATGTTCGGCAGCAGGGAATCAGCCGCTGAAGCAATCGAGGCAATAAGCTTAACCGCACGGGACAGTGCGGGTAATGTCCTGCTTACAGCTTCCTATGACAACTCGGAGCAACTCACCGCAGGCAAACTCGCACGGGAGTTCGGCTCCGCACTTGCCGGCAAATTAAAATAAAAACAGAGAGAACTCACACGACCGTGGAATCCTTACGGGCAACTTCTTTGGCCTGCGCGGCCTTGAGCCGGGCAAGTTTATCGGCAAGTTTCTTATCAGATAGCGCGAGAATCTGAACCGCCAATATGGCCGCATTTTTTGCGCCCGCTTTGCCGATGGCAACTGTCGCCACGGGAACCCCTGACGGCATCTGAACCGTACTCAACAGGGCGTCCAGCCCGGCGGGACCATCCTTTGCTGCAAGGGGAACACCGATTACAGGCAGTGTTGTCCAGCCCGCAATAGCCCCCGCCAGATGGGCCGCCATACCGGCAGCGGCGATTATCACCTTGAATCCGGCCCCGGCCGCCTTTTGGGCAAACTCCGCCGCTACTTTCGGCGTGCGGTGAGCCGAGATTATCCGCACAACGGGCTTTATGCCAAAATCTTCCAGAGTATCGATACACGCCTGCATAACGGCCAAATCGCTATCCGAGCCTATCACGACCGCAACTGTGGATTTTCGTTTCTTTTCAGATGCCATTTGTCTTTCCTGCCCCTGTCTTTTATAATATGTCGCCGTTTGGGATAATGGCATTATCATACCGACACTGGGCCGCAAAAGCAACTGACAGGTGCATAATATGCAAAAGAGAAAACCCATTGTGGCCGGTCAGTTTTACCCTGCCCGGCACGACCAGTGCATTGACGAAATAAACCAGTGTCTCGAAGAAGCAACGATAAACCAGCCGCTTCCCGACACAATAGTCGCTGGTATTGTGCCGCACGCCGGCTGGACATTCAGCGGAGCAACAGCAGCAATGGTCTTCGCAGCAATCCGGCAGCAACATCCTGAAGTCCACACCTTTGTCATATTCGGCGCCGCCCATGGCTATTACGGCCGAACACCCGCATTGTACGACAAAGGCAACTGGATAACACCACTCGGAGAAATCGCCGTCGATGAAGAGGTTGCCCACGCCATACTCGAAAGCAAGACCGCAACCAGCAACCCGGACGCCCACGACACCGAGCATAGTATGGAGGTCCAAGTCCCGTTCATTCAACATCTCTTTCCCGATGCCAAAGTATTACCAATTCTCACCCCACCCACCGAGCAGTCTATCACCCTCGGCGAAATCGTCGGCAGCATAATCGCCAGCGACGATGAAAGAAAAATCGTCTGTCTCGGCTCAACCGACCTTACCCATTACGGACCCCGCTATGGTTTTACACCGATGGGCGCCAATGAAGAAGGATTGAAATGGGCGATGGAAGTCAACGATAAGAAGTTTATCGACTATGCTCTGAAAATGCAGCCGGAGAAGATGCTTGAAACAGCCGCCGAAAACTACAACGCCTGCGGCGCCGGTGCCGCCGCCGCCGCGGTTGCCGCCGCAAAAGTCCTCGGCAAAAATAAAGGTATCCTCCTCGCACACACCAACAGCAACGAAATTATGCTTCGCAAAATGGGCGCCACCAGCGCCGAATCCGTCGGCTACGCCGCCATTGTCTTTTAGACTGAACTCTCACCACTTACAGGTCTCATACCACAACCATAACCACCAAGCCATCAAACCGCTTAAAAAACGCATTTTTCTGATTCAATATAACCCTCTCTGCTCCCCATAGTAAGGCCCAACACGGCCTCTGGACGCAATCCTATTGACAGAAGACCGCTTTTGAAGTATACTTTAGGTCTAATAAAGTAAAACTGTTAACATATTGTGCTGCCGAAATCGGGGGCACTTTCGGCAAACACAGCCAAGAGAGGAGTGTGTTTGTGTATTCCGCATTGCAGACCCTTTCTGTGAGAGTGGACTGCCTTGTTACCACAATCCTTCTATGCACGAGCTCTGCTGACAGCAGGATGCGAAATGCAGCAGAGTTGCGATGTTGAAAAGGGCACAAATTTCGTAAAGGAGAAGAAATGAAAGAGGCAAAAAGGTCTTTCGTTCCTGCTATACTGCTTTTCGCACTGCTTCTGGGGCAGTCAAGCGCCTCAGATTTCTACGTAACTAACAACACAGAGTTACAGAACGCCCTGAACGCTGCGAGGGTCAACGGCTACAACGACACCATTTACATCCAACAGGGCTATTATGACGCAATAGGCCCGTTTACCTATGGCACAGCGAGTAACGACGGCATGGCTGTGACCCTATCCGCCGGCTGGGACGCAAACTTTGCCGCCCAGGCGGAGGACCCAACAGCCACACGTCTGAATGGTAACGGCGCCAATCCCGTCCTTAAGCTCCTCGCCAACGCACCAGGCGCCTATATAACCTTCACCATCGAAAATCTTACAATTGAAGATGGATATGCCAGCGGACCCGACGATAACGGGGCGGGACTCTGTGCCTACACTGGCCAAGCAGGTGATGGGAGCATTAATCTTACTATCCGTAATTGCCTGTTTAGAAACAACTGGGCTGCGAACGGCAGGTTCGGCGGCGGCATCTTTTGTAACGGCTCTGTGCAAATCCGCAACACCAGCTTCCTCTCAAACAACGCCTCCAGCGGAGGAGCAATATACATAACCTACGACCCGGACCGGGGCCAGTCTGTTAAGCCCCTGCTTGACCACTGTTACTTTGAGGACAACACAAACTACGGAGCAAACGGCAGCTCAATCTGGCACAACGTCGCACTTCAGGTCCGCAAATGCACATTCAAGGGACGATTAGATGGCCTCAGCAGCAGCGGCACCGGCGGCGCAATCTACTGCGGCTCCGGCTCTAACCTAAATATCACAAACTCCATCTTCACTTCAATAATAACAAAGGGCTCCGGCAGCGCTATCCGATGCTCTGACAGCACTATGACTATCACCAACTGCCTCTTCACTTACAACTACGCCGGCCTGGGAGTTAGTGATGGCTATGGTGCGATTGCGTATGATTATCGCGACGGCGACCCGCGGCTATTCAAAACAGTTAATATCACTAACTGCACATTCATTAACAACTCGACAAGCGTGGCCAACGCAGCAGCCATATACAACCACGGAGCAACAATGAATCTGACAAATTCTATCTTCTGGGACAACGACAATACCACAGGTATCTGGAACCCTTATGGATTTGTTAATATGCACTATTGCCTCAGGGCCGATGCTGACTGGCAGGGTATCATCAACCACAGCAACAACGTCATAGCAGACCCACTTCTCGACCCTGACAACTATTTTCCGAGCTCTAAATCACCGTGCATTGACCGGGGCGACAATACCGCCTTGCCGGCGGATTCGCACGACCTTGATAATGATGGCAACATCACTGAAATAACACCTGTGGACCTGAAAGGCCAGCCAAGATTCTATGACGACCCATGCAGTCCCGATCTCGGAATCCCAACGGCACCATTCGCAGATATAGGCGCCTACGAATATAAACCCCTCAACGACACCATTAAATGGATGGAAATTACCAAAGGCGTCAATTATGGAGAGCCGACCACCCTGAATCCCTTGCATGAATTCAATCTGACCATCCACACAGACAACACAGTTCAATCGCTTTACTTCGAAAAGTCACGTCTCGGCAGTGTCGAAATCCCGAACGAACCGAACACACAATCAGGATATATACAGACGTTCCACTCTGTCGAAGACAGCGTTCAGATATGGGAATACCTCGTATCGGACCAGGACCCGAATATACTCAACATGTATAGCGAAGGCACTTACACCTTCACCGTGGGATACGAGGATGCCAGCCGGCAAAGCACAGAATTATGGTTCGGCCAACCCGGTAGCAGGCAACCGCTGCCGAAACCATTGCCAAAACCGGTAATAATCTCACCCGAACATGGAGCCCGGACACTCTCACCAGCTACGTTCCTATGGGAGGACGCTAACAAACCGATAATTACCACCGACCCAAACGGTGAACCAAATGATTGCATTCTTACCAACGTCAATTTAGTCTATTTGATGCTTGAAGAAGTCAATGGTAACCAGATGGATGCTGCCCTCCCGCCGGATGCTACTACTTACGGACCCGTATTACTTGAGCCAAACGACTGGAAATTCAATCTCGATTTATTTTACTGGCTCCAGGGCACAAACGCAGACAACATCGACTTTGGCGTGGGTAAATACAACCACCGCGCCCATCACTTTAAGCTCGTAGAGCCGGACTTCGGCACATTTGGTAACCGCAGAAATGTCAAATACACCCGCGACGACTGTTTCGGCGTGCCGGTTACGTTCAGCATCAGCGGCCCGGGCTATGGCGGTATAATCACCTCAGACTGTAACTTCTCGAAGATAGTTCTGCACGGCACCAGCGAGCAGTCGAAGTTCACTATCACCAGCAAATATCCAATTAGCATCGGAGATATTGTCGTCAACGGTCCATTAAAAAGCATCATCGCAAAGACCACGAATATAAGGGGAGATATAACACTGGCCGGGTCTCTTGGCATACTTGTACTCAATGATGTCGCAGACAGCCACACAATAAATATCGGTCCATCAGCAAATCCTAAAGCCGGGGTGATGATGAAATTCGGCCGAGTCAGCGACCTGACAATAGACAGCAACATACCCATCAAGACACTCCAGGCCACGGAATATATCGGCGGAGCAATCAAAGCCCCATGGCTCGGTAGTATCTCAATAAAGGGTAACAGCAAATGGGGCATACGCGGTGACTGCAACGTAAATATGAATCTTAGCGGCACCGGCGCACCAAAGGACGTTACTCTGAAAATAGCAAGGATAGCGGGCAAAATCACCGGCGGCAAATGGCAGATAAATGGCCACTGTAAAACCATACAGATGGCCTCTTCAAACCCGGCCTTCGAAATGTCACTTAGCGGCAATCTCGACACCATCAAGGCCAGAGGAAACAAAAAATTCGGAATAACCCCGATTCTCTCGGGCAAATGGATGTGCAATTCCATAAAGAGCATCTCAGCCGAAGAAATCTACCAGGCCACATTGACTATGAACCAGCAGCCACACGAAAAGATATATGCCATCAACAAACTCACGGCCAAAGAGCGAATTGTCAATAGTCGAATACTGTCGAAAGGAAACATCGGCATGATAACCACCAGAGCAATTGAAGACTCAAGCTGCTTTGCCGGTGATATTGCCGCAGGCGACCTGAATGGAGACGGCGTTCTCGATTTGCCCAGCCCGTTCCAGATGAATTACGCCGAACCGGCTACAATCAAAAGCCTCAAAATCACAGGGCTCAGGGGCTGGCAACAAAATTGTTTTACCAACACCAATATCGCAGCGGCCCGGATTCTGAATGCCTATCTCGCCTATCCAAAGATTGATAACGGAGGCACATGGTTTGGCATAACTGCCGATTATATCAAGGCCCTTAAAATCAAAAACACAAATCGCATCCTGTCGTGGAAAAATCTTGACAAGCCCGGCGACTCCATTGACTCCGAAGAGTTCAAAGACGCCAAAATCCGCATCTATGAATGACAATTATGGACGGGCGGGGATTTTCCCGCCCGTCCATATCCCATTCACCCAGTCCCTAATGCCCCCGCTGCTACCTCTCCAAACTGCCACCTTGGCAGCAGACTATATGCCAACTGCAAAATTGCCAGAAAAGTGGAAAAAGGTCCAATCGTTTCTTAACCTCTTTGCAAACAACATCTTACAACCTCGAACAATACCTTTCGGCTCGTTGGCACATACTTTGCTCAATATTTGCTATGATGGTAGCAGACTCGTTACAATCCGACCAAATTAGTGTCCTGACCATCCAAGCCGACTGGGCCTGGCCTTTGGCGTTACATGATATCTTTCGCCCAAGGGGCGTGAACCTGCTCGTCGCCGACAGCATCGACTTGTTTGTAAACGTGCCGCGGCACCGACGGATTCACACAACCATCGTCGACACCGACTGCGAGCATGGAGGCCTGTGGATGCTGAAGGTGATTCGAACGGAGTACCCGATTATGCCCTGCATACTGTTGACAAGTAACGTAACCGAGGCAATGCTTGAAGAGGCCCTGCGTCTCGACGCATTCAGCGTTATGACCAAGCCCGTGGATATGAAGATTCTGCAGGACCAACTCAATCGGCTGTTCGTGAAAAAATACGGCAGCCATATTTTTTCAACCTGAACACAAAACGTTAAAATAACGGTCAAAAGTTTTTGAAAGGAGTAGTGAGAAGATGAAGATACGACCATTGGCCGACAAGGTCCTCGTTCAGCGAGTCGAGGCCGAGAACAAAACAGCAGGCGGAATAGTCCTGCCCGATAGCGCAAAGGAAAAACCACAAAGAGGCAAAATCGTCGCGGTTGGCGAGGGAAAGCTCTCAGACGACGGCTCACGCCAGAAACCACAGGTGAAAAAAGGTAACCTGGTGCTTTTCACAAGTTATGCCGGAGCTGAAATAAAAATCGAAGGCAAAGAGTACCTGATTATGAGTGAATCGGATATTATGGCAGTTATCGAAGATTGATTATGACAGCCGCCGGTCTTCGTTTCCTCACGACCCGGCAAACAATACAAAAAGGAGAAACTTATGGCAGCAAAAAAGATAGCATTCGGTACTGACGCACGAGCGGCCATTCGTCAGGGCATCCAGAAGCTCGCCAGCGCCGTAAAGATAACCTTAGGCCCTTGCGGCAGAAACGTCGTCCTTGAGAAATCTTTCGGCTCACCCACCGTCACAAAGGACGGCGTAACCGTGGCCAAGGAAATCGAGCTTGAAGAGCCCTACGAGAATATGGGCGCGCAAATGGTCAAGGAGGTCGCCTCCAAAACTTCAACCGTCGCCGGTGACGGAACGACTACAGCGACAATCCTGGCTGAAAGTATCTTTGATGAAGGGCTGAAAAACATCACCGCGGGCGCAAACCCCCTGCAGGTCAAACGCGGCATCGACAGGGCGGTCGATACGATTGTCAAGGAGCTTCAGAAAATGAGCATCCCCGTCGCTTCCGGTAAACAAATTGAACAGGTCGCCACCTGCTCAGCCAACCAGGACGCTGAAATCGGCAAAAAGCTTGCTGAGGCAATGGAAAAAGTCGGCAAAGACGGCGTCATAACCGTCGAGGAAGGCCAGTCCCTCGAAACCGTCGTCGAGCTGGTTGAAGGTATGCAGTTCGACAAAGGCTACCTGAGTCCTCACTTTATCAATAAGCTTGAGAATATGACCGTAGTCCTCGACAAACCCTACATACTCATCCACGAAAAGAAAATCAGCTCGGTCAAATCGCTGGTGCCCTTGCTCGAAAAAGTCGCCAAGCAGGGCAAGCCCCTTCTTATCATAGCTGAAGACATCGAAGGCGAAGCCCTTGCGACACTGGTCGTAAATAAGCTTCGTGGTGTGCTTCAATGTGCAGCCGTCAAGGCCCCCGGATTCGGAGACAGACGAAAGGCACTGCTAAGCGATATCGCTGTGCTCACAGGCGGCCAAGCCATATTTGAAGACCTCGGCATCCAGCTCGAAAAACTCGAGTTGAGTATGCTTGGCAGGGCAAAACAAGTCACAATCGACAAGGACACCACCACGATTATCGAGGGAGCAGGTAAAACCGAAGAAATCAAAGGCAGAATCGAGCAGATTAAGGCCGAAATCGAAAAATCCACAAGCGATTACGACATCGAAAAACTCCAGGAACGCCTGGCAAAACTCTCCGGCGGCGTCGCACAGATAAAAGTCGGGGCCGCAACCGAGGCCGAAATGAAAGAGAAAAAAGCACGGGTCGAAGATGCGCTACACGCCTGCAGGGCCGCGGTCGAGGAAGGCATCCTGCCCGGCGGAGGCGTAGCAATGCTCAGAACGCTTCCTGCTCTGGATAAAATCAAGGCCCAGGGCGACGAGAAAGTCGGCGTCGATATCGTCCGCCGGGCCGTAGTCGCCCCAATCAAGCAAATCGCCCTCAACGCGGGACTCGACGGCTCAATCGTCGCACAAAAAGTGATGGAAACCTCCGACAAAAACTTCGGCTACGACGCTCTGCGAAAAGAGTACGGCAATATGATTGAATTCGGCGTGATTGTCCCCACAAAGGTCGAACGCATCGCGCTGCAAAACGGCGCATCAATCGCCTCACTGCTTTTGACAACTGACGCCATTGTATGCGAAATACCAGAGAAAAAGGAGGCTCCTCCGGGTCCGCCGCCTGGTGGAATGTATTGACAAAAAACCTAAGGGCGGGCCAAAAACCCGCCCTTCTCATTTTTTGAAAGGGGCTTTTCAAAATGCCGTTTCGATTTTACAGCAATATCGTCTCGCAGGCGTCCCGCCGGATTGCCGCCGGAATGCTGCTGACCGGACTTTCCCTGATTGGCTTTGGCCTGTTGATTTATCTGCTGCCCCGTGTCTTCGCTATCTTAGCGGCAATTTTGTTCTTCGCGGCTGGCGGTGGCGTTTGTATCACCGCTTTAAAGATATTTTTGGCACAACGGCATATCGACAGAGCCACCCGTGATGCATCGGACGATTACCGCCAGAACGTCAGAATCAAAATTGAACAATAACAGCTACTCGACCGGCCGATAAAAATCGTGTGCAATAGTGCGAATTACTGATTAAAATCGAAGCGATATGAAGCTGCCAAAACTGCAAAAACCGGACGGGTATGTGGGGCTGTATGTCGTTGATTTTGGCGACCATACGGGAGTGGGATTCACGGCTCAGGAAGTTGCCGAGCTTTTTGAGAGCGAACGTTATAAGCACTGTAAGGCCTACAAGATACACAACGCCTATCCCGACGGCCGGCTGGAGCTAAAAGGTATCCCGCGAGATATATTCCAGCTTGAGGCGGGTATGTTCTTCTATTGCGAAAACATAGAGACCGCCCGCGATGATTACAAACGGCTAGTCAAATCAGGCGTCGAGACAGACGTGCCCTGCCGAGCGATGATTCAATTAGCCAGATACGGCGACGACAAGTTCGCAGTAGCTTTGATTTATCCCGCTGAGTATGACGACGAAATAAGCCGCTGGCTACTGGAGAATAATTACAGAACGGCCGGCACCGCCGAAGGCGGCACCGGTGCAGTTACGCGATACTACGACGCCAACCCGGAAATACTCGAACTACACCAGCTCTGGAGCAAATCCGAAATCGAAAGTCGCACGGGCCAGGAACTTCTGGCGGCGACAAAAAAAGCCGTTCAAAGATAATATGCTTTTTCAGATGGTTTCCCGGCGAAAAAAAAGTTCCTTTTTAGGCCAACTGGCGGGTATCTTTGCGGCCATCTTAGGCACCAAAACCGCAAAACCGACCACCGAAGACCTCAAAGACGCCGAGTTCTCAACGAGCACACAGCGCCTCGGCGTGCGATTCACAAAACGCATCAGGGACGTCTTCAGATTCAAATGGCTCAAAAAAACATAGTCGCCGTCAAACGGGAGATGCTAAATGCCTGAAGCAAACCACCAGTCAGTTCAGCCGCCGGGCGATGAGCCGGTTCTCAGCGAAAACGCAGTCGCCGTGCTGCAGAACCGATACCTGATTAAAGACGAGCACGGCAAAATAATCGAAACACCCGGCCGGCTACTAAGCAGAGTGGCCCGGCTGGTAGCATCCATCGAGAAAACCTTCGGTGCCGGCGAAGAAGAAATCGAACAATGGCACAGGAAATACTACGACCTTATGGCCTCGCTGAAATTCCTGCCGAACTCTCCTACGCTTATGAACGCGGGCAGACCTTCGGGAATGTTGAGCGCCTGCTTTGTCCTGCCCATTGAGGATAGTATCGAAGGCATATTCGAAACCATAAAACACACCGCACTTATCCAGAAGGCCGGCGGCGGAACGGGTTTCTCTCTGGACCGCCTGCGCCCGACAGGCGACCGCGTCGCATCGAGCGGCGGAACAACATCCGGCCCAATTTCCTTCTGGCGGGTCTTCTCGGAAACCACGGACGCGATTCAACAGGGCGCCTTCCGCAGGGGCGCAAATATGGGTATGATGAGCGTAACCCATCCGGACATACTCAGATTCCTGCACGCCAAGCAGGACCTAAAGGCCTTTACGAATTTCAATATCTCGGTGAAAATCACCGACGACTGGATGGACACACTCGAAAAAAATCCCGAAGCATTGCACACAGTAGAAAATCCCCGTTCGGGACAAAAATATCTGCTACCTAAACAAATCGACGTCAACAATTATACAATAGGCGACCTCGTCAAGCTCTCTGACCAGCATACCCCGGCACCCGAAGCAGCCGGGCAGTTCTACACCATCGGCGATATATGGCAGACAATTATCACCTGTGCACACAAAACAGGCGACCCCGGCGTGGCGTTCATCGACCGAATCAACCGTAACAACCCGACGCCATCGCTTGGTGAAATTGAGGCAACAAATCCCTGTGGCGAACAGCCCCTGCTGCCCTATGAGGCCTGCACTTTGGGCAGTATCAACCTCGCAAAATTCGTAATCGATAACGGTTCGGAACCGGAAATCAACTGGTCCGCTCTCGGCGAAACGGTAAAGCTTAGTGTGCGGTTTCTGGACAACATTCTCGATGCCTGCCACTATCCGGTCAGCAATACCGCCCGGCTGGCACGAGCCAACCGCAAGATAGGTCTGGGCGTCATGGGCTTTGCCGACTGTCTTTTTATGCTCGGCATCCCTTACGACAGCAAACAAGGGATTAACTTCGGCGAATCGATTATGAAGTTCATCAACGACTCGGCCCGCCGGGCAAGCAGTGAGCTGGCCGAGCAGAGAGGCGCTTTTCCCAACTGGAACGAAAGCATTTGGAAGACCGAGGCAAACCTCAAGGTTCGAAATGCCGCTATCACCTGCGTCGCCCCTACCGGAACGATAAGTATCATTGCCGACTGTTCCGCCGGTATCGAGCCCCTCTATTCGCTCGTTTTTCTCCGGAAGGTCCTCGCCGGCGAAAAATTGCTGCAGGTAAATCCGGTTTTTGAGAAGGTCGCCGAAAAAGAAGGGTTCTATACCGATGAGCTAATCCGGCAGATACTTAAATCCGGCAGTATCCAGAAGATGAGTCAAATCCCACACGAAATCCGTGAAATCTTCAAATGCGCCTACGACATCAGACCCGAATGGCACATCCGTATGCAGGCCGCATTCCAAAAGCATTGCGATGCCGCCGTCAGCAAGACCATTAACTTCACCGAAAGAGCTAGAGTATCCAGCGTGGACAAGGCCTACCGGCTTGCTTATCGTCTTGGCTGCAAAGGAATTACGATTTACCGCCGGCGCAGTAGGAAAGATGAGCCGATGACGCTTTGTTAACACAAACCGCAGCAGCAACGATTTCGACGCAAATATCACGTCCTATGAACAGAAAAAAAACATCCGCGTATATATTATAGGACTTTTCAAAGGGGGCAATTTGTGCTAAAGTGATATTGGGTTATTAACCGATAAGGGAAAAAGCAGAACAAAGTTTTTCTCCCCTCCGGAAAACATCGGGTAGCGAGGCGTTGCTCGATGTTTTCTTTTTTTCCGTTGTCAAGTACCTTCAAAAAACAACGAGCTGTAAATATGACTTGTCTACCGTGTTTTTGAGCATAAGTGATTCAAAATAATAGTCTTACGTTCGACATATCCCAAGAAAAACGCTCATACCTCTCAAAGGATAACACAAAAATCCTTTCGACGATTGGAACATGCCCAACGATTAAAACGTAGATGGCTAAATAATCCAGACGGGACGGAGAAAAAAATAATTAGAAAACTTGGGCAACAGGTACGTCTGCAGTAACCGCCACCCAAGAATTGCAAACAAAAAAACGGCACCGGAATTAGCGGTGAAAACTTTCAGGTTATTTTGGATTAGGAGTTCACAAATGAGGAAGTATGTGGTAGCACTGGCTGGGGCAGTTACGATATGCTTATTGCTTGGGCTTGTGAGTAATGCACCGGCGGCGGACCCGAACCAGCCGAAGGAACCTCCCAAAAATAAGGAGGTAGTGGTCGTAGGTACCGTAAGCGTAGTCAAAGACAAAGACAATAACATTACCGAGGTCAAAGTAAAAACCGCCAGGGGCCTAACGTACCAGATAACACTCGACGACAACGGCAAAGAACTGGGCAAGACCATGGCGGACAAGAGGGTTAGACTTACCGGAACTGTGGAAACAAAAGGGGAAATCAAGTGGCTGACAGTCCTAAAATTCAGCGAACTTAAGACCAGAGCGGAGAATCCGCAAACGAAGCCCAAGGAAAAGATGCCCAAGAATAAAGATTGATGTGACTCACCCTCAATCCGTATGAGTCGCAGTATTACCACTGCGACTCTTTTTTTGGGACGAGTATCTCCTTAGAGATTTTTGCCGTGGCATTTTTTGTATTTTTTGCCGCTGCCGCAGGGACAGGGGTCATTCCGCCCGACTTTAGGCCCTTCGAGCTTAATCTGCTTGACCTTAACCTCGCCCTGAGGGGCCTGAGCAGCCGCCCGCTGGCGCTCGGCCAGTGCAAACTGCCCAACCTGGTCGTGCACCACCTGACTAACACGCCAGACGCTTCGTGCCCGGGCGCCCGCTTCGAGATGCACCTTGAAAATAATGTCCGTGACGCGCTCTTCGATATTGGCGAGCATCTCATTGAACATCCGGTAGCCCTCGCGCTTATACTCGACCTTGGGGTCTTTTTCCGCCCATGAGCGCATCCAGATGCTGCCCTTGAGATGGTCCATGTTATACAAGTGGTCTTTCCAGGCGCCGTCATACACCTGCACCAAAACATATCTCTCAAGGTCACCGAGTTCTTTGCGCAGAAACTCCCTGCCTGCCTGAAGGATTACTTCTCTTCTCTGCCCGCCGTCATCGAGCTGTTCAGTTGTTATATCCGCCTCGAAGCGTTTGTTCGCCCATTCGGCCGCCGTTTGCGCATCAATGCCGCTTATTTTATTGTCCACTTCGTCTATCAGTCTGCCGTTGTTATATGCCTCGCTCAGCTCCAGCAGTTGCCTGTGCAGCGATTGAGGATTGAGCTGCTGTATCCTCTCGACCGATAAACTTGCGTTGTATTTTTTGTTCGCCCATTCCGCCAGCGCTTCGAAACCGTACACATTCGGTCCCTGCGGCCCATACACCATATTCATTGCAAACTCTACGGGATATTCGACCTCCCTCCTTTTGTACTTGGCCATAGTCTTTTCGATAAGAAGCGCCTGCACCTGTTCGGGTTTTGCGCCGGTAAGCTCATCGATGTTGAGTTTTATCTCAAACTTGGCGCGAGCCCACTCCGCAAGCCGTCTGACTGCATAGTCGGACTTGAGGAACTCAACGAGAACCGAGCATTCTCTCTTGTCAATCTGCTCCCTCGCCGCAGCAAGCAACTGCTCTTCTATCTGTTCGGGCGTCAGCTCTTTGACTTTGTTGGCGCTCAAGCTCACGCGAAAGGTGCTCATCGCCCATTTGCACAGGCCAGCAATATCCCATGTGCTGCTGTCCTGGTAGTCTTCCAAATACTCACCCAATGACAGGGAAATGTTCTCTTCCGCTGCGACTTTGGCCCGGTTCTTGATGTGCGCCTCAATCTCATCGGCCGACAATCCTGATATTTCAGCCGGTTTCAGCTCAACACCAAAATCGCTCGCTACCCATTCCGCAACACATCTGGCCGCGTAATCACTATCGAGAATCGTCTCGCAGCTTTGCGCTATGGCGCCTTCTATCATCTCGTAGATAATCTCTTTGAGCCCCTTGCCACCGAGGATTTTGCGCCTCCGCGAGTAGAAAATCTTTCGCTGATAATCCATCACCTCGTCGTATTCGAGCAGCGATTTGCGAACCTCGAAGTTTCTCTCCTCAACCTTTTTCTGCGCCTTTGCGATGCCTTTGCTTATGCGCTTGTGATAAATCGGCTGCCCCTCCTCCCATCCTATCCAGGATAGCGCCTTGACCGTCCACTCCGGAGCAAATACCCGCATCAGCTCGTCATCGAATGACAGGAAAAACTGGCTCGAACCTTTATCTCCCTGTCTGCCGCACCGTCCGCGAAGCTGATTGTCGATTCGTCTGGCCTCGTGACGTTCAGTGCCCAGGACGTGCAGTCCGCCTATTTCCGGCACACCCTCTCCCAGTTTAATATCCGTCCCACGTCCGGCCATATTCGTCGCAATCGTTATATTGCCGCGCATCTTGCCGTCGCGGCCCTGGTGTTGATAGCCCGCCTTGGCGACTATCTGCGCCTCGCGCTCGTGCTGCTTGGCGTTGAGTACTTCATGCTCAAGGCCCAATCGTCTGTTAAGCGCCTCCGACAATGCTTCATTTTTCTCGACGCTGACAGTACCAACAAGAACAGGCTGGCCGGAACCACTGATTTCGTTAAGCTCTTCGAGAATAGCGCTGAATTTCTCCTTCGTCGCCTTGTAGATAACATCATCCCAGTCTGCTCTGATGCACGGCTCATTGGTCGGTATTACAACCACTTCGAGCTTGTATATCCTCATAAACTCTTCAGCTTCGGTCGCGGCCGTGCCCGTCATACCCGCTATCTGGCCATAAAGCTTGAAGAAGTTCTGCAGCGTAATCGTCGCTAAGGTCTGCGTTTCTTCCTTTACCTGTACGGCCTCCTTCGCCTCGACCGCCTGATGCAGCCCGTCCGACCACTGCCTGCCGTGCATAAGCCGGCCGGTAAACTCATCGACGATGACTACCTTGCCCTCCATCACCACGTAGTCTTTTTCCTTCTCGAAGACTATATGCGCCCGCAGGGCCTGTTCGAGCATATGGGGCCACTCCATATTCGACCCCGTAAAAAACGACCCCACGCCGGCCGCCTCCTGCGCCGCGGTAATACCCTCGTGCGTTAAGTGCGCGGCCTTGCGGTCGTATTCCACCTCGTAGTATTGAACCGCCCCGCCGAGTCCCGCCTGCGATTCGACAGCTTCTTTTTCAAGCCGGTTTATCATTTCCAGCGCCTTTGCGACGCGCCTTTCGTCTTTGGCTCTTTTAGCTTCCGACAATTCGCCGCGAGCGTTTGCCCGCATTCTCTCATTTGAATCGATGCGCCCCTTGATTCGGTCGTAGCCGCCATGCAGCGAAATAAGCTTTCGTGCAACGTCATCCGCCTTTTTATATCTGCTCACGTCATCGAAGGCCGGCCCCGATATAATCAAAGGCGTCCTCGCCTCGTCGATAAGAATCGAGTCAACCTCGTCGATTATCCCGTACTGCAGCTCGCCCTGCACCATCTGCTCAAGCGACAGCTTCATATTATCGCGCAGATAATCGAAGCCGAACTCGTTATTGGTGCCGTAGGTTATATCGCAGTTGTATTGTTCGCGTCGCTCGTCCCCTGCCGTATCCATATCCGCCTGTATAGCGCCGACGGAAAGTCCAAGCGCCTGATATACAGGTCCCATCCATTCGGAGTCGCGTTTTGCCAGGTAATCGTTGACCGTCACGACATGAACGTGTCTGCCGGTAATGTGAACAAGGTAAGCCGCGAGCGTGGCAACCACGGTCTTTCCCTCGCCGGTCGCCATCTCGGCAATCTTGCCATCATAAAGCACGTTTCCGCCGACCAACTGCACGTCGAAGTGTCGCATATCGACATTTCGCCTCGCCGCCTC
>CAZQWM010000019.1:0-37331 GCA_964597035.1 uncultured Pirellulales bacterium
TTTGACGGTTATCCAAGTAGTGATCAACCTCTTCACGCGTGAGCTGTTGAAACAAGCCCCATGCCGTATCTCCAATCCACAGAAATGGAGTACCGTCATTATGTTGAATCGTGTGCCCATTTTTGGACACCTGAAGTTTGCCATGTTGCTGCCAGGGCGGCTCCGCCAACAAACCTAGGGGACAGATTAAGATGAACCACAGGGTGGCTAAGATGTTTCGTTTCATATTTATTCCTTTTTAAAAATTTTAGTTTAGTGGTTCATACCGTACAGATGCCGTTGAGGGCGAAACTGCTACACCTGTTACAGGCACATATATAGTTTAATCACTGGTCTTACATTTACAAGGAAAGTATATTGGTCGGTGGCATTTACTGTATTGTCGGTAAAGGATGAAACATTTTTACCCACTTCGGCCAGTAATTTGAATTCGCCACTATTTAACGAACGCTCAATAGTGCAGTAAGCAATAAGTTCGATTGATTTTTTAGACAATCCCCGGGGCAATTTCAAGAGCGAACTCGTATCTATATAGACGAATTCTGTTGCAAATTGTCGCCCATTGTTGACAATTGTGCATCCTGAATTGAGAATCTAAATTTATAAAATGGTTTTTACATTACACAGATACATTTTTCGCGAGGTCCTGAAGGTCTTTTGCCTCGCGGCCGTGGCTCTGACGCTGATGATGAGTCTGGGGAGTATTTTGCGCCCCGTACAGGAATACGGCGTAGGCCCACGCCAGGTCATTGACCTTATGGTCTACTTTCTGCCGATTACACTGACCTTTGTGCTGCCGATGGCCGCCTTGTTCGCAACGACACTAATCTATGGCCGATTGTCTTGCGACAACGAGCTTAACGCCTGCAGGGCAAGCGGTATATCGCTGCTGCCGCTGGTCTATCCGGGCCTGCTGCTGGCCGTTATCGTCGCGATAGCAAATCTGCTGCTCAGCTTCTACATTATGCCGGCCTTCGTTCGCCGGGCGGAAACTTCGTTAAAAGACGACGCAAGACAAATCCTGTTTCGAAACATCCAGCGACGCGGCTACTACGACCTACCGCCCGACGACAAATATCGAATATACGCCGACTACGCCGACATCAAAAATAACACCCTCTCAGGTGTTGTCGCCGCTGAGGTTACCGAAGGAGGTTCCATAAAACGTATCATTACCGCCGAAAACGCAAAGGTCAGCTTCAACCCCCACGAAAGATTCAACGAGGTCCGAATCACAGCTTACAACACCCATCAAATGGGCCCCAAAGAAGATTCGGCCTTCTCGGCCGAACTGCTGTCGCTGACCGCCGAATTCGGCTCTCTCCTCGGCGACAACATCAAATTCAAAAATATCGACCAGATGAAGAAAATTCGTCACGACCCGATGCTTTTCGACCCCGTGGCAAAACTCGCACGAAAAACTTACGCTCAGTTCACCTCGGAGCTTCTCGCCCAGAATATAAATGAAACATTCGCTTCGAAAACAAACAGGTCCTTCCGCCTGCACAGCGACCGACAGATACTGGAGTTCACAGCCAATAACTGCACGGTTCTCGATGACAACCGACTGCTGCTTTCCGACGATGTGGTTATTGTTCAGCGCCCGTTAAATACCGTCCAGCCACGCCGAATTTACCGCTGCCGGAAGTGCTATCTGGATATCGAAGGCGACGAGCTTGCACCCACTCTGACGATGGACATAAGAAACGCAACCTGGGAAGCGGACCAGGGAACCGAGCATCTGCTGGGCAGACGTGTTATAAGAGGCCTCGTTGTCCCTGCCGCGGTAACCGATAACTTCAAGACTGCTGACGTCCTTGGCGAGATTACACCACAGGCAATATCAGCCGCACTGCACGCCGGGCCAAGCGAATACCTGTCCGGCTTGGAAAACCAGCTTCAAAGAAGAATCGCACTGACTATAGCCAGAATAGATGCCGAAACACATTCACGCCTCGTCTTCGGCGTCGGCTGCATAACACTGATTATGATAGGCATCGGTCTGGGCATAATCCTCAAGGGCGGGCACCCGCTCACGGCCTTTGCCGCAAGCGCCGTTCCCGCTTTGGCGCTGGTGGTCTTTATGATGATGGGCAGAAACATCACCAAAAACCCCGATGCAACCGTCCTGTCCGGCATAACAGTTATGTGGGCGGGCCTTATTCTGCTGTCTGTAATGGCGCTATTGCTTTATCACCGGCTTATGAAGCATTAAGAAATATCTTAAGGAATCGGCGGACAAACGCTGCTATGAAAATACTCGACAAATATATCGCCAGAAACTTTCTCGTGGGCTACGTCATCGCTTTCTGCGTGCTGCTCGGCCTGCGAATTGTCATCGACCTGTTTGTCAATCTCGACGAGTTCACCGAGCGAGCCGGACTCGGCGCCCTGCCCGTAATCACAAACATCTTCACTTATTACGGACTGCACAGCACCTTATATTTCCGTGATTTTGCCGGTATGATTATGGTCGTCGCTGCGGCCTTCTCGCTCGGAAAAATGATTCGATACAACGAACTAATAGCTACGATGGCCTCGGGAATAAGTCTAAAACGTATCATTGCCCCAATAATTGTCCTGGCCATAGCCCTTTCAGGTCTCCTGATAATCGACCAGGAATTGTTCATACCGTCTCTCAGCACAAAGCTGGTCCGCAAGCAGGACGCCTTGCCCGGAGAAGAATCCTACAACGTTTGGTTTGTCAGCGATGCAAACGGCTCACTCATCTGCTCGAATGAATTTGACACAAAAACCGCGACACTTCGTGAACCGATTATCATCACCCGCGTCAAAAAACCTGACTCTCTCATCTGGGAGCCCACCGGCTGGATTGAGGCCGACGCGGCAACCTATGACCCCAAAACCCATTCCTGGCTGCTGAAAAACGGCACACTAACGCCGATACCTAAACTCTCGCAACAGCCTGATGACGATGCTCTGACCGCCGCTGTCGCAAGAGTATCTCTGCCTGCCTACTACACCGACATCACACCTCAGGATATACCCATCAGACGAAAGTCAGAATACAAAACGCTCTTAAGCTCCCGGCAGCTGTCCCAGCTGGCCGCCGAGTCAGGCAAGCTAAAAGACCTCGCCCTTCTCTACAGCGAAAAGCACTTCAGAATAACCGAGCCGATTATGAACGTGATTATGCTTCTCGTTTGCCTGCCGGTCCTGGTCTGCCGCGACCCGAAGTCTATGAAATCTGCCATCGCAATCAGTTTCGCAATAACATCCGCCGCCCTCCTGGTCAGCTTCATCTGCAAACTTATGGCCACCGAGGCCTTCTTCGGAAGGGTTGCTCCGGAGCTTTGGGCCTGGCTGCCCGTATTCATTTTCGCCCCCATCGCCTTCATCGAAATCGACTCGATGAAGACCTGACCCCGCCATCTATTACTCAAAAGTGAAACTTCAATCCCGTTCCCAGTACATGGATGTCCTTCCATTCGCCGCTCGACCGGCTCGCCTGCCACATATAGTATAAATCCATATCCAATCCTTCCCTCAGTTCAAATGTTGCACCGGAATAGAACCTGTTCCTGTCCACGTTATCATCGTTCATCGTGATAAATATCTCATCCGCTATGTATGGCTTGAGTTTAAGGGCCGTAAGCTCACAGGGGAACTTCACCGTCACCTTGTTCCTGTATCGCCAGACGTCCTCCTTGTCGGTCCTGTCCCTGTATTCGAATCTGCTCCTGCTGCTTACGCCGAGGTCGAACACCTTGCCCTTAATTGTCACATTCAACTGCGGCCTGTTCTCTCTCTTGAAATCGTCGTTGCCGTCCTTCTCATAAACAAGCCGAAACGCCGGCCCAATATCAAGCCATTCTGCCAATCCGCTGTATGTAAGCGTCAGTTCTGAATGCTCGTAATATAAATTCCCGCCGTCATCACCAAGTCGAAATTCCTGCCCAAATGTCCCCTTCCAGTTCTCGGCGATTTCAAACGATGCAGCCGCACTTGTCCACCACTGGAATCCTTCGTCTTCGTAGCCCAAACAGATACTACCTGACAAAACACTCACCGCTAAGATGCACAACACACTTTTCCCAATCTTCATTACCAAACTCCTTCGTCTCGATATTCAATTTCACGCCCGGCAGCACCACGCGTACCCCAGACTAATCCATTGCTCCTCTGTTCAACTGATTGCGCCGCTTATATACTCCTTTGTCATCTCCTGCCTCGGATTCTCTAAAATCTCCTTTGCCGGCCCGTGCTCAATCAGCTCGCCTAAATAAAGAAAAACCACGTAATCCGCAAGTCTTTTGGCCTGACGCAGAATGTGCGTCACGATAATAATCGTATATCGCTGCTTCAGCCGCATAAACGTTTCTTCGATTCGTCTGCTCGATTTCGGGTCAAGGGCCGATGTCGGCTCATCGGCGAGAATTATCTCCGGCTCGACCGCCAGCCCCCTCGCTAAGCACAGACGCTGCTGCTGACCCACCGAAAGCCGCGAAGCCGGCGAATGCAGCCGGTCCTTCACCTCATCCCACAAGCTCGACACTTTCAGGTAGTGCTCGACTATCCCGTCGAGGGCTTTTTTGTTCTTGGTTCCGTGAATCCTCGGCCCGTACGCAATGTTGTCGTAAATCGACATCGGCAGCGGATACGGGTGCTGCGACAACAGCCCCATCTTCTTTCGGATTCGCGTCACCTCCGCTGCCGGGTCGAAAATATCCTCGCCGTCAACCAGGACCTTGCCTCGCACCTTCACGCCTTCCGTTGTATCTATCAGTCGATTGAACGACCTCAAAAGTGTGGTCTTGCCGCAGCCGGACGGCCCTATGATGACGATTATCTTCTTGTCGGGAATGTCAATCGTTATGTCTTTCAGCGCCTGTTGACTGCCGTAAAACACGTTAAAGTTCTGCACGCTTATATGTGTCGTAAATTCCATTTGTCACTCCTATCTGACTATATGCCTCGTGAATCGCCTCGCCAGCAATCTCGAAACGACGCTTATCGCCAGTATGACCACCGTAAGTATCAGCGCCGATGCGTATGCCCGCTCGCGAACTTCCGGAAAAGGCGTCCCCAATTGAAAAAATATCGCCAGCGGCAGCGTGGCCGCTGGACGAAATAACGAATACGGAATCGAATCACTAAAGCCGGCCGTAAATATCACCGATGCCGCGTCCCCGATACCCCTTCCAAAAGCAATCAGTACCGCTGTAAGGATACCCGGCAGCGCCTGTCTGACCGCCACCTTCATCGCCGTCTCTAATCTGGTCGCGCCTAAGGAATATGAAGCGTCTAACAGCTCCTTCGGCATCATCCTCATCACCTCGTCCATCGCCCTGCACATAATGGGTAGTATCAATAAAGCCACCGCAATAATGCCGCCCAGAAGCGACGCGCCCAAACCGAAGAAAAGCATCAATGTAAAACCAAACGCCCCGTAAACTATCGACGGAACGCCCCACAGCACATCGAATGAGAACCGCGTAAAAGCCGCCAGACGTCCCCCCCGCTTTGCATAGACGTTTAGATACAAAATAACGGGCAGGCCAATCAAAATCGCAAGAACCGTCGCCCCGCCGGCCAAATATACCGAGCCGACTATCGCGTTGAGCACCCCGCCCTCTTTGCCAAGATAGTAACCACCCTTCGGAGTCTGCGTAATCATCGCCAGGTTCATCGCAGCCATCCCCTTCACCACCACCGTCGCAAGTATCACCACCAGCACTGCGATAATCAGAAGCGTCGAACCGACCATCATTACCTTGAACACGGCCTCTTCTATTTTTCTCCTGTCCACCCTATTCAATCCCCTTCCCGACCCTGGCCAGAACTATTCTGGCAATAATATTGAAAAATAAAACAACCAGCAGCAGAACCAGTGAGCTAAGCAATAGCGCCGAATCATACATAGGCACCGACATCATCTCCCCGTAGTTATTTGCTATCAGTGCCGGCAGTGGATACGCGGGGTCAAGCACCGACTTCGGAACCCTCGCCACGTTGCCCGCCACCATAAGCACCGCCATCGTCTCACCGAACGCCCGCGACACACCCAAAACAACCGCTGCTATTATCCCCGGCATCGCCTTGCGAACAACTACGTGCTTGACCGTCTGCCATTTCGTCGCGCCTAACGACAAAGACGCCTCACGAAGCTCATCCGGCACCGTTCGCAGGACCTCCGCAGAGACGTGAATGATTATCGGGAAAACCATCACCGCCAAAACCACCCCGCCTGCAAGCACGCTGTAACCGGTCGAAGAAGTCCCAAGCCAGGGTGCGATATGGTTCCTTATCAGCGGCACTATCACCAGCACGCCCCACACGCCGTAGACCACCGACGGAATACCCGCAAGCAGGTCTATCAAAGGCCTGCTCCATTCACGCACTAACTTCGACGCATACTCCGAAAGGTAAACCGATGTCAGAAGACAAAGCGGAACCGCTATAACAATCGCCACCCCCGTCACCCAAAGCGACCCCATAATAAAAGCCCAGAGCCCGAACTCACCTCTCAGCGGATGCCACGAGCTGGAAAACAGCAGCTCCCGAATCGGCTTGGCCGCTAAAATCGCCCTCGAACGGTAGAACAGCCCCCCCGCCATCGCAAAGACTATCAGCCCTGAAAAAACCGTAAGCGCAAGCATCAGCCCGCTCGCCGCCTTGTCTTTAATCAGTCTTCTGTCCCGCATCATTTCCCCGGCCGAAACAACATCAACTGCCCTTTACTCACCTGACAGCTTCTGCAACTGTTCCTGAATCTTGGCCTCGGCCAAGTTGATATAACCGGATTCTGCTATGTATTTTTGGCCGTCAGTAAGTACCCACCCGATAAACTCCACAACAACTTTTCTCTCAGGTCTGCCCTGACAAACAAAATGCAGGTCTCTCGCCGGCGGCGAAGGGTACACACCGGCCGCTATGGCCGCAACAATCTCGTCTCTGCTGCCGTAGAAATCCTCCCGCTCGTCAAGAACTCCATTGCCGTCAAGGTCAACCGGCAGCACCCTTATCCCCCCTACCTGCTCTTTCGTCTTGGCGTCGTAGGCGTAGTTAATGTTATTGAATCCTATCCCCAAGGCGTCCTTGCCGACCGCGTCGGCCAATCCGGGGTCCCCGTAGACACCCACGCCAAGCAGGTCCTCCTGTTTTTTATCGAGATACTTCGCCCAAGTCTGTGCGGCTCCGCAGGCATCGGACCGCGTATAAACGCTGATTAAATCGCTCGTCTCGCTGCCTGTAACCTGCCCCCAGCTTTTCACGCTCCCGGTTATCCAGATATTTATAAAATGCTCCCTCGTAACACCCTTTGCAAGAAGTTGCTCCAGCACGGGATTATTCCGGTTAACCGTAGGCACAACGGCATCTTTGGTCACGGATACCCACCACGCGCCTTTCTCCTGCTCCGCCGGATAAATCTCGCGCGAGACCATCCCGATATCCACAACCTTGGCAAGGCAGTCCGCCATCCCTTTACCGGCCCCACCTGCCGCTATGTCCACCCTGACCTTCGGATGTATCTTTTGAAACTCCTCGCCCCATCGAACAGCCATCGGGTATAACGCCCATGCGCCTGACAGCGTTATTGTGCCCTGCAATTGTGCTCCTTCTCCTTCATCCGAAGATTTCTTCTGACAGCCGGCACCAAACAGAATTGCTGCTGCCAATAAACTGCTTAATATCATTCTCATCTTTTTTCACCTTTCCTTTATTGCTGCCACGTTCACGGCGTCTTGAAATTACATCACGCCCACAATCTCAAACCCCAAACGCCCCAAAATTCAACCGGCCCTACAACTAATCCTGTAAAATCCATATCTCTTCACTTTCAGTCTCAAAACCAGACCCATTAAACCAGTCGCAAAACATAAACTAATGGTCTGCCACACCTCAAATGATGAGTGTCATTCCTGCGAAAGCAGGAATCCAAGCCTTTCATTGTCGTTTTCTTGACTCCTCCTTCCGCAGGATTGCCTTTTCTTTGTCCCATTGCTTTCTCAAACATTAATAACCTCAAAAGCCTCACCCTGGAAAACCCGTTACAGAATTCTATCTCACAAGACCCACTCTGAAAAAACCGTCACAGCTCTTAACCTCACAAGACCTGCCCTGCCAAACCAACCGCAGGCCGTAAACTCAATGGCAAAGCCAGCAAGTCTATAGACATTATAGACAAGATTCGGCTAACAGTAAAGAACAATTACAAAAAAAATTTTAAATTTCAGGTCCCGGCTCTTTCAGTGCTCGGTTAAAGAAGCGGTTATTCCAAAGGATCCAACCCCTCACGCTATACAGATAAGTCTGTAAGTGCATTGTGCAAAGTAACTTACGCTTAATCCTCCGATACCCCCTGCCGTGTATTCCGCTATAGGGCTATCTCTTATAGTGCCCCGTCTATCCGGCTTTGCCGGCCGATTCATTCGCTTTGAGCTTCTCTCGAATCTCCCTGTTTATCCTTACGCTGCACCATTGCCTGCCGCACATCGTGCAGTAATCCGCCGGCACCGGTTTGTTGTCTCCAATCTCCGCACACGCCTCAATGTGCATCCTCTCCGCTGTAGCGGGGTCGAGCGACCGCGCAATGTGTGAATCCCAGTCAAGTTTTGCTCTCGCGATGCTCAATCCCCTGTCGGATTCAGCGGCCCCAGCCAGGCCGCGGGCCACGTCGCCGGCGTGTGCCGCAATCTTCGCCGCAATCACTCCCGCACGCACGTCATCGGTATTCGGCAGTCCCAGATGTTCCCTCGGCGTCACGTAGCACAAAAATGATGCACCGTAATATGCCGCCGCCGTCCCGCCTATCGCCGACGTTATATGGTCATACCCTGGGGCAATATCCGTAACCACCGGCCCCAGAACGTAAAACGGTGCTCCCCGGCAAATCTCCTGCTGGGCCTCCATATTATATTGTATCTGGTCAAACGGCACATGCCCCGGCCCCTCGACCATAACCTGGCATCCCGCCTCCTGTGCCCGCTGCGTCAGTTCACCCAGGGTCCGCAGCTCCGCCATCTGCGCCTCATCCGTCGCGTCGGCAAGACACCCGGGCCTCAGCCCGTCACCAAGCGAAAAACAAACGTCGTATTCCCGCATCAAGCCACACAGCTCGTCGAACATCTCGTACAGCGGGTTCTGCCTCTTGTGATATATCATCCACTCAGCCAGCAGCGCACCGCCCCGGCTGACAATCCCCGCCACCCGCTTGCCGGTCAACGACAAATACTCTCTAAGCACCCCCGCGTGTATCGTAAAAAAGTCGACCCCCTGCTCTGCCTGCTTTTTAATCACATCGAAGATTATCTTTTCATCGATCTCTTCCACCTTCCTGCCCGAAACCATCTGGTAAATCGGAACCGTCCCAAACGGCACCGGGCACTCGCTCAGCAGGATTTGTCTTATCGCGTCCAAATCTCCGCCCGTGCTCAAATCCATAATCGCGTCGGCGCCGGCCGACAGCGCGACCTTCATCTTCTCAACCTCCTGCTCCGCCGAGCTGCGAACGCTGCTTACCCCGATATTGGCATTGACTTTCGTCCGAAGCACCCGCCCAATACCCACCGGCTTCAAATTTCTGTTAAGATGAATCTTGTTGGCGGGTATCACCACTCTGCCCGCCGCAACCTCAGCCCGCAAAACTTCCGCATCGACACCCTCTGCCTGCGCGACAAATCCCACTTCCTCGCTTATCTCACCTCTTCTGGATGTTTCCAGTTGTGTCATTTATCTATACCTCACAATTTATCGTTTACCGCCCAAAAACAAAAATCGCTTCCGCAGGGAAGCGATTTCTTATCAAACTGCCGCAATTGGTTTCGCCCAATCACTTCCCTACGCAGGCATCACCTTTTAATTTCGGCTATCCTGATCAGGTTCAAAGGGTCTTTTCTCAGGTCCGCTCACACTGTCTTGCTGTCGCAGGACAGCAGCGGAGGCGAACCACCCCTAGTGAACTTTTACATTATAACCTTCTGCCGTGCTGTGTCAAACGCTTACCGGCTTCCACCCGCATCGACAGAACGCTTAGTACCATACTGTGACTATGATGTTCGGCTCAATCTTCTTGCCCACTACATCGCCGGTCACGGTATTCGTCTGTTTCACGTTAACGCCAGGATTGTCTCGCAGCCAGGCGCATATCTGCCCATCCAAAAACTCAATCGCTCCGCCGTGCAGCTTCGTATAGAAAGTCTTGACCCCTGTAATCCGGTCGGGCCAGCTAACCTTCTTGCCCGTATCCTCCTGCACTGCTTCTGACGGCGCCTCCTGCGATTCAATCCCGCTCGACGATGCTCCTCCGCCAAGATCCAATGGCGAATGGGACACCCCCATCCCGTCGTCAAAAGGAATCGGCTTATCCACATCCTGCTCTCCACGCTGCTTAGCTTTTAAATCGTCCATAAACTACCCTCCGTTCAATCACGGAAATCTACCTGTTTTCTAAATAGCATCAACACTTCCTTAAGTATAGAAACTTGACTGGTGTCGTCAAACTTTTTGTCGAAAAATCACTCCTGCTCAAAACATTAGACCTGCCCCGGTTTTTCTGATACCCTCATCCGCCGATGACCGCCAAAACAAGGACAAAACCGCTGACAGTCGGATTTGTCGCGCTCGGCTGCCCGAAAAACATCGTCGACAGCGAGCGTATGCTCGCGCTAATCGCTCAGGCGGGATTCGTCATCACAACCGACCCTGACAACGCAGATATTGTTGTAATCAACACCTGCGGCTTCATCGCCCCTGCCCAGGCCGAGGCGATGGAGGTAATCCGGCACGCCATCTCGCAAAAAACAAAAGCGAAGATTAAAAAGATAATAGTCGCCGGCTGCCTCCCTCAACGCCTCGGCGCAAAACTCCTCAAACTGCAAGGCAAAATCGACGCTCTCGTTGGACTCGAATACCGGGATAACATTGCGCAAATCATCGAGACAACTTGGTCCGCGGACGCACCCTTAAAATTCGTCGGCCCCGCCCCGCGTATAGTTTATGACGACCGTACCCGCCTTCGAATCACACCCACCCACTGGACCTATCTTCGAATTAACGAAGGGTGCAATCGAAAATGCTCCTTCTGCACAATCCCCGCCATCAGGGGCAAAACCCGCAGCAAATCACCCCGCCTCATCCTCGCCGAGGCCAAAGAGCTAATCGCCTCCGGCGCTGTCGAGCTGAACATAATAGGCCAGGACATAACCAGCTACGGTCGTGACCTTGGGATAAAAGACGCACTCCCCCACCTGCTGCTCAAACTCGCTAAAATCCCCCGGCTAAAGTGGCTCCGACTGCTCTATCTGTTCCCGAGCGGAATCACCGACCGCCTGATTGAAACCGTCGCCCGCTGTGAGAAAATCGTCAACTATTTCGACGTCCCTCTCCAGCACGTCAACCCGCAAATCCTCAAATCTATGCGCAGGCCCCACTCAAAAGACAGGCTCTACCGCCTCATCGAAAAACTAAGAACGCAAATCCCCGGCTGCATCCTCCGAACAACCTTCATTGTCGGCTTCCCCGCAGAAACAGACGCCCGCTTCGATGAGCTGCTCGATTTCGTCAAATGGGCGAAATTCGACCACCTCGGCTGCTTCACGTTCTACCCCGAACAGGGAACTCCCGCCGCCAACCTGCCACGCCAAATCCCCGACCACATAAAAACCCAGCGCCTCAAACGCCTTATGCTGACCCAGCAAAAAATCGCCTTCGAGAAAAATAAAGCTAAAATCGGCACCCACCTTACCTGTTTAATCGACAGTATTGGCAAAAGCCGCACCGCCACCGGACGCTTCTTCGGCCAGGCGCCAGAAATCGATTCGCTCTGCATAATCAAAAACTGCTCCGCTGCCCCCGGCAAATTCATCAAAACAAAAGTAGTTGCCACTAAGGACTATGACCTTGTTTGCAAAAAATTTTAGTCTTGAATTATCAAAACCACTGAGTAAACTTCCCCTATGCTAAAACAGGTCCCAAATATATTAACCTTCGGCCGGCTCGCCCTTACCATCCTTGTTCTCGTTATGCTTCTTTACCTGCCTTACGCAAATAACAGAACTCTGCTTCTCGATACCGCCTTCACCATTTTTGTAATTGCAGGCCTCACCGACATCGCCGACGGCCCCATCGCAAGAAAACTCAAAGTCGCCAGCAAGTTCGGCCGAATGCTCGACCCCCTCGCAGACAAAGTCCTCGTCTGCGGCGCCTTTGTCTGCTTTGCCATAATCGCCGAACCCGAAATGCTCTTCCACTGGTCAAAAACAACCCTCAATATTATCCGCTGGTCCGTCGCCGCCGTCCTCATCGCCAGAGAGGGCTACGTAACAATTCTGCGCCACGTAATGGAAGCCAGAGGCGTCGACTTCCGCGCCGTCGCTTCCGGAAAAATAAAGATGCTCATCCAGAGCTTCGCCATCGGCACCGTCATTATAAAAGCCGCCCACGTCCCCACCGCCACCTGGGGACACTACTTCACCGTGATTACCTTCGCCGTTATGCTGATTATTACAGTCATATCCGGCCTGACAGCAACCCGACGCATCTCCAAAAAACAAAACCGCCGCGGCATATAAACATCTCCACGGCGGCCTTTTTTGAAAAACTGCACACTAAGGCTTACAGTCCCTTACGCCTCGTCCTGCTTTATCTCCTTGCAGGACACAACCTTTATCCACATCTCCTCCTTCTCCATAACTATCCCCTGCACCTCAACCTTCTTGCCCTCCATCTTGCTGCCAAGCTCCATTCCCTTTTCGTCGAGTATCACGTTGTAAATCTCCTCGTCTTCCGTCATCAGCATCACGGTTGTAATCACGCCCACGGCGTTTTTTTCGACACTGACCGTGCCCTGCACTGTCACCGTCTCCGGCTCAGCGGGCGCATTTACGTCTTCGCTCAGTGCTGCCGATACAGCGAATACGCTAACCGCCGCTGCCACTAACATTACTCTGAAAATCCCACTCGTCATTTTTTTGCTCCTTAAAACCCATATTACTCTTTTATCGTTCCTTACCAAAAGATAACACATCTCCTGGCAGGATTCAAATGTGCTTTCCAACACATAATCTCAGAAGAAACTTGAAAGTCCTGGATATGCCGCTTTGCCGCCGGACATACTGTGTTAAGGCCCGGAATGTGCCAATGCCTTCGACGGCTATATGGGGCTATAATTTATAATTTCGCACCCATAAAGTCAATACCCATTCGATACAAAATCCCCGCCCCCTTCGGGCCTGAAGTTTCCAAACTTAACCTGCCCTGCCTCGCACCCTTCCTGTGCCCTCTTAACTGATTTTCAGACAAGCAGTTATATCAGCCAGGACTGAAAACAAACTCACACAGTCATTACCTGTTCGCGCCATCTCACAGCATAAATGCGAATCCCCATTGTCCCGCTGTTGTTGCTTGGTCTAAATCCCTGTCGAAAAAAAAATTTGAATTTCTTGAAAATTATAGTTGACATTGCATAGTATGCACTACATAATAGGTATTGCATAGTGCTTGTGTATTACGTAACTCAAAACCAATGGAGACGCTTATGAAATTCGAAACCCAGTTACTAAAAGGCATAGCCCCGACGGTGGTCCTGCAAATCCTGTCCCGCGGCGAGATGTATGGCTACGAGTTGTCCGAGGCAATCGAGCAGCGAAGCCAAAACATATTCTCTCTGGGCAAAGGAACCCTCTATCCACTGCTCTACAACCTCGAAGCAAAACGACTCGTGCGGGCAAGGTATGAGAAAACAAAAACAGGCCGAAAAAGACGTTATTACTCAATCACAAGCAAAGGAAAAGAGTTCCTCGACAGACAGACGCAACAGCTGCAAAAGCTGCAAACCGGACTTGGCTTTGTGTTCGGCGGTGCCTTAAAGCCAACCTGACAAATCCGCCATAAGAAGGACGCTATTTTCGAGAGGTGGTCTTATGAAACGACACACACTCGTTTTCAGCATAGTCATCAGCGCCGTTGTCGGCCTTGCAGCAGTATTTCTTGTTACATTAATCTGCACACCCTCCTTACGCAATGTGCCGCTCTGGCTGCTCGCCTTGACGGGAATAATCGCTGGTCTCTGTATGGGCGGCACATTCGTCATTTTTCGACATACCCAGCGTGACATCGAGTATGACCTTGAGAACCTGCCTCTATCCGCCGCCGAATATATAAAAAGCGTCATAAAATATATGCGTTACCGAAGAATTGCCCGGCAGCAGGTGGCCGATGAACTGACCGACCACTTCGAGCAACACCTAAAAGACTGCAAAACCATCGAAGAAAAAGACAAAATCGCCCGTCGGCTTATCACCGAATTCGGCGATGCAAAACTTCTCGCAATCCTTATGCGACGCGCAAAAAAACGATGCCGGCCTCTCTGGCGAACCATAGCCGCAAGAACATTACAGACAACCGCCCTGCTGCTGATATGCCTTGTTATTTACGTTGTATGGTTTCTTAGCGGCAAACCCGTCGTCACAACCGACTACATCGCCCAGATAAATCAAATCACCCGTCCCTGCGCCGACGACTCCATTAATGCCGCCCCGCTCTACAACAAAGCATTTGACTCATTCGTGGATGTCAAAAAAGCCAGTGAATTACTTCGGATTCATGCCAGAGATGCAAATGACAAACAAAAAGAGTTCATCAGGCACTGGCTTGCCAGAAACCAAGCGCCTCTGGCACTCGTCACTAAGGGCTCCCAGCTACCCTATTTTTGGAAACACTATCGCGCCGAAGACCCGAATGAGGGAACACTTAGCATAATGCTCCCCAACCTTGCCCTTTCCCGCTGTATCTGTTATGCCCTTTGCTGGCGGGCCTGGTTAAGCGCCGAAGAAGGCGACATCAACTCAGCCCTTTGCGATATCGAAACCTGTTATCGCTTTGGCAGACACAATAAGGGCGAAAAAAGCATCGTAGGACAACTCATAGGTATGGCTATCGAAAGACGTGCCCTGAGCATAATACGTTTCCTGTTTGATAGTTACAAAATAAGCTCTGAAAACCTTGTGAATTTTCAGAAGCACCTCCGGCTGCTAATCGACACCGAAGACTTCAGAATGCATTTCGGGTTTGAGAAACTTTTTTTGTACGATGAAGTTCAGAGATGTTTTACCGGCGGCCGCTTCGGCCCTTCACACCTCTACCCACGACGCCTTATAGAATTGGAAAGCTTAATACAAGGTTCAAACAATTTACTATCGGGAGATAACTGGTTGATTGAGATGCTTGCTCGCTCTATCGCTTATTCAACAGACCGCTGGCTTTTATTGCAAATCTTCTTCACGCAACCCGACGAAACTGAAACGATTGCGACGGCGAATAACTTCTACAAATATATGGATGAAATCGCGGTTAAAACACCTGTCCAGCTCCACGCTGAAGGAATCGACCCCGATGATGAATATAACCGCATCGCAAAGAAAAATCTCATCCTGCGTATCTTTACAGCCGGATTTGGGAATTTTCACAGATACACATGGCGAAACAAAATAGACGCCGAATGCACACTCGTCATAATCGCGCTTATCAG
This sequence comes from uncultured Pirellulales bacterium, assembly GCA_964597035.1. Taxonomy (GTDB): domain Bacteria; phylum Planctomycetota; class Phycisphaerae; order Sedimentisphaerales; family Anaerobacaceae; genus Fen-1362. The sequence goes on from CAZQWM010000019.1 coordinate 15,491, forward strand.
ATACAGGCAGGATACAGGCAGCTACCCCGATACTCTCGACGATATTGTCAAGAACGGCTATCTCGAAAAGATACCCATCGACCCATTCAGCGGCGCCCCAATTGCCTACCGAAAAACGAATGACGATTTTCTCTTATACAGCTTTGGCGAAGATTTAGACGATGACGGCGGCCAGCCCGCGACAGACAAACAAGGCAACCCAAAAAACTGGGGCCACGAAGGAGACTGGCTATTCTGGCCCGTAGAGAAAATTTGATGGATAACTGACTTGAGTTGAAATCCTTTTAGCGTGGAGTGTAGGGACGAGGAATAACTACTCGCTGGGCCTTTCGCATCCGTCTGCGGTTACGCTCCGAGGGCTTCTCGTAATAAGCAGTTCGCTTCATATCCCGTATCAGGCCCTCTTTCTCGCACAGTTTTTTGAACCGCCGCATCATCTGCTGGACCGATTCACCCGTTCTCGCCTTCACTTTCAGCATAAAAAAACACCCCTTACGCCAACCCTGTTTTTAAGGCTAACTAAAAACACTTGTTTATCACGCCACGCTATTTTCACAATATATTAGCCGTTCCCCGTCTCATTGCAAGACAAAATCCCGTAAAAAATCCCTGCTTATGACCGTTTCCGCACTGAAAAAACCGACTTTTGCGCCCATAGCAGGTGAACTTGTGACCTGATTGAATAGTATGCTCGAATATGCTAAGATACCTGAGTCGTTTTGGAGGTGCGTTTTAGTTGGAAAAAATGCGAGAGACCCTGAAGGTTCGCAAAGAGCGGGCCATTTTGGTTGCGGCCGTTCTGCACCGCCGCAATGAGCACGACGACCTGAAAGAGCTTACCGCCCTGGCTGAAAGCGCAGGTGCCATCGTCGTTGACCGCTTTCAGCAGAAAATCCACAAAATTCATCCCGCCTGGTACATCGGCAAGGGCAAGGCCGAACTACTCGCCGGCAGGGTCAAACACTTCAAGGCCGACCTGGTCATATTCGATAACGACCTTCTCCCCCGCCAGGTCAAAGAGCTTGAGCAGACTATCGCCGCCAAGGTCATTGACCGCAGCGAATTGATTCTCGACATTTTCGCCACCCGTGCCAAGACCGCCCAAGCCAAGCTACAGGTCGAGTTGGCCCAGCTCGAATACACTTACCCTCGCCTCACCCGTATGTGGACCCATCTCGATACAGTAGCCGGTGCGGGAGGGGCCACGGCCGCAGGAGCCGTCGGCGGTATAGGTACTCGCGGGCCGGGCGAGCAGCAGCTCGAAATCGACAGACGACTCGTCAGCAAACGCATCACCGAGCTTAAAGACGAGATTAAAGGTATCGACAAACGCAGGGTCCGCGAGATAGACGGCAGAAAAGGAATGTTCAAAATTTGCCTCGTCGGCTACACCAACGTAGGTAAAAGCACACTGCTCAACACCCTGACCGACGCGGATGCCTTCGTCGAGGACCGCCTGTTTGCAACCCTGGATACCCGCACCAGAAAATGGCATCTCGAAGGCGGGGCAGAGGTGCTGCTGAGCGATACGGTGGGCTTTATCAACAACCTCCCGCATCAGTTAGTGGCATCTTTCAAGGCAACCCTCGAAGAGGCAATCAACGCCGATTTGCTCCTGCACATTGTGGACGTCTCAAGCGCCAATGCCCTTGGCCAGATAGAATCGGTAAACGGCGTCTTAGCGGAAATCGGCTGTAATGAAAAACAAATCCTGCTCGTCCTCAACAAAGTCGATGTCGTTACCGGCCTGAACACCCTCGAAACGCTGCAAACCGTTTATCCCGAGGCAGTCTGCATCTCAGCCAAGACCGGCTTCGGACTCGACCGATTGCATCAGGCCGTATTGAATAAATACCGGGGTAATGAGCTGTACTTGAGGATTGTAACCAGCCAGGCAAATGGTAAAATTCTCAGCTTCTTGCGCGCTTACGGCAGGATTATAGAAGAAAAATACTTGGACAGCAGTGTCCTTATCGAGGCACAATTGGGCAACAATCAGCTCGCCGAGCTGAAACGCCTCCAGCCCGACCGGCTGGAAGTCGTGAACGGATAACAGAAAACACCAGACAAAAGGAGTGCGGCTATATGAAATACGAAGATGATCTTGAAGATGACGATATCTTCCAGCAACGTTCCAAACAGGATGTCGACGACATAGTCGAAGAGTTGACCGACAGGGTTTGGTACAACAGGCACCTGGACCTCAGGGATATGGTCGAATCAGGCGAGGAGGATGTTGACCCCGGAATCTGGAAACAGGCCCTTGCCGCGGCAAAAAAAATCGAAGACAAATACGGCATTGATAACCTCGGCCCTTACGATGACTTCGAATGGGGTATGATTAACGGCAAACTCAGCGCACTTCGCTGGCTGCTCGGTTTCGAATGGGATATGCTCGATACATAAAAATAGCGTATAGCGGGTAGCGTATAGAATGTAGAAAACACTTCGGACTGAAGCCGACTGAAAAAATATCCTGTTTTTGATACCCTATTTCCCCCTTCCCCGGTTATGACCGTCCACTGCTAAACAGTGTTAATCTGGCTGAGTCAAACAAACCTATTAAACGTTTGTTTTAAACATTTGTATTAAACATTTGTTCAGCAAAAGCGCGCATGTCGAAAACCCTTAGAAGCCGACTTTTTTAAAAAATTTTTTACTCCCTTTCTCACAAGCACTTAAGCCCATTTAGGCACCTCATTTGGCATCAGGAAATCCCTTAGTTTTCGACAAATTCGCGCAAGTTCGCGCCATAGGATGGAGAGACCTAAAGGTCTGTCCAGACTATGGCGCGAATCCTGAGCAAGGCCCGCTGCCTTCTTGCGAAAGCAAGATGCGGGCCGCGTCGAAGGATCTAACCTGCGAAGGCCTGATCCCTCGACTTCGCAACGCTGCGCTCGGGATGACATTGGACATTAACGGGCGCCATAGGATGGAGGCTTCTTGCCTGCCCCTGCATGTTGTAGGCAGGGGTAGTGCTCCCTGGGCAAATTTAGCCCCCGGACTTGCCTGCCCCTGCATGTTGTAGGCAGGGGTGGTGCTCCTCTGGTTAGCCCCGCCTCCTGTGGGCGGGGTCAATTTAGGGCCCCGCCCTTAGGCGGGCAATGTGTTTTGTGGCAATGAACTATGAACACTGAACTATGAACGACAAAGGAGGGTTAATTATGAACGCTAATTTAACAATCAGGATTTTAGATTGGCTGGACAGAATTTTCGCCTGGCCCATCCTGCTCTATCGCCGGCTAAAATTCGGCTACACCTATCGCCGCATCTACCTCGGCGAAGGTGAATTCACCATCGTCGACCAGCGGGATTATTACCGGCTAAAGAATTTCAAGTGGTATCTCCAGGGAAACAGAACTAATCTTTACGCCGCTCGCAACTTCAAAGTCGGCCCCGCACAGACAAAGAAAATTTACCTGCACAGGGAAATTATCAATGCCCCTCGAGGGCTTCTTGTGGACCACAAAAACTGTAATTCCCTCGATAATCGCGGGGCCAATCTCCGCCCTGCCACCGTATCGCAAAATGCCTGCAACAGCCGCAGAAATAAATCGAACGCTTCTTCTAAATTCAGGGGCGTTTCTCTTGAAAAAAGAGTCAACAAATGGGTCGCGGTAATCTGTCATCACAGAAAAAGATTTCATTTAGGCACGTTCGTCTCAGAAATCGACGCCGCTAAGGCATACGATGAGGCGGCGAAAAAGTACCACGGCGAGTTCGCAAGGTTAAACTTCCCGCAAGACGCTACGGTTTCTAATTCCGAAATACGCACTGAGCGAAACACAATAAAAAATCCAAAACCTTGTCTGACACGGACGAATCCGCTATATTATCAGCGCCTGTATGGACAAGGTGACGCAGAATCCAGGGAAACGACTATGGAGCAAGGTCAACCAGAGCTGGTTTCATCGAAAAAAGCCGCTCAGCGTGACGTTGAGCCGCTGAGATTCACCGGCACACTCAGTATCGGTATCGACATCGGCTCGACAAGCAGTGACATCGTCGCCCTCGACGGCGAAAATCGAATCGTCCTGTCGGACTATCAGCGGACAAAAGGCAAACCCATCGAGACGCTCCGGGAACAGCTTCACCGAATCTATGAGCGAATTAATCCCGCACGGGTCGAAGCAATCGCCGCGACCGGCTCCGCCGCACGACTGCCCGCAAAAATGCTCGCAATACCATTCGCAAACGAAGTCGCCGCACAGGCCGCAGCAATATCGCTTCTTTACCCCGACCTCGAAAACGCAACCGTCATCGAAATGGGCGGACAGGACAGCAAGCTGATTTTCCTCCAGAATCAGTCCGGCGCAGGACGCATCAGGGATTTCGCACTCAACACCGTCTGCGCCGCGGGTACCGGCTCGTTTCTCGACCAGCAGGCCGACCGACTCGGTATCAATATCGAAGACCAGTTCGCCCGACTCGCCCTGCAAAGTAAAAGCGTCCCCAGAATGGCCGGCAGATGCTCCGTCTTCGCAAAAAGCGATATGATTCATTTACAGCAGCAGGCCACACCTGTCTATGATATACTCGCCGGCCTGTGTCTGGCGCTGGCGAGAAATTTGAAAAGTAACCTGGGCTGTGGCCGAGAATTCCTCAAACCAATCATCTTCACAGGCGGCGTGGCGGCTAACGCAGGAGTCGTCCGGGCAATCGAAGAAGTATTCGAGACCGGAACAGGCGAGCTGCTTGTCCCCGATGCTCACTTTTTCACAGGCGCTATTGGCGCGGTCCTCGTAGCAAAAAGCAAAGGGCTAAAACTCGACCTCGCCAGCCAATCGCTGCTCGAAAAAATCGACCAATATATGCGCCAACAGGGAACATCACTCACAAATGCCCCCCGCCGGGAACCACTTGCACAACCCGTCCTGCCACCCCCCCGAAGCACCGTCCACAGTGAGCTACTCTCGCAGGCAACCGAACCAATCGACGCCTATATCGGCGTGGATGTCGGCTCGCTCAGCACCAACGTCGTCGTTATGGACACCGACAGGCGAATCCTCGCCAAGGCCTATCTTATGACCGCCGGAAGACCGTTAGAGGCAATCCGCGAGGGTTTACAGCAGGTCGGCAAGGAGGTGGCGGGAAAGGTCAGAATCCTCGGCGCCGCAAGCACCGGCTCAGGCAGGTATCTGACGGGCGACTTCATAGGCGCAGACGTAGTAATCAACGAAATAACCGCCCAGGCCACCGGAGCAACGATTGTTAATCCCAAGGTCGACACAATTTTCGAAATCGGCGGGCAGGACAGCAAGTATATCTCCCTCAACAACGGCGTGGTCGTGGATTTCGAAATGAACCACGCATGCGCCGCCGGCACCGGCTCGTTCCTCGAAGAGCAGGCTCAGCGATTGGGCATCAGCATCAAGGACGAATTCGCCAATCTCGCCTTCGCCAGCAAATCCCCCATCAAATTAGGCGAACGCTGCACGGTGTTTATGGAAACGGACCTGCTGAGCTATCAACAGCAGGGAGCGAGCACGGAGGATTTGGTGGCGGGGCTTAGCTACTCGATTGTTGCCAATTACCTCAACCGGGTCGTCGGCCGGCGAAGAATCGGGGACAACATCTGCTTCCAGGGCGGCACGGCCTTCAACAAAGGCGTGTGGGCGGCCTTCGAGAAGGTTCTCGGCAAGCCGATTATGGTGCCGGAACACCATGAGGTTACGGGTGCGCTGGGGGCGGCGGCGATAGCGGCGGAATATATGGAGAAAGCAGGGCAAGCCGAGCAAAAAGAAAAAGCAGGACAGGTAGAAAAAGCAGAGCAAACAAAACAAGCTGGGCAAGAAGGACAGGCAAAAAGAGAAGGGCAAGTTGGGCAAAAAGAAAAAGCAAGACAAGTAGAAAAAGAAGAGCGGGCAGGGCAAGCAGGACAGGCAGGGCAAACAGGACAGACAGGACTGGCAGGGAAGACAGAACAAGCAGGACGGGCAGGGCAAGCAGGACAGGCAGAGCAAACAGGACAGACAGGACTGGCAGGGAAGACAGAACAAGCAGGACGGGCAGGACAGGTAGAACAAGAAGGGCAAGCAGGACGGGCAGGGCAAACAGGACAGACAGGACTGGCAGGGAAGACAGAACAAACAGGACGGGCAGGGGAAGGAGAGCGGCGGGCGGAAAGCAAATTCAAGGGATTCGAGAACCTGATAGGGACCAACTATACAGTGGAATCATTCACGTGCGAACACTGCGCCAACCACTGCGAGATAAAGAGGGTCCAAATCGACGGTTCGGAGCCGCTGTTCTACGGGTCACGCTGCGACAGATACAACCTGAAGAAAGTCGGCAAGAAAAAAAGCCGATTCAATGCCTTCGAATACCGCCAGGAAAAGCTGCTGGAGTTCTCGGGGCTGAGACAATCAGAGGACCCTGCTTCGCCCAAGGGGCTACGCAGGGCAGGCGGAGGACAGGAAACAGAAGAACATCGAACATCCAACGTCCAACGTCCAACAACAATGGAGAGGACAGACCCTTCTTCGCTAAAGCTACGAAGGGCAGGGTACGGACCCTTCTTCGCTAAAGCTTCCTCCTACGCAAAAGCTACGGAGGACGAGCCGAAGGGCGGGGGACAAAGTCGAACAATAGGAATACCGATGGCGCTGGTTACGTGGCAACTGCTGCCGATGTTTGCGCGATTCTTCGAGGAATTAGGATTCGAGGTTGTTCTGTCCGGGAGGACTTCCAAAGAGACGATTCGCAAAGGCGTGGAATCGGTTACGGCGCAGCCATGTTTTCCGGTCAAGGTGGCATACGGGCACGTGGCAGAGTTAATTGAAAAAGGGGTGGATTATATATTTCTACCGAGCATAGTATCCGTGACGGCGAATTTTGCGGAAAATGAGCACAATCATTTCTGCCCATACGTGCAATCGTTTCCCTACCAGATAAGGACGGCTTTCGGGGATAAGTTAGGCAATACGAAACTGCTGATTTGCCAGCTTCGACTCGGCGAGGGAGACAAGCTTGTGCGAAAGACATTTGGCCGGCTCGGCAAACAACTGAATGTTGCGCAGTCCAGTATTTACCGGGCGGTTGAAAAAGGATTCGAGGCGCAGCAAGGATTCGAGCGGGCACTGCGGGAGAAGGGCAGAGAAATCCTGTCGAGGATTGGGCCTGACGAGAAATTGTTTGTGCTTGTCAGCCGGCCTTACAACGGCTGTGACGAAGGAGTGAGCTTGCAACTGCCGAAGAAATTCACCGTCGCCGGTGCAGAAATGATTCCGATGGATATGTTAGACCTTGAGCGGGCGGAACTCAGCGACGAAACGCTGCACGGCGAGATATACTGGTCATACGGACAAAAGATTCTGCGGGCGGGGGAGATAATAAAGCGGGACGAGCGGCTTTTCGCGGTGTATTTGTCGAATTTCAGTTGCGGGCCTGATTCATTTTTAATGACGTTTTTCAAGGATTTGATGGGAGACAAACCGTCGCTTCAATTAGAGATTGACGAGCATTCGGCGGACGCGGGAGTAATCACGCGGTTGGAGGCGTTTTTAGAGAGCTTGAAAAACTACAGGCCTGATATTTACCGCGGAGAGCGCAGAGACCGCAGAGAAAAAATAATAAAAACAACCTCTGTGAACTCTGCGGAGAAAAGGACGTTATTCATACCGTATATGAGCGATGCGTCATACGGTTTGGCGGCGTGTTTGAGGGGATACGGCCAGCCGGCGAAGGTAATGCCGGTTGCGGATGAGGCAACGCTGATGCAGGGAAGGGCCTACACGACGGGCAAGGAGTGCCTGCCCTGCGCAATTACGAGCGGTGAGATGCTCAAGGTGCTCGGTCGCGGGGACGTGCAGCCGGAGAGTGCGGCGTTTTTTATGCCGGGGACATCGGGGCCGTGCAGATTCGGGCTTTATCACCGTATGCACGAATTGGTGCTAAGATACGCGGGAGTGGAAGAAGCGCAGGTGATTTCGCCCAACCAGGACAGCAACTTCTACAGCCAGCTTGTAACCAGCTTCGATGGTTCGACCAAGCTCACCACAGGCGGCACCGGCTTAGGCACATTTATGAAAGATATGTGGACCGCAGTGGTGGGAATAGACCTTTTGCAGAAAGTGGCAATGCGTCTGCGTCCCTTTGCCCACGACCCGGAACAGGCACGGCAGGTTTATGAAAGGTGTCTGCATTTATGGGTTGAAGCGGTGGAACAAAGGACAGCGGACAGCGGACAGCGGATAGCGTACAACATACAGCGGATAGCGGACAGGAACAGAAAAAGAAAGACGGATATGGCGGGGGTTATGGGAATAATCGCCGATGAGATGGCAACGATTGAGCTGGACCATAACACAAGCAAGCCGAGGATTGGCATAGTGGGTGAGATTTACGTTCGCAATCATCCATTCGCAAATCTGAATATAATCAGCAGACTCGAAGAATTAGGCGCGGCGTGCGACCTTGCTTCGTTGGCGGAGTGGATTTACTACACCAACTTCACACGCAACAAGATGGCCAGACGCAGAGGGCAGTTGAGGAACCTTTTCAATAACAGTATCCAGGATTTCTTCCAGCACAGAATCGAGCGCAAGCTGGCTCGGCCATTGGAAAGGCGTTTCGGGCGATTAGCTGAACACCCAGTCGAGGAGGTTATCGAATTCGCTCAGCCTTATTTAGACGAATCGTTCGAGGGCGAAGCGATACTGAGCATCGGCAAGATAGTGGAATACCACAAACAGGGCTTCGGCGGGGTGGTGAACGTGATGCCGTTTACGTGTATGCCCTCGACGATAGTGAGCACGCAGACGAGACGATTAAGCAGCGACTGCAATGAGATGCCAATTTTGAATCTCAGCTTCGACGGGCAGGAGGACGCGACGCTGACGACTCGATTAGAGGCGTTTGTTGAGCAGGTGGCTTCCAGACAAAAAGTAAAGGCCAAAGAGCTGGTCGTGAAGTAACAAAATTTATTATTTTCTATTTTCCATTTTCAATTTGACTGCGGATTACCGATTGGGCCTATTATTGGCCCCTGAAAGAGTTGTCAAATGAATATTAATCATCTTGGCGATGCTTTTGATTTTTGGAAGGGAAGTTTTATAAGAAAACTGGGAAACACCCTGAGGAATCTTAAAGTTCTCCCGATGTTTACAGACACAAACGAACACTTCCCTTGGAATAACGCTCGTCTCGAACTTTATGCGGAATTGCTTGGCGTTAACAAGCAGGATATCCTCAGACAAGAAGTCAGATTTCCCAATAATACTCGTGGCCAATACTTCCAAAACCTTGATAACAACAGCGACTTGTTCGTCGATCCAGACATTGGGATTGAACCGCCCAGTGGAAGCAACTATAGACACATTCGATTGACAGAGATAGCTCAACTCCTTTCGAAAAGCACAAACCGGGTAGTCCTAATCTACCAGCATTCATTCCATAAGGACAACTACATAGATGTGTGTTTAAAGAAGGTGATTAAATTCCCAAAATTGAAAGATTGCCACACACTTGCCTATTGGGCCGGAAGCGTTTCAATGGTTTTTATAACCCGAGACGAAAAGCGACGGATAGATATGTATAAAGTTCTGTACAATATGACATATTCGCTGCCCGATAATCGAATCCATGCTTTGCCACCTATCATTTCTTGATATCCAAGTATCCGGGCACCGCATACCAATTTCATAACCAGATTGCTTCGCTGCGCTCACAATGACAGAACACTGGATTCCCGCGTTAGCGGGAATGACAGTTATGAAATGACTTGTAAATAGATTCCCATTTCACCACGAGTGCCACGGTGGACAAGCCCCTCGGAATGACAATCAGGAATAATTATAGGGTTGTTTTCCGAGGTTTTGGCGGAGCTGAGTCTGCATAGCACGGAGGGTATTAGTCAAGACATCGGCGAATTCTTCGTCTTGCATTTCGGTTATCTGTTCGGCTGAGATGGGTTTGCCATAGGAGACTGTAATTTTCGAGCCGGGGCTAAAGAGTTTTTGATGCCTTGGCCAGCATTCAAAGGCGCCTTCAATCAATACGGGGACCACAGGTGCATTTCCACGTCGGCACAACAGGCCAAAGCCGCCCTTGAAGGCGGAAATCCTGCCATCGCTGGTGCGAGTGGCCTCAGGAAACAGGCAGACCCCACGGCCCCGCTTTAACTTGGCGATAATGTTTTTTATTGCGGACAGGTCCGGCCTGCCACGTTTAACGGGTATCGCGTTGACCGATGAGATGAGCAAGCCGAAGAGTTTGTTTGTAAAGAGCGTATCGCGTGCCAAAAAACACAACGGCCTTGTCAAGGGGGTGCCGCAAAAAATCGGGTCGAGAAAACTCTGGTGGTTTGAGGCGAGAACGAACGGGCCTTTTTGCGGGACGTTCTCAGTGCCGTAAACGCGGAGACGAAAGGTCAGCACGCAAAATATCCTGCACGCCCACCGTGCCAGCCAATACCAGATTGGATTCAAAGTTTCTCCGCGCATTTTTCTCTTACAAGGGCAATGAGCTTTTCGACAACCTCTTCGGCGTTCAATTCGGTAGTATCGACAACAACGGCATCCGAGGCGGGTTTCAGAGGGCCGACGGCTCTGTTTTCGTCACTTTCATCTCTTCGATAAATATCCCGGCGGACCTGCTCGGCGGTCTGTTTAACACCCTTTGCGTTCAGCTCGGCCAGCCGGCGTCTTGTCCTTTCATCGAGGTCGGCGTCGAGGAAGAATTTTAGGTCGGCATCGGGAAAGGCGACCGTCCCCTGGTCTCTTCCCTCGGTGACAAGGCGGTTGTTCACCTCGGCGAATTGTCGCTGCATCCGGATTAGGCGCTGCCTGGCCTGCGGTGAGCCAGCGACGTAGCGGGCATTGGCAGTAACGAGCGGCTCGCGTATTTGGTCTGTAATATCAACTCCGGCCAAACGAACCAGCATTCCCTCGTGGGCCGGCTCGAATTCGAAATTTGCGGCATCCAGAACGGAGATCAATTTTCGCTCGTCGGTCAAATCGATTCCGGCCCGCATTGCGGCCAGTGCGGCGGCGCGATACATCGCACCGGTATCGAGAAAGGTTACGCCGAGCTTTTTGGCCAGCAGTCGAGCGACGGTGCTTTTGCCGCTGGCGGCGGGACCATCGATAGTGACAATCAGCCGAGTCATAATAAACAGTTCAGCCCGGCGGCCTGAGGTCTGCTTTGACCTTGACAATAATCATACTTGTGTCATCCACCTGGCGGGCGAGGCCCACAAAGCGTCGTCTGTAGGCAAGGACGTTTTGAATCAACTGCTCGGCGGGCTGGGCCATGCACTTAGTAAAAGTTTCGAGCAGGCGTTCCCTGCCCCAGATATCGCCATCGAAATTCGCTGCGTCAATAAGACCGTCGGTATAAAGCAGCAGGCAGTCGGATTCCTGCAGGGGGACCGTTTCGGAAATATACTCAGCCGGTTTAGGCATCACACCGAGTACGATGCCTCCCTTGTCCAGGTTTATAACGTTTTTGCCCCTAAGCAGCGCAGGCGGCTCGTGGCCGCAATTACAGTAGGTAATCGTTTTATCTTTGACGTCAATAACACCATAGAACAACGAGATAAATTCTCCGGCCCGACATTCATTGCAGGCCATTGTGTTGAGGCGAGTTACGATTTCGAGCAAGGCATCCGGACCATAGATACATTCCGAATAGGCCCGCAGCGCGCCGCGGAACGAACTTGTCATTATCGCCGCGGGGAATCCCTTGCCGATGACGTCTGCGATGGCTATGCCGATTTTGTTTTCACCCAGTGGGAGGAAATCGTAGAAGTCACCGCCAAGGTCGAAACAGGGAATATACTTGGCGGCAATTTCGAGGCCGGGGACCTGCGGCGCCTTTTCGGGAATCATTCGCCGTTGAATGACGCCTGCGAGACGGACCTGCTCGGTAATTCGCGCCGCCTCAATCGCCTCGGCATACAGCCGGGCGTTGGTAATGGCGACGGCACACTGCGAGGAGATTGCCCTGGCAAGCTCGATGTCATCTTCATCGAAGTGCCTTGGTTTTCCGCTGTAGAGGCGCAGAACACCTATGGGGTTGTCCCTGAAATACATCGCGACGGTAAGCTGGCTGACCAGACCTTCTGCTATCGTGGCTTCCTTGTACAAGACCCTGCCGTCGACACGCATATCATCGAGGACCACGGCCTCGCCGGCGAAGGCCGCCTTGACTACAGGGTCGTCCATAGTAACGATGCCCTTGTTGCGGTACTCTTCGCTTAGGCCGAAAGTGCTTCGCATCTTGAGGTCGCCGGCATCTTCATCGAGCAAGCGAATGGAACAGGCCTTGACGCCGGTACCGGTTATCCTGACAGCCGCTTCAGCCAGCTTGTCGAGCACCTCCTGAAGCGTAAAGCGCCCGGCCACCAGCGTCGTTATCTGGTATATCCGCTCGTCTCTTTCAGCTTGTCTTTTCGTTTTCTTAGGCATAACAAATAACTACTTATGTCACCCGTCGATTGTGCGGGAAATAGCCACAATTCCGTCAACAAACAATTGGCGAAATTATACCCAATGCCGGGCCTGCAGAGAACAGTAAATTAGCCGAACAAAGCATGCTTGAAAAGAATAGATGTTGAGATTAGTATTCTGTGTTTTGGACGTTAGTTTTCGAATAAGGGACAAGCAATGGAGCAGGTGGCAAGGCGTATCATTTTTTCGGGGCGCGTGCAGGGTGTGGGATTTCGTTTCACGGCGTTGAATATAGCCACCCGCTATAAGCTGACAGGATATGTCCGCAACCTGCCGAGCGGCTCGGTGGAGATGGTGGCCCAGGGGCCGGAAGGGATAATCGATAGCTGCAACCAGGATATCCAGGAATCGTTCTCAGGATATATCAGAGAGACGGATATCCAGCCGAGGACTCACGACCCGAAACTTACTGATTTCAAAATCACCTTTTAAAACCGGAACAATCACAGGGGCTGGAACAGATGCTGTCGATGGTCTTCGGCCTGGGCGTCAAAGAGGTACTGGTAATCGTTGTTATTACCGCGGTTGTGGTGTTTTTGGCTATGCGGTCGAGCAGACGCTGAAAAGCCCTCATACCCGGTTTTCGCAGGCAATCCAATATTGCCAATAATCAAACGGTCCCCGGCCTGCCGGGGGCGTATTTTGACGGGACTTCCAGTCCGTGGCCAAGCATCAGTCCGGAATCGGGCATTATTTGCTCGGCAGGCCCAGCAGCTATAATCCGCCCGGCATCCATCACCACCGCTGTATCGGCTACTGTGGCGGCAAAATTCATATTACAACTTGCAATTACGAGAGTCTGCGACAAGTCCGCCAGCAGCTTGACAAGGTTAGCGCGGTTTCTCGGGTCGAGACTTCCGTCGGGCTCATCGAGAGTGATAATCTTCGGCGACATAGAAAGGACTGTGGCGATGGCGGCAGCGCGCTTTTGGCCGGCCGAAAGGTGGTGCGGCGCCCGCTGGGCCATCTGAGCAAGACCAACTTTATCCAATGCCTGCTCTACTCGCTGTTTTACCTCGTCGGATTTCAGGCCCATATTCAACGGTCCGAAGGCGACATCGTCAAAAAGCGTGGGCATAAAGAGCTGGTCTTCGGGATTTTCAAGACAACAGCCGATGCGCGAACGCACCTGTTTTAGATTCGCATTTGTGATTTCAAGGCCGTCGATAATCACCTTGCCCTCGCCCCTGACAAAACCCGCCATTGCGAGCAGGAGGGTAGATTTGCCGGCGCCATTTGGGCCTATCAGTGCGACGCGCCGGCCGGATTCGATATTTAACGTAATATCACGCAGGGCAATTGTGCCATCGGGATATTTATATGAGAAACGCTCAATCTTTATTGCATTTGGCATCGGCGTCTATCCGAGAACGGGCCTGACGAACAGATACAATCCAAGAGTAAAACACAGTGACACTGCGGCAAATATATAATCCGGCCGGCGAATGGTCAGGCGATTGATAGTGCGCCATTTTCCCTCAAAGCCACGGGCCTGCATCGCCGAGTTTATACGCCCGGCTGAATCGACGCTACGAACAAATAATGAGCCGAGCATAGCGGCGGTAAATTTAAATCCGTCGCGGAAACAGACCCTGCCTACAGAGCGGGCTGCCCTTGCGCGAAGGATGTGCTGGGCGCTATCTATCAAAAGGAAGATATAGCGATACAAAAAGCCCAACTGAATGACGAGCAGGCGGGGGACGCCCAGCCGATGCAGGCCGGCTAATAAATCGGCAAAGCGGGTGGTTGAAACAAGAGCTATCAGGGCCAGCATAGTAAGGACGAACTTGCCGAGGATACTCCAGCAGCGCAGCCAGCCGAGCGTGGTTTGCCAGGACCATGGCCCGAATACAACAATGGTCGCCGTCCTGTCATACAGCGGACCGGTCAGGGCCAGGACAACCACAAACGGGCTTACGAGCAGGATATGCTTGAAGGCAAAACGCGGCGGTATGCCGCCCAGGACCAGGACGGCAAAGGGGCCAATGGCGTAACAGAACAAGATGCTTACAGAAGTACGGGGCAGGGAGATTACTATGGCGGTGAAAACGACCGTGATAATAAATTTCACCCTCGCGTCGAGACGATGGACCGGCGAATCCTGATATGCGAATTTGTCAATATATGCGTGGTGCATTCTTCAGCCGATTTAAAACGTCAAAACTTATATTCCACGCATATTGAGATACCATTATTTGCGTATATTTACAAGCGAACTGCGGTCTGTCTCTTGCGGAGTAAAAACGCAACGGCCCAGATAACTGCCATCGTAACAGCCGAGCCGATGACGCCCGCAAAGCTGGTCCAGCCCGGAGCCAAGGCACCACGAACCGAGTAATCAGGCAATGGGGCATATTTAGACTGAAGGTCGTCAACCGCTGTAATAGTCGAGCTTTCATTGGAGACAAGCGGTTTAAATTCCGGCTGGTCTGGCCTGTCGGTGTAGCTCCATTCGAGACCATCGGGCATTCCGGAAGCCAACAGCGAAAGTCCTGCTGCGGTTATGACAGTGAATACGAGCAGCGTTGCCAGCACGGCTTTTCGGCTGAGCCGGACTTTGCCGGGCAGTGCTTCCAGGACAAGGTCGGGTCTTACCTGCTGCAGATACGCCAGAACAGCAACTGTAATCAGGCCCTCAACCAGGCCGACAAGAAAATGGACGCCTACCATTGTTATCAGGAAGGTCGAGAAGGGAACGAGCAGGACACCCGACAGAGCGGCCTCAATCGGAACGAGAATCGCGCCGATTTCAAGGCCGGCCACACAAGCCACCATCGCACCGATGTATGTGCGGATGCTGCTGCTTCGGCCGGCGGTTATGATTCTGTACAGGAAAAATCCTACATAAGAGGGAACCAGACCCATATTTATTACGTTACAGCCGAGGGCCAGCAGGCCACCATCCTGAAAGATAAGGCACTGCACGATTACAACGGAAGAAATGACGACAGCGGCGAGGTGTGGGCCTAATATGATTGCCAGCAGGACCGCACCGACCATGTGGCCGCTGGTTCCGGGCATCGCGGGGAGCTGGAAATTAACCATCTGGGCGGCGAAAATGAACGCGCCGAGGATGCCCATCAAGGGCAGCTTGTCGGAAGTTACAACCTGCCTGAGTTTCCTACAAATAAGCCCAAGCCCCCCCGCCGCTATCGCTAATGTTCCTGTGGCGACCGGCACCGACAATAATTCATTTGCCATATGCATAATTTTTTCTCCTGTCAGGGTATATTTTATAATCTATGGTTTTGTTCATCACCCAGCCATCAGAAAATAGTCAGTATTCTTACTCCTATCACCACGGCATCACCAGCCGAGTCGTTCCCGCCCGGATTGGTTACATATTGAAAATCGGGGCTGACAATCAGCCAGGGAGTGATTTGCGCACTGTAGTAAACCTCAAAGGCGTGCTCATAGTCATCGGTATAAGTAGCTGATGCCTTATCGCTAAACGTGCCGTGAGCAAAGCCCATGCCGAGCACATCGTCATCTCTGCCATCGAGAAGGCCCTGATACTGGAGGCCAACACTCCAAAAGTTAGTTATATCATTGCGCTTACTATCCGCATTACCGTATCGCAGGAAGACACCAAGGCCCTGTGAATCCTCCGGGTCGGGATTTTCCTTTGTCAGCATCTGGTCGCAGGTAACATAAAAGCCGACGTCGTCTCTGTAGCTTTTACCTGCTTCGTCGAGGTCGGAACTGGCTTTGGGCTGCGGGTCATACCAAAGGCCGATGCGATAGGCCCCGGGCAGGGCGCCGTTTTCTGAGCCGAATAAAGGCGTGATACCGGTTTCTGCAATATAGAAGAAATAATCTTCGCCTCCGAACGCAGTTGAAAAGCCGGTTTCGCGGACGTCGGCCTGGGCGTCAGCCGCAGCAGCAGAGACATACCAGAAATTGTCCGGCCCGTAATGCAGTGCAACACCAAGGCCATTATCCGGAAAGGGTACGGTCGGATTATTAACGAGGGCGCCGTTGAGGAACTGGGTGTTCTCATCGTTTGCGAAATTACTGCAATCAAAGGAGACGGGGCAATTATGATGCTCGAAGCCGCCCGTAAGGTCGATTTTGCCGAATCTTAGTTGAAGCTGTTGCGCAGGGAAGCTCTGCTCATACCAAAGTTCCGTAACGTCAATCGCCCTTCTCGGCGAGCCGTCTCCATTAACGTTAAAAACGCTACCGACGGAAGGGTCATTGATGCCGCCTGAAGCAGACCACGAGCCCTCTGTAAGCATAAAAAGACGACCGCCTTCGATTCCAAGCAGCTTCTCGAAATCCACGTCGACCTCGATATCATAGCTTCCGGAATACCTTCCGGCCCGCCGATGCGTGCTTAGGCCGCCCCGGGCATTTTGCTGGTAAATCTGAGTAGCGCTGGCCCCGACCTCGATACCATCATTCGACAGGTCATTTCGCAAGCCGAAGACGTCATCGGCAAGAGCATCCCTTTGCCATATCGAGTCGCTGCTATCAGCCCTGCATAAGCCAACAGATACCAAAACAACACCTGCAACAAAAACCATTCGCCTCATCAGCATATCCGACTCCTTTCAAATTAAACAGAGGTCTGCGCATAAAAATATTGTATTCGTGCTACCAAGTCAACGCAAAAAAAAATAATATTAAAAATATCAGTGAGAAATTGTAGCCCGCAGGTTAAAGTTGCAGCGATTGCAATGAAGTTGCAGTAACCCTTTGCGCAGAAATACTCCGCTGCCTTTTGAGGGTTTCAAACGGCAACGGACTACCGTCTAAACTGTCCGAACGCCCGCCGGTAACTGGACAAATCGAGTCCAGTAACGACCGACAGCCGTTATGCTTGTCTCAAATCCCCTTTCCTTCTTGAGCCATTCAACAGTCTGCTCTAACGACATATTGTTGAGATAGCACCTGGCTAAATCAATCTCCAAACCGGCAGCGGCCATAGGCGAATGCCTACGATTGCTGTGCACGTTAACGAACTTTATGTAATACTGTTTAACGAGAATGCTCGCCTCAAAATCATCGCTTTCCCCCTGGTCCGCAAATGTCCCCGGCTTGAATAGCTCGGTAATGAGCAGATACAAAAACTCGCTGAGACTTGCAGCCGTGATTGTTGCCGTCTTGTTGCCAACTGTCAGCTCACACTTGTATTTGTTTTTAGGCACTGTTTAGAGTCCCTTCAAAGGGCTGTTAACAGCCCCTTTAACCGGCCTTAATAGCCACTCTTTTGCCCTGCTGGTCGTCGAACATAGCCACCGGTAAAAAGGCCCTGGCGGGCAGATTCAACTGCTCAATCGCAGCCAAGATAATCGATTCGTCTACCGAACCGTTGCTCTGCACAAAACTTGAAGTCTGCAAGGCGGCAATTACGTGCGAGCAAATACGCAATCGCCCTGAGCCGGGCGTCATACAAATCCGCCTTAGAATCGTTACGGCGCTGCCTGCCAGCCGAATCCCGCCATACTCGTAAAGCTCGCGTATCTCCGCCGCCGAATATAGGCCGTCGTCACCGTCACCGGCCAGCCCATCTAAATCTAAAATCGAAAAGACGCGGCTGCGAAACTGGTCGAGAGCTGCATCACCTTTTTTGGCCGTCATCTGCATAACCGTTCTCAACAGGTCATTGTTGCCCGACAGTATCAAAGGACAAGCGGCCTTGACGGTAATTATCTGCCGCAACAGGTCCAATTGTTTTACGTTCAAAGACGATGCCTCGTCGAGAATGACTACAACGTGCCTTGCCTTGAGCTTACGGACCACAGAGTGTGCAATCCTGCTCGCCCACCCGAACCGCTCAACGCCTACCTTGGCGGCAATCTCCGAGAGTATCAGCGACGACCGCATCGTCCGGTCAAGCTCGACGTAAATCGTGTTCTTGTTCGCCTCGCTATATTGCCGCAAACAGCAGCTCTTGCCGTGACCACTATCACCCACAATTAGGGCAATCTTGCCCTCCTCGCCACTGAACGCCTCCGCCTGCACAATCAAAGCGCCGATTTTCCTCGCGACGGCGGTGCGGACAAATTTTTTCTTCTTGTCTTTTTTACGCACTCGACACCCTCCGTTTTTTGTGAACTACCAATCCATCATCATCGAACAGCTTCAAGTCCATCTCTGGCTTTTCCGGTTTCAAAAGTGAAAAATCGAAGTCTAACTTTTGCTCTTTGGGCTTCGGCCTGGCTGCCAGCTTCGCGTTGGCTGCCTTGTGAATGTCGGCTTGGCCGTCTAACGGCGTCCGCACCGGACGAAGCGACGCAACCGCCCTCTCGGTGACTTTCCTTTTGCCGTCCTGCATCGAACGAATCGCCAAGTCTGGCAGGTCCATATTGACCGTCAATCTCGTGTCCCGGTATTTTTTAGCTGTCTTTTGTGCTTGTGCTTTTAACTGCATAGCTCCGCGAATCGTCGCCTCATCGACCGCCCTGCCGTAGCCAGTTAACCTATTCTGCTGAGCGATTGACAGCAGCTTCATAGTCGCAGCGTCATATACATAAACCTGCCGCATATCAGCCGGATCATAACTGACGCGAACCTCCCGGCCTTGCAGAGCAAGTATCACCGGGTCAGTCTGACCATAATATAGACCTTTCAGACGAACACCGTTTTTGCCGACCGTCAGCTTGCCGGACCAAACCTTCAACAGCAAGTCAAGAATTTCGTCCAAGACGACACGCCTGCTCGTCCGAGTCTCAAAAACCTGCATCGGCGTCCGACCGTCCATACCGATTCCAGTGTGGACGGTGTTGTTATACGCCTCGACGTATCTGGCGAACAGCTCTGTAAAGCCCTCCAGGTCGCGTGCCTTGTCGATTGTCTTTTGCTGTTTTAACAGCTCGCATAACTCTTCCGGCTTTCGCTTCGTATCCTTTCCACAGTAGGTCGCAAAGGTCTTTATTAACTGGCAATCTATCGTATCGAACATCCGCTCGATTCGTTTGCTCTGCGGGTGATATGGTATCGCAAACGAAACAGTGACATCGAGCATAGAATAAATGCCCCTAAGATTTTCCTCGTCAAGATAGCCCTTACGAATTTCCTTCCTTCGCTGGGTTTTTGTTTGACCCGTCCACATTTCGGAACTGTAATCTTTTCCGTTGTCGATTTTTACAGAGTCGGGCGGGCCGTATTGCTGGATTCCCATTTTCATTGCAAGTAAAATCGTGGTCTGGTTCGGCGATGCTGATATATGCCAGCCGACAAGCGCCCTCGAGCGCATATCCTGCCAGGCCGTCAGCCAGGGACGAATCCACCGCCCGCCGTGCCTCACCCAACAGTTAAACTGTGAATGGTCGCCTACCCACACAGCACCCGGCTCGATACCGTCCGGATTAACTTGAATGTATGGAGCGCACTTCGCCTCGTAAGCCGACTGGCCTTCCCGATGCAGAACCTGTGCGGGTATAGGAATCCGCTTGTCGATTAACCGATACATAGTCCGCAAGCCCGGTATCAGCCAGCCCTTTTTCTCGACGCGATTGATATACTTCACGCTCTGAAAACATTGCTTAACACTCAACTGCTGCTGCGTCAAATAGAGCGACTTGAACAGCTCAAAGGCGTCGCTGCTGATTGTGTCTGTGATACCGTCAGCCCGGCCACGCATATCGACCAGGCCGGAAAAGCCGTTGTCCTTGAATTTTTGAAGCCACAAATACAAGGTCCGCTCCGGTATTTTTCGTATCAAAGAAAATTGGGCGAGGGCTTCCGTCCGCGTGCCGTGATGGTCGCGAATATGATGAGCTGCAAAACTCTCAAACTCCTTTACTATCCCGACACGCCGAAGCGCCTCGGCCCGCCTGTGTTCGGGCAGCTCTTTTAATAACTCGACATCATTCATCGCAAATCCCTGCCAGCGTGCGGACCGATTTCACGGTCGGAGGCCGTCCCCGCGACGGGATAGTAATTCATTTCGTTGTGATAGTGGTTGTTTATAACAGTGATTGGCACACGAGGTCCGCCCGTAAGCGATTCGAACCGCTGTTTGGGTGACATCTGGTTCCAAACGTATCGACCGCCGCCGTATCGGTCTGTTTTCAAAGGGTCAATTTCCCAGACGTACCCTCTAATCGCGTCGCGTTCATCCGGTGATAACGATTCATGCCAGCGCCGAAAAGCCGCCTCTTCCGACTCGGCCTGGTTACCCACTGTCGTAAGCTCCTGAAGCCACTGCCTGACCGGCTGCTCACGCTGATAGCGTCGTTTCTCGGCCTCGCCGACCACGCGGACCTTCTGCCCATACCGCCAGCGGTCGGTAATTTCCATATCAGCTAAATTTTTCCGTGCTTCCGTCTGTGCCAATAGCCGCTCTTCGGTCTGCCGGGACGCAGCTTCCTCAGCCGTTTCCTCGGCAATCCCCCGCCCGGTCGCGGCTCTTTTTAATGCGTCTTCAACGCCTATTTGCGACGGCGTTATAAGCTTATAAACACCCTTTGCCGCCTCCTGTCCGTAAATGCCCACCAGCATCCGATTGACCGCCTGCTGGTCCATTGCTTGACTCTTGGCGGCGATGCGCTGCAAGAGCAGTTGAGGATTTTGAGCTTCCGCCTCAGTGACGCCGTATTTTTCAAGGTCGGAAACTTGTGGGGCCATAATCGCCTGCAAAGTAGTAGCCGGTAGCGACGACTTGACCCGCCCCACTTCGCCCTGTGCAATAGTAGCAATCGAGGACAACGCCTGAGCAGGCGACCAGCCCAGGGCTTTAATTGTGGGCATTCCCCGTCCGAGCGCCATGAAGACATCCGCATCCGTCAGACCGGACACGCCGGCAGCAGCAGCAACCTGCCTGCGAAAAGCACCCTGCGATTCCGGTGTCCCCATTCCCCAGCCAGCCATAAGACTCACAAGCTCCGGCGTAGCAGCTCCGCCGTGACGAGCTGCATAGCCAAGCATACCCTCAAGCCCCCGCTGGTATTGTGCCTCCGGCATTTTCCCGCGAAACTGCCGGGCGTATGCCTCGATAACCGGCAGGCCGACTTCGGCGGAAACGGCGGTCTTTTGCAGTAATCCCATCGCACCCTTTGATACCATTTGCCGACTCGATTCATCGAAAGCACCCATCGCTTCAAACAGACCTTCAAAGCCCTTGCGAACATTTTGTAGGTTACGGACCGCCTCATCACAGCGGGATTTCAGCTCATCGAAAAACGAGGCGACCTTGCCCGCCACTGCCGCAACGGTTGTTATTATTGCCGCGAAGCCCAACGGACCGATGAGGTTCTTTATCCCTTTACTTATCCAGCTCAGTGCCCTCTCGGAGCGAGTTCCGGTTTTTTCGGTTTCTTCACCGACTCGCTGAACGCTGCGAGTAGCGGAATCTAAATTCGCCTTCGCATCGTGAGCGCCCGGGGTCTTGATATGTATGTTTACATCTTTAGGCATTTTTCCCTCGAAAATTCACCTGGGCGGGC
>CAZQWM010000020.1:0-25460 GCA_964597035.1 uncultured Pirellulales bacterium
CTGCGTATGCTGGTTGAGAATCTTCGCCCGGATGACAAAATCGGCATCGCCGTATACGGCAGCAGGGGCAGAAAGCTGATGGACCACAAAGCTCTTGACGAAAAGAGCGACATTCTTGCGGCGATTGAATCATTATCACCAAGCGGCTCGACTTACGCCGAAGAGGGAATCAGAATCGGCTACGAGATGGCGGAAAAAGCGTTCAAACAGGGCCGAATTAACCGCGTGATACTTTGCTCGGACGGAGTTGCCAATGTGGGCCAGACCGGCGCTGACGACATCCTGAAAATCATCAGGGAGAAAGCAGAAAAAGGTATTACGCTGTCGGCTGTTGGTTTCGGGATGGGTAACTACAATGACGTGCTGATGGAGCAATTAGGCGACAAGGGCAACGGCTATTATGCCTACGTCGATACCATCACCGAGGCCAAACGTCTCTTCGAGGACAACCTTACCGGAACACTTGAGGTGGTTGCAAAGGACGTAAAGGTGCAGGTCGATTTCAATCCCGATGTTGTTCGCAGCTATCGGTTAATCGGCTATGAAAACAGGGACGTTCCCGATGACAAATTCAGAGACGACAAATACGACGGCGGTGAAATCGGCGCGGGCCATTCGACTACCGCTTTGTATGAGCTGAAACTGTGGCCGAAAAAGAAAGGAACCATCGCAACAACTTTTGTCCGATACAAAGCCCCGCAGACCGACGACGTAACTGAGTTCAAGTCTTTTATCGCCACCACGGATTTGAAGGACAGCTTCGATGATTCGAGTAAGCAGTTCCGGCTGGCGGCCACGGCGGCTGAGTTTGCCGAGATACTCCGGGAAAGCTATTGGGCAAAAGGCGCTACACTTGAGCCGGTCCTTAAGAATGCCCAGCGTCTGGCAGAGGCATTTGAAGGCGACGCCGACGTAATCGAGCTTGCCGACCTCGTATCCAAGGCCGGGCAGTTTCGGCAGCCGCAGCTTGAACAATCTGAAATTGAGTATATCGAATAGGTTGCTTCCAGAAATAGTGAAAATCGCAGGGCCTGCCCTCCGGCAGGCCTTGTGTTTTATTGGTGGATTATAATCTGTCTGCTTGGGTATCTTCTGAATTGGCGCTTGAAAAAGTATGGTGTTTGCGTTAAAATAGGCAAATAGAGAGGTTCTGGAAAGGCAAAATGGCCGAGAGCGGTGAAGAAATTAGAGATTCTAATCAGCATGGCAAACCTGATGTGCTTCGTGCCGGGGATATCATACCCAGGGCGGAATCCAGTGGCGAAGACAAAGGCGACGGCAGGGCCGATATTCCCCGTTTCAACCTGGCTGAAGACATAATGGTCCAGCAGCGGCATCTAACCGCGGTTCGCCGAAAAGGACCGGCAGGTAAAGCCCGGATTGACTCGCCTGCTGTCATATCGCCTGTGGAAAGCAGCCCCTTTGAACCCTCTGCACCCGAATGGGACCCCATAGTGGCTGATATCGTGGCCAGGGATATTGCACGACTCTATGGCGGCAAACAAGGCCCGGCGTCAGCAATAATTTAAGCCGAAGTCAATCATTAGTATCTTACACTCTTGCTTTCCAGCACACGCAGGTCTTATAATTTTATTCACGGGTTTCCGCTGTTGATATCGCACGGGCAAACCAAGGCAGAAGACGGAAATTGTGGGGAGAACGAATGAAACACACTTACACGCACTGCAGGGAGTGCAAATGGTGGAGCCAGCTCGCTGAGCACGGGGCACAACGGCAGCAGGGAGAGTGCCGCAGGTATCCGCCTTCGGTGTTTTTTGTGGGCCGGACGTATCGAACGTTCTGCGAGGTGTCCGAACGGGGTTTTCCCATCACCGCCGAGGACTGGTGGTGTGGCGAGGCCCGATTCTAAACAGGCAAATACCGCAGATTGCAGTTGAGCCGTGAGGATGTTTGGAATGGGAGCAGGGCCATCGCGTCGAAAGACGGACAATCGATGGACCAAAAAATCCACAGAAATCCGTTGCAGGAGGAGCTCAGAGTGTGCATAATTGAGGGATTAGGAATTTGGTGCGTGTTTTAAAGGGTCATTAATGGGTTCAGTGTTACAGGCGCTGATAAGACTTCAAAGTGTCGAGAACCTTCTGAGAGCGGCAAAGGCCAAGCTTGCCAGATGTCGAAGAAACGTCATCATCCAGGAAAATCAAATCAGGATGCTTCAAAATGCCTTCGAAGCCAAAAAAGAGGAGATACAGCTTACCACGATACAATCGGACCGGCTGGAGCTTGAGCTTAAGAGCAGGGATGAGGAAATCTCCAAGCTGAGGGCGTCATTGAATTCGGCCAGGACAAACAAGGAATACGCGGCCGTATTAACCCAGTTGAACACGACGCGAGCTGACAATTCCAAAATCGAATCCCAGATTCTCGAGCTGATGAAAGACGTCGAGACCGACCAGGCGGAGTGTGCCAAAATCCAGCAGCAGATAGATGAGCAAAAGCTGAAGCTTGACCAGGTCCGGAAGGAATCCGAGCAGTTAGCGACAAAATACGAGGCCGAGATAGACCAGATTCAGTGTGAGTGGGACGAAGCGGCCAAACAGGTGCCTGCCGAGCAATTGGAGATTTTCAGGCGCGTCGCTGAAACGTATGACGGCGAGGCCGTTGCAGTGATTGAGCAGCACGAAGGCAGGACCGGTGCTTATACCTGTGGCGGCTGTTTTATGGGGGTCACAGCCGAGAGTGTCAACATGCTTATGACCAAAGATGAAGTCATCCGCTGTCCTAACTGCACGCGTATCCTGGTCCTCAGTACTACGCAAGAGTAGGAAGGTCGGTGGGCGGCTTGCTCAAAACCGGGCAAAAGCGGAGGCGATGTGTTGACTGAGAGGATAGTCGCTCATATAGACGGCGGCAGCAGAGGCAATCCAGGTCCGGCCGCGGCGGCGTTTATACTGACTAACGACCGGGGCAAACAGTTACAGGCCAGGGCGTTTTTCCTTGGTCGGGCTACGAACAATGTCGCCGAATATACGGCTGTCCAAAAGGCGCTCGATGCCGCGAGGTCGCTCGAAGCGAGGCAGATCACTATTTACAGCGACAGTGAGCTGCTGGTCAGGCAGCTAAACGGCGAATATAAAGTTAAAAGCGAGCAAATCAGGCCTCTTTTCGCTCAGGCGATTTCACTGCTTAATGAGTTCGATAGCTGGCAGCTTCTGCATATTCCCAGGGAGAAAAACAAGCAGGCCGATGAGCTTGTCAATCGTGCGCTAAATCTCCAGAATGATGTGGAAGCCGAAAGCCGGCGGCCTATGAATGTAAAACCGGTTCGGCTGGGTGTGCTGATAAGCGGCGGCGGCACGACGCTGATAAATTTGGTCGAGTGTATAAAAAGTGGCGAGCTGAATGCGGAGGTAGGCGTTGTGATAAGCTCGCGTTCGACCGTAGCCGGTGTGGAAAGGGCCAAGGCCGCAGGCCTGGATGTCAAAATCATCCGCAAGAAAGATTGCCCCGATATAGACGAGTTCAGTAACCGCATCGAGCAGGAGCTTGTTGCCGCCGATGTAGAGCTTGTCGTGCAGGGCGGGTGGTTGTGTCTCTGGAAGATTCCGGCACGCTTTGAAGGCAGGGTAATGAACATACATCCCGCACTATTGCCCGGCTTTGGCGGCAAGGGTATGTGGGGACATCACGTGCACGAGGCGGTTTTGGAAGCCGGCTGCAAGGTCAGCGGCTGCACGGTGCATTTTTGCACCAATGAATACGACAAGGGCCCGATTATCGTGCAGCGCTGCTGCCCGGTCAAAGGCGACGACACGCCGGATACCCTGGCGGCGAGGGTCTTTGAGCAGGAGTGTATCGCATATCCGGAGGCGATTCGGCTGTTTGCCGAAGGTCGATTGACCGTTCGGGACGGGATAGTGAAAGTAAAACCGACAGTGGGAGCTTAAAGCATATCACAATGAACAAACGACAAAAGTGGATTCTGGTAAATTTCGCGGTCGTAATAATTGTTACTATTGTGGCGGCCTTGGGAATGGTTGAGTTGAAGAACTGGGTGAATCGTTCAGAGGCGATGCGGGCAATGGAGCATCTGGGCTCACTGATTGCGTCCTACAGGCAGAAGAATGGCTCTGTGCCGCCGCAGTCGTATGTGGATGCCATGAAAAAATCGCTCGAAGGACAGGCCCGGCTCGGAAATCTACAGTACAGGGCACGCTGGATAGAATTTAATTCGCCGCCTGACACTATTCTCGCTTACGCAAGAAAGAATTATCGTTCTTTACTCCTGCATCCTGGGACAGTTGTGCTTCGGTTTGATGGCCGGGTCGAGTGGCTTGATTCACATGAGTTCGAGCCGCTGCTGGCGGGTCAGCAAAGCCAGATAGAGAAAGATATGGCTCCCTTAAAGTAACTGCTTTTCAGCGAACCTGTTAAGAATGTTCTTCAGTGTCCGGGCCGGTTTTAGACCGTTGCCTTTTCACTCTTGCTCGGCTGCTTTGATTCGACGCCTTCTATCTTCAGGTGCTCCTCGTCCTGGACGTCTATTTTTATGAGGTTCTTTCCTTTGAATTCGCCCCGCAGCACCGCTTCTGAGAGCGGGTCCTCTATGTAATGCTCAATCGCCCTTCGCAGCGGGCGTGCGCCGAATTCAGGATTGTAGCCCTTCTCAATGAGGAATTCCTTGGCTCCTTCGGCCATCTCAAGTTTTAGGCCGTGCTCGGTCAGCCGTTTGAATACCTTGGCAAGCTCGTAATCGACGATTGTCTTCAAGTCGTCTTTTGTGAGCGGTTTGAAGACGATTATGTCATCGACGCGGTTGATGAACTCCGGCCTGAAGTGACGCTCCACTTCTTTATGGAGCGTATCTTTCATTTTTTCGTAGTTTGCCTCTGCGGTCTTCTTGCCGAAGCCGAATCCGCTGCTGTTTTTAATCAGCTCGGCGCCTATGTTGCTTGTCATAATGACGACAACGTTCTTGAAGTCGATGCCCCTGCCGAAGCTGTCGGTCAGGCGCCCTTCATCCATTATCTGCAGCAGGATATTGTAAACATCCGGGTGCGCCTTTTCGATTTCGTCAAGCAGCAGCACGGCGTAAGGCCGGCGTCTTATTCTCTCGGTGAGTTGTCCGCCCTCTTCGTAGCCCACGTAGCCCGGAGGCGCGCCGACGAGCCGGCTGACGTTGTGCTTCTCCATAAATTCGCTCATATCCAGCCGGATCAGGGCGTTTCGGTCGCTGAACATAAATTCCGCAAGCGCCTGTGCCAATAGCGTTTTGCCGACGCCGCTGGGGCCTAAGAAGATAAAGCAGCCCATCGGACGGTTGGGGTCTTTCATCCCGCTTCTGCTTCTGCGGACCGCCTTGGCCACCGCGGTTATCGCATCGTCCTGCGAGACAACCAGCTTGTGAATCTCGGCTTCGAGTTCGAGCAGTCGCTGCGTCTCTTTCTTCTCCAGCCGGGTCAACGGCACACCAGTCATATTGCTGACGACCTCGGCGATTACCTCGGCATCGACAACGCCGGTCGCCTCCTTGTTGTCCTCGTACCACCGCTTTTGCATCTGGGTTTTTTCGTTAAGTGACTGCTGCGCTTCATCCCTCAGCGCCGCCGCACGCTCGTAGTCGGCATTGCGGACCGCTTCATCTTTTTCCCGCTGCAGCTTTTCGATTTTCGTCTCAAGCTCCTTCAAATCGGGCGGCGGGGTCATATTCTTCAGCCGAACTCTCGCTCCGGATTCGTCTACAACGTCAATCGCCTTGTCGGGCAGGCATCTGCCTGTGATATAACGCGTCGAAAGCTCCACCGCCTGGAACAGCGCCTCGTCGGTGAATTTTACTCTGTGGTGGGCCTCGTAACGGTCCTGTAGTCCTCTGAGTATGTCGAGCGTCTCGTCTTTTGAAGGCGGTTCAACGATAATCGTCTGGAATCGGCGCTCTAAGGCGCCGTCCTTCTCGACATGCTTTCGGTATTCGTCGAGAGTGGTAGCTCCGATGCACTGCACCTCACCCCTGGCAAGGGCCGGCTTGAGCACATTGGAGGCATCGATTGCGCCTTCGGCACCGCCTGCTCCTACGAGTGTGTGCAGCTCATCGATGAACAACACGACGTTCTTGGCCCTTCTGACCTCGTTGATTACGGCCTTTATGCGTTCTTCGAACTGACCCCGGTACTTTGTGCCCGCGACCATCATCGCAAGGTCGAGAACAACAATCCGTTTGTCCTTTAGTATCTCCGGCACCGTCTTGCTGATTATCTGCTGACTGAGCCCCTCGACGATTGCGGTCTTGCCCACGCCTGCTTCGCCTAAAAGCACCGGGTTGTTCTTGGTGCGTCTGCAAAGTATTTGAATCAGTCGCTCTATTTCTCGCTTTCTGCCGATTACCGGGTCAAGCTCGCCGTCTGTTGCAAGCTGCGTGAGGTCTCTGCCGAAGCTGTCCAGCGCTGGTGTCTTGCTCTTGGGTTTCCCCGATACGGCAGGTCCCATCTTCATATTGAGTCCGGTCGGCTCGGTATCGACTCCGGCGCCGAGCAGGTTCAGCACCTCCTGACGAACGTCCTCTAATCGAAGCCCGAGATTCATCATCACCTGTGCCGCGATACCTTCGCTTTCCCGCAGCAGACCCAGCAGCAGATGCTCGGTGCCCACGTAGTTATGATTGAGAGACCTTGCCTCTTCAATTGCGAATTCGATGACCTTCTTTGCACGGGGAGTGTGGGGCAGCTTGCCCATCGTGACCATATCGGGGCCACTCTTGACGAGTTTTTCAATCTCCAGGCGCAGCTTCTTTATATCAACGTCGAGGTTTTTCAGCACCGTTGCGCCTACACCGCTGCCTTCCTTTACCAGCCCCAGCAAGATATGCTCAGTCCCAATGTATTCGTGGTTAAATCGCTGTGCCTCCTGATTGGCCAGCGCCATTACCTTGCGTGCCCTGTCGGTAAATCGCTCAAACATCTTTTACCTCAATAACCTTCAATGTTGGCTCGTTTGAAAATCCTTACAATCCCTGGATTACCCGTCCGGCTCCTTTAGCGATGCTTCGATGCTGCTAATGTAACAGCATTGCTTCATTTTGTCAATGCACACTGCTCACTGACGCCGCATCCAGGTATCTAAATATCTATTATCTATATGCTGCAGGGGAATCTATGTTCGTTTACCGGACCCTTAGATTCGTTGTTCTGTTGTCTTATCGACCAAAAAGGCCCCTGACTTTCCGCCCACATTGCCAAAAAATAAGCTTCTAATCAGTAAAAACAAACTTGCACGAGTCTAACCAAGGCCGGCTGATGAGCCAGTTTCGGATTTTTGCGCAATTTACTTGCTTTTGATGGCTCCTGTGGGGTATAAATTCGGACTGGTTATTCCGTTGGAAACATCCAAAATAAACCGCTGTAAGGGAGGTTTGACAAATGTTGCGAGCACGTTCGAGAGTCGTTTGGGCAGTCTTATTAACCGTTTTATGTGTTGCTGTTGCGGCACAATCAGCAGAACCCGCCGGCGACAACATCCTCAAATCCGTCCCCGCAGACGTGCTGTTTTGTGTGCGGGTAAGGAATCTCGAATACACAGCGAGTATGCTCGACCAGTATCTTGTCGGCATAGCGCCTTTTCCTTACGCTGCCTCGACGTCCGTGCGAACGCCGCTTGCGAAAATACTCGGCAATCCTCAGCTTAACGGCATCAATATGACGGGCAGCTTCTCGCTCTTCGCGACCGTTGGGCCAAACCAGGGTGCCCCAGATATTTTTGTGCTTATCCCTGTAACCGATTACGGTAAAGTCACCGATGCCAATTCCAATGTCGGCTCTCCCGACGGCAACAACATCTCGATAGTTAAAGGTGAGAAGCAACAATTCGGTTGCATCACCAAAGTCGGCGACTATGCGCTGTTGTCGAAAGATTATGATAAAACCCTCGCTATATCAGAAACAATATCAGCGGCTGATGCGCCGAAACTGCTGAGTTTGCTTGACTCCGACGAAGTTAAGCAGGCCGGCAGCGCCCCTGTCTGGGCTTACGGGAATATCCCCAAGGCCTCGAAGACTTATGGCCAGATGCTGCTTACCGAGATGGACAAGGCCAAAAAAGAGCTGGAAAAAGTTTCTTCCGACCCGAACATGCCCAAGCAGTTGATTAATCCTGCCTTTGTAATAGATTTCTACGGACGATGGCTCAAGACCCTGCTGGATGAGGGCAAGTCTATTACTATAACCGGCAGTCCAAAGCCCGACCTTATTCTTTTAAAGGCCGCTTTCAAGGCCCTGCCGGAGACCAAGACAGCCGGCATGCTTACCGCCGACACCTCGGCAAGAGGGCAAAACAAGCTTGTCGGTTACCTCGAGGATGGCGCGGCTATGAATTTTGTCGGCCGGATGAATCCTATGCAGATGAAAAAAATCAACTCTGAGTTTATTGACCTGATGGCACAGTTGGCGGGCACTGAGCCGAACAGCCCGGATGTTGAAAAAATCAGGACTCTGAGCGTCGATTTCGCGGATTCGTTTAACGGGCCTTTTGTCGGCTCGTGCGTC
The DNA here is from genome assembly GCA_964597035.1 of uncultured Pirellulales bacterium. Lineage (GTDB taxonomy): Bacteria > Planctomycetota > Phycisphaerae > Sedimentisphaerales > Anaerobacaceae > Fen-1362. Next base: position 8,496 of record CAZQWM010000020.1, read on the forward strand.
ATTGACCCGAACGCCAAACCGATGTTTCAGTATAAATACGTCGCTTCAATGACCGATACCGACAAATTCAATAATGCGATGGCCGAATGCACCCGGATCTGGGACAGCAGTATCATCGCCGGTTTTCTTAAGAAAATGGGAATGGAAACAACATTTTCCCTTAAGCCCGAAACCGATAATTATGAAGGTCTATCAATTCGCAACGCGAACTTTTCCATGAAATGGGGCGATGCGAACTCGCCACAGGGCAAAATGCTGAATGCACTATACGGCGGCGGTTTGGACTATCGCTGGACCTTCGTAAAGGATTTGTGGATATGCGCGATTTCGAGCGACCTCAATACCGTTCGCCGGCTTATCGACCGCGTCAAGGCAGGACCCCCTCCGCAAATCTGTTCGGAAATCCAAAAGGCGATGGCGCTAATCCCTGACTCGGAAAATGCGGATATGCTCTTCACGTATAACTATTTGCGCTTTTTCGATATGATGCGGGCAATGGCCCCTGTGCCGATGCCAAAGCTCAATATCCCGAGCAAAAGCAATCTCGTTTTTGCAGCCCGGCTGGCTAAGGACAGTGCCGCTGTCGATATTGCCCTGCCAAAAGAGCACGTTCTTGAGGTTATGACCCTGATTCAAATGATGATGCAACAGCAGATGCAGCAACAAATGCAAAAGCAGATGCAGCAGCAAATGGAATCAATGCCCTCGATGCAACAGCCGGTCCCTTTGCCCCCGGGTGCTAATTCGCCTTAGTAAAAGGGTCTGCTGAATAGGTATTGCTGTCCGCATCCATAAGTTTAGGCGGGGGGTTTAGTCTTCGTCCTGCTGGTCTTTGAGCATATCCCGAAGATAGCTGTTTTCCCGGCGGGTTGCCTCGATATCGAGCAGCAGGTACTTGATGCAAACCCGCAGGTAATCGAGGGATTCCCGCAGGCAGTCGACGCTTTTTTGAAGCTCTTTCTGGTTGCTCTCGGCCTGTTTTGCAATCATTTCCAGCCGTCTTGATGTAGGGTCTGCGGCGCCGCCGAACTGCTTGACAAGCTCGTTTAATTCATTTGCTAGTTTTGCCTGGTCCATTTCCTGCCTCTCGTTCGATTATTACCTTTGCCGGTTTTAGGCCTCTAATTTTTATACGTGCAAACCTCATACCTGGTTGCGGCTATAAATTTGTTCTGTTTCCAGAAGCACCCTAGGCCGAAAAAACGCACGCCAAATGAGCTTTTTTGTATCGGTCGTGCGTTCTGTCCGAATCTTGAAAAATGGGGGCTGTTTGCCGGTTGGGATTAGGGGTTGCAAAACGGCAACGGTTAAGCACTACATCCCCCGGCGATTTTGACTATAACACATAAGAACAATGTCCAGCCGCGGGTATTCTCTTCTCAACTGTAGTGTTTACTGAATTAAACGCATCGCGGCTGAAAGAGGGGGCAAAGTTGTTGCTTCACATAAAAAGCTCTAACAGGGCATTGCGAGCTTCCGCGCACAAGTGTGTAAACGCGGTAATTTCAGGCCTTGAGTTCTATAAGCAGGTCGAGATTTCCTTGTTCTGAGCCCGACGTTCCGGGATGACAGCGGGTTTTATTAATGGCACTGAACGGTTTTGAGCAGACGCAAAATGAGGCCGGTTGCAAGGCCCGGCGGGCAACCCAAATTTTTCTGAAATTACTATTGACAAGCTGGTATACTGCTATATAGTATACTGTAAAGGGCTATATATTGGCTGTACTGAACGGTGAGGATTTAGACAGGGATATGAATCTCGAAAACTGGCAGACCCAGCTTCGCAAGGGGCTTCTGGATATAGTCGTGTTGAACCTGCTGCGGCACGGCCCCTCTCACGGTTATGAAATGGTGCAGACGATGAAGCGAGTCGAGGGGCTGAAGATTCGTGAAGGCAATATTTACCCGATTCTGTCCCGGCTGCAGACCGAAGGGCTTGTAGCAAGTTACTCAGAGCCGTCGAGCGACGGGCCGCCTCGAAAGTACTTTCAGCTCACCGCGACCGGCGAGAAGGTCCTGAGTGAAATGAATGTCCACTGGGACAGGATTGCCGAGAGCATCCGCCGGATTAGGAAAGGAATTTAGAAAATGAACAGTGAAAATCCACACGAAAAAAACTGGCATCGGCTGAAGGAACAATACTTACAAGAAATAGAAGAAGCACTCATTGATTCGAGCCAGCCGAATACGGAGGGTATTGTGGCTGATGTGCGCTTCCACCTTGACCGGCGCTACGCGGAGTTGCCGGCCGATGAGCGGAACTGGGAGAACTTTCAGAAGATTATTACCCAGATGGGCCCGCCTTCGGAGTATGCCGAGCTTGCGGGCGAAGGGAAAAAAGTTACAGCCAGCAGGGTGTCCACAAATTATGTCGTAGTTATGGCCGTCATTCTCGCAGCGCTGACCGCCGGATTAATTCTGCTGCCTTTGTTGCTGCCTCAAGGGCAACTGCCAACCTGGACTGACAAAATAAGGAGCGTCATCGAGAAAGACCCTGAGCTTGTCGGCAAATGGGTGAGCGTCGATTTTGTCAGTGAGGTTGACGAGTTTAGGCCCGGCGAAAGACAGTGGCAGGGAGACCTGTTCTTGAAGGAGTTGACGTTTAATCCGGGCGGAACCACGGACTGCGGCTTTTCCTGGACGAAGGGCTGGATTATCGACCGTAACAGTGACGTCAGAGCGAAATACGAGATGAGGCGAATCAACAGCGTAGCTTACTTGTTCTTTCCGTGGCTAAGCGGCGATGTAACCATCCGGGGGATGCAGCCGAAATATTACGTTCTTAAAAAGGTTTCTCAGGTTGAAACGCAGCAGGCGGGCGAGCAGGTTGCTGCAATCGAGGCCGCAGAATGCTGGCTGCAATTGGTGGATGATGGTGCATACGGTCAAAGCTGGATGCAGGCCGCTGAGTTTTTCAGGAAAAATGTTACGGAACAGATGTGGAATAGCTCGCTGGAGGGTATTCGCCGGCCTTTGGGTAAGATGCTGTCGCGAAAAGTCAAATCAAGCCGGTACTCTACGGAAGTTCCGGGTGGCCCGGATGGGCAGTATGTCATCATCCAGTTTGAAACGTCGTTTGAAAACAAAAGCAGGGCGGTCGAGACCGTCACGCCGATGCTCGAACCGGATGGCCGGTGGCGGGTGTCGGGATATTATATAAAGTGAGGATGAGCAAAATGAGTATTACAAAGGGGCAGGTTATTGTTGTTGGTCTGGTTATTGTTGCGTTTGCCGTCAGCTTGTATTTCTATCCGAAGATGCCCGAGCGTATGGCGTCGCACTGGAATGCGAAAGGGCAGGTCGACGGCTATACCTGCAAAAATGTGGGGCTGTTTCTACTGCCGTGTGTGATGGCGGGCCTGGCGTTGCTTTTTTATATCATTCCTTACCTCGACCCGCTCCGGCGCAATATCGAAAAATTCAGGCCCTATTACGAGGGCTTTATCGTCCTGATGAGCGTATTTATGCTGGCGATTCACTATCACGTCATTTTGTGGAATCTCGGCATACAAATAAGCACCAATATCGTTCTTCCCGTTGGTCTTGGTCTTCTGTTCTTTTATTGCGGCATCCTGTGTGAGCACGCGAAGCGCAACTGGTTTATCGGGATACGCACGCCGTGGACGCTGAGCAACGACCGGGTCTGGGACAGAACGCACCGCCTCGGCGGCAAGCTCTTCAAAATTGCCGGAGTGGTAGCTTTTGTCGGGATTGCTTTTCAAAAATACGTCATTTATTTCATACTTATCCCGATGCTGGCCGTTTCGATTTTTGTGATTGTGTATTCCTTTGTGGTCTATCAGCAGGAGAAATAAAGACCGAGACAGCAAGCTCATCCGGCCGGGTTTTCAAACGCGGCAGGGCGGTCAGTTGCTCCGAGGGTCCGCAACCCGGCCGATAAAGAGGATGCTGCCGGTGATATTGTCGCGAATGAGAAAGACAAAGGGATGGTCAGCCTTGAAGACGGGCGTTTTCGGGCCGACGGAGGTCAGTTTCATAGTAACTGCCGTGGCGGCCGCAGCTTCGGTGCCCTCCTCGTTTACGTCCACGTAGGCCTTGTGAATTACGGCCGATATGAAAAAGTCCCTGCTGCCGGTCATACCGGAAAAATCGGCCTTTCCTGAAAAGGCGTCCGGCATCCCCATCTTCGCGAGCACCTCGGCCAGCTCGAATTCACTGGTCATTTTGAACTTGGGCAGCCATACTTCCACCTCGCGCTTACGGAGCTTGGTGAGCCGGTCGGAGAGATTGTCAGAGGTAAGCTCATCTTCCACTTCCCCGATGCCTTCGAGCTGCTTCGGCAGAAAAATGACCATCGACAATTCATCGCTGATATACGGCAGCTCCAGCACCTGCATCGCATCCGTTTCCATATAGCCGAACTGACCAGTCCGGTTCATCATAGGGACGTCGATTTTCTCGCCGCCCGACAGGGTGAAGGGCGCATCCTGTGTTCGTTCGGGCTTGAACTCACTTGCCCATTTGCCCTTGAAGTAAATAGCGTTGGTCAGCACCAGCCGGGTCATCGTGTCTAACATCCCCGGCTTGATGAGTTCCTTTATCTTGTCTTTGGTTTTGTTTTCAACCCAGTCGTTGATTGTCTTTCTGGCCGCCTCGGTTTGCCTTGCGAAATCAACCTGCTCCAGGTTGCCGTCATAGTTCGTTTTGACAAGAGCCAGAAATTCCTTCAAAAAGACGTAGCCCTTCTGGCCCCACAGCGCGTTCGCGACGGCAAGCTCGTAGTTGCCTTTTTCACCCGCCTCATTCAACCCGTGAATGATATCCCCGAACGTTTTGTGGAACAGCGGCTTATACAGTATCTCTGTTGTGTCATTGCTATCGCTGTATAGATAAAAGTTAAGGGTCTTCGCTATTTGTATTTCGGTCTCGCCGCTGGCGCCTGCGTATGCCATTGCTAACGCAGTCGATATGCTGTATGGCGACAGGAATAGATTCCCCTGTTGGGCTTTTAGGTTGCCGTAAAGCTCAAGAGCGAATTTGTTGTTGTTTTGAACGACCGATATTTCACACAAGGCCTCTGACGATGTTAAGATTTTGTCCGCGGCGGTGCATGCAATAACAGTTGAAAGAAAAGTCGTGATTAGGCAGGATATTTTTAGTGTCTTCATTTCTTTGCCTCCCTGTTATTCGGTTGCCCATATTCTGATTTCCGGCACTGTTGACAAGACCGGCTGAAAAAGATTATAATGAATTTGTTATTCCTTGCAGCGATTATTTTTCCGATAAGGAGCGGCTATGAAGCTGGGAAAAGATAGTCCCGTCTGGCATTTCAAATGGTATCTCGTTTTCATTTACGTTGCGCTGATTGGCGTTGTTCTGCTGACGGTCTTCACGGGCGTCTTCGAGACCGAACAGCTCGGTGAGATACCGCAGGTTGTCTGGCTGTTTGCGGCCGTGCTTCTGCTGTTAACAAATATACTCATACTCGCCAAGGCAATCGGCATTTTACACGAGCTTCGGGACAACGCCGCGGCGATTGAGAAAATTACCCAGGAATTGGAGAAATCCCGCCAGGTTCTCGGCCAGTTGAACAGCAGCGCCCACCTCAGCGAAACCGCCAAGGTCATCGCGTTTCGAGATGCCGACACGCGGGTCCTGCGCGATGCCGTGTTTGATAAGCTCCAGCAGAAAGACTTCGACTTAGCTTATGAGATAATAGACGAGATTTCGCATGCTGGCTATGTCAAACTCGCACAGCAGTTGCGCGTTCAGGCCCAAAAATATCAGGACGCAACCGATGTCGAAAGAATGAGCCAGCTTATCGCTCATATCGAAAAGCTGCTCGATGACCATCAGTGGGCAAAGGCAAGCGATCAGATTGAGCAATTAATCAGGGCGCATCCTGATGATGAAAAAGCGATTGCGATGCAACAGCGGCTCATCGAGAAAAAAGGTGAGCGAAAGAAAGTCCTGCTTCACTCGTGGGATGACGCCGTAAAGCGACAGGCAACCGACCGCAGTCTCGAAATTCTCCGTGAGCTTGACCAGTATCTCACTCCCAACGAGGGGCTTGCTCTTCAGGAAGCGGCCAGAGACGTCTTCCGAACGAAACTGCACAATCTCGGCGTCCAGTTTTCTCTGGCCATATCCGGCAGACAATGGGCGAGGGCCCTTGAGGCCGGGATGGAAATCATACGAGACTTTCCTAACAGTCGAATGGCCGAGGAAATCCGCGAAAAAACCGACGCCCTCAAAACCAAAGCCCAGCAGCAACGGCAGCAGGCATAAAGAATTGGCAGAGTGCGCAGAGAGTTTATGCGACTGGTAGAACTTTGAGCTGGCTTGGAGCTTACTGGAAGTCGAACAGCGACTGCGTCTTTATCATCGCTATCTGGTCCGGGTAGGCGCAGAACGTGTGAATGTGCAGCTCGGTCTTGCGTGCCTCAAAATCGATATAGCAGAATGGCTGCAGGCCGTCTATCTCCAGTTCCGGAAATCTCACGAAGATACCGCGGTCCCGGCCGAATCGCTCGAGGTCCTTGAAGCTCTGGCGATAGAGATTTGCGCTTAGACGCTCCACCTGAAAATCGGTCATATAGCTGACACCTTTGCTCAGCGTGCATTTGTGAGAGCGCGGGCCGCGGAACTGGAACCGCTCAATCAGGCCTCGCTCCGGAAGCATCTGGCTCGGCGGGCTGATGACCTCGCTGAGGCACGCGTCATCTGAAAAGACGCTCACTACGTGCGTGCATCCCGTTACCCAGATGACGGCTTCGTACTTCTCGGTTTTGAGCCGTCTGCTGGCGTAAATCGTGAACAATTCGGGGTGCAGGGGTCTTTGAAATAAGCTGAATGATAATTCCTCGATTGCTACGTTGATTTGTGGTGATTCCATCGTTCGTCAGGCCCTAAATACGACTGTTGTTGATGCTTTCCACGCCCTCATTATACAAAAATCCAGACCCCGGATTCAAGCCCATTATCAATACTGATAAGGCATTTTCCGATACTTATAGGACGATTATTCCGCAAGCCAAGCATACTCAACGGTTAACGGAAGCGGGATTTGAAGAAAAAAATTCGTAATGCACGGCCGGATGCCGAAACTTTTTAGCCCCCGAACGCCCAGGCGTTAACCAAAGTTGCGATTATGTCGTAAAATGCGTGCGTGCCCGCGGTGATTCCGAAGCCGCGAAATGCGAAGATAAAGGCGAAATAAACGCCTGCCATTGTCCGGAACATGAACTTGGCCCAGTTGAATATATCGCCGTGATTTGGCTGCCCGCTGAAAAAATCTATATGGTGATGAGCGCCGAACATCGCCGCGGAAACGAGAACCGCCAATACGATGGAATTGCTCTTGCCCCACCCCAGCACGTCCTGGAACAAAAGCAGCAGGGCGGTTATCAGGATAAGACGAAACAACAGCTCCTCGTAAATACCCGCCCCGATACCCGTAACAATATCGGCAAGCAGGGAAGGACTCCCCTGTGTGACGGCGCCCTGACCGGCTGCGAGCCCAACAACTGTTGTTGCACTGTTAGTAACCGACGAGCTGTGCAAAAACAAGCTGAGTACGATAAGCGGCACCGCCAACAAAATACACTCGACGGCCATCGGCAATAAGTCAAACAGCGACACCCACCACTGTTTTCTTGAGACGAACTGATACGCCAGCAGTATGACAATCACTAATATCGCCGGGGCCGCCCAGAGAAATTTGCCGCCGAAGCCGACATACCGCAGCAGCTCCTGAAGCCACACGAACGCGACGACGCGAATCTGGGTCTGGCTCAGAACGTCGGTATTGATGAAGATTGTTCCAAGCTCATAGAAGAGTATGAAGGGAAGCAAAAATACGATTGCATAGACGGGCCGGCTCGTGCGTTCGAGATACGAGTCGCGCGTGTAGTTAAGTAACTGGCTCGATGTTGCTCTGAGTTTTTCTGCCATTCCTTTGGCCGGCATCTTTTGGCCCCTGATACTTTCGCAGTCCTGTCGCGGCCAGAGTTTACTGAACAGCCGCTCCGATTACAATACTCAATTTGAATGTTATTGTCCGGAGGCGGAGTTGCTGATTACCTTGTGATTAGCAGCTTTGTAGTCTGCGGCGAAGTCTTTGGCCTGTTCCTTGACGGTTCGCTCTATAGTGCTCTTGGCGATGGCTATGGATACGAGGCCGAAGCGGCTCTGGCCTACGGATGGCCAGGTCTGTGCCTCGGTCCGGATGTTCGTGTCCCTCGTCAGGTAAACAATCTGCAAAAGCGACGACTTGACGTCTATCGCGCAAATCAAATTATCCGGCCCGCCGCCCGCCACCTTCACAATCACTACATACAGCCCGGCACTGGGTGAAGGCGGCAATACTTCGATGCCCGCGTCCTGCAAAGCGAATTCCACCTCGCCCTGAAGCTTTTCCTCTTTTAATAACGGCAGCGTTTCGGCGGTATCGCGCACGACTTTCACTTTTACAGCTACGCCCGCCAATTCCTTCAGCGTCGATACCTTGAAGTTATCAAGCTGCTGTTGTTCCGACGGACTTATCGCCGGGACCACGCCTGCCAGTAGCGCAATAATGACTATTGCCTGAAGATATCTGGCTTGTAATCCGCTCATATTTTTTTACCTCCTAAAATTTTACGCAAAAAGGCCGTCAGCGTTTGCTTTTCGAAATAGCTTTTTCCCAGATGCAGATAAACGGTCCCGCCGTCGGCAACGGTATATTTACACGATAGTTTCCCGAACAGCTTCTTCGCCTGCCTGTCGGCTTCTTCCGCGAATAAGAATATCAGATTTCCTTCGTGTGCGACAATGCTTCTTATGCCCAGCCGGCTCGCCATAATCCGCAGTTGTGCCGATTCGAGCAGCGTCTTTACCTCCTCCGGAAGCGTTCCATAAACGTCCGCCAGCTCATTTTCCAGTTGTTTCAATTCCTCGATTGTTTTGGTCATGGCGATTCTGCGATACACGTCTAAGCGCATCCGCTCGGCTGGTATGTAGTTTTTGGGTATCGACGCCGAAAAGCCCAAATCGATATTCGCCGACGGTATTGTCTCGACCGGCTCACCTTTGATGTGCCTTACGGCCCCGGCCAGCAGTTCGCAATACATCTGATAGCCCACCATCTGAATATGGCCCGATTGTTCCGCGCCTAAAATGTTTCCCGCGCCGCGAATCTCCAAGTCACGCAGCGCAATTCTAAAGCCCGCGCCTAAGTGCGAATATTCCTCGATGGCCTTGAGTCGTCTCGCCGCGATGGGTGTAATGGACCTCGAAGCAGGCAAAAGCATATATGCGTATGCCCTGTGCTTGTATCTGCCGACCCGACCGCGCAATTGATGCAGCTCGGCCAGGCCGAAACGGTCCGCGTCGTTAATCAGCATCGTATTGGCGTTTGGAATATCCAGCCCCGACTCGATAATCGTCGTGCAGACCAGCACGTCGGTTCTGCCAAGAACGAAAGCTATCATCGCCCGCTCAAGCTCGTGTGCCGTCATTTGGCCGTGAGCAATCGCCACTCTGGCGTCGGGGACAAGCTTCTGGATTTCCCAGCATTTTTTGTCGATTGATTTGACGCGGTTATGGACGAAGAACACCTGCCCCTGCCGGTTCAGCTCGCGGATAATCGCCTTTCGTATAAGCTCGCTGTTATACGGCGATACTGTCGTGACGATGCTTCTTCTGTCCAAAGGCGCAGTCGCCAGCGAGCTGATATCGCGAAGGCCAAGCATAGCCATATGCAGCGTTCGCGGAATCGGCGTTGCCGTCATTGTCAGGACGTCCACGTTGACGCGGAGTTTCTTGAGCTTCTCCTTGTGCTCGACGCCAAATCGCTGCTCCTCATCGATAATGACCAGCCCGAGGTCCTTGAACCGCACGTCACTGCTCAACAGCCGATGCGTCCCTATGAGAATATCCACCTTGCCCGCTCTCGTGCGCGCGATTATGTCCTTTGCCTGGCCGGCTGTCCTGAAACGGTTGAGCACTTCGATTGCGACGGGGAAATCCGCAAATCGTTCCATAAACGTCCGCCCATGTTGAACGCTCAGCACCGTCGTCGGCACCAGCACCGCTATCTGTTTGCCGTTTTCAACCGCCTTGAACGTCGCCCGCATCGCAAGCTCCGTCTTGCCGTACCCCACGTCCCCGCAGAGCAATCGGTCCATCGCCCTTGGCTGAATCATATCGGTCTTGATATCCGCTGCCACGGTTGTCTGGTCGGGCGTTTCCTGATACGGAAATGATTCCTCGAATTCGACCTGCCAGTTCGAATCATCGGTGTATGTAAAGCCGCCCAATGCCTGGCGCTTCGCCTGCATTTCCAGCAGTTCCGCCGCCAGGTCTTTGACTGATTTGGCAACCTTTTCTTTTTGCCTCTGCCATCGCTTTGAGCCGACCTTCGACAGCTTCGGCCGTCTCGGACTGGTGCCGATGTATTTCTGGACCAGCGCAATGTTTTGCACCGACACCTGGACCTTCACCCCGCCGTCGTATTCGATGGTCAGATATTCGCTTTGCCGGTCTTTTTTCCTGATGGTCTCTATGCCTCGGAATTTGCCTATGCCGTAAGAGTTGTGCACGACGTAATCGCCTTGTTGTAAATCTTCCAGGGTGTCAATCGGTGCGCTCGGCCGCATCGGACGCTGACGACGCCTCACTGCAAACTGACCGAAAAGCTCGTGATGGCTGACAACCGTGGTATGCAGCGCAGGGATGGCAAAACCCTGGTGGATAAAACCCTTCAGCAGTTTGAATCGCGATGGAATCTCGCCGTGTTCCTGTTTGATGATTTCGCCTACGCGGGCGACTTCCGCCTCCGATTCACAGTAAAGTGAAACGTTCTCCTGCTGCCTCGCCAGCGCAACCAGCTCGGCAATCGCTTCCTTGTGCCCCGCCCACAGCGACGTTGCCTTGTGCTGGAACTGCTGAATGCTTCTTATATCGAGCTTGACAAATTCACCCGGCTCGCCCGTTGCGAATCTGCAGATGTGAAGCTGCGTGAATCGCTCGATTGCTTTGTGAATGTCGGGCCAGTTATATAGCCGGTCTTTCGTCTGCGCCCGCTCATAATGGACTTTCGCCACCTCCGCGCAATCCGTCGGCTCGTCCAGAATCACGATTGTATCATCAGGCAGGATATTCGGGAAAAGCTCACGCTGCTCTTGCTTTTCTCCGCAAATCGCCGAGACAATACCCACGTTGGAAAGTTGATTTACCGACCGCTGTGTATCCAAATCGATTGTGCGGATGCTCTCGATAGTGTCGGCGAAGAATTCGACTCTTATCGCCTGCGATTGTCCTGTTGTATTGTCATTCCCGCGAACTCTGTCCTGAGCGGAGTCGAAGGAGCTGGAATCCAGTAACGGTGCGTAAATGTCGATGATTCCACCGCGCCTTGCGAATTGCCCCGGCAGGTCAACTTTATCCACCCGCTCGAAGCCGTTCGAGACCAGCCATTCAACGGCTTTCTCAGGCGAAATCGTCCCCCCCGTTTGCAGATTTAACGCACTTTTCTCAAGCTCTTGCGGTTTCGGTATCGGCTGGCAAATGGCCTGTATTGAACAGACGGTTGTGATGTTATTTTCCTTTTCACCTGCCGCGGGCGACGAGATACGAGCGACGGTTTTCAGCCGCTGTGCCCTGATTTCATCAGTCGCGTCTGCTATGTCCTCTTCACCCTCCCAGGCAGGCAGGTGTTGAACATCTTCCGCGCCGAATGTTTGCAGGTCGTCGATGGCGTTGTCGGCGTCGTCGATGTGCTGACATACATAAAGAATCGGCCGCGATAATTGCCTTGAAAGATGCGCCGTCAGCAGGCGCGCAAAGGACCCCCACGTCCCCGCGACCTTCACTACCCCTCCCTTATCCTCTTTGAGCCGCCGGGTTGTCTCAGCTACCGCTTTGTGCCGCCCAAGATTCATATTCTTGTGCGCTATAGCAATAGTATAGCTTCTTGGCGTCTTTTATGCGAGTGCCGGCTTTACCCCCAAACAAATCGGCGGGTCGTCCTGCACAACCCGCCGATGATATTATCAGTTTGTGTTCTATAAACCTTATATTTTGTCGTGTTGCCAAAGCGAAGAATGACGGTTAGAGGTCTTTTTTACAGGATTTCATCATTTAATAAAATTCAGCAAATCGCCTAACCTGTCCACCGTCAAAAACAAAAGCGACATCACCGCAATCACCCACATCGCCGGCTTTATTTCGCTCAGCTTGCCCGACACTATCTTGATAACGGTGAACGAAACGAATCCGAACGCCAGACCCGTGCTTATGCTGTAGCTTAGCGCTATCATCACCATTATAAAAAAAGCCGGGAACGCCTCCTCTATATTGGTAAAGTCTATGCCGCGAACCTCCCTCATCATAAACAGTCCCACCATAATCAAAGCCGGCGCCGTCGCGTATCTCGGCACGATACCCACAACTGGCACGAACAATATCGCCAGGAAGAAACAAAGCCCCGTCACCACCGACGTTAAGCCCGTGCGACCTCCCTGCTCGATTCCCGCGGCACTTTCGGCGTATGATGTGGTGGTAGATGTCCCCAAAACGGCGCCGACGACAGTAGCGACCGCGTCGATTGCCAGAAGCCGGTCCAGCCCCTTGATTCGATTATGCTCATCGACCATTTTGGCCTGATGACAGCAGGCGACTAACGTGCCGATACTGTCGAACATATCAATAAAGGTCAAAGTAAAAATCGCCCCGCACAAACTCCACTTAATAGCGCCGACGATATCCAGCTTGAGCGCGACCGCCGATATATTTATATCCAGCGATATATACTCGGTGGGCTTCGGAACATGTCCCAGCGCCGCCGCCAGCACGGTCGAAAATACTATGCCTATCAGCAACGCCCCTTTGATTTTCCTGATTTCCATAAACAGCATTACCAACAGCCCCGCAAGTCCTATCAGCACCGTCGGCGTCAACTCCCCCGCCGAAACAAGCGTCTTTTCATTGTTGACCACAACACCCAGATTCACTAAGCCCATAAACGTTATAAATAGCCCTATACCCACCGATATGGACGAAAGCAGACTCGGCGGTATCGCCTCCACAAGGCGTTTACGCAATCCGACCACCGTAAGTAGCAGAAAAAGCACCCCCGACAGGAAAACCACCCCCAAGGCCGTCTCCCAGCTTATACCGTCGCCCAATACAAGACTATATGCAAAAAAAGCATTAAGCCCCATACCCGGTGCCATTGCAATCGGCGCATTGGCCACCAATCCCGTCACAAGTGTCGACAATCCGCTGATTATGCAGGTGACTGCTATCAGCGCCGTCCTGTCCATCCCCGCCTCAGCGAGCATTCCCGGCTGAACGAATATGATATACGCCATTGTCAGAAACGTCGTCACCCCCGCAACGATTTCAATCCGAACTCCCGTCCCCCTCTCTTTTAATCGAAAATAATCGCCCGCCACATCCGACCTCCTGTCTTATCATTGATTATTGATGACCGAGATAAACACCACACATCGGTCATAGAATAACCACCGACCGGCATCGGTCAAATTATCAATTATCAATCATCGATTATCAATTTCGCCGGTCCTTTCGGCGAATTAACTGCGAGAGAGAGGAGTCGAACCTCCACGGGTTTTTCACCCACAAGGTCCTAAGCCTTGCGCGTCTGCCAGTTCCGCCACTCTCGCCTAATCCGTTATTATAGTTTACTTCTGCTCTGCCGAATCTTCCGCAATCTTCTCAATCCTCTTCTCCGCCTCCTGAAGAATCTTCCTGCAGTGCTTTATAAGCACCATACCCCTCTCATACTGCTTTAAGCTGTCACCGAGTGCAATCTCTCCCTGCTCTATTTTGCCCACTATCCCCGTCAACTCCTTTATTGCCTGCTCGAAACTCAGCTTGCTGACATCGCCTGTGGTGAGCTTTGTCGAACCGTTTTTTGCCTCTTCTTTCGCCATTGTCTTTTTGCCTTTTTACTTTTGCCTTTTTACTTCTGTCCTCTGTCTTCTGTCATCCGTCCTCCCTCTTTTACTTTTTCGTAACCCTGCTTTCAATCAAATTCTCCCCCGCAAGCTCGGTAACCAGTGTATCCCCAATATCCACATCCTTCGCGGCCTTAACGACCATCCCCGTCTGTTTCGCCGTTGTTATCGAATAGCCCCTTCGTAGCACCGCCTTTGGGTTCAGCCCTGCTAATCGATTCCCCTGCTCTGCCAGACGAATCTTGGCTCTGCTAATCAATGCTGCCACCGCCGCATTCGCTCGGCTTCGTAACTCATTGATATCAACCATTTTCCTGCCTATCAGCCGATGCGGCTCTATCCGAACCACCTGCTCATACATCTTGTTCAACTGCTCTCTCGCCCCAGTCAGTATCACTCTCATTGAATCTGCGAGAGCACCTCCAATCTCATCCAACTGCTGTTCGCGATTGCACACGGCAAAAAGCGGATTCCTGAACACACTGCTGGCTAACAGAGTCTGCAACCTCTCCTGGGCGATTTCGATAACCGCCGTGACTTTTCCTGCCAGCCGACCCTCCGCCGCCGATAATTGCCCTAGCACCTCTCTCGCGTCCGGCACCGCCACGACCCCTGCCTTTGTCGGCGTAGATGCCCGCGCATCCGCCACTAAGTCCGCAATCGTCGTATCAACCTCGTGGCCGACCGCGCTTATGACCGGTATCTTCGAATCACAAATAGCTCTCGCCAGCACCTCCTCGTTAAACGCCCACAAATCCTCTAACGAACCACCTCCTCTGCCGACAATTAGAATATCTAACTTGAGTTTCTCATTTCGCCGGTTCACATCCCGAATCGCCGTCGCAATTTTTTCAGCCGCCCCTTCACCCTGCACCGGCACAGGATACAGATACAACCTCACACAGGGCCAGCGGTTAAATATGCTGTCAACGATATCGTGGACCGCTGCACCGGATTCGCTCGTCAAAATCCCTATCCGCTGCGGATACCTCGGCAGTGCCCTTTTGTGTGCTTCGTCGAACAACCCCTGCGCCGCCAAGCGCTTCACCATCTGCTCGAACGCCAATTGCAGGGCCCCAACACCCGCCGGCGTCATCGACTCAATATAAAACTGGTATTTGCCCTGCGGTTCGTAAACGTCTATATAACCCTTTCCAAATATCGCCAGCCCGTTTTCCGGCTTGAACTTGACCTTCTTAAAGTTGCTCGCCCACATCACACACGGTAATACCGAATTCTCGTCTTTCAACGAGAAATAGCAGTGCCCCTTTGCCCGGTGCACCTTCCAGTCGCTTATCTCGCCTGTAACAGTCAGCCGGGAAGGCAGATTCCCTTCTAAAACCGTCTTTATCAGCGTCGTTAACTGGCTGACCGTATATATCTTTTTTGTGTCGTTTGCCATAATTCCCGACTCATAGTGAGCTTGTCGAATTACCCGTAGTGAGCTTGTCGAACTATTATACCCCCGCCCGGCTCTAGCGCAAAACAAAAGCTGCGGACTAAAGAACCGCCTTTTCCTCCTGCTTGGCTTTCAGTAATTTCCCGTCACACCGCTTCCAAAAAATCACATAACTTTAATCTTCAGTGCCATACATTTGTCACACTCGGACTCATTAGCTTATCCACACCAATGGGACCCGCCGATTCAAATTATGACTTTCCACAAGTCGTTTTATGCCCAAACACCCAACTGGGTGTGCCGGCCGGGAAATTCTATTATGACTTTTCCGGCCGGTTTTTTGCGCATGCTTGAAAGACGTGCATATCTACCCACAGAAATTTACCCGGGACAAACCCCCTCCCTGCTGCTGTCCGCCAAGGCCGCATCACTCAATTCGCTTGCGATATAGACGCGTCTCAAGCGGCTTTTGCCAGCCCGTCCAGTTGGAGTCGCCCAAGTCACCCTCTATTAGTCGCGTTACCTGATTAACTTTTGCATCGAGGTCATCGATATAATAGACCATAAACGCCTCAGGAGTTGCCGGCAGCTTGGGCGAGCCGAAATCGTATTCCCCGTGATGCGACAGAATTATATGCCCCAGCGCATCCAGAATAGCACCGTCAATCTGCACGCCCTTGGCCGCTAATTGTTCCGCCTTTTTGTGCAGCAGCAGAACCGACTTGGTTATGTGCCCGATGAGCTGCCCCGAATCGGTGTATGAAAAGGCCGTATCGTAGGCAAGCTCCTCGGTCTTGCCCATATCATGAATAAATATCCCCGCTAATACCAAATCCGCCTGCACTTCCGGATACAAAGGCAGTATCGCCGAGGCCACCCGCAGCATATTCCACGTATGCTCCAGAAGCCCGCCGATATAGTCGTGGTGCATCGCAATTCCGCCGGGACAACTGCAAAACCTCTTCATCAACTCCTCATCACCCAAAAACTCATCGACCAGCGCCTTCAACTGCTGATTTTTTATCGCCCCAACAATCCGCTCGACCTCCGCAAACATCTTGTCGATGTCTTTGTCGGTCTTCGCAAGAAAATCCTCGATTTTCACCTTGCTCGAATCAATCACGCCGACGCTGTTGACCACAATCTGCAGTGAATTCTGGTAAACCTCGCTCCGGCCTTTTATGTGCACAAATCCCGGCTTTGGAAGTGCCTTATACGTCTCTTCGCTCGCCTGCCACATTCTCCCGTTGACCTGCCCGGTCTTGTCGCAGACAAACATTGCGATATACAAATCGCCCCGCGAAGTCGGCCGAAGAACCGGCTCCTTGACAAGGTAAATATCATCGACCGGCTCGCCCGGATTTATTTCGCTGATAAACTTATGCGCCATCACTCTTATCCGCCGTCGGCGGACACTCCTTATAATAATACAAACCACTTATGTGATTATGCTCAATCCACCACAATAATCAATCAAAAATCGATATCGGTTCTTCACGTCTCCTGCCTGCCCTCGAATGTCGTAATCGGGGGTAGGCAGGGTCGCTCTTTTACCTTGCAGTCCCCGCCTTTTTGGGCTATAAACTTTCCATCATTTATCTTTGGTCTTGTGTCTTTGGTCTTATGTCTTTGGTCTTATGTCTT
>CAZQWM010000020.1:25560-36554 GCA_964597035.1 uncultured Pirellulales bacterium
TGTCTTTGGTCTTATGTCTTTGGTCTTATGTCTTGGGTCTGAATTTATGCGATACAGTCGAATGTTGATACCGACGGCCAGGGAAGTGCCCGCCGATGCCGAGATTCCCAGCCACAAGCTGATGCTCCGCGCGGGCCTTATGCGAAAATTAGCCAGCGGCACATATACCTACCTGCCGCTCGGCTGGCGATGCCTGCTCAAGGTAATCAACATCGTCCGCGAAGAAATGAACAAAGCCGGCGCGCAGGAAATTCTTATGCCCGCTGTCCAGCCGATTGAGCTTTGGCAGCAGACAGGCCGAGACGTCGATTACGGCCCGACTATGGCTCGCTTCGAGGACCGCCACGGCCGGCTAAATGTCCTCGCACCAACCGCCGAAGAAGTCGTAACAAGCGTCGCAGCAGGCGAAATCAGCTCCTACAAGCAACTGCCGCTCAACATCTACCAAATCAGTTTCAAGTTCCGCGACGAGTTCCGCCCTCGCTTCGGCGTCCTTCGTAGCCGTGAGTTCATTATGAAAGACGCCTACAGCTTCCACGCCGACGATAAATCGCTCGACGACGAATACTGGAATATGTACGAAACCTACAAGCGCATCTTCAAACGTTGCGGCCTGGATTTCGTCATCGTCGAAGCCGAATCCGGCGAAATGGGCGGCTCCGGCTCCCACCAGTTCACCATCCCCTGCGCTTCCGGCGAAGACATCATCGTCTATACCGAAGACGGCTCATACGCCGCAAATCTCGAAAAAGCCGCCGTTGATCCACTGCCTAAGCAACCGGCAACCAGTAACCAGCAACCGATAAACGTCCACACACCAAACGTCGGCTCTATCGAAGCCGTCTGCGCATTCCTCAAAACCAAACCTGCCGAGATGATAAAAACACTAATCTTCTCGGCGGATTCAAAAACCATCGTCGCCCTCATCCGCGGAGACCACGAATTGAATCCTGAAAAGCTCACCCAGGCACTCGGCGACATACACAATGACCTCGCCGACCCGGAGACCATCGAGAAAGTCACCGGCGCAAAGGTCGGCTTTGCCGGGCCGATGGGACTCGCAGAAAAAGTTGACAAAATCATTATCGACCACGCCGTCGCGGCTATGGCAATCGGCGTAACAGGCGCAAACAAAACCGACTACCATACGAAAAATATCGTCCCCGGCCGGGACTTCCCCCTCGAAGGCGACAACGTAATAATTGCCGACATTCGCAACGCCGTTGAGGGCGACACCCACGATGGCCAAAAACTGCTCTTCAAACGAGGTATCGAGGTAGGCCAGGTCTTCAAACTCGGCACAAAGTATTCGACAAAGCTCGGCTGCAAATTCTTAGACGAAACCGGAAAAGAAAATCCCTGCCTGATGGGCTGCTACGGTGTCGGCATAAACCGCATCGTCGCCTCCGCAATCGAGGCCGGCAACGACGACAACGGCATAATCTTTCCCATAAGCATCGCTCCCTTCGAGGTCATCATCGTTACGCTCAATCAGGACGATGCCAAAGTGGTCGAAACAGCCGAAAAAATTTACGCCGGGCTGAAAGATGAAGGTATTGAGGTCCTCTTAGACGACCGCGACGAACGCGCAGGCGTGAAATTCAAGGACGCGGATTTAATCGGCATACCTGTCAGAATTACCGTCGGCAAAAAAGCCCTCGCTACAGGCAACGTAGAAATCAAGCTCCGCGCCGAAAAAGACATTCAGAAAATCCCCGCCGACTCCGCCGTCCAAAAAACCGCCGAACTCGTAAACTCTTTGAAAAAAAATAAACACCTAATAACAACTTAAAACTCAACACTCATAACTCAAAACTACTAATGTGGGACCTGCAAGACCCAAAACCCACAAAGTTGATAATCGGCATCCTCGCCGCGAACAACGATGCCCTGACTGCAGCAATTGAGGCAATCGACAGACACATAGGCCGAATCGACCTAACAAGTGACGTCTGGCCCTTCACCCAGACCGACTACTATAAAGACCAGACCGGCCCGGATATCCTCCGCCAGTTCGTCTCGCTCGAAAATCTCATCGACCCCGGCTCGCTCGCAGATGTCAAACACACCACAAAAAACCTCGAACAATGGCTTGCTGATTCTCTAAAACTGCCCCTGCCGAGACCCGTCAATCTCGACCCGGGTTACATCGGATCCTCGAAGCTCGTTCTCGCTACAACAAAAAACTATTCGCATCGAATATACATTGGCAATAAAATGTTCGCCGAGGTAACGCTAATATATGAAAAAGGCGCCTGGCGGCATTTCGAATATACCTACCCCGACTACAGGCAGTCCTGCTACCACGATTTTTTTAACAGAGTCCGAACCCATTTACTGGAGCAATTGAAATCGTGTCACTGACGACTCTTGCCATAATCCTGCTCGTCGCTTCATTTGTCGTCTGCGCCCTGTTTACCGCCGTCACTGTCGGCCTGTCCCGCCGACTCGGCTTCGTCGCTCGTCCCACAGCCGACCGTTACCATCAGCGCCCCGTCGCACTCGGCGGAGGCATCGCCATCATAATCACTATCCTGTCTTTCCTCATCACCGCTATCCTAATTGCTAAATCCCTCGGCGCTCAGGGCCGATTACCCACGCACAGCGATTCCATAAACGCTTACGTCACCGGCTTCATCGGCAAAATAAATCAGCTAATAATCGTCTTGTGCTGTATCGTTTCGCTTTTCATCCTCGGCCTAATCGACGACAAAAAGCATCTCGGCCCGTTCGTTAAACTCATCATCCAGCTTGCCGTCGCTATCGCTGCCGCGTTCCTCGCTGATATCCGTGTCGAACTGTTCATCCAGAGCCGGCTCCTCACGTCCCTGATTAGCGCCTTTTGGATAGTCCTGATTATTAATGTATTTAACTTTCTTGACAATATGGATGGCGCCGCCGCTGGCATCGGCGTAATCGTCGCCGCCATTCTCTTTACTGCCGCTGCTACTAGTGGACAGGTTTTCGTCGGCGGCCTGGCACTGCTATTCATTGGCACTTTGCTCGGCTTTCTCCTCTTTAACTTCCCGCCCGCAAAAATCTTTATGGGTGACGCCGGCTCACTGCCCGTCGGCTTCATACTCGCGCTTCTCACCCTGCGAACCACCTATTACCATCAGGATACCGCCGGCCCCTGGTATCCTGTCCTGATACCTCTGATTTCTATGGCCGTGCCCCTCTACGACTTTTTAAGTGTCACCTTCCTCCGCATCAGCCGGGGCAAGTCCCCCTTCGTCGGCGACACCCAGCACTTTTCTCACCGCCTCAGACGAACGGGACTCACAGATACGCAGACCGTCCTGACTTTGTATCTTGCTACCCTCTGCACAGGCATAGGCGCAACTTTCCTCTACCAGGTGAACCTCGCCGGAGCTACACTTATCTTTCTTCAAACCATTATGGTCCTTGCGATTATCGCTATAATGGAGACAACCGCCAAAAATAATCCACCGGAGGTGCAATGACGGCCCCGAAAATTAAAACCGATAGCCGCGACAGCTATATCGTTTCGCTGCTGCATACCATCCTGCTTGTTTGTTGCATTGTTATTATCGCTCTTCGCGTAGTCCACACCGAATCACCTGTTCCGGAATCCATACAGGGCCAGTCCGTGCAAATACAGTCCACGGTGGACGAGGCGCTCTACTCTGTTAGTGTATCGGGCGTTTTGATATTCGCCTTTTTGCTGTGGCTTTTTGTGGCCCTGCTGCGCAAACGATTCTCATACAGAGCCACCGCCGTCGAAATCGGACTGGCGGTCTTCCTCGCAGTAGCGTTTCTCGCCGCCTTCTATGCCCCCGACAAGCGCGCCGCAATCAACTCCATTGTAATGCTGCTGGCCCCCATACTTATGGCCGTCCTGCTTGCCCAGCTCCTCGACTCACCCGCCAAAATCAAAATCCTGCTCACCGCCGTAATCGCCCTCGGCGTGGTGGCCGCCTGGCAGTCGGCCGAGCAGTTCTTCGTCAGCAACAAGCTTATGCTCGAACACTACAGGCAGGACCCGGGCGCAATACTTCAGCCGCTCGGTATTCAGCCCGGCTCTATCAATCATATGATGCTCGAACACCGCATCCAGTCCAAAGACGTTCGCGCCTCTTTTACCACGGGAAACTCCGCCGGCTCTTTTGCCATTCTCGCCGTTTTTGCTTCGATAGCAATGCTGGCCCAGCGCCTCAAAAATCGAAAGGAATTTCGCTCGCCGTTCCGCGGCCTCGCGCCGGCTTTTTTTGTCCTCGCGGTCGTCCTCTTCGCCCTGTTCGTAACACGCAGCAAAGGTGCAATCGCCGCGTTTTTCATTTCCGCAACAATTTTCGCCATCCTTATACGAGTACGCCGGCCGACATTATCCAAGAATATCATTCTCGCCGCCATCCTCATTGCCGTCTGCGCCGCTATTCCCCTTATCGCATTTTACGGTTTCAAATTCGGCCGGCTGCCAGGCGGAAATTCGATGCTCGTCCGCTGGCAGTATTGGCTCGCATCCGCCCGGATGTTCGCCGACCATCCGCTCGCGGGCGTCGGCCCCGGTAACTTCTCCACTGTTTACCATCAATATAAACCCGCCGCGGCAATGGAAACCGTCTCCGACCCGCACTCCTTTGTCCTTATGCTCCTCACGCAATATGGCCCGCTCGGCCTGCTCGGCTTTCTGCTGATAGTCCTTGTCCCTCTGTTTCGCGAGTCGCTTACCGACGGGGATTTTCCTCGAAGCCCTTCAGGCCCACAATCGCAAAAACTGGCCACCGCCTGTATTATCACGCCGTCTGCCGCAATATTATTGCTAAACCCACTTCTTGTCCCCTGGGGTACGGCCACCGAATACTATGAAAAACTCTATGTCTTCTGCACCAACCATCTCGCCCCCGCTGCCGCTTTCATCGTCGGCTCTGCGCTGCTCACGGAACCTCCTCGCTCCGGCCGTAACGCAGGCCAATCCCTGCGCAGCGACTCGCTAACCGCCATCGCCCTTTTCTGCGGCCTGCTTGGTGTGCTGATACATAACCTCATCGATTTCGCTATATTCGAGCCGGGTGTCCTGACTGCATTCTTCGCAACTCTCGGATGCCTGATTGCCGTCAATTCCCGGACACAGCAAAAACCCCCCTCGACTTTCGCCGTTCCCATCTGGCTCAAAATAACAGTCGCAGCAGTGTTTTTGATAATCGGATTTGCGTATTTACGCTATGTGTTTTTGCCCGTCGCTGAAAGCACCACAAAAATCGCGCAGGCACGCCGACCGATGGAGCTTGGCCAGTACGAGCTTGCCCACAATCTTCTTGCCGACGCCTCGCAGGATGACCTGCTCAGTCCACTAGCGCCCTCTATGGATGGCCGGCTCTATCTCCAGCATCTCTATTCTCCGGTTATGCCGCAGCAGCAGATGCTCGACCGGTCGGAGCAGCAACTCTTCACCGCAATCGAAAGAAATCCCGTTGATTTCAAAAACTTTGAGTCGCTCGCGGATTTGTATTCCTTCCGCGCCCGGCTTCAGCCCGAACAGAGAAATCTCTGGCTCGGCAAGGCAATCGACTCCATCCTGATTGCCGTTGACCTGTACCCCGCCTCTTCACGGCTGCACCTGCAGTTGGCCGAGATTGCCGAAGAGCTTGGAAAAATAGATATGGCGATAAAGCATTACGAAAAAGCCATTCAGATTGAAGACAGCTTCCGCCGGCAGTTCCGCATGATGTACCCGGACCGTGAGGTTATCAGTAGAATGCCTGCTGAAGACTATCTGTTCGCGAAAAAACAACTCAAAACTCTCTCCGGCTTGTAGGACGAGTCCGAAAAATCTTCCGAAACGGAGTGAGCAAAATCCAGCGAGCCGAAGGATTTCGTTTTCGAAGCGTTACGGCAGGTATATATAAAAAGCAGCGGACCTCCTCTATCCTGTATTTTTTAAGATTTTTCAGCCCCCGGTATAAGAACTTATGGCCGGCCTGCAAAAATTCGGAAACTATTTTGTTGACAATTTCGATTGATAGCACAAAATCAGGCATCAAGGATTTGCAAAGGTGAAAATGACCGCGCCCGAAGCCAAAAATCAGGTCGTCATTAGGCAGCCCGAATCCGGCTGTAACTCACAAACATCAACGCTCAATTCGGAGGCAAGAGCAATGTTTAAGAAAATTTCTGTTCTGTATTTGACGGCGTTTATCGCCCTGTTCTCAGCAGTTGCAGCGCTTTGTCTGGCTGACGAGGAGGAGGAGCTTTACCAGGCAAGGGTCGGGGTCTGCTCACTTATAGAGGCGGGTAAATTTGCCGAGGCCGACTCGGCAACGGAGAAGCTGATAATTGAATTTACGGATTATCCGCTTTTGCCCGAGGCACTCTACTGGATTGCGGAACGATTCGAACGCAAAAGTGAGTTCGACCGGGCAATACTCAACTATCAGCGGATAATACAGGACCATCCCGAAAGCACCTGGGCCGAGAAGGCAAAGCTGGGCGATGCAAAGTCCAATGCTATGTCCCTTATAATGTCCGGACAGTATGACCGGGCAAAGGAGGTGATTGATAAAATGACTGACGACTTTGCCGGCAATCCGGATTTGCCCGAGATGCTCTACTGGATTGCGGAAAGATACCAGCGGGCCAGCAGGTTCGAGGATGCGAGCCGGCTGTATGAGCGGATAGTCGATGATTATCGCGGCAGCCCCTGGGCCGAAAAAGCCGGATTTGCCGTCGCAAGGAACGACGCGATGGCTCTTATAATGTCCGAACAGTTTGACCAGACCAAAGATGCGATTGATAAGCTGGCAGGCGACTTCGCTGGCAATCCGGATTTGCCCGAGACGCTTTACTGGATTGCGGAAAGATACCAGCGGGTCAGCAGGTTCGAAGATGCCAAAACACTGTATGAGCGGATAGTCGATAATTATCCTCATAGCCCTTGGGCCGCAAAAGCCGGATTTGCTATCGCAAGGGCCGAGGTGATGCTCCTTTTTATGGCCGGCGATTACAGCGCTGCCCTCGAGGCGGTAGATGAGTTGGCCCGGGATTTTACCGGAAATCCTGATTTGCCGGGGGCGCTTTACTGGATTGCAGAAAGATATGACCGAGAAAGCAGGTTCGAGCAGGCCTCGCGAATCTATCTGAAAATAGCTCAAAATTATCCCGGCAATTCATACGCCGGCAGGGCGAATTCGAGGTTGGCGGAGTTGGGTATCGCTGCTCCAGTCGAACAGCAGGATTCGAATCAGGCGGACCAGGACGTTGCGACAGTATCTTTGGAGCAGGAGGAATCAGCCGTTGAGCTTTACCGGCTTGCACGCGACTACGAACAGAAGTGGCCCATACGGACTGCTCTTGCCCGGCAGACATATCAGCAGGTAATTGAGCAATATCCGGGAACAATTAAGGCGGATAACGCTGTGCTCGATATTCGCCGCCTGGAAATACAGGATGCGCTCGATGCAGGCGACGAGAATACCGCTCAGGCACTGATGGATAAATTTGTCACCGATTTCAGACAGCACCCTTACGCCGTAACCTGCCTTTACGAGGTTGCGGAACACTGCTTTCTGAAGGCGATGGAGTTGGACAGACGCGATCAGCCGGACCAGGCGCAGAATCAATACGCCAAGACCGAAGAAATTTTGCAGCGGATAGTCGATTATCCGCCGGATGATTTCAGCGCCCGAAGCGGATTCGACAAAGTGTATTTCCATATAGCCCGGTGCCGCCGGCTGCAGCGTAACTGGCCCGGAGCCGTAGAGTATTTTCAGAAAATCATCGACGAATACCCCGACTCTGAATATGCTCCTGCTTATGATGTCCAGGTGAGAATCGGCGAATGTTACGAGGCACTCCGCGATTCAAACGACGTGCCGAAAGAAGAAATAAATCCCCTGATAGAGGAAACCTATAAAGAGCTGTTGACCAAATATCCCGATAACCCCGGCAATGCGGATACAATGATAAAACTCGGCTGGCTAAGCTTCGAACAGGGCCGGCTGCAGGAAGCAGTCTCTTATTTTGAAAATGCCCTGACGAAATTCCCTGCCGAAAGCAAGCCCACGGATGCCCTCTACGCACTCGGCAGATATTACCAGCAGACGGGTCAAAACGAAAAAGCCGTTAAGGCCTACGAAGAATTACTGGAGATACTGCCCGAAGACGACCCGCAGGTCGAAAATATAAATCAGAAACTGTTGCAGATTACCGAATTGACTCAGCAATAAGATGAGCCGATAAAAAGAGGTTCCAGTAGCGTGAAGGAGTTATTCTCAGGCCGCGGGTGTCGATTTTCGATTCTCCTGACAGTATTTCTTCTTGGGCTTCTACCCGCCCGTAAGCCGTTTGTGCAGGCGGCGGAGCCGAACGATATTTCCACTGGCCGAACACCTCAGCAAAAATCATCCGGCGGTTACTGCGGGATATATTGCCTGTATGCCGCTATGAGGTTTTTGGGCCTCGAAGCCGACTCGAACGAATTAATTGACCCCATATATATCGGTTCGGTGCGTGGCAGCTCACTTGCCGAGCTGAAAAAGGCCGCCGAAAGCCACGGCCTCTATGCGACGCCGGTCGCACGCCTGTCCATAAAAGACCTTCGTCAATTGTCATTGCCCGTTATTATCCATACAAAGTCCTCGCCGACCGCCAGAACGTATGACCACTACGAATTGTTTTTGGGCCGCAGCCGGGAGAAGGCATTGATTTATGACCCGCCGAGCCCGCCTGAATCGGTGGAGTTCTGGACGTTGGCGCCGCGATGGGACGGCACGGGCCTGCTCGTATCGAATAATCCCATTCACTTCAGCGCAGTCTTCGCCCCCGCGCGCAGGAGATTTATACTTTATGCTGCAATTGTTACTGCGATTGTCCTTGCGATAAGATGGACACGCCGGCGATTTCTCTCTTCTCGAAAAGTGGCGTCTCGCAAACGGGCGCTTTTTTTGAGCTTCGGCTGGTGCAGCGCCCTGGTGGTAGTTGCAACGTTAGCTTCCTTGACCTTTCATTCCTTCAGTGACAATGGAATGCTTCTCCGTCGGCAGGCGACGGACTTTATTCAACAGGCGTATCGGGCCGCCTTTATCCCGAAAATATCAACGGGAAAAGTCCGCCGGCTGCTCGCCGACCACCGGGCCGTCTTTGTTGACCCCAGACCCGATTACGCCTTCAGCACAGGTCATTTGAAAGACGCCGTAAACATACCGCCGTATCTGACGGATGACCAATGGAATAAATCAACGGACCGGATTGATAAAAAAGCCCGCATCATCGTTTATTGCCGGGACACAGACTGCCGTCTGGCGGGTATTGTTGCTTCCCGGCTGGCATCGGACGGTTTTTCAGGCGTGCTAATATACAAAGGCAAATGGCACCAATGGACGCAGAATTCCAAATGAAACCTCGACTTGTTAACGGCCTGGCCCTTATCGCCAGACTCGCACTCGGCGTTGTCTTTATCGCAAGCAGCATTCCCAAGCTTCGTCAGCCATACGACTTTTTGGCTGACGTTTACGGCTATGAAATGGTCGGGCCGAAACTCGGCATCGCCGTGGCAATGGTGCTGCCCTGGCTGGAGCTTCTGGTCGGGATATGTCTGGTAGGCGGCATTTTCATATCGGCTGCTCTTCTGGCGGCTATCGCTATGTCTGCAATGTTCTGCTTTGTTCTGGCCTCCGCATTATGGCGGCGTCTCGAGATAAGCTGCGGTTGCTTCAATCCCTCCGGGGCCGGCTTCATAGGTTACTGGACCCTCGCCCGCGCAGTGCTGCTGCTCTTTGTGTCGGCTGCGGCCTATGCGCAAAAAGTGTTGGCCTTTCAAACGTCATCCGCCTGACGGGCTTGAGTCGAGCTTTGCCCCGAGCTTGTCGAGGGCTTGAGTGAACTGGGCATCCGGAACGCGTTAACAGCTTATGATGCCTTGGCCATTATCTCGTCGGGGATATCGAAGTTGGCGTATGCGTTCTGAACGTCCTCGTGGTCTTCGAACCCCTCCATCAGCGCTATTATCTTCCTGGCCGTCTCAACGTCATCTATCGTAACGTCATTTGCCGCCACCATTGAAACCTCAGCCAACTCCGTCGGAATCGACTTGTCCTCCAGCGCCTTTTTCAGCTCATCGAACGCCCCCGGCTGACACGTTATCTCGTAAACCTCACCCGTATTCCGCAAATCGTCCGCACCCGCCGCTAGCGCTATATCCAGCAGCTCATCCTCCTTCGCCTTGTCCGTCCCCACCGTTATCAGCCCCTTCTTGCTGAACATCCAGTTAACACAGCCGGTGGTGCCTAATGAGCCGCCGTGCCTTTCGAACAGCTTTTTTATCTCGCCCGCGGTTCGATTGCGATTATCCGTCAGCACTTCGAGCATAATCGCCACGCCCTTCGGCCCATAGCCCTCGTATGAGATTTCCTCGAAAGTCACGCCGTCGGCCCCGCCGGTCGCCTTTTTTATGGCCTTCTCTATCGTGTCCTTGGGCATATTGACCGATTTGGCCTTGTCTATCGCGTATCGCAGCGACAGGTTCGCCGACGGGTCGCCCCCGCCCTGTCTGGCGGCGACTATTATCATTCTGGCCACCTTGCTCCAGGCCTTGCCCCGTTTGGCGTCCACTGCGGCCTTTTTATGCTTTATGCTCGACCAGTGCGAATGTCCCGACATTTCATACTCCTGATTTGCCTTTCCAGCCACAACAATGAACTTCTAATTATGAACAGATTATACCCTTCCCGGCACCTTATCAAAAGCCCTTTTTCCTATCCTGTTCCGCATTGGGCGTTCTTTAGTTCCGGATTCAAAGGCGAAAAATCAGCTATACGATGTAGAGTGGCGGGGCGAATTAAACAAATGTATTAAACATTTGTATTAAACATTTGTTCAGCAAAAGCGCGCAAGTCGAAAACCCTTAGAAGCCGACTTTTTTAAAAAATTTTTAATCCCTTACGCCATAAGCACTTAAGCTCATTTTGGCCCTTCGATTTATATCAGGAAATACCTTAGTTTTCGTCAAATTCGCGCAAGTTCGCGCCATAGGATGG
>CAZQWM010000021.1:0-36410 GCA_964597035.1 uncultured Pirellulales bacterium
GCGGGAATCCAGTTTAATTCCGGTGTCATTCCTGCAAAACCTGTCCTCGCGGAAGCGGATGAGCGGGAATCCGGAAGCCGGACCAATTATTTCTCTTTACGGACCTGTTCTTTTATCCGCTGGATATGGCCTCTGCCAAGTCCTTTAACCTCGCATCCGAGCTCAAAGTATTGCCGAATCTTATCGTCGTCTAATATCCCGAAGCAGTCGATTACTGCAATCG
The DNA here is from genome assembly GCA_964597035.1 of uncultured Pirellulales bacterium. Taxonomy (GTDB): domain Bacteria; phylum Planctomycetota; class Phycisphaerae; order Sedimentisphaerales; family Anaerobacaceae; genus Fen-1362. The sequence continues at coordinate 224 of CAZQWM010000021.1, forward strand.
GCCCGCCCGCCCATTCGACCACCTTTTTGGGTTCGAGTTTTAAGTATGGCTGATGAGGCACCGCTAATATCATTCCCGCAACACCTTTCAGCGCCGCTGCAAGGTCCTGTTGCACGCGGACGTTCACTAATTCGTCTTGTTTATGGAAAAACCTCGCCCACGAATGCCCCGGCGCCGGATAGCTCTCCTGGCTTTCCAGCTCATACCAGTGCTCAACGTAGGGGTCGTGCACCTGCATTTCAGCGCCCATCTCGGTGAGTTTTCGCACGACTATCTCTGAGCCGCTGTAGCGGGTATCGCCGACGTCCTGCCGGTAGCTCGCCCCGCACAGCAGCACTTTTGCGCCGGCTGTTTGTCTGCCCATATTCCGCAGTGCATCCCTGGTCAGCGTCGCCGCGCGCAGCCCGCGGGTATCGTTGATGTCGATTGCCATTGTTGTCATTTTGAATATCTCGTCCTCGAATCCGAGTATGTGCTTATACGCCCAGTAGCCGAGCCCGCCGTCCTTGGGCAGGCAGTAGCCGCCGATGCCGGGGCCGGGGAAGATTATATTCTGATGCGTCGGTCTTACCTTGATTGCCTTGATTACCTTGATAAGGTCCACGCCGTTGCGTTCCGCGAAAACGCTCCATTCGTCCAGAAACGCAAGCATATTCGCCCTGAACGAGTTCTCGACGATTTTGGTCGTTTCCGACTCGATTGGCCTGTCCATAACCGTCAGGGGAAATTCCTCGGTATTGAGCACCTCGCGCAGAAACTTCTCGACCCGCTTTCTCGCCTCGGCGTTGCAGCCGGAGCACACCCGCCAGAAGTCCCGAATGGAGGCGACGTATTGCTTGCCCGGCATCACCCGCTCGAAGCTGTGCGCCAAAAGCGGCTCGCCCTGGAGCCCGCGCGCGGCAAAGGCCTTTTTCATAATCGGCCAGGCAATATACTCCGTCGTCCCCGGCGCAACCGTTGTCTCTATCAAAGTCAGGCAATTCTGCGGCACCTTATCGGCAATGGTCTTCATTGTTGCCTCCAGCGCAGCCATCTCGACCTTGCCGGAGCGCATATTGCCTAAGTCCTGCTTCGAGTAATCGCACTGCACGTCCACTACCACGCAGTCCGCTAACTTCAGGCAGTCGCTGTTATACGTCGCAATCAGTGACTTTTTCTCCAGGACGCACCGTCTTATCATCGGGTCAACTTCCGGGTCCTCCGCCTTGACCGGCGATTGCCCCTTGTTCAGTAGCGGTATCTTCCAGTAGCTGCGGGTGCTCGGCCTTTGGCATCCGATGACGAATTTGCTCGGCTTTCCGGTCTTTTTGTCCGTCGTGTCTGCTACGATTGCCGCCATCACCGCACCGACAAAGCCCACGCCCATTACCACGACGATTTCCCTGCCTTCCCTGCGGGCCGCCTCGGCAAGCTTGGCGATACGCTCGAACTCGCCGGCATATTCGTCCTTTTTTGGAATTTCGAACTGTTCGCCTTCGGGGCTTACCGAAAACTCAGACATTCCTGGCTCCTTTCAGTGTTCCTCATCGTTGCTTGTTAATTGCTTGTTGTTTCCTTGTTCATTTTCTCTGCACCGGGTAGCTTACAGATTTTAGGGCTTAGACACGGAAAAGCAAGGGTTTTTACAGGTGCTCCAGGTGTTCTCCGGGAAATTCAGATTTGCAAATTCACCGTGGTATTTTTTCGCCGCCGTATCGTAGGCCTTAGCCGCTTCGATTTCACTTTTGAAACTGCCTAAATATATTCTTTTTTTCTGATACCTGATTTTCGCCGTCCATTTTCGGATTCGCTTGTCAAAGTAGATGCCTATAAACTTTGACGAAGTCTTAGATTTGACCTTGCACCTGTTGTGCATATTCTGCGAGTGAGTTGCGAGTCGCAGATTGGACTTTCGATTATCCAATGAAAAGCCGTTTTTATGGTCGACCAAAAGGTTGGCGGGAGCATTCATAATCTCCCTATGTAGAAGAGCGGACTTTATGCGCCCGAATTCGGTTTTTCTTTTGATGCGAGCGGCATAGAATTTCTTTCCATTTCCGGCGATGGACCATTTGAACTTTCCGAAGCGATAGTAATCTTCGGGGTCGACGATTGTGTATTCGTCGGAGGTAAGGAATATTTTTCGAAATTGACAGCCAAACCTCCATTGACGATACAGCAGTATCGGCCAGACGAAGATTTTGTCCAGCCAAACAGGTATCCAGATTGTTAAATTGACTTTCATAATTAATCCCTCCTTATGGTTCATAGTTCATAGTTCAGTGTTCGTTGTCACAAACCACATTTTCCGCCTTCGGCGGACCCAAACCCCCCAATCCCCGACAACGACTATCGAGGACAGGTAAATTGGGGGGCTAAATTTACCTAACCAACCCCCGGAAAAGAGCGGGGGCTAAACACTTCAAGGAGCACCACCCCTGCCTACGACATGCAGGGGCAGGCAAGTGCCTCCAACCAAAGGGTGTAAAACCATAGTTGCCTCTCCATCCTATGGCGCGAACTTGCGCGCTTTTGTCGAAAACTAAGGTATTTCCTGATGCAAAATGAAGGGCTGAAATGTGCTTAAGTGCTTATGACGTAAGGAGTAAAAAATTTTTTAAAAAAGTCGGGTTCTAAGGGTTTTCGACTTGCGCGCTTTTGCTGAACATTTGTTTAATACAAATGTTTAAAACAAACGTTTAATTCGCCCCGCCTACCTGCCCCGGTATGTCGTTGGCCGGGGTCCCCGAGTGCTGCTTCCTTGGTTGTGCACCAGGGGATCCATTTCAATCCGCAATTTTTCCCCGCCTCCGGCGGATTCCCCCGAAAGCCAGATTGTTTCCTTTTATTTCCTATTTCTCTTTTGGAAATCCAGAAAGACCGTGCAAAACTTTTTGAGTTCCTCAATAGTAAGGTCATTCTTACAGTCATTCGTTCGCCAAGAACAAATCTTAAAATCCGGCTCTCCCGTTCCATTATCCACATGATCAACAGTTGGCATGTCAGCAAATTTCTTCTTGTATTCCCGCTTTCCTTTCTTGGCGTCCTTGTTATTGTATTTCCGAATTAGATCCCATCGGAGAGGTTGGTCTGTATAAGCATCCCTGTCGCCTCCATTACATACAGCTTCATGAATGGCTTTCCGATAGAGTATCGTTGTGGCAACGGTGTTACCCCTTTTCTTATCTCTCCGAACATGCGCTGATGCTTTGCCATATATCCAATGAGTGTAATCTTCCTGAGAACATTTGTTTTTCAGGACATCCGGTAATTGGTATTTGGGCATTTTTATCTTCCTAACTCGCAATTCCTGCTTTGCCATTATACGTATTGCCGTTGCAAAACAGAGCCTGTTATAAATCGCCGAACTGATTAAAAACAAACAACTGAAGATAGTTATTTAATCGGCGGTTCGTCTTTGAGGCAAATGTTGAATTGGGTTATTATATTTTCTCGTCGCCCCACCATAGGAGCATATGTATTGCTTTCTTTCGTTCTGGAGAACAATAAATCCTGCGGTCAGCGATATAACTTTCAAGGGCCATATGGGTGCTTTTCAATATTTTCTTTGTCACAGCTTTAATGAAGTTAAGCCGTTTATCAAAGTACTCGGTATTAATAACAATTGAATCTAGGAATGGTCTAGTCAAGTGTTTGATCACGTCGGATGACGTATTGTATTGTTCTATGTAACTTAGCGTAAAAGTGCCACCATGGTGTACAAGTAAATTGCGATCACTCAATATGTTATCGTAGAAGTTGGCTTCCTTTTTTGAGAATGGCGTAATCTTTAGTAGGGCAGTATACAACGCGTTAATTTTTTGGGCAGTACCAAAATCATAATTTTCCACAACTATAAAGCCCAAGTTAAAATTCCATTTATCTCGTAATACAAGAAGACGCGCTGGATCAATTCGTGTGTCTTGCCCTTTTTGACGAAGGATTTCCAGTAAAGTAGGTTCTATATTTAGAATCGACGCAAAGTGATCCTTGCAAAAGGCCTCAAAATAAGCAATAAGGCCGACAAAGCAAATTTCATTGATTCGGCTGATTCCATCGGATGTCCTGTCGATTGCATTTGAAATGTCATCAAGAGTTATGCGGAAGAATTCTCCGGTTGGAACTCCTCCAGAAAAATATTCAAGCGAATTCGGGTCCCGTTTTTTTGCCATTGAGCGAGCATCCAACATAACAATATCCACCACGTTTTGTCGTCAATTTATTTTGTTGGAGATGGAATGTCAAGAACTAAACAGCGTATAGCAGATAGCGTATAGCGTTTAGCGCTTAGATAATTGGAATTTGTTTAGAATTTAGGAATTAGGGTTTAGGATTTTGACCTGTGGCCTGCCCTTCGTAACGTAGTGTAGAAGGGTCTTATCAAAAATTATGGTGTAATAAGTTTTGGTATGAAGAATCCCTCATAGAATGAAGGCAGGCATTTGAAAATGCTAATGAGTTGTTCCGCTGTAATGATGCTCGTGTCGTGCTCCACAACTACTCCGTCGCCTTCTCTATAGAATTTATCGGCTCCCTTTGTCTTCGATAAGACAGACTCAATTTCTTTAATGCATTTGTCGCAGTTGAATCCACACTCTGGAATCACGCCAGTGCAATCCAAATGAAAAAAAGAACGAGTATTCATTGCCTTATTTTCCCGTTCCTAATAACCTCTGCCAGTAACATAATAACTTCCACCACAATTTCTTATCAATTTATTTTACCGGAAATAAAATGTCAAGATTGAAACAGCGGATAGTGTATAGCGGATAGGATTTACTGCTTAGGACTTTGAACTGCGGCCTTAGGTCTGCGGTCTCAAGTCTTGGGTCTGTTCTGTTTGATTGGCGCATTCTGCAAGTGATGAGGGCTCTGCCACCTTGCGGTAGCCCAGTGCCTTTATGACCTCGAGGACCTCCGTCCACGTGGGGAATGGTCTTGCGTTTTGTTTCTTATACTCGTCGATGGCCATCAGGAACTCGAACTGCTCATCGGACATATGGCCTTCTTCGGCGCTTTTACGGTCGTCGCTTCTTCGTTTGCCGGGGCCTCGACGACGGTCCAGTCCTAAGCGCCTGTCAACGACGCTGCCTCTGCGGTCGCTTCCTTTTCTGCGCTCTTTGAATTCCTGTTCGTTGGTTTCAGTTGTATCGCTCATTTGTTTGACCTGTTTGCCGTCCCCCATATCGGTATCCAACTTTCGGCCTGGAGTGTTCAGTGCTTATAGTTCCTCTTCGAAAATTTCGCCCTCGAAGTCATCCTCATCTGTCTCGTCAAGTGCAAAATCATAGAAGTCATCGTATGCATCCTGAGACTCAATTATCACGTGGGCCTCGTCTGACATATCTTCCGGCACCATCACGACGAACTTTCTGTCTTGCGAAACTTCGCCGGTCTGCTGTTTGGCAAAGGCCGGGATGTCGTTATTTTTCAGCAGTGTCTCGTACTCTTTCGCCTCCTCCATTGTCTCGGTGGTGGCGACGACGACAAGCTCCTGGACCTTCGTTTGTGATTTCTGGCTTTTCCGAGTTCGTTTACCCATTTTTTATCTCCCTGACAACTCGAACATTCCCTTCGGAGAAAAATATCTTACTTAAAATTAGTCGTCAAAATAAAATGACGAAATTATGAAAAATTTTGAATATAGTTCAAAAAGAGCGGCCCAGTAGCAGGGTCCCGGTCACGTAAATAAGCCGGCCTTGAGCTGTAAAAATTTACTTCAGATTGCGTTTTTTTTGTTGCAAAAGCCCTTGATATGGGCCATAAACGTATCCTGATTCGCCGACCCAACCGTGTGTGTCGGCCGGTTTTTCAGGTTTGGTTCTATAATTATGGAGGATTCTTAGACATGGCAAAGCAAAGGGAATCGCTAATTGTAGCCAGCAAAATAAAGGCATACATTAAGAGCAAAAAGATGATGACATCATCTGAGGCAATTGGAGCCATCAGCGAAGTCGTCTACAAAACGCTCGATGCTGCTGCAATCCGGGCCAAGGCCAACCGCCGAAGCACTGTTAAAGCTCAGGACCTCTAAGAGGAACCTTTGCATAACTCCCTAATATTGGGTAGGTTACGCGAGGAGGATGAACGTTGAACAGGGCCGCCCCGTCATAGTACGGGGCGACTTTCTTTCGACTCACGGTGGCTCTCGAAGTGCTCGTTCGATGTTAAGCTAAGTGAGCTGTAGGCACAATGCGCAGAGTTATCAGTCGTTTGTTATTCGATGGGGCCAGTCTGCGTAAAAAATCCACAATGTCCTGGGCGTTCATGCGCCTTGCCGGGCGGTACCCCCTGACCCCATAGGCGACCGGTAAAATCACCCCTAGCAATACACAGACGCCCATTTTTGATAAAATTTGCTCAACTCTAAAACGCTGAATTCCCGATGATATTAATTGACGAACTATAATAAGGGAGTTTTTGTTTCTTGACGCGATAAAGAACGTCTAACTTCTTGTCGATACTTGGCGTGTAGACCGACGACGTTTTTGATTGACACCCTTTTGGTCTTCACGCCGATAAAAGCCGTTCGGCTGATTGTAAGTCCTTATCCGGTGCTTGGTTACAATAGATATGCAACGAGGAACGAAATGAAAGTCTTTATGTTGGGCTGGGAGTTTCCGCCGTTTATCAGTGGGGGGCTGGGGACGGCGTGCTATGGGCTGACGAAAGCTCTCGACCAGATAGGCGTAGAGGTGACTTTTGTATTGCCCACGATGATACAAAGCCGCTACGCCACCCACGTAAAGCTTGTAACCCCTGATTTGCTGCAATCGCATACACCGTTTAAGGTATCGCCACTGAGAAACGTGGTTTTCCGGACAATATCATCACCGCTTCAGCCATACATAACGGCCGATTCGTATCAGAAGCAGATAGAGCAGTCGCTTAAGGCACTGCAGGCCAGGCGAGGCCATTCGGGGCAATTCGCAGGGACTCTGAATTACAGCGGAGATATGTATAACGAGGTTCAGCGATACGCGGCATTGGCCGTAGAGCTCGCGGCGGGCGAGCAGTTCGATATTATTCACGCCCACGACTGGATGACGTATCCTGCGGGGGTGGAGGTGGCCAGGGCGACGGGCAGGCCGCTTATAATTCACGTTCATTCGACCGAATTTGACCGCAGCGGGGAACACGTAAACCAGATGATATATGACATCGAGCGGATGGGGATGCACTGTGCAGACAGGGTCATTGCGGTGAGCCACTTTACGCGGGGTATTATAATCAGCCGATACGGGGTCAGCGGAGACAAGGTCGAGGTAGTGTATAACGGAGTAGAGCGCAACGGGCGAACGCACTGGCCTGCGGAACTGACGACGATAAAAAAAGACGAGAGAATCGTTTTGTTTCTCGGTCGGATAACAATGCAGAAGGGTCCGGATTATTTTCTCAGGGCGGCGAAGAAAGTCCTCGAAAAGATGGACGACGTGAAGTTCGTAATGGCCGGCTCAGGCGACCTTATGCACAGGGCGGTCGAAATGGCGGCGGAACTCGGGATAGGGAGCAAGGTTTTGTTTACGGGATTTCTGTGCGGCGAGGACGTTCAGAAAATCTACAAGATGGCGGACCTCTACGTTATGCCGTCGGTATCTGAGCCGTTCGGCATCGCGCCGCTCGAGGCGCTGGATAACGACGTGCCCGTAATTATCAGCAAGCAAAGCGGCGTATCCGAGGTGCTGAAGCACGCGCTAAAAGTTGACTTCTGGGACGTCGATGAGATGGCGAACAAAATCGTTGCAGTTTTGAAATATCCGCCGCTTGGGGTGACGCTGAGGAGTCACGGCAACTACGAAGTTCGGAAACTGCAATGGAAGGATTGCGCTGCGGCCTGCAACAGACTATACGAGGAGATGTTAGTCGCGGCAGTGTAACGAGCGGCATCGATAGAACACACATTCAACGGAACACGGCAGATGGCTTCGGTATGTTTCTACTTTCAGGTTCATCAACCGACTCGACTGAGACATTACACGGTCTTCGACGAGCACGGAGATTATTTTGACGAGACTAAAAACGCGGAAATCTGCAGGAAGGTCGCAAACAAATGTTACCTGCCGACGAACCGACTGATACTGGATTTGATTCGTAAATACGACGGCAGATTCAAAGTCGCATACAGTATCACCGGCGTTTTGTTAGAGCAGCTATTCGAATACGCGCCGGAGGTGGTCAGCACGTTCGACGCACTGGCGCGGACGGGGTGCGTGGAGTTTTTGGCAGAGACATATTATCACAGCTTAAGCTTTCTTTATTCGAGAAAAGAATTCATCGAGCAGGTTAACAGGCACAGCGACACGATAGAGAACCTTTTCGGGCAACGGCCGAAGATTTTCCGCAATACGGAGCTTATATACAATAACGACTTAGCGGCGCTGATAGAGGCGATGGGCTGCTTCGACGCAATCCTAAGCGAAGGGGCGGACCATATATTGGGTTATCGAAGTCCCAACTTTGTGTATCAGCCCAAGGGGTGCAAGCATCTGCGTCTGCTATTGAAGAATTACTCGCTGAGCGATGATATAGCATTTAGATTTTCCAACCGCGGCTGGACGCAGTGGCCTTTGACGGCGGACAAGTTTGCGCAGTGGGTAAGCAGGGTCAACGGCAACGGGTACGTGGTGAATCTCTTTATGGACTACGAGACCTTCGGGGAACATCAATGGCAGGAGACGGGGATATTCGACTTTTTGCGTCATCTGCCGGACGAGATTTTCAGGCACCCGGACAATAATTTTATGACGCCGAGCGAAGTTATAAGAGCGTACCCGGCAGTAGGCGTCGTTGACGTTCCGCACCTGATAAGCTGGGCGGATATCGAGAGAGACCTTTCGGCGTGGTTAGGCAACGCGATGCAGTCGAACGCCATCCACGAGCTGTACCGGCTCGAGAAAAGAATCAAAAACAGCGGCGACAAAGAGCTTATCAACGACTGGCGGAAGATGCAGACGAGCGACCATTTCTATTATATGTGCACGAAATACTTCGCCGACGGGGACGTGCACAAGTATTTCAATCCCTACGATTCGCCATACGATTCTTACATCAACTTTATGAACATCTTAGGCAATCTGCAGCAGCGCTGCGGCAAATCCCACAGCGCGGCTGTGCCTGGTCCGGCCTCTTACAATACAGCATCGCAGGCGGAAGCGGCAGCAGCGCCGAGTTAAAAGAGACCTAAGACCTAAGACCTAAGACCGCAGACCACAGACCTAAGACTTGAGACCTTTTTTCGCTTCCTCCTACGCTGAAGCTACGGAGGACAGAGTCGCTACGCAGGGCAGGGAGAGCACAGAGAATATTCATTTTCTATTTTCCATTTTCAATTTATGATTTGTTGGCGTTTAAAAAATAGGTTACTGTCACCGGTTTGGTCGACCGGTTTGGTCAGGCAGGTTTGGTGTGGTTTGGTGCATCATCTCGGTGATTGAGCTTGGCTTGGAGTTTCATTCACCCACAAAGGCAATGATGCTTGTATATTCTCATCGATTGCTAAATCAATCCTATATTTTCCGTATTGTTCAAATTCCAATCCAAAGAGATTAAGAATGAGATTAGCAGCTGAAGAGTCGAAGCCATTACCAGTTCGAACAGATATTTTGCCCTCAGGTGTAGGGCCAATAGCCTTCCCATCCTGATCGATTATGTGAATTCTTATGGAATGGTCTCCATCTTCGATATTATCAAACCGGATTCTTGTTACAATTGAGCAAGCAGGATGTTTGACAGGCAATTGTTTGGCCCAAATAACATCGAAAGCCCCCAAAATATTTAATTTTCGTTGCTGATCTGTTGCAGCATCACATAACAAAAAAGCTTCAATATTCATTGTTTTTGCCTTTAATCATATGTTCTCAGCTTGAATTCAATTTTCATACTTCTTTCATAAAAAAGAGATACATCAAAATGCAACCATCCAGTATTAAATTGTCTAACAGCTATTAAACACTATTTACACTACAGCAATTGCTGCATTACTTAGCTCATCAGGGCGGTTGTTTTTCGGGTCGAAGATGCACAGTATCTACCTGTTGTTATTATCCTCCTGATTGTCACCAAATACAAGGGGAATTGTGGGCGTTCCGGCAAGGACCTGCCACACAACGGCGAGATTGGCGGGGCCAAATACAAATACGGGAATGCCGCTTGCGAGAGGAGGGGGGTGTGACTATGATAAGCTGAAGAATATGAGGTGCAGAACGTTCGGGGGCAGTGAATTGTGCTGACGTTACAGAAGGCAGACGATAAAGGCGTCATTGGCATAAAGACCGGCAAGGTCGGCTTAGACAGTTTGTTAGAAAAAGAATGGCTGTTGACGAATACGCGAGGGGGGTACGCCTCGTCGAGTATCGTCGGGTGCAATACGAGGCAATATCACGGCCTGCTGGTCGGGGCGCTCGAGCCGCCAGTCAACAGGATACTGGCCCTGTCAAACTGTCTTGAAACCATTGAGTGGGGCCTGTGCAAATTCGAATTAGCGACGAATGAGTTTCCCGACAAGGTATGGCCTGAGGGTTTTTTGCGTCTGAAGTCATTTCGGCGGGATACGGGGGTTCAGTTTCATTACGAGATTGGGGAGATGGAGCTGACAAAGAGCGTTTATCTGCTCCGCGACAGGGATATGGTTGCGGTTGTGTATGATTTCAGCGAGGTTGAGCAGCCGATGGATTTCAGCATACGGCCATTTGTTGCACTGCGAGATTTTCATTCGCTCCAGAAATCGAACCCGCTGCTAAGCTGCAAGGAGGTTGCCGAAGGTATTGTAGTCAGCTACGACCAGCCGAAGTCTGCGCAGTTAATCATAAGCTGTCCGGAGGCGGCTTTCGAGAAAGACGTGCAATGGTGGTTCAACTTCTGCTATCGAGTTGACAGGGAGAGGGGGCAGGATTTCAGCGAAGACCTTTACAGCCCCGGCGTATATAGATGCCGAATTGATTCGGCGAGAAGGATTGTGTTGTGGGCGGATTTGGGCGAGGCATACCGGCCGGGGCATTTTGTTTTGCCGGATATCGAAGAGGTTGTCCAGCAACTTCGTGAACACAACAGCAGCATTACTGCAGCGGCGAAGGGCGATAAGGTTTTGGCGGCGCTATATCGTGCGGCGGACCAATTCGTTGTGAAAAGGGTTAGTCACGGCGCCAAGCAGACGACGATTCTTGCGGGCTTTCCGTGGTTTGCGGACTGGGGCAGGGACGCTTTTATATCGCTGCCGGGATTGTTATTGGCGACGCGGAGGTTCGACGAGGCGAAATCGGTGCTGCTGACTTTCGCACGGGCCGAAAGTCGGGGTATGATACCGAACTGCTTCGACGATTACAGCGACAGGGCACACTTCAACAGTGTTGATGCATCACTGTGGTTTATCAATGCGGCGTTTGCCTATTTAGAAGCGTCGAAAGACAATCGCGGTTTTGAAGAAGAGCTTTTGCCGGTAATTATCGGCATCATCGAGGCATATCGAGACGGGACGCGGTTCGGCATCGTTGCGGATTCGGACGGTCTTATCACGGCGGGTGACAGCGATACGCAGATTACGTGGATGGACGCGAAGTTCGATGGTTTTGTGTTTACGCCGAGATACGGCAAGGTCGTCGAGGTCAACGCGCTATGGTATAACGCGATTATGCTGCTTGAGCATTTCCTGACTGATGACCCCCGCTGTGTTAATCCCGAATTTCTTGAGGCGCTACGCAGCAGGGGGGATACAATCCGCGACGGTTTTCGAGGGTTATTCTGGAACGAGTCGTGGGGGTGGCTCAATGACTGCGTACTTCCTGACGGTACAGCCGACGCAACACTTCGGCCAAACCAGATATTCGCGGTGAGTTTACCTTATTCGCCGCTGGAGCCGGCCCAGCAGAAAGCGGTGGTCGATATCGTCGGGAGCAAACTTCTGACGCCTTTTGGCCTGCGAACGCTATCGCCTGACGACGCCCGGTATCAGGGGACATACGCCGGCGGTCAGCATCAGCGGGACCGGGCCTATCACCAGGGGACGGTCTGGGCATATTTAATCGGACCGTTCGTCGAAGCATACCTTAAAGTAAACGGGCCCAAAGCGAAGAAACAGGCCGGCCGATTTATTGAGCCGCTTTTGAAGCAGTTGACCGACGACGGCTGTATCGGGCAGGTCAGCGAGATATACGACGGCGACGCTCCGCACAGGCCGAAGGGATGTTTTGCTCAGGCGTGGAGCGTTGCCGAGGTTATTCGCGCGTATCTGATGGTGAGGGATTAGCAGGCGGGTTTCGGATGCCATTCGGCGGAACAATTCTGTCCTTTCATTGATGATAATTTTTGCTATAATTGCAATTGATTGAATGTCTCAATTTGGAGGATTCGAAAATGTCACGCGTAATCACTTTTGTCATAATCGCAGCAGTTTTTCTTTGTGTGGTCGGCTACATTGGTGCGGCGGCCGTTGGGCAACGGGATGCGAACAACACCGCTGTTTCGGCCAGCGCTATTAACGTCGCACGGCCAAAAATGAGAGTCGATTCCGTAACTGTGGCTGATTTCTACCTGCGGGACGGAAGCACCGTCTCGGGCAGACTGCTCAGCGAGGATAATACCCAGGTCGTTGTCGAGCTGGTCGAGGACAGCACACTGGTTACCAAGACTTACAGCAAAAGAGAAGTTGATACGCGAACGCTGAGAACCAGGCCTGTTCTCGAAAATCTCTACTATACTCAGCTTGGCGAATATTTTGCTGCCAGGACGTGGGATTTCAGAGACGACCCCGATGATTTCATCCAGGCCATTCGCTGTTACGAGAAGGCCAAACAGTCACTGCAGGCGGGCGGCGTTAACGGCGACAGAGTGGCGGAAATCGACAAGGCAATAAAGAAGCTCGAAGAGGACAGGGAGGTCTGGACGGCCCAGGTGGAATCGCGAGCGAAACTGAGAAAGTTAGAATACGAGGCAGAAGCCGAGAACCGCCTGAAACAGCTCGAACGGCAGGTCGTCGAAAGTAATGAGAGCATCAAGAATCTCAGTGAAACCGCAGATAATATGAAGGGCGATTATGACAAGCTTGAAGAGACGGTCACGGGGCTGAACAAGGACTATGCCGAACAGCTCAGAATACTCCAGAACCAGATTCGGGAAAATCAAGTTGCTATAAATGAGATATGGGTCCAGTTGAACTGGTGCTGTCGTTTCCGAGCGCCTGCACCCGGCGGCGGATAAACGGTTGTTTTTGCGTTGCGAGTCCGTTCAGAACTGGGCGGCGATTTTCACGGCCTTATCTATTGCCGCCGAGCGTTTCTGATTTGCGAGGTCGGGGCCTTTGGCGAGCGTCGGTTCGACAATAACCGAGCGGATGTCGGTCAGGCCGATGAAGCCGAGAATCAGTTCGAGATATTTTTTCTGCATATCGAACGCCGCCGCTGGTGTCCCTTCGGCATACTCGCCGCCGCGAGCGTATGCGACGTATACCGGCTTGCCAGTAACCAGCCCCTTGTAGTTGCCGTTGGAATCGACGGTGAACGTCTGGCCCGGCTGGACGAGGATGTCGATATACTGCTTTAGCCGATAGGGTATCGAGAAGTTCCACATCGGGACGGCGAGGACGTATTTGTCGGCGTTTTTGAACTGGTCGATGACTGCCACGACCTTTTCCCAGGCCTGCTTTTCCTCCGGGCTGCGCTCTTTTTGGTGCATTATTTTGTACTTGCCGGAGGCCGCCATAAGATCAAACGCGGGAAGATTAGCCGAGAAAAGGTCCAGCACCTCGATTTGGTCTTTCGGATTTGCCTTTTTGTATGCCTCTACAAAGGCATCCGCCACCGCCGATGAGTATGACCTTTCCCTCATCGGCGAGGCCTTTATATAAAGAACTTTGCTCATAAAGCCCTCTGTTCAAACCTGTTTTTTAGTTTCCGGGTTCGGATAATAGCTTACCATTACAGCTTTTACTGTCCAGAGCAATAAAAAGTGCATGAAATTGTCGTGTCGATTTATATTTTCTGAGTGTTATAATAGCCGCCGGAAATAATGAGATAAAGGGCTCTTATAATTAATTTGGGAAATGTCCGTTAATAGAAGCTCTTGAAACATAAGTGTCAGAATCGCTACAAGCGGGTCACTAAAGGATTGAAAGGAATGGGGCAATGATGAAAAAAACAATACTTTTGTTTTTTTTGAGTACTCTTTTTGCAGTTCAGATTTTTGCACAAGGGTCTCGAGAGGGAAGGGCAAGCATAGGCAGATTGAGCCGGCAAGACCATCAGTTAATGATGAAGCAATTAGGTATAACAAGGTTGCGCCCGGGGCCATCCGGAGACCCCAGGGCGCCAAATGCCGCCAATACCGACGAATCAAAAGCCACTCCGTACACATCATTGCCGGACCCGCTTGTCTTTAAGGATGGCACAGCCGTCAAGACAGCTGAACAATGGGAGAAACGCAAATTAGAGATTTTCGAAGATTTTGACCGAGAAATTTACGGAAGAGTTCCAGCAAAAACACCGGCTGTAACGTGGAAGGTTGTCAGTGAAGAGGACACGGTTAACGGCGACTTTCCCATTAACACAAAACAACTTGTCGGGCACGTGGATAATTCCGAGTATCCGGCGGAAACAATCGATATTCAGATGACGCTGGCTACGCCTAAAGAGAAATCTGCTCCCGTGCCGGTTATCGTCGAGTTTGGCTGGAATTTTCCAATGGGAGGGAGAAGGGGACAACAGGACGGCCCACCGTGGCAGCAGCAGGTTTTGAGAAAGGGCTGGGGTTATGCTGTTTTGGTCCCCACCAGCATCCAGGCAGACAATGGCGCCGGGCTTCGGGGAGGGATTATTGGATTGGTGAATAAGGGACAGCCGCGAAAACTCGATGACTGGGGAGCGTTGCGTGCGTGGGCGTGGGGAGCGAGCCGAGCGATGGATTATTTTGAAACCGACCCCGATGTGGACGAGAAACGTGTGGCCATTGAAGGTCTGTCGAGATACGGCAAAGCAGCGATAGTGGCTTTGGCCTACGAACCGCGTATTGCCATCGGATTCATAGGGTCGTCCGGGGCCGGTGGTGTTAAAATACTACGCAGAGTTTTCGGGGAACAGGTAGAAAACCTGGCTTCTTCCGGAGAGTACCATTGGTTTGCTCCCAACTTTATCAAATATGCAGGACCGTTGACGGCGCTGGATTTGCCGGTTGATGCTCACCAACTTGTCGCTCTGTGCGCTCCAAGGCCGGTGTTTATCAGTGCGGGGTCGCCACAGGTTGAGGGGCAATGGATAGATGCAAAAGGGATGTTTTTAGCAGGAGTTCACGCCGGGCCGGTTTATAAACTTCTGGGCAAAAAAGGTTTGGGGACTGCAGAATTCCCTCCGTTAGGGACAGCATTAGTTGATGGAGAAATCGCATTCCGACAACACGCCGGAGGCCACACCGTCGGTCCGAACTGGCCTGTGTTTATAAAATATGCGGAGAGGTATTTTTCAAACTAATATAAACCAGGATATTCCTGGTAAATCAGTGCAAGAAAGTGAAAACCGGAATCTTGAGCCAGCCAGGGACCTCTGCGTCAGGGTCTTAAGACAGCCGACCTGACGTTCCTGATGAAGTCGCTGATTTCTGAAATGCATTTGTCTTTGTCGTTGAGGTTTTGTTCTATCAGGCCGACGATTTTGGAGCCGATGATAACGCCGTCGGCGCCGGCTTTGGCGACCTCAGCGGCGTGGTCGGGTGAGCTTATGCCGAAGCCAACGCAAACCGGGACGTCGGTAATTTTTTTGAGCTTTTTGACAAGGCCTTCGACTGAGCCCGAGAGTTTTTCCCTGCTTCCGGTAACACCCAAGAGCGACACGGTATAGATAAAACCGGTTGTTTTCGAGGCAATCAGCTTCATCCGGTCCGGCTCGGTGTTGGGGGTCACCATAAAGACGGTATCCAGCCCGGCATTTTTGGCAGGGCTGACGACCTCGTCGGCATCATCGATACACAAATCGGCAACCAGAATGCTGTTGACTCCGGCCTGATGAAAATCGGCGAAAAACTTCTCAGTGCCGTACTGATAAATCAGGTTGTAATACATCAACAGGCCAATCGGGATATCCTTGTGCCGCTTGATGTGCCTGATGAATTCGAGGGCTTTTTTGACGGTCATTCCGTTTTTGAGCGAGCGGATGTCGGCTTTTTGGATTGTGGGGCCGTCTGCAATAGGGTCTGAGAATGGTATTCCGAGTTCGAGGATGTCGGCGCCTGCGTCGATAGCGGCTTTGACAATCGCCAGAGAAGTTTGGTAGTCCGGGTCGCCTATAACGAAAAACGGTATCACGGCCGGTCTGTTGAGTTCTGCAAAGGTCTGCTTATATGTCTTCATCTGTTAGTCCTCGTTAGTTAATCGCTGACTGGCCGATGTTTTTCGACAATTCCGACGTCCTTATCTCCCCGGCCTGAAAGGTTCACAACGGCAATTGTCTCGGCAGGGAGCTTTCCTTTCTGTCTCACCAGGTAAGCCAGTGCGTGTGCGCTTTCCAGTGCAGGTAAAATCCCCTCGGTCTTGCAGAGCATCTCGAATGTATCGAGCACTTCTTCATCCTCGGCAGCGACGTATTCAGCCCTGCCGGTGTCCTTTAGCAGACAGTGCTCAGGTCCGACGGCTGGGTAGTCAAGGCCGGCGCTAACGCTTTCGGTTTCGTTGACCTGTCCCTCGTGGTCCTGGAGTAAATATGCCCTTGCACCGTGCAATATACCGACCTTTCCCGTTACAAGGGACGCCGCGTGCTTTCCGCTGGATATACTTCTGCCGCCTGCTTCGACACCGATCAGGCGAACGTTTTTGTCATCCAAAAAGCCCGAGAAGATACCTATTGCATTACTGCCTCCGCCGACGCATGCGACAATCATATCCGGCAGCCGGCCGAATTTATCGAGACACTGCCGGCGGGCTTCGGTTCCGATGCAGGTCTGGAAGTGCCTGACTATAGTGGGATATGGGTGCGGCCCGCAGGCCGAGCCGAAAAGATAAAATGTGTCTTTGACATTGGCCGTCCAGTATCGCAGGGCATCGTTGATTGCGTCTTTCAGTGTTCCCGTTCCGCCTTCGACCGGGATAACTTTTGCACCGCAGAGTTTCATTTTGTGGACGTTGACGCTCTGGCGCTCGATATCGGTAACGCCCATAAAGATTTTCGTTTCCATTCCGAACAAAGCGCCAATCATCGCAGTGGCAAGACCGTGCTGGCCTGCGCCGGTTTCGGCGATGAGCTTTGTTTTGCCCATATACTTGGCGAGAAGACCCTGACCGAGGGTGTTGTTCACCTTGTGTGCTCCACCGTGGAGCAGGTCTTCGCGTTTCAGATACACCTTAAAGCCAATGCGTTCGCTGAAGCGTTTTGCATAATACAGCGGTGTCGGCCTGCCGGCGTAATCGGCCAGCAGGTTGGCCAGCTCATCAACAAATTGCTTGTCCTGATAAAAACGATAGAACGCATTCTCCAGCTCTTGCAGCGCTGGTATCAGGACCTCAGGGACGTAGAAGCCGCCATAATCTCCGAATCTGCCTTTATATTTCATAGCCGCACTTAACCTCTTAAATCTCTAATTTGGTCGAAAAACTTGCGCATCTTATCGTGGTCTTTTTTGCCCGGCTCGCTTTCAATTCTGCTGCATACGTCGACTCCGTATACACCCAGCTCGACGGCTTTTCTGACGTTTTCGGCGTTGATTCCGCCTGCAAGAAAGACACGCTTACTTATATTACCGATGATATTCCAGTCGAAGGTGAGTCCCGTGCCGCCGTATTTGTTGGGGTCGAAGGCATCAAGAAGAATAACATCAGTAAAGTACTGCTCTGCGCGTTTGATATCCTGCTCATCTTTGACGCGTATTCCCTTCATTGTTCTGACATTGACAGAGTTGAACTGCTCGCAAAACTCTTTCGTTTCATCGCCGTGAAACTGTACCCAGTCGAGGTCGCACTGTTCAATTATCTCTTTAATATGCTCGAAGGTATCGTTTACAAAGAGCCCGACGACTTCGACAAAGGCAGGCAGCCGGTCAATGATTTTCCCAGCTTCGGCTGGTTTTATATATCGAGGGCTGTCGGGATAAAAATTGAATCCAAGTAAATCGGCGCCCATTTCGGCGGCGGCGATTGCGTCCTCGTAATTTGTTATCCCGCAAATTTTAACTTTAACCGCCAGCATTGGTTTTCCTTAGTCAGCTATTCGAGATTTCAATAAATTTCTTCAGTGCCTGCATAGAAGCGCCGTTTTGGACCGCATCTGCGGCCATTTTTACAGCCGGTGCAAAGTCGTCGGCGAGCCCGCTGACGAATATTGCAGCCGCTGCGTTCAGTACGACAATATCTCTTCTCGGCCCGGTATCCTTGCTACCCAAAATGTTCCTTACGATTTCAGCGTTGTTTTTCGCGTTGCCTCCACCCAGCGAATCGAGGTCGGCTTTGCTGATATTGTAATCGCCGGGATTCAGCGTCCATTCAGCGAGGTCACCTGTTTTCAATTCAATCACTTTCGTTGGTCCGGTCGTGCTTATTTCATCGAGGCCGTCGCTATGGACAACCATAGCCCGCTTTACACCGAGCAGGTTCAGTGCTTCAGCCACGAGGGGCATCAGCCGGTCGTCGGCCACACCCATAACCTGGGCCTGAGCGCCCGCCGGGTTTGCCAGCGGCCCCAATATATTGAAAACCGTTCGAAAACCAAGTGCCTTTCGCACCGGCTGAACGTATTTCATAGCCGGGTGATGTTTCGGCGCGAACATAAATCCAATTCGCGCTTCTTTAATGCACCGGGCAATCGTTTGTGGCGAGGCCTCGATATTAACTCCCAGTTCTGCCAAAACATCAGCCGAGCCGCATTTGCTAGTTATTCCGCGGTTGCCGTGTTTTGCGATATGCACTCCGGCACCGGCTGCGACGAGTGCCGCAGCGGTTGAGATGTTGAATGTTTTGACGGCCGCGCCGCCTGTGCCGCAGGTATCCACGAGATTATCGACATCGACAGTTACCTTGACTGCGTGTTGTCGCAGCGACTTGGCCAATCCCGCGAGCTCACCGGCCGTGACATCTTTAGCCCGCATAGCCGTCAAAAACGCGGCAATCTGCACCTCGGCAACGTCGCCTTCTAAGATAGTATCCAGCAGTTTTCCCGCCTGCTCGAAGGTGAGGTTTTCTTTCTTTAGCAGTGTTTCTATGTATTCGGTTATCGTTGTCATCGGCTGGCCTTTTGCCTGTTTCGATATTCGGTGGCTATTTTCAAGACGTTTTCGATAATTTTGCCGCCAGCGGGCGTCAGGATGCTCTCCGGGTGAAACTGCACTCCGAAGATGGGCAGCTTCCTGTGGCGGGCGGCCATATTGATACCCTCGAATTCGGCCGTCTGCTCGAGGCAGTCCGGAAGCTGCACCGAGCACAAGCTGTGGTATCGTCCTGCCTGCAGGGGGTTTTCGACGCCGGCGAATATATCCTTTTCGTTGTGAGTTACGCGAGAGGGCTTTCCGTGCACCGGCTCCGGGGCGTGACCAACTTTGCCGCCGAAATATTCGACTATGACCTGATGGCCCAGGCATACTCCTAAAATCGCCAGCTTGTCTTTGAAATATCCGACCGCCTCCGGCGACACACCCGCCGCCTTCGGTGTCCCGGGGCCGGGCGAAATCACCAGCAAAACCGGCTCGAACTCTTCAGCCACCGCTTTCAAGTCTTTAAGTGACGTATCGGCCCGGTAAACCCTCGCCTCACATCCCCGTTTGCAGAAGTCGTCTACAAGGTTGTACGTGAACGAATCGAAATTATCGATTACCAGCACTCTTCTTTTTTTCTCAGCCATATTTTAACCTGCCTGTTTGTTTTTCAGCGCCCTCATACACGAGCCGGCCTTGTGCTCCGTTTCTTCGAATTCCGTCTTGGGTACGCTGTCGTGCACAATACCTGCGCCGACACGAATATACGCCTTATGGTCCCTAATCTGCAAGCTTCTAATGGTGATACAACTGTCGAACTGCCCGTCTACAGTCAGGTACATCACGGCCCCGCCATAGTAGCCGCGTTTTGTTTTTTCCAATTGGCGGATAATTTTCATCGCCTCTATCTTGGGCGCACCCGTTAATGTCCCCATATTCATCGTCGCAAGATACGCACTCAGCGCGTCTAAGTTATCCGCCAGTGTCCCCTTGACGTTGCTTACTAAATGCTGTACCGATTCATATTTCTCAACAGTCAATAGTTCCGTGACGATTCTGGTTCCCGGCTGTGCCACCCTGGCTATATCGTTTCTGGCCAAATCCACCAGCATCATGTGCTCGGCAAGCTCTTTGCGGTCAATTTTCAATTCCGCCTCGTATCTGAAGTCGATATCCGCATCGATTTTTCCGTCGGTTCTCCCACGCGGCTTTGTCCCGGCAATCGGCCGAATTTCCACGGTGCGCTGGTCGGTTCCTCTGACCCGCAGATTCAATTCCGGACTTGAGCCGAGCAGTATCGTATTCGGTGTGTGCAGATAGAACATATAAGGCGAGGGATTCAGCTCGCGCAATCGCTTATATACATCGAGCGGCTCGTCTTGGCTCGGCTCGACCTTGGTCCTGCTCAGGACGACCTGGAAGATATCGCCGTCGATAATGTGCTGCTTGGCGGTGCGCACCATTTCCTCGTATTCGGTTTGGTCTGTATCGGACGACGATTCCGGCAGTGGGGCGGTATGTTTTTTCGCACCCGGTGTATCAAAACGAGCGATATTCTGGTAGTAATCGAAGCAGTCCTGGGCTTCTTTTATCGCCGCTTCACGGTCACCATTGGTTATTATCACGTTGACAACTATGTATCCCTGGTTGTGCTCGTGGTCCATCAGGAAGATGTTGTCGGCGAAATACAGTTCGTAATCGGGATTGCCCAGCAGGTCCTTGGTATTGGCAGGGAGCTTTTCGAACTGGTCGATGAAGTCATAGCTGAGCGCCCCCAGCAATCCACACGTTACTCGAAACGGCTTACTTGCCAGGCGAAACGAAAACGCCACTGCCCGCAGCACGTCCATCTGGTTGGTGGAGCGAAGGCGGGTCTGCTCGTCGGTCAGGGCTTTTGTCGGCTTGATGGTGCCTTTTATTCGCTCAGAGTTGAAATCGACTTTTTCGGTGAAGCCGAATTGCTCTGCGTGAGCCGTCAGGTACGAAATCATCCTTCTGCCCGTCTTATTCAGCGCTCTTACCTCGAATTTTCTCCCGGTTCCGGCCAGATACAAGGCCGGTCTGGCCGTGCCGAAGCTAAGGGCGCTGGTTCCTCGCATATACTCTCTTGATTCCAGCAGACAGCAGTTTTTGACCCGGCCGTAGTCGCTGATTTTGGCGAAAAAGTCCATGGGGTCAGCCATCTCAATCTGCTTGACTATCGGGATTATCTGGCCCGGCTTGGCGTTTAGTATTATTTGCCTGTAATCTTCCATCCCAGTGTGTCCTTAAAGTGTCCTCTTTTATCCGCAATCGGTCCAAATCACAACAAAAAAAGCGGTCTGTTGTTTTTATCCAACAGGCCGCTTTAATTTTATTTATCTTGTCTTATTTAGTGCAGATTTTCCGCCTGCCCGCCGGATTTATCCAACAGGCCACCACCAACCAAACGAATTGATGCGGTTAATCTGCATTATGGTAGTATTATACCATACCCTGCCGTTTTTGTCAATGACTATTTCTGCGAAAATCCGAAAATTACATTACTATTTCGACGCCCCGGGCACATTGACTCGTGCTAAAGCTGATTTTATGACATTTCAATTTTCACGATTGACATCCATCCAGCCGGTCTTTATTATGACTACACAGTAGTTTCGAAAAAAAACTACTGAAATGCCGAACGAAAGAGTAATAGTTGTAATTCCCGCCCGATACGGCTCGACAAGATTTCCGGCTAAGGTTCTCGCCAGAGATACGGGCAAATTCCTCATCCAGCATACATACGAACAGGCCCGTCTGGCGAAGCTGCCCGGCAGGGTAATCATCGCCGCTGACGACGAGCGAATAGCCGACGCCGCGAAATCGTTCGGAGCCGAGTGTGTTATGACCAGCGCCGATTGCACAAGTGGAACCGACCGAATCGCGGAAGCGGCGGGGGGGCTGGATTTCGATATCGTCGTAAATCTACAGGCCGACGAGCCGGAGATAGCCCCGGCAAATATAGACGCCGTCGCGAGATTACTGCTGGATAATGCAGATTATCCGATGGCGACATTAGCCGCTGAGTTTCAAACGGCCGAGCAAATCGCCGACCCGAATATTGTAAAAGTGATTACTGATACTTCCTCCAGAGCGATTTATTTCTCAAGATACGCAATCCCCTACGACCGCGAGCAAGGTGGAATCGGCCCTGTTAAGAATTACCTGCGCCACCTCGGTATATATGCTTATCGCAAAGAGTTTTTGCTCGAAATCACAAAACTGCCGCAGACACCTCTGGAGAAAATCGAAAAGCTTGAGCAGTTACGTGCCATTGAGAATGGTTTTGATATACTCGTCGCGAAGGTCGAGCACACCTGCGACGGAATCGACACACCAGAGCAATACACGCAATTTGTAAAAAGATATTCAAAAGGAAAACAAGGAAGGTGATGTATGGCAAGGGACAGCGAATTATTGGCATCGGTAAGCAAGGTATCGACGGACAGTGAATTTTTCTCGCCTGTGCCGGCCGGCTATAAGCCGGGCAAGAGTAAATACGTGTTCGTGATGGGGACGGTGATGAGCGGCCTGGGCAAGGGGATATTCTCATCCTGCCTTGCCAAATTGATGCAGGACAAGGGCCTGAAAGTGGCCCCCATAAAGCTCGAAGGGTATCTTAATATCGATTCCGGCACGCTTAATCCCTTCCGCCACGGCGAAGTATTCGTGTTGGACGACGGAATGGAATGCGATATGGATTTGGGCACATACGAGAGAATGTTAGACCAGGATTTATCGCGTGCGAATTTCTGCACTTCGGGCCAGATTTTCAGCGACGTTCTCAACAAGGAGCGTCACGGCGATTACTTGGGCAGGGACGTCCAGATGATTCCGCACGTTACCGGCGAAGTGAAATTGCGTCTGCGCCAGCTCGCTATGGACTCCAATGCCGACGTCGTTTTCGTTGAAATCGGCGGGACGGTCGGCGACCTTGAAAACGCCTACTTTATCGAGGCGATGCGTGAGCTTGCCTACGAAGAAGGCCCCAACAGCGCCTGCTTCGTTGCGCTTACTTATATCCTCGAACCGAAGACCCTGGGCGAGCAGAAATCAAAGGCGGCACAGTTAGGCATCAAGCAGCTTATGCAGTCAGGCGTTCAGCCGGCCATTATTGCCTGCCGGGCGTCGAGTCCCGTCACCGAGACAGTCCGGCAGAAAATCAGCGTTTACAGCAATGTCCCATTCGAGCGAGTTGTTTCGCTGCCGGATTCGGCAAGCATCTATACAATCCCGGCGATGCTTCGCGACCGTGGGCTTGATTTCGAGGTGGCGCGGCTTTTGAAAATCGAGGACCGGCTGAGCTTACGGCACGAGCGAAAATGCTGGGCGCAGTGGTCCGATTTCACCGATAAAATCGAAGCAGCACGAAAGCCCGTCACAATCGCCGTTACCGGCAAATACATCTCCGTTCGCGACAGCTACGCGTCAATCATCAATGCCCTCGAGCACGCGGGTATTGCGCTGGCCGCGAAGGTCAGTATAAAATGGATTGATACGACAAATCTCGACGACGCGAACACGCCGGGTGAGTTCGCCGACGTTGACGGTGTTATTGTCCCCGGGGGTTTCGGCACCCGCGGCGCAGAAGGGAAAATCTGCTGTGTTAAATACGCACGCGAGAACAGCTTGCCCTACCTCGGTATCTGCTTCGGCTTCCAGATGGCTGTTGTCGAATTCGCACGCAGCATCTGCGGATTGAGCGACGCTAACAGCACCGAAATTGAGCCGGAGTGTAAAGAACCGGTTATCGACATCTTGCCTGAGCAATTGAAAATCGAAGGGCTCGGCGGAAATATGCGACTTGGCGGGCACGATATCGAGCTAAAGCCAGACACGCTTGCGTATCGTCTTTTCGGCAAGGCCCGCACTGCGAGAATGCGTTTTCGCCATCGTTATGAAGTTGCACCGGGGTATATCGAGAGACTCGAAAACGCGGGTATGGTCTTTTCGGGCAAGGCACCCGGTCAGCCGATTATGCAAATCCTCGAATTGTCCACGCACCCCTATTTCATCGGCACTCAGGCCCATCCCTGCCTGACTTCGCGGCCTCTAAGCCCCCAACCGATGTTCGTCGGCCTTGTTGCCACGGCCCTTCAAAAGCGATATCCAAACGAGGAATCACCCGACTGCGTTACTGCCGTTCGCAAAGCATGCGGCTGAGCGTCCGGCGGTCATTGCACTAAGTCTGGTTTCTCTTTCTCTTGTTTTTGCTCTTGCATTACCTCAGCCGGGCCTGGCTCTTTTAGCTTCGCCAGCTCGGCCTTGAGACGCTCAATCTCGGCCATTAATTCGGAGGTTGCCTGAGATGATATTGTCATAAGCTGGTCAATCCGCTCTTCCAATGTCTCGTCGAAGTTCTCTTTGTATTTCTGCCTCTCCTGCTCGCATTGTGACAGTTGTTCTTTTTGCTGCTGCATTTGGGATTTCAGTGTATCCATCTGTTTTTTTAGCTGCCGGTTTTCTTCCGCAATCAGCCGATGCATTTTGACATCCGCTGACGCCTGCTCCTCCTCACATCCCGCCATCAGCAAACCGGTTACAACCACCGCCAGAATCACCAAACCCGCACATATTTTTCTCATATCCGCAATCCTTTATAAGTTTTCCCCAATCAAACCGCTCAGTAATATATCGTTACCGGCGGTCCTGTCAAGCCACAGATTTTATCTGAAAAGCACCAGTAGTTTTTTCTTTTGACGTGCGGGTATTTGCTTTTGATTTGTCCATACCGCCAGCTCCAAGGTTTTCCTGCAGTTGCAGTCTTCACTGCCAAGCTCTCGTTTTGCCGTCAGCACCGCCTCAATCAGTTTCCGGCAATTCTCGCTCGCCCGCCGTATATTCGCCATTATTTCCTGTATTACTGTTCGTTTATTTCCGTGTTTTCTTGGCCGCCAGCAGTCGTAATCACTCACCAGTGCAACCAGTGCATAGCACATCTGGGCTTCTCTGGCCAGTTTCGCCTCAGGCATTGCAGTCATTCCTACCAAATCGCCGCTCCATTTTTTGTGCATAAGGGATTCGGCCCTGGTTGAAAACTGCGGGCCTTCGATACAAACGTATGTTCCTTTTCGGTGCGTCCTGACATCGAGCCGATTTGCCGCCGACGCTATAACTCGACTCAACCTGCCACAAAGGGGTTCGGCCATTTCGCAATGCACGGCACCGTAGCTGGCGAAGAAACTGTTTTGCCTTTTGGATGTTTTGTCGATGAACTGGTTTACAATGACAAGCTCACCCGGGCGGATTGATGCACGAAGGGACCCCACCGCGCCAGTAGCTATGACCGTCCGGACACCCAGCTTTTTAAGGGCGAATATATTCGCGGCATAGGGCACCTCTCCCGGTGAAAATTTATGGCCTTTTCCGTGGCGGTTGACAATCGCAACACGTCTGGCGCCTATTCTACCCACCATAATTTTGTCGCTCGGCCTGCCGAACGGCGTCGCTATATCTTTGAACCTAACATCCTTTATCTTGTTTCCAATTGCCTCCTCCAGTCCGGTTCCGCCTATTATTCCTACCATTTCGTCAGCCACTTTTTATCTCCATTCGATTATGGTTTGCACCAATATAATGCCTCAGTCTTAGTCTTACAACGATATGTTTTTCCCCAAAGCGGCTTTGCTATTGCCAGATGAAGGGATATAATATGCCGAAATGTCTTTAACCGAGCAGATAAAACAAAAGGCACTCGAACTCGGCTTCGACGTTGCAGGGATTACCGACGCCTCGCCCGTTCGCCGCTCCCAGGTTAATCGTCTTATTGCGTGGCTCGATGCCGGCTACGCGGGCCAAATGACCTATATGCACAGGAACTTGGACAAGCGGACCAATCCCGCCAGATTGCTGCCGGGCGCGGAATCTGTAATCGTCGTCGGGCTCAATTACAAACCGCCGGTCCGGCACAGGCCTGAGACATCGCGTGACGCAATACGCAATACGCAGAGCGAGGCGAAGGGCCGAGTAGCACCTTATGCTTGTTATCAGGATTATCATTCGTTCATAAAGAAGCGATTGCGCAAGTTGGCTGATTTTCTCGTTGCTCAATCCGGCCCCGGCCTGCGGTTCAAAATCTGCGTCGATTCGGCTCCGTTGCTCGAGCGTGCTTTGGCCGTCAGGGCGGGACTCGGTTTCATCGGGAAAAATCATATGCTCGTCAATCCCCGCTTAGGCCCGCAAATCCTCTTAGGTGAAATCGTCACAAATCTCGACCTCAAATCGGAAATCATAAATCATAAATCAGAAATTGATTCGGCCTGTGATTCGTGCAACGAGTGCATATCCGCCTGTCCGACCGGTGCGCTAAGACCCGACGGCCGCTTCGATGCCACTAAATGTATCAGCTATCTGACAATCGAATGCAAATCGGAAATACCCGCCGAGCTTGCCCGTAAAATCGGCGGGAATCTTTTCGGCTGCAGCGAATGTATTTTGGCCTGTCCCCATTACCAGAAAGCCCCGACCTGCGCTAGCAGGGATTTTATTTTTTCCTCCGGCCGGTCAGAGCTTGATTTGAATGAGATTCTCCGTCTCACCGAGGAGCAGTTTCAGCGTCGCTTTGCCGAGTCATCTTTCTTGCGACCGGGTCTGGCGAAGCTCAAACAAACCGCCCAAATCTGCCTTGAAAATCTGGTAAGTTCCGGGGTATAATCGATACTCACCGCTTTTACAGCCCGTTTAGCCACTGTCGCAAGAATTCCAAAAGGTCGTCTATATCCACTCGCCCATCACCGGTTAAGTCCGCTCCCTCGCATTCATCGCACACGCTGTGAAGCCACTGCGAGCTCAATCGGGCAAAATCCGGGAAGTCAACGTCACCGTCGTCGTCTATATCAGCCGAAAGAAACGGCACTTCATCATAGCTCAGTGTTGAGATGGTTGAATTCTGAGAAGCACTCCAAAAATATATAAGATGAACATTCTGTGCCTCAAGCTGGTCAAGAATGCTCTGTGATATTCCCGGCTCCAGTCGTGGTTCAAAAAGAAAACTTTCAATGAAATTATGGTGACCCGGACAAAACGTCTGCGAGTAATATCCGTGTAAAACAATCGGCTGTGTCGTCAGCCCGGTAATCGTCGTTTCGACAAAATGCGACAGCGGATAGGTAAGTATCATCGATTCCCAGTATGCATAGTAGAAAGACGTTGTGATGGAAATTCCCCCGTAGGTGAACGAACGTTGCTGAAAAGTATAATTTGACAAATCCGGACAAATAATTCGTGTCTCACCAGAGCTTGGCCCTCCGCTCCACTGCGGCTGGGCATAATCGGCCCCAATTCTTAAGCTGGTAATATACCCTTGCATTTCCACTCCGAAGTCGCTCAGTGTCACTATCGGACTTTCTGTTGGACCGACCTGTGTCTTCACATCCTCTGTGATTAACCAATACGTGCGCGGATTGGATAAATGGTGCATCGTAAACTCATCGGTGGCTGTTGCGTTCGCAAAAGTATGTGTGTGGCCCGGCAATTCCGGAAGCAGACCTGTTATCGTCCTTATTCGTCCGTCCGCTACATACTCCAGGCTGACGCTGCCGTAGAAACTATTCGCTAAGTTCTCTGCCGTCAGCCACATACTCTTTGTGCCAAGCGTCCACCGGCCTTTAAGGCAGTGGTTTGAATAAACGTCCCCCGCCTCCCCCTGGAACGTAACGTACTGCACCGGCTCATTCACAAGAAACGGCGTTGTTACGCTCACTCCCTGCTCCGATTTCGGAATCTCGCGGATTTGCTTGACCACAAGTCCGCCGGCCGGCATAGCAGCGCCGCCCGAAGTAATCTTCTTATATTCGAAGTCCAGCAGATATTCGGTTTTTCCGGTAACCGCTTCATATTCCGCTTCAGATTCCACAAGTAATTCTGCCAAAGAGTTGTAGTCATCAGGCCAGTCCATTACCGTTTCACCGAGGATAACCAGGTTGGATGAGCGGACTAAAGTAATCTCAATGTCAGATGATGACCTGAACAGGACGCTTACCTCTTCCGGTATCGAGCCATCTTCCGGGTTGGCGACTGAAACAGCGCCCTTTTGAGTCACCAGTGTTATATACCGGTTGGGGTCTGATGGCCGTTTTTCGAGAGTCGCCACGCCGTTGGCAAGCTCGAACTCATCGGGAAAAGAGTGGTGCACGAGCAGCCCCATACCTACGTCATTCTCATCTACGCTGTGGCGCAGGCGTTCGAGATATGCGTTGTCATTATAGAAGCTTGCAAATACCTTGCGTAAGGCTCTGAAAACACCACGCTCATTCGTCTTGTTCGGGTCACAGGCACAGGGACCATCGTCATCGCCATCCAGTTCATCTGCCAGGCAGCCGCTGTAGCTGTCATAGAGGCCCGCACCGGAAAACCTGTTGCTGTCCTCAACGTTAGTCGAGCTTCTAAAACGGATATTGCTGTTCGGGTTGAATCCGTGATTCGGGTCCTGCAGCACCGCAATAATTGCATCCTCCAGTTGCGGGCTGAAATGTGTAATATCGGGATTGGTGATAATGTTGCGGATGGCGGCGAGGTCGGCCGAGAGAACAGCAAGGTCGGAAGGCGGATAGCTATACCCTGCCAATCGGTTGGCAATCTCCTCGCGAAGTGTATTACCCGTGATGCCGGCCGGAACCATCCAATTGGTAGGGTCGCTGAGGTCGTCGGTCAGATACATCCCGCCCAGATCGATTGCTGTTGAGCCCGCATTATAAATTTCGAGCCAGTCGTCATAGTTACCATATTCATCGGCCACTATAGCACCGTTGTCGGCCATAAACTCGTTGATGAATAAACCCTGCGTCGGGCTGCTGCCGATTCCGGGATTCGGAGCGTTCGGGCTGATATCACCGCCGGAGAAGAAAGACCAGTTGTCGTTGCCGTCCGGCGAGCGGCCGTATGAGACGTCCGTCGTCTGTGCCCCGAAACTGATGCCGTCTATCAAAGTAGTGCCATCGACGTCGAAAAGACCGATGTCTTCACCACTTTTGCTGAGCTTGAACTGGGCATGCGTGGGGCCCTGGCCCGGCTCATCGTCGGCCCAGAAAAGCACGTATCCGTATGGGGCTATGATAACGCTGTCGCTGGGGGTCATCGGCTGGTCAAGAAAATCGTTCCAAAGGTCAAAAGAGACTGCCACCGCATTAGGACAATTATCAGGGATGGCCCGTCGCAGAATTCCGTAGTTCGCCGCCTTGCCTCCAAAATATCGGATATCGTCCGGGACCAGACCGTCGGTATCTTCACTATAATCACCATAAGATTCCATAGCGGTTAGCTCCAGCTCTTCGGGTATCTTCAGTGCCAGGATTTCGTCGATTTGGTCCTGTGTTAAAAGGCCGGTCATATCTTTTATCGCGATACTTTCAACGCCGTCTTTTTCACCGACGCATATTAGCACGGTCCGTCCGACAAGCTGTTGCGCATTATCAGCGTCCTGTGCCAGTGCCAGATGACCAAACGGGATTCCGAACGTCTGTGCCAGAATCGCCACGTGCGAGCTCGGCGTCGAAGGCAGCAGTGAGAGGATTCCCGCAACGAAAGGCACCTCCGCAGGCACGCCGTCGGTAAGCAGTATGTCTTCGGCTGAAAGGGCACCGGTCGTATAGGCCGATTGAATCTGGTCACCGGGGAAGTATTTGAGCGTTCCCAGCGCCCAGCCGGGCGAATAACAAACGTTTCCTTCGGCCCATCGGGCCGGCGAACTTATCGGGATGCCCTGTGTTTCGAACCACTCACGGTTTTGTTCCGCGACGGCTAACTGCTCATAAGACGGGAAATAAAATGCCTGCACGTCCGGAGCTGCCACAATGCTCGCCTCGACCGTGTAAAACATATCCGCGATTTGTTCTTTGGTGTAAGCGTCGTACCGAACGAATTGAATTCCGTATTCAGCAATTTCCGGGTCCGGCGGCACTATCACTGCGCCGAGCGCCGCTTCCTGATTTTCCTCATACAAGCTGACCTGGTCATACTCGGCATGGGTCATCACGATAAAGGGATTCAGCAGCTCGGTCGCGAAATCATAGTGAAACGGGTATTCTTTGCTGTCCTGGAAGTACACGGTGTTCGTGTCATAGGGCGGTGCCAGTATTATAGTGTACTTCACCCAGCGGGGGTCATTTTCAGAGATGGCATCCGACGTAAACGGGTCTTCGGGAAAATCAATATAATCACGCCAGAACTCTGATGGCGGAATCTCTGTGACGTGCAGCATAACATCCACGATTTGCGGGCTGTTCAGGGCGTTGTTGTCGAAGACGGTCAACTCGCATTCGTAGAGCCCTACATCCAGACCGGAACTGCTGACGGTAATCTCTGATTCGTCGATTTCGGTTGTGCATATTCCCGACGATGGCGCAGCACTTAGCCAGGAGCAATCTTCGCTGATTTGCCAGTTGAGCGTCATGCCTCCGTCGTTCCATATCGTCAGCGTCTGGTGATTCGGGTCTGCGCCGTCGTAAAGCGCAGAGAAGTGCATACTGGCTGGCGAAACAGTGAGAAAAGCGATATCTGAAGGTATGTGTTCGTCCGCCCCCATATCGATTCTGCCGTTTATAATCCGCGGGTGACCGTCGATATCGACTTCTCCGGGGCTGCTACTGTAACATGGGTCTCCTGCATTGATGCATGGCGAGTTATCCGACAGGTGATAATTCTGGGCTGAGGGATTAAAGAAACACGGGTCGGCGTCGATATTTCCCTCCCCGCTGTACCCGCCTCCAACGTTGCTGTATGTTATATCGATATCTGAAGGATAGACGTTCTCGCCGGGGGGTGCCGTGTTAGTCCATAAAACGCAGTTAGAGGCGACTGCAGTGGTATCCTGGCAATATAGCCCACCCCCATACTGGCCTGCCGAGTTATCAGCAATTGTACAGTTTAGAAGTGTTATGTTGCCTCCTATAACACGAACGCCACCTCCGCGGTAGTTTGCTGAATTACTGGTAATGATACATCCTTTAACTGTCGCAGTTTCATCTATAATCTCCAGTCCGCCACCGTAAGAACCTGAGTTGCTTTTAATAATGCATTGCATAATTATCGAGGCGCCTGCATTGCAAGTTATTCCCCCACCAGTATTGATTGCTGAGTTACTGCTTATTATGCAATTTTTGATTCTCGCGCTGCTATCGTAACAATAGATTGCCCCCCCATATTTTGCTTGATTGGCTTCGATTTGACAATACTTGATTGTCGGGGCGCAGTCGTAACAGAAAATGGCACCTCCGTATGATTGCGGGCCATATCCTATATCCTCATCCGGGCCATAGCCGTTGATTATCGTCAGGCCTGACAGAATTGATGAAGATGTCTCCCCACTGTGAAACCTGAAGCCGCGATGCGGCTGGCTGCTTGTGCCCTGGCAGTCGATGATTGTATTGGCGACGACATTGGGGTCTGCCGGATTAGTGCTCCGCACGGTAATTGCCTTGCCGAGAAAATCGATATCGCGGTTACCCGAGCCGTTGTATGTGCCCGGCTGGACCTCTACCACGTCGCCTGTGCCTGATGCGTTTATTGCTGCCTGGATATTGTTGAAATCCGCAGGGCTGTCATCGTCGACCGTGATTATCGTTGCCTGACAGACAACTGCCGCGGCGCAGATGCTTGCGAGACAAACGATTATGCTCCTCATCATAGTCCACCTCCCGCCCCCCAATGTCATTTTTTCTGTGTGTTATTTATTTTAGCATTTTCCGAAGCTGTCTTCAACATCATTGCCGCGTATTGCCAATTCCTACCGGAAAAGTTTGTTGTTTACTTATAAATCGTTTAGATTATTATGTTTACCTTTAACTTGCCGACAGTGTCATAAATAGAGATGAGAACCGAATTTGCGAAACTCAGTGACGCGGAACTACTGGACCGCTCTGCGGCCGGCGAGGAAGGTGCGTTCCGGGAAATCGTAAATCGGTACAAAAACGGTCTTTACGCTTTTTTGCGCAACTTCCTTAACCGGCACGACCTAATCGAGGACGTCTTCCAAGAGGCCTTTTTGCAGCTTTTCACCAGCCAGGAGAGCTTTGACCGTAGCCGGCCGCTTCGACCTTGGCTATACACAATCGCCGCCAACAAGGCCAAAGATGCCCTGCGAAAGATGCAAAGGACCTCCGCCGTAACCATCGGTAGTATGAGCGCATCTGAGGATATGTCTTTTGGCGATATGCTCAACGTTCTCTCTGCCGAGGAGGAACGCCCCTTCGAGGACCTCGAAAATGACGAAACCGCCGCCTCCGTACGTCGGGTTATATTGGATATGCCGGATAATCTGAGAGAAATTTTAGTTTTGGCCTACTTCAACAAATTTTCTTACAAACAAATGGCCCAGATACTCAGTATACCCATTGGCACGGTAAAAAGCCGGCTGCATACGGCGGTCGGCCGGTTTTCTAAAGACTGGAAAGCAGCCGTAAGGAGCAAAAAAGACCAATGACACGTCTTACCGAGCAGCAGAAGCAACTTCTATTCGATTACTGTCTTGGAATCACTTCCGAACAAGAATCCGCTTTGGCCCAGGAGATAATTTTCTCCGATGACGAGGCGGCCCGGCTGGTTGCCTCAATTAAGGCCTCGTTATCGCCTCTAGACGCGATTACGCCAGAAGAATGCCCCGAAGAGCTGGCTGAAGGGACCATCTGGCGTGCCCAGCAGGCTGTACGCACCGGCAAGGTCCAGCTCGAGCAGCTTCTTGCTGCTGAGCAGCATCGCAAGGCCGAGGGTGGCTTCTGGCGCAGCGTTTTCGGCCGGCTCGCAACCGCTGCCGTATTCATTATTGTAGGGACCACAGCAATTACCGGCTTCAAAATGGCCTCGACCTACGCCCATCATAGGTACTGGCAGACCCAGTGCGAGGGGCAATTGGCGGGCCTATTCGGCGCCATAAGCAACTACAGGGCGGACAACAATAACCAGATGCCCAACATCGCAGCCGTTCCCGGCAGCCCGTGGTGGAAAGTTGGATATCAGGGGCCGGAAAATGTGTCGAATACCCGCAGGATGTGGCTGCTGGTGAGGCAAAAATACGCCAAGCCGAATGATTTTATTTGCCCCGCTACAAAACCAGATTGCACCTTCCAATGTGAACCCAAAGATTACAACGACTTCCCCAACAGAAACTATGTGACCTACAGTTTCAGGATTGGCTGTCCCAAGTCAGCTGGTGATACACCCGCCCGGCGTGTAATAATAGCCGACCTTAGCCCTGTCTTTGAAAAAGCCCTCCAATCGGCGCCCAATCCTGACGGCAAATTGATAGTCAAAATCAGCGACGAACTACTGAATATAAACAGCTCCAACCACACCGGCCGGGGCCAGAACGTCCTGTTCTGCGACGGCTCAGTCAAGTTTCTCAAAGCTCGCCACGCCGATATCTCGCTCGACGATATCTTCACGCTCCGGGACAAAATGACCTACGAAGGGACGGAGCTGCCTTCGTCCGAATCGGACGCATTTCTGGCACCGTAATTTTTCATTTCTAAATCCAGCCGCAAGAATCGGGAGTATGTGTTGCTTTAGATTCCTGTTAGTTATCTTGGCAAACCTGCGCTTGGGGATGTTTTTTCAATCAGGTTAACGAATCGATCGATTGAGTCCCAGTATTCGCTTCGTATGGATTGGGGGAGGTCATTGTGTCCGATGCCCTTGAGCCAGCAGAACGTCTTAGGTTGCTTAGCTTTGTTGAAGAGCATCCTGCCGTGCCAGATGGGAATAACACTGTCGTTCTCGCCGTGGATTACAAGGACGGGGGAGTTAACATCGGCTATTCGTGCGATGTTTCGGAATTTATCAAAGGGTAGTAACGGAAAGCGCGTGACGACACGAAACGCCGTCACAAATCCACTCTGGATAATTACACCGGCTACGTTATGTTTCTGTGCCAAATATAGTGACGGTCCGCTGCCGAGCGAACGGCCGTGGAGGATAATCCGGTCTAAGGGAACCTTTGCATCTTCCATGAGATACTTCATAGCGGCATCGGCGTCCCTGTATGTATTTTTGGATGTGGGCCGGCCCCGGCTTGTGCCGTACCCATGGTAGTCATACGCTAAAACCGAGAAACCTTCATCGAAGTATTCGTTAAGGAACGGACGATTATGTCCAAGGTCCTCGGCGTTGCCGTGACTGTATAGCACAGTGTATTCAGCGTTTGGATTGACTTTATGAATTGCCGAGATTGAGCAGCCATCGCTGGTGGTAAGCTTTATTATATCCTGAGAGTCGGCGTAGCTTGTTTGTGGAGGCTGAAAAATAATACGGTCAGACCAGACCAGAGCATAGACAGCAAAGCAGATATAAACGAAGGCAACAGAGAGTATCGCCCGTCGAATTGACAACTTCCCGAACGCAAAGTTAAGCAGATGCTTTTTATCCATGGCCATACAGTCTACCTGTATTTATTTTACTAACAATCTTCGTTTTTTTCATTGATTACAGGTGGTTGGAGCGTAATGCTGTTTCTGATGGGGCTTGCGAAACACCGAATCAGAATACTGGTTGGCCTTGCCACAATCACACCGATGAGCTTTTGGCTTAGCGGAGTTATCACGGCCTGTGGACATTTTGGATGACACCGCCTTGGCCAAACGCTATCTTTATATGTGCAAGTTATGCGTAATTAGTGAAAACCTGAGTGGTTGAGAGCGGCCCGTAGGCGTATAGATAGCGGTTTTGACGGACAAGTGATGGAAGGAGCAGATAATGGATTATAAGAAATTCATCGATGAGCAGGTAGCGGAAATCAAACAAATCGTGGGTGACGGTATAGCAATAAACGCCCTAAGCGGAGGTGTTGACAGCTCAACGGTAACGGTCCTGGGGCATCGCGCCATCGGGGGTCGGCTGAAGACCATATTTGTTGACAACGCACTCATGCGTGAGGGTGAGCCGAAACGAGTAGTTAAAATCTTCTCCGATATGGGAATCCCGGTGGAACTGGAGGATGCACGAAAGGAATTTTTAGCTGCTTTGAAGGGTATTACCGACCCCGAAAAGAAACGCCAGGCGATAACGGATACGTTTTATTCGAGTATTTTCAGCCGACTCGTCAAAAAAACGGGGGCAAAATTCCTGCTTCACGGCACTATTCTGACCGACATCGAGGAAACGGTGGCGGGCATCAAGCGGCAGCATAATATCCTGACGCAACTGGGTATCGACACCGAAAAATCATACGGCTACACCGTTATTGAGCCGCTCAGGACACTGCGCAAAGACGACGTTCGTAAAGTTGCTGAGCTGCTAAAGATACCAGCGGAGATTTCACAGCGGATACCTTTCCCAGGGCCGGCACTGGCGGCCCGAATCGTTGGCGAGGTAAGCGAGGAAAAGCTACAAACCGTTCGTGCCGCGACGGCAATCGTAGAGGAGGAGCTTACCGGGACGGGGGCATTTCAATATCTGGCAGTATTGCTTAATGATTACGCTACGGGTATAAGAAACAACAAGCGGGAATTCGGCCGGATTATCGTCGTTCGGTGCATCGAAAGCACAGATGCGCGGACAGCCACAGCAACCCGGCTGCCGTGGGAAAAGCTGGAGAGTATCTGCCGGCGAATAACCGACATTAAGGGTGTCAACCGCTGCCTTTATGACCTGACCCCCAAGCCGCCCGCAACGGTCGAGTATATATAGTTATAATCGGTCTCGACCTGGCCGAACGCCCCCTGTGAACAACGCTTCTGCCGGCCGGCTCAGGTGAGGTGACGTTGATAAAGAAGCATAAGTAACACTATTCCCTGATGATAATATTCACGAAACAGCGAATTAAAATTCTGGTTTGCCTTGCCGTTATCACGCCGATGGGCTTTTTGATGTGGCGTTGTTATCGCGGCCCGGCGGATAACTGGGTCAGGTTCTATGTCCCGGACGTCCTTTACGTTATCTTCTGGAGCTTAGTGTTCTTTTTCTTCCGGCCGAAAAAAGCCAATGTCGTGAGAATCCCCGTTATTGTGTTTATCGCGACGTGTATTTTGGAATTTCTTCAGCTCTGGCAGCCGGAGTTTCTACAAAGATTCCGGGCGACGATTATCGGTGCGGCCCTTATCGGGACGGA
>CAZQWM010000022.1:0-36123 GCA_964597035.1 uncultured Pirellulales bacterium
ACGCATACTTCGGCTATCCCATCACACCGCAGAACGAAGTCACTGCCTATATGTCGAAAAGGATGCCCGAAGAGGGAAAGGTCTTCATACAAAGCGAAAGCGAGCTTGCCGCCATAAATATGGTTTTCGGAGCATCGGCCACCGGTAAACGCGCCATGACCAGCTCCTCAAGCCCCGGTATCAGCTTAATGCAGGAAGGTATAAGCTATCTAGCCGGCGCTGAATTACCCTCGGTTATCGTCAACGTTATGCGCGGCGGCCCCGGCCTGGGTAATATCGCACCGTCGCAGGGTGATTATTTCCAGTCAACAAAAGGCGGCGGACACGGCGACTACCATTGCATCGTCTTCGGCCCATCAGGCGTTCAGGAGTTCGTCGATACTATGCCGCTTGCATTCGACCTGGCGGACCAGTATCGAATCCCGGTTATGATTTTAGCCGACGGCATTTTAGGCCAGATGATGGAGCCGATTACAATAGAGAAAAAACCCCGCAGAAAGCTGCCGGAAAAGGACTGGGCGCTGACCGGCGCAGACGGCAGAAAACAAAACATCGTCCGCTCGCTGTGGCTGGCGGAAGGCGCCGTCGAGCAGCATAACTACGACCTTCAGGCCAAGTACCGCCAAATCGAGAAAAATGAAATCCGCTGCGAGCAATACGAAGTGGACGACGCCGACGTAGTCGTTGTCGCATACGGCATCGCGGCAAGAATAGTTCGCGGCGCAGTCCAAAAGGCGAGACAACAGGGAATCAAGGTCGGCTGGATTCGGCCGATTACGCTCTGGCCCTTTCCGTATGAGCAGATAAGCCGGGCGGCAGAACAATTGCGGATTTTTCTCGTCGTTGAGCTTAGCTGCGGCCAGATGGTCGAGGACGTTCACTTAGCCGTAGCAGGCAAAGCACCGGTGGTTTTCTGGGGAAGGCCCGGAGGCGGCGTGCCAACCGTAGAACAGGTTTTGGAAAAAATTCAGCAAGTGACAATTCACCCGAAAAAGAAATGATGCAGAAAGTTTTTACAAGACCGCAAACGCTTAAAGACTGCCCCACGCATTACTGCCCGGGCTGCGGGCACGGCATTGCGCATCGGCTTATTGCCGAAGTAGTTGACGAGCTGGGTATCCGCGGGAAAACCATAGGCATCGCACCCGTCGGCTGCGCGGTGCTGGCGTATGATTACTTAGACGTCGATATGGTCGAAGTCGCTCACGGAAGACCGCCTGCCGTCGCAACCGGTATGAAAAGAACCAACCCCGACTACATTATATTCTCTTATCAGGGCGACGGCGACTTAGCGGCTATCGGCACGGCCGAAATAATTCACGCCGCACACCGGGCCGAACAGATAACGGTCGTTTTCATCAACAACGCCGTCTTCGGTATGACAGGCGGACAAATGGCGCCGACAACGATGTTAGGCCAGGTCACCGCAACCACCCAGGCCGGGCGAGACCCCGCACATGACGGCTATCCTTTACAGATTGCCGAGCTGCTGGCAATACTGCCCGGCGCGACTTACGTCGAACGATGCGCGCTGTGCAGTGTCTCACACATACGGGCCGCAAAAAAGGCCCTGAAGCACGCCTTCGAGCTGCAGTTAAATAAAGCAGAAGGGCTTTCGCTAATCGAGCTGCTTTCGCCGTGTCCGACCTACTGGCGATTATCTCCGCCCGACGCGATGCTCTGGATTCAAAACGAAATGACTAAGGTCTTTCCGCTCGGTCGATTAAAAGGCTGACCTATGACACTATACTGGTCGTATAATTCGATTCCTGAACTGGAAGACCTGCCGGAAGAAACCCGTAAAGAAGTATGGAAAGAATGTCGCATGAGCGACCGTACACCCTGGCGCACTTTTCTTTTGAACACGATATTGGGTACAATAATGTTTCTCTGCATTGCAGCAGGGACGGCATTTGGAAAGTTTTACTACGGGCGTATCGGTGGTATTACTGGCGGCATTACTATCGCCGTAATCACAGGTAGTGTTTGCGGCTTCATCATAGCGCAATTACATATTGCAAGGGTTAGGCCCCGCATTCGGGAATACTTGTGTTCACATGGGAAAACCAACCAACAATCAATGTGAAAAAGTTGTAATCGCCGGCTTCGGAGGTCAGGGTATTATCCTCGCGGGCAAACTGCTGGCGCAAACTGCGATGAAGGCAGGCAAGCATGTTACCTATATGCCTTCCTACGGGGCCGAGGTTCGAGGCGGGACTTCAAAGTGTATGGTTACTATTTCAAACGATGAAATTGCATCCCCCGTGGTCGATACACCCAATTCCGTCATCGTTATGAACCGTGCGTCGCTGGAAAAGTACGCCCCGAAATTAAAAAAGGCCGGTCTGCTTGTGATGAATTGCTCCATGATTGACAGTACACCTCAGCTCGATGACTCGATTGAGATTGTCCGACTGCCCGCGGAGGAAATTGCGATTGAGCTTGGCAACGCAAAGGTCGCCAATATGGTCGCCATCGGCGCCTTCCTGCAGAAGTCCGGCCTTTTCAGTCCTGACGCGGCGGCTGATTGCCTGCCGGACATTCTCGCCGAGCGATACCACATTATGATACCGCTCAACAAAAAGGCCCTGCAAAAAGGCGCACAATTCGTAAAAGAAAAAAGCGGTTAAAAAATACACTGCTGACCACGGAGGTTCGGCAATTGAAAATGTTCGGGCACATCAGCAATAAGATAAACACCCGCGACACCTCGAATACCTCGCGCCGTCCCCGCATCGGCCTGCGAATGGCACCGATGATTGATATGATTTTCCTGCTGCTGATTTTCTTCCTCGTCGCTGCAAACTACCGCCCCAAAGAAGACTACCTGCCGTTGCAACTGGCCACTGCCGCAGCCGGAACACAAACACTTGTAAAACCTGAGCCGCTGACCTTTCAAATCCTCGCTACAGACACCGGCTGCCGCGTCCAAATCGGCACTTCCGGCACTGTAGATATCGCCTCACTGAATCCCGAGCAGGGTCTTGCCGCACTTATAGAAAAAACCAGCCAGTGCCTGTTCGAGCAAAAAAGATACGTATCCGACCCCATCGAAATCACCTGCGAAGCCGGGGTGAAATGGGACTTCGTCGCCAGAATCTACAATGCCCTCTACGGAATGGGATTAACCGATATCACCTTTCAGATGACGGAGCCGCCGAACGATGAAGGTCCCGGCTGACAGGCAATTCCCAATCCTGCTCGCATCCTCCGTTTGCATACTGTTTATTTTCTGTGCCGTTGTATCAGCCGATGAGCCGCCCACCGCCGATGATATAAACAATCTCTCCGGGCAGGCTCAGCGTATCTATGACGATTTTTTGCAGCAGACGTTCGACCTGCGAATCAGTTATGAATACTATGACCGATTCATAAATCCGCAGGACAAACTCATTCTTTATCAACTCGCGGAAAAAGCCGCCAACGACTTACAGCAACTCGCCGATACCCAGCGAAATTTCAAACAACAAATCGAAGACTATCAGGGCACCGACTGGGAAACCAGATACGGCTCCACGGGGCTTTGGCGAAAGCTCGCTCGCGACCTCTATGAAACGACGCTTTCCAAACTACAAATCGATTACTATCTCGCGCTCTCGGCAGAACCCGCGCACGGCGACGCGATACTGCAGGATATCATCCGGCAGGCGGAAAACCTTGACCGAGAATACAACAATATCGACGCACGACTTATAAAAGCGTGCGCACTGGTCCGGCTTGCCCGAACTGACCCTAACCAAAAAGTAGCAGCACTGCAGGAGCTTGAGGTCTTCAAGATTTATTCCGACGTGGCGCGTCCCGTTCGAGCGGAGATTGAGAGAATCAAGCTGCTCGGCCAGGCCACGCCTGAGCAACTCGATTCCCTAATCAAAATTCTCGAACAAAATCGCTCGGACAGGCACCTCGAACTGATTCTTTCTGTAATGCTTTTACAGCGTAAATACGAACCCGACGGTTTCGCCGGGAGCACGCAGACCTTCCCGGAAACAAGACCAATTTTAGGCCACCTGATACTTTCCGATATATCCAGGCAGGACACCGAGCCGGCAAACCTGAACAATCTCACCATCACCGACGCCGAGCTTGCCGCATATACCACCTGGACAACAAAGCTATCTGCATACAAGGAATCACTTCTAAAACTCTGCGACATCGACAAGTTCAGGACGCCTCTGACACTTTACGCTGCCGGAATTGCGGTCATCGAATCCGACCCCGACAAAACCATCACGCTGCTCATAGATGCAAGCTCGCTCCAGCACAAGCAGAAAAGCGTGCTCCTCGACCTCGAGGCCGATGCAATTGCCGAACAGGCGGCCCAGCTCGCCTATGACCGCTTCGGTAAAGACAAAATTGACTGCCAATTAGCCCTCTCTGCCTTCGACAACTTAGCCCGAATTGCCTCGGACAAGATGACCGAACAAATGCAGTATCTCTACGGCACATTGCTAAACGACTGCGGCAGACAGAATCAAGCCGTCGAAATGCTGTCGCAGCTCGCCGGCAGCTCACAGACCATCTGGCAGGACAGAGCAACTCTTGAATTACTTAAGTTCAAATTAAAATCGCCGACAGGGCCTAACGAGCCGAATGAAATCCTAAGTCCGCTGCGCGGTTTTATACTCGGCTGCACCGGCTCAGAAGAGCCGAAGCGCCGGCTTCGCTGGGAAGCGATGAACATATATTGCGAACAGCTACTCATCAAAGACAGCAACGATTCGGCCGAACAGGTCCTCGAGATTCTCGACATCGCGGAGCCGACTCCCGGCCTGCAATATGAATTTTTCAGAGCACAGGCACTGCTTCAACTCGGCCGTCTCGAAGAATCGGCTCAATATATGTCGCAAGCAATCATACCCGACAGCGGTTCAATGTCACCTGTCGCTTACGAAATCATATCCGCTATAGTGAACAGAATCGAAGTGTGGGAACAACAAGCGGCAGACTTTAAACAAATGCTAGCTGACTGCAACACGCTCGCCGAGTTCGCTTACAAATCCATCAATGACCGACAAGCCGCCCTGACACTGGCGGAAGTGTCGGTTTTCACCGACGACCTGAACCGGGCGGAAAATCTGCTGAATCCCTTGGCCGACGAAAACGACGTTTATTGGCTCCGCTGCAAGGCCCGGCTGCTGATGACACAGGGAAACTTCGAGAAATCAGCCGAACTCTGGGCCAAAATATCCGAGCTTCGACGAAACGACAGCCCGGCACAAAACCGTAAAAGCTGGTCCTGGTGGCAGGCCAAATACCACGAGCTTGCCTGCGTGGCGAAAACGCCCTCGATAAACAAACCGGACCTTCACCACACAATCGAAGTCCTCGAAAACACGTATCCAGTCATACCGGCTCCCTGGGCGAAAAAACTCGATGCTCTGAAAAGACAGATATTGCATTAAAACGTGCTATTGGGCGTCCCGGCCCATTCAGCCAAAGCCAATTAAGTTGCAACAAACAAACTGCCGATTTACAATAAGGCGGTTACGGTAATAATTCCGAAAGGATAACACCAGCTATGGCAAAACAATCGGACAATAATCGAACCAGGGCGATTTGCAGCTTTTGCGGCCGGGCAAGCAGCCAGCAGGACACGTTCATCGAAGGCCCCAGCAAGGTCTTTATATGTCCCGACTGCGTAGGACTCTGCAATGACATCATCAAACAGAATCGCAGGCAGGCCAGCCGGGCCGCCGACACTTCAAGAAAACTGCCCAATCCCAGACAGATAAAGGAATACCTCGACCAGTACGTCATCAGCCAGGAACACGCCAAGAAATATCTCGCCGTCGCCGTGCACAATCACTACAAGCGCCTGCGCCACGTCGACAGCAAAGAAAGCGAAGTCGAGGTCGATAAATCCAACGTCCTGCTCATAGGCCCGACCGGCTCGGGAAAAACGCTCCTGGCCCGCACACTGGCCCGCTTTCTCGACGTGCCCTTCGCAATCTGCGACGCCACAACAGTCACCGAGGCCGGCTACGTCGGCGAGGACGTCGAAAATTTCCTGCTGCGCCTTTTGCAGAACGCCGACTTCGACCTCGAAGCAGCCCAGCGAGGAATCGTCTATATCGACGAAATCGACAAAATCGGCAAGACCATGCAAAACATCTCCATTACAAGAGACGTCTCCGGCGAGGGCGTTCAGCAGGCGTTGTTGAAAATGCTTGAGGGAACCACCGCAAACATCCCGCCCCAGGGCGGCAGAAAACACCCGGAACAATCCTATATCCAGATGGACACCACTCATATCCTCTTTATCTGCGGCGGCACGTTCGTCGGGCTTGAGAACATCGTCAAAAAACGCCTCGGCAAAAAAATGATTGGCTTCAATTCCGAGCTCTCAGGCAAAACCGACGACAAGAGCGAATACAGCGACATCATCAGGCAGGTCATCCCCGAAGATATTATCGAGTATGGGATGATACCCGAAATGGTCGGCCGACTGCCGGTCATTACCACCCTCTCGGCCCTCGACGAACAGGCACTTATCGACATCCTGACAAAACCCAAAAACGCGCTCGTCCGGCAGTACCAGCGATTCTTCGAGATGGAAAACGCAGAGCTTGAGTTCACCGACGGCGCCCTGCACGCCCTGGCAAAAAAGGCGCTTCAGCGGGATACCGGAGCCCGCGCCCTTCGCGCAATCGCAGAGGAGCTTATGGTCGACCTGATGTATCAACTGCCCGAAGAGCCGAAGCCCGCTAAATACGTCATCACACAGGACATCGTCGAGGGTAATGCCGACCTGGCCACGGCAAAACACAAAAAGACCCGAAAGGAATCCGCATGAACGGAACAACCTCCCCCGCCGGGCCGGTGTTGTTTAACGCCACACAACGTGAAATCCTAATCCGGCGTGGCACACTCCGCCAGCCAGTTTGATGCCATTTCCGCGAAATCGTAAAAGTTGACTCTGCAATCGCCGTTAAAATCGCCGATAAACGCGCTGTAATAAGTTCTGTGTATGGCGAGATTGTGATACGCTCCCGCCGCAACCACTATAAAGCCATCGCCCTCGGGGACCATCGTTTGTCCGTAGTAATCATCGCCCCAGGCAACAATCGTTCCGTCTTTCTTCAATGCAAGACCATGGTCTGCGCCCGCGTCTATCGCTACAAAATCATTGCCCGCGGGAGGCTTCGTCTGGCCGAAGGTATTGTCGCCCCAGGCGACTATCGAACCATCCTTTTTCAGCGCGATGCTGTGATAGTCACCCGCAGCTACAGCCGCATAGTTTTTCCCGGCCGGAGCTTTGGCCTGGCCAAAACCATTATCGCCCCAGCAGACAATCGAGCCGTCCGACCGCAGGGCCAGATTATGCGCCCCACCCGCAGCAACCGCGACAAAGTTATACCCCGACGGCCTGTTGCACTGACCCGAGGAGTTATCGCCCCAGCAGACAATCGAGCCGTTCTGTCTCAGTGCAACACTGTGTTCCCAGCCGGCGGCTATATCGGTAAAGTCGCTCCCCGTCGGGGAATTCGCCTGACCATAGGAATTATCCCCCCAGCCAACCACTTCGCCGTTCTTTGTCAAGGCAAGACTGTGGTAATCACCAGCGGCCACTGCAACAAAATTATTGCCCGCCGGAGGCCTCGCCTGGCCGTAATCATTATTTCCCCAGCCGATTATGCCTGCCTCTCTGGTCAGTGCCAGGTTGTGAAGCAAGCCCCCAGCCACGTCCATAAATTCGTGCCCGGAAATCGTGCTGACTTGGCCATAGTCATTGTTACCCGTGCCGACAAACGAGCCGTCCTGTTTTATCGCCAGGCCGTGATAATAGCACACTGCGATAATCGAAAACCCTTTTCCTTTAGGCGGCTCGCTATATCTGCCCCAGCTAACGATTGAGCCGTCCGACTTCAAAGCCCAGTTGGAATATCCGCCCGCGTCTATTGCCACGAAATCATTGCCGTCGGGAACAACCGTCTGGCCATAGTAATTGTCTCCCCAGGCGACAACTGTGCCGTTTTCTTTCAAAGCCACACCATGAGACGCACCCGCTGTTATCGCGACGAAATCATTGCCCGCCGGAGGCGTTACCTGACCGTAATAATCGTATCCCCAGCCGACAATTGAGCCGTCCTGCTTCAACGCAAGAGTGTGATAGTCGCCCGCGGCCACCAATACAAAGTTATATCCACCTGGAGAACTGCATTGTCCAAAAGAATCATCGCCCCAGCAAACTATCGAGCCGTTTTCTCTCAAGGCCACACTGTGGTACGCGCCCGCCGCCACCTCCACAAAATCATTCCCGTCGGCAGCGTCCGTCTGCCCTTCGGTATTGTCGCCCCAGCACACTATCGAGCCGTCGGACCTTAAAGCCGCGCTGTGCCATAATCCCGCACAGACTGCGACAAAATCATTCCCGTCGGGAGGCGTTGCCTGGCCGGCGTCATTGTAGCCCCAACCTACAACAGCGCCGTCGCTTCTCAAC
The DNA here is from genome assembly GCA_964597035.1 of uncultured Pirellulales bacterium. Taxonomy (GTDB): domain Bacteria; phylum Planctomycetota; class Phycisphaerae; order Sedimentisphaerales; family Anaerobacaceae; genus Fen-1362. The sequence continues at coordinate 8,441 of CAZQWM010000022.1, forward strand.
GCTACACTGTGATAAGCACCCGCGTCGATATCCACAAGGTCCACAAGGTCGGCCTTCGGAGTCGCCGCAAGGCCCCAGCCGAAAATCTCGTCATGCTCGTTGCACCTGCCCCAGTCGCCGACTATCTCGTCAAGGTCATAAAAATCAATCCTGCAGTTGCCGTCAATGTCACTTTCGAAGAACTTGTAAACCGCAAGACTGTGGTATCCTCCGCCCGCTATTACGACAAAGTTTGTTATCGCTGGAGCGGTGCACTGGTCGAACTCATCGCTGCCCCAGCAGACAACAGAGCCGTCCAGTCGTACCGCTATGCTGTGATACATACCTGCCGCGATTGCCGTAAAGTCATTGCCTGCTGGTGGTGTGGCCTGACCATATTCATTCGCGCCCCAGCCGACTATCGAGCCGTCGGTCTTCAGGGCCAGACAGTGCTTGCCGCCCGCGGCGATGGCCACAAAATAATTTCCTGCTGGAGGAGTAAAACAATTTCCCCACCCGGCAATGGAACCATCCTTCTTTAAGGCCAGGCTGTAATCCCGGCCGGCTGCGATAGCCACAAAATCGGTGCCGGCAGGAGGCGTCGCCTGGCCATAATCACTGTTGCCCCAGCCGACAATGCTGCCGTCTGTCCTCAAGGCCAAGCTGTGATATCCGCCCGCGGCTATTGCCGCAAAGTTATTACCCGTCGGAGGCGTCGCCTGACCGGAATCGTCTCGTCCCCAGCCCACGAGCGAACCGTCTTTCTTCAGTGCAATCCCGTGGTACCAGCCGGCGGCCACAGCAGAAAAATCATTACCATCACAGGGGTCCGCCTGGCCGAAATCATCCCGCCCCCAGCCCACAAGCGAGCCGTCCTCACGTAATCCCAGGCTGTGACCCCAGCCGGCGGATACCGCCACGAAATCGGTGCTGCCACGCGGGTCAATCTGGCCATAATTGTTGTAGCCCCAACCCCAGATTACCCCTGCGCGAGCATTCGCGATGCCAAAAAAAGCTGAAATGATAAAAACTGCAAAAAACAACCGTTTCACCACAACACCTCCTGTCCCGGCGTACCGGGGGTGGTTAAATATACGCTAAATATGATACCAAACCTAAAGGTCATAAATCAAGCGAATTATAGGCCTTTTATCCCACCCCAGACCCATAGAAAGCACACCCCACCATCCGCCATAAGCACGCCTGCAAAGCTCGCTGCGGTTACTTCGACTCTGCAATCTCTTCAGACAGCACCGAAACACGAATATCCCTCGCCGCACTTTCCGCTATCGCAGCCAGCGCATACTGCGCCTCACCGTAGCAGACGTCCCTGTCAATACGCAGAGTCACCACACTGCTATCCGCCGGCAGGGTCTTCAGTCGTTCGTTTATCAGCCCGGCAAGCTTCGCCGCAACATCATCATAGCTCAATGCGAAAACCTTCTCAGAACCCACTGCGAATTCACTCACGCCAGCGCCGGTCCTCATCACGGTAACCGTCACCATAGCGGCCTGCGACTCGACCTGGTTTTGTGCGGAATCACAGCCGCCCGGCACTGTCACGGGAAAGTTCTCCGCCTCGAGAAATTTGCAAACCACCGCAAAAAATATAATCAACAAAAAAACTATATCTATCACCGGCGTCAGGTTAAAAGCACCCGGCGTACCGAGGTTACTAAAGCTAATAGCTCTCGACCGCATACGCCCTCGCGCTACAACTGCCGCATCTGCGACTGCCTGTCCTGCCGGCCACGCTTGCCGGGTATCTCGCGAATCGCCGGCTTCGCCGCCTCTGCTGCCGGCGCGTCGGTACTTAATTTTGCTATTCGCCTGCGCACTATACGCCTGACCTGGGGCAAAATCTCCTCGCCGGCCGCAAGCGCCTCGTTGCCAAGCGTCTCGACGCGGTTGCGAAATATCCCATAAACCGCCAGAGCAGGTATCGCTATCAGCAGTCCCCAAAACGTCGTCACCAGCGCAACCGATATGCCTTCGGCCAACTGGGCCGGCTGCGGCTGGCCTCCTGCAACCACTATCGCATTGAAAAGTTTTATCATCCCGACGACCGTCCCGAACAGTCCAACCATCGGTGAAACGTTGCCGATAAGGTTTATCCACTCTATTCGCCGCATAAGACGCATCGACTCATCCTGAACCGACTCGAACATCGCCTCGCGCATCCTGAACCAGTCGTCAACCCCCTTGGCCAGCGACTTCGAAATCGCCGTGCTGACAATATCATCCTTTTGCTTCAGCTCAACCGCAAACCGATTAAGCTCCGCATTCTGCGCCAGCCGGATTATCTCAGCGCCTCCGTCGGCGGGAAGCAGCACCTTTCGCCGGATGCTCAGACAGTATTCAACCGCCAGATACACCATTACCAGCGACATCGGCATCAGGATAAACCAGACTATCGGCCCGCCCGAGCTGACAAACTGAACAAAAAGCGTCCGCCCCGAACCCACCTGCATCCCCTGCTGTCCTCCGCCGCGCATAGTAGATACTATCACTCCCGCCACAACCGCCAGAAGCAACACAAGAAAAACCGCTCTAAGTAAAAACCACTTGCGCACAATCACCTCTCCATCTGGGCCGTTTCGGCACCATTGTTATCTGTTACAGCGAGGAATTGCCCGCCGCTTTGTTTTGCAATCATACCAAGCTCTTTTGCATCCTGCTCGCCCGGCCAGAATCCTATGGTATTGATTTGTGTCTTCGGCGCAAAACTCCTCAGCATCGTCGCAACGGTATGCGCAAAACTCCGGCACTCCGGGTACTCGCCGGGGCTTAAATCAAACCCATCAGTCAAAAAATATATCACCGAAGCCCCAATGCCTCCTTCGTCACGAATCTTCACTGCCCGTTCCAGCGCGGCGAGCGCGTCGGTTGAGCCCGCCGGCACAAGTGTATCTATGAAGCCATACGATTGCTTTTTATTCTGCTCTGTAGCCCGCGCGAGCCGGCCGTCTCCGGATTCCAGCACGCTGTCACCTGTAAAGACTATCACGCAGAAATACTGGTCCTGCTGCAATCGACCAATTGACTCGTAAAGCTCCTCCCGCACACGCTGCCATAATCCCCGCATACTGCCCGAACAATCAACAACGTAACAAACTCTTCTTCCTGTCCCCACACTGCCGAAAAATTCCATCCTCGCCGGAGCATACTCCGCTCGCTCAACCAACCCACAGTCCGCCTCTATCGGCTTCTGAAAATCCGCTCTTGGCGGTTCGAATAACCGACGCTGGACCGTCGGCTGCACTAATTCGCTCGCTTTGCCGATTCCCCGCCCGGCGCTGACCACCTTCGGCTTGGGTCTTACCGTCGGAAGCTTCTCCATCGCTTTTACCTGACTGACACCAACAATCGCAGCCGACTGTACAACATCACTGCTCGGCTGCGAAAACTTCACCGCCGCAAAAACACTAAGCACAACCGCATGAACGCAAAGCGACACCCCCCACGCACGAATGCTTACTCTCCGCCCCTTCCTAACCAATCCCTGGTCAACAAAATCGGCCAAAGTTCCGCCTTATCCTTAATTGCCCCCGAAAACACCGAAAATGAAAATCACTCAACAACATCAACCAGCGAAACGCCCGGCGTCAGCAGGTTATATACAAGGATTGCGTCGCCGTTATGCAGTCGAATACAACCCTGCGAACCCGGCGTGCCTATCTGCTCCGGCTCCTTTGTCCCATGAATCGCGAAGCCGGTCCTGCCGACGGCTTCCCCGCTAATGCCCTCAATCGCTATCCACCGTGAACCCAGCGGATAATCAGGGTCCTCCGGGTGATATGTCCTGCCGCTTACAGGGTCGGTCCATATCGGCTTTACCAGCTTGCCGCCCTGTTTGACGCGCCATCGTCCCAGAGGCGTTTCCATCCCCGCCTTGCCAAGCCCCACCGGAAAACTTCTCACATACGTATTTTGAAGATATAAATCCATCGTGAAAGTCGACCGAAAAACCTTCGCGTGAAAAGGCCCGTTAATCACCTTTATCGTATCGTCCGCCCTCAGCAGATCTGGCCGGTCGATGCCGTTTATATGCATTAAAATCTCATAAGGAACGTTATACTGCCTGCCGATTGTCGAAAGCATATCACCCGGGCTTACCTTGTAGGTGCCGCACAATTTGTCACCGGGGTAAACCAGCTTGCTGAAAAGCCACTGCTCGGCAAGACTGGCAAGCTGCTCTTTTACAAACTCCCGCTGCTGGGCCTGAACCATCGGCAGCAGCTCATTTAGCCGGTCTCTCGCTTCCACAACCTTCGGCGGCCGACGGCTCAACAACTCCATCGACTCGGCAATAAGTGTCGGCACCGTATCATCAACTTCCGCCGCAGCCACCCTCCCAGCAGGGGATTGTGATTCCGACTCCGGCAGCTCAGCGGTCTCGGGCTGCATCATTATAGTACTCTCCGGGACCTTTTCCTCACCGGCACCCTTTGGCTGCAACTGCTCGACTGCCTCCGGCTGTTCAACACTTTCCGGCTCAGCAGGCGCACTTTCCTCAACCACCTCCGCAAGAGGCGCCGCCGGCGGCAAATCAGCAACTACCGTCGCACTGCGACCTCGCACCACCCACACGTAACCTATCGCAAGCACAATCCCAACGAACACCCCGGCAGCCACGATGTAGGAAACCATCCGAATCCGGTCGCCCCGACTATTATAACCACCCGGGTAAATAGCCATCTTTAACTCCTTTTAGCTTACTGCTTTCAGTGCTTCTTCTTCAGCTTCGCCATCGACCCGCCGTCTTTATTCTCGAAGCCCAGCACGTCCTCATCGGTCACCAGCAAATCAATCGGCATATCGTGGTCCGTCACCGGCACCGACTCAATCACCTGCTCTGAAAACGCAAGACCGCACTTTACTGCTCTCAACTCCTTGTTGGCAAAAAACCGGTCGTAATAAGACCCGCCACGACCCAGCCGATTGCCCTTGCGGTCGAACCCAAGCCCCGGCGCCACAACCAAATCGATACTCTCAAACGGCACAGGCGCACCGATGATCGGATTCCGAAGACCCGCAACTTCCGACGAAAAACCCGTATCAAGCGAGTTTATCTGCACCGGTATCATGTGCCTCTGCTGCCAGGATACCTTCGGAACAACCACCGTCTTGCCTGACTGCCACGCGGCCAGTATCGCATCGGAAGTGTCAAGCTCATGGGGAAGCGATAGAAACATCATAATCGCTGAGGCATTCTGGAATTCGGGCGTCCCAACCAGGAGCCGACACGCACGCCGGCTCTTGTCTTTGCGCTGCTCGGCCGGTATATCAAGCAGGCACTTCTGCAGCTCCTGCCTCAATTGCGCCTTATCCATACGAACGCCTATTCACCCTGCACCTTTTCCGGTCTCGCCCTTAGGCCGTCCTTGGGTGTGACGACCCTGCTCTTTTGTATCAAGCTTTTTAGCTTTTGTAAATAATGCTGAATATTTTTTTCGTAACCCCGCTCGGTCGGCCTGTAATAATTCTTTGCCACGCCTTCCGGCAGATACTCCTGTACAACGAACCCACCGTCGAAGCTGTGCGGATATTTGTAGTCGGCACCGAAACCCATCTTCTTCGCAGCACGATAATGGCTGTCCTTGAGGTGCTTCGGCACACGAACCGTCGGCTCATTCTGCACGTCGGCCACTGCCTCCCATATCGCTGACGAAGACGCGTTCGACTTCGGGGCGCACGCCACGTAAATCGCCGCCTGTGCCAATGCAAGCTGCGCCTCAGGCAGCCCCACAAACTCGCTCATCTGAACCGCCGCCGACGCCAGCACTGTTGCCATCGGGTCGGCGTTGCCCACGTCCTCAGCCGCACAAACCGCTATACGTCTCGCTATAAACCGCACGTCTTCACCGCCTGCTATCATTCTCGCAAGCCAGTAAACCGTCGCATCAGGGTCGCTGCCGCGCATACTCTTCTGAAACGCGCTGGCCAAATCGTAATGCGTATCACCCGTGCCGTCATAATCGATTGATTTGCCCTGAATCGAATCCTTCGCTGTTTGCAAATCAATCGCTACTTTCTTTTTGCCTTTACCCGAGGCCTGCGACATAACCGCAACTTCCAGCGCCGTAAGCGCCTTTCTCGCGTCGCCGTCGCAGGTCGCCGCCAGGTACTTTAATGCCTTCTCATCGGCCTCAATATCAAAACCCCCAAGCCCTCTGTCTTTATCGGCTATCGCTCGCTTTAGTAATTGGACAATATCCTCCTCACAGAGCGGCTCGAAATAAAACACAGTGCTTCGGCTAATTAGTGGCGAGTTGACCGCAAAGAATGGATTCTCCGTCGTCGCACCGATGAAAATCAACACCCCCGATTCCACGTCATCCAGGAGCACATCTTGCTGCGCCCGATTGAACCGATGAATCTCATCGATAAATAGCACCGTCCGCTCGCCCCCACTGGCTAACCGGTCCTTCGCCTCTGCGATTATCTGCCGAATATCTTTAACCGTTGCCGCCGGCGCACTGAGGTAGCAAAACCGGGCCTTTGTATGATTGGCAATCACGTTCGCCAGCGACGTCTTGCCCACACCCGGCGGTCCGTAGAAAATTAAGCTGCTAAGTGCGTCGGCCTGCAGCATCCGCCGAAGCAGCTTACCCTCGCCGATGAAATGCGACTGGCCCACGAACTCATCTAATGTCCTCGGCCTCATCCGCACTGCCAGCGGCGCCGCTGCCGATACTCTTGCCCGCTCGGACGCCCTGAACAACGTCTTTTCATCCCTGCCTACACCCATAAATCACATTATACGTCCAGCACACACTACTGTCGAAGGCATATCCCCTGCATCTGAGGCCAAACCGCTGATTAAAATCAATCTACCCAGTTCTGGGCCAACGCGACAAAATCAAAAACGTCGACTACTCCGTCGCCACTCGGCACCGGGGCAATATCACCACAATACGCACCAAGTGTAAGCCACTCGCCGAATAAAACAGTCAAGTCATTCCAATCGACTATCTCGTTACCGCCCTGGGGGCTGATATCACACCTGACGTTCCAGTTTGGTGATGACGGCGTGCTCTGCCAAGCCGCGGCAAATTCCACCCAATCCGAAAAATTGACAACGCCGTCGGGACAATACGGAACAATATCCGCCAACAGTCTTTCCATCAGCCATTGTTCGCACAGTATTGCCATATCCTCAATATCCACGTCCCCGTCCTCATCAAGGCCGCCCCACGCACTGCCGCAGCTAATCGGCGAATTGCCAAAATCGATATTCTCGACCGTATTGCCCGCCGTGACATCTACTAAATGACTTCCGTCACCTGCCGGAAATGTCTGCTTCCAGTCGGGCTGATTTATTTCGACGATAATATACGAACCCGGTAGCAGGCCCGCAAATTCATAACCGCCGTTCAAATCGGTAATATCGTACCGTTCCCCTTCGTCCCACGAGTCGTTCCCGTTCTCATCGATATAGATTTTCCATCCTTCAAGGCCCGGCTCATTTGATTCATTGATTCCATCACCGTCAACGTCGTGAAACTTCATACCCCTTATATTACCCGTAGTGGCTGCAGTAACAGTTATCGTGTAATCCTCCACTTCCCCGTAAGTCGTCGGCCCGCATGGCTCAAGCGGCTCGCCAAATCCAGTATACCGTATCCGCACCCGCATTCGTGTATCCCCCTCTAGTGCGTCAACAGGTGGTGTAATCGTCCCCGTGAAAATATAATAGTCTCCGCTGATTTCCAAGGTTTCGCCGTCATCATAGAAATCCTCGTCCTGGTTCCAGTCAACCCAGACTCCACACCAGTCATAATCGAAAAAGCCTTCACAGTTGGTTACAGTAATTTGGTATGACTTGCCCTTCTCCATCGTTGTCGACAACGCCGTATAGTCAGCATACTGGTGGCAGCCGGTTCCGGTATTGACGATAGTCCCCACGACAACGCTCTGGATATATTCATCGCAGCCGCCCTTCGCGGTACAATACGCACCCCACGCCGACCGGCAGCAATGACAGGCCGCCAGCATCATCAGAAAAACGGCAACTCGCAGATTCACACTTCTCCTCATCGCAAAACAACTCCCTCATCGCTGCCTCCATTGCAGACTGCTCCTTGTCCTCGCAAATAACACTTCTCGTTTCAACCACCATCATACACCAAATCACTCCTGAAACACAACCCGGAACACAGGAATCGCACGTTAGCTGAACGTATGATTCCATAAGTTATGCCACTGTAAAGCCACCGGCCGGCATAAAAAAATATTCGGCAAATTTTCTTGACAGCGGCGAGTTAATGCTTTACCTGTTAGGACTTTAGACAAAAGTCCGATGCAGCACAAATCTGTTGGAGAAAAACTATGGAAGTCAAAATCAACTTAAAAGAAGCAGACATACCACGCCAGTGGTACAACCTCGCAGCCGACCTGCCCACCCCGTTATTGCCGCCGCTCGGGCCTGACGGAAAGCCCATAGGTCCGGAGATGCTGGCGCCCGTCTTTCCGATGAACCTCATCGAGCAGGAGGTCAGCACACAACGCTGGATAGATATCCCTGAAGAGATTCTTCAGATTCTCTACCGCTGGCGCCCGGCCCCCCTAAAACGCGCCGTCAACCTCGAAAAGCACCTCGGCACCCCAGCACGAATCTATTACAAGGACGAAAGTTACAGCCCGCCCGGAAGCCACAAGCCAAACACCGCCGTACCCCAGGCCTGGTATAACAAGCAGTTCGGAATAAAAAAACTGACCACCGAAACGGGCGCAGGCCAGTGGGGTAGCGCCCTGGCATTCGCCTGCTGCATCCTCGGACTCGAATGCAAGGTCTTTATGGTCAGAATCAGTTTCGACCAGAAACCATTTAGAAAAATTATGATGCAGGTCTGGGACGCAAACTGCGTCGCAAGCCCCAGCAATGAAACAAACGCCGGCAGGAAAGTCCTCGCTGAGATGCCCGATACACCCGGAAGTCTCGGAATAGCAATCAGCGAGGCAGTCGAAGCCGCAGTTACCGACAAAACCGGCAAGACTCGGTACGCGCTCGGCAGCGTCTTGAACCACGTCCTGATGCATCAGACAATAATCGGCCTCGAAGCCAAAAAGCAGCTTGCAATCGCCGGTGAAAAGAAAGTCGACGTCATCATCGGCTGTGCCGGCGGCGGAAGCAACTTCGCCGGACTCGCTTTCCCGTTCGTCGCGGACAAAATCAACGGCGCAGACATCTCAATCGTCCCCGTCGAGCCGGAATCCTGTCCAACGATGACAAGAGGACCATTCGCTTACGACTTCGGCGACACCGCCTGCACAACCCCGCTTCTCGCTATGTACACGCTCGGCCACGCCTTCATCCCGCCCCCGATTCACGCAGGGGGGCTCAGATATCACGGTATGGCCCCGCTCGTTTGCCAGTCAATCGTCGAGGGCCTGCTGAAACCCAGGGCTTATCACCAGTTGAAATGCTATGAGGCGGCCGTCACCTGGGCCAGAACTGAAGGAGCTATCTGTGCGCCCGAAACAAGCCACGCCATCGTAGCAGTTATCGATGAAGCCCAAAAAGCAAAAGAAGAGGGCAAGGAAAAGGTGATTCTATTCAACTACAGCGGCCACGGACTTATGGACCTCTCCGGCTACGACGCATACTTCTCAGGAAAACTCATCGACTACGAGCTGCCGCAACAGGACCTCGAAAAATTCACGGCGCCTCTGGCAAACCTGCCGAAGGCAGAAGCAAAAAAAACCGGAAAATGGTGACCTGCTCGACAAAATAAAGCTCGATAACAAAAATCTTTTACAGTATATAGACCGATAAAAAAACGGTTTGTAACAGTGATATAGCCCAATATGAGGTTCTTTGAAAAAAACGGGGGCCAAAACCATCTTGCGAGCGGAATCTGGGGTGTTATACTGTGTAATTGTCTCAGCTTTTAATACTGCCAGAGCCGATAAACGTATGAAACAGGGTTGATAAGGGGGAAACGAAGTTAAAATCTTTTATGTGAGGGTACTTTTTTAAGGAGAACAATATTATGAGAAAAAAATGCTTTTTGGTAGGTGTGGTGTTATTGGCTGCAATCGGGTTTGCCCAGGCCCAGGATGGCGACCTGCACGGTGCCGCGGGGATTACTTACGGTACCCGCTATGTTTGGCGCGGATTCGAGCCCTTTGGCTCCCAGACTGCTATTCATCCGTTTGTTGACCTCGACCTGATGGGTACCGGCTTCGGAATTAACGTTACGGCGCATCGCGCCAATTCCTCAGGATATGAGCAAAACGAACGCTGGGATTACTCCTTATACTACAGGAACACTCTCGGTGAGGCCGGGGATGAATTCGCCACCGCTTATCAGTTGAGCTACGTCTATTACAACTATCCAGATTTGAGCAGCCACACCAGACAAAGCGCCGACCTTCAGGAAATTAACGCGCTGCTGTCCTGGCCAAACCTGCTCGGCGTCAAGGGGCTTGTGCCGAGGTATTGCCTCGTTAAGCTCTGGGCCTCCAACAGCGGGTCGTGGGTCGCCAGCGGTAACCCAAATGGCGGAAGTGCTTCCGGCTTTGCCCATATCTTTATGCTCGATTACGCCCTGCCGGTTGCCGGCCTGACCGCCGAGACCCCTGAGCAGACACTCAATTTCCATACCGAGTTGGTCTACAATGACGGCGTTGACCCAAGACCAGGTGGCGGGTATAAAGATTCCGACTGGACCAATTTCGTGATGGGTGTCTCTACCGACTTCGATCTCGGCAACAACTTGATATTCACCCCAGGTCTCAACTACCAGATAACAATGGAAGATAACGGGGACTTGGGCTATTACGGCAAGGGCGTCAGCCCCAACCATGACATAATCTGGGCGACTTTTACCGTAAAATACACATTCTAAGCCAGTAAAATTGATTCGTTGCAATCGAAAAGAGCCGGTTTATATACACGCCGGCTCTTTCATTTCAATAACCTGTCTCCATCAACAATCAGACTTGTTATTTATGTGCCTAACATTACCGAATGAAAAAACTCCGAATTGTGCTCAGCATTCCGGTTCGTAACAACCCATTATAAAAGCACTTGCGAAAATAGGAAGAAAAAATATTTTTGGGCTTGAGTTTCATCTGCTCTCCGCATATATTCTCCGCTTAGGAAGTGGCCCCTTGAAAATAAGTGACTGCGTCTGGTAGAGAAACCGCGTTGCGATGAGTGCGTCGCTCATCAATCAAAGCTGCGGTTTTTAACAATGGTAAAATGTGATTTTTTGAAAGGAACTGGTTATGGAGAGGAGATTGCTACTGTTAGCTGTTACATTTTTACTGGTCACTATGACCTATTCACCTGCATTAGCTGTTGCTCCCTTGGGCACTCCAACGGCGGGCCTCAAGCAAGGCCAGTTTAGTGCCGCTTTTGAGTACGCTATCGGAGAAGCCGACCTCGAAGTTAGTGGTCATGGAATCAGTGAAACGCTGAAAGACGTCGAATCAAATGCCTTCCTGGCAAACCTCGGCTATGGAATAACCGATGATTGGGAATTCTACGTCCTCCTGGGTGTTGCCAACGTCCAGGCCGATGACCTTGATTTCGACGGTGATTATGGTTTTGCTTATGGCCTCGGAACAAAGTACACCTTCGCAAGGGATGAATCTCTCTCCTGGGGTGCAATGTTCCAAATCGACTGGAATAAGAGCGAGGACAAGGTTAGTGGCGTAGACATTGAATTTGATTACTATGAGATGACAATAGCTGTCGGACCGACCTACGAGTTGAGCGATACAATGCGCATCTACGGCGGCCCGTTCTTCTACTTCCTTAATGGCGACCTGAAAGGAAATTATGAAAGCATGAGCGCCACTTTTGACCTCGAAGAAGAATCAATGTTCGGCGGCTATGTCGGCTTGGAAGTCGACCTCGACCAAAGTGCTTCCATCTATGGCGAATTTCAGTTCACAGGGGACGCTTGGACCTTCGGCACCGGCATCGGCTGGAAATTCTAAGTGCTCCTGATGCCCTCGATGAACAGCAAGTTCACACTAAAAAAAGGCCGGCTGTGATAACCGGCCTTTTCTTTTTAATCCGAGGCGAAATGAATTACACTAAGCATCCCGTTCCGTAACAAACCGCGATATCTCAATCAGTGCGGTTTTGCCATCGCTCTCCCGAAGTTTCGCTATTGCTGCTATGGCCTCGCCGGCAAACTCACGTGCACGCTTTTGAGCGTATTCGATACTGCCGTGCGTTCGCAGCTTCTCAGCTAGTAATGACCACTCGTTTATCCCGGCTTCTGTCTCTCGCGGTACAGGTGCGTCCAGAATCCGCTTTACAGTCGTCCTGTCCCCCTCCACCGCCGTCCTGAGCAAATGGATAATCGGAAGCGTCAGGTTACGCTCCCCTAAGTCGCTGCCGACCGGCTTTCCAATCTCGCTCTCTTCCCCAATCAAATCAAGAACGTCGTCGGTAATCTGAAATGCAATGCCCGTCTTGCGCCCGTAATCAGCCAGCGCCTGCACACGCGATTCATCCGCTCTCGCCAGCATCCCCCCGAGCACACACGCCACCTCGAACAATGCCGCCGTCTTCTGGCTTATTATCTCGATGTATTCCGTCTCACCAAGCCCACGGTTGCCACGCTCGGCTATTTGCCTCAATTCCCCTTCGCAGGTCTGTGCCGCAGCCGACGCAATCTTCTCCGCCACGTGACCATCCAGGCAAACACACATCCTGAATACCCTGCTCAGCAGAAAATCTCCCAGCAGCACCGCCGACTCATTGCCTTCAAGCCAGTTGACCGTCGCTACTCCTCGCCGGCTCCTGCCCTCGTCAACTACGTCATCGTGCAGAAGCGTCGCGCTGTGTATCATCTCCACAATGGCCGCCGCGTAAATATGCTCCTCGCTCAACTCTCCGAACGCCCTGCCGGAAAGCAAAACCAGTCCGGGCCTTATCATTTTGCCCCCGCCGATTTTGATATGCTCCGCAAGCTCCCGAACCCGCTCACTGCAATTCCGCAACTGTTCTTCAATCAATGACTTTACCTGTGCAAGCTCGCTGGACACTATGGAAAAGGCCGAAACCCTGCCCCCGGAAACCCCCGAATTAAAGGCGGTGGCCCTGCCCTTTTGTGACGATGGTTGCATATAGCCAATCGCAGCCCCCGCTGCCGTCTTGCGACAGCAAGACGCGGGTGCTACTTCTCCTTTCCGTGTGCGTAGCGGAAGAATTTGTCCCTTAACAGTTTCGTCACCCTCCCCGGCTTGCCGTCGCCTATTACCCGGCCGTCTATCTCCACAATACCAATCACCTCCGCAGCCGTCCCCGTCAAAAACAGCTCGTCACTTGTATACAAATCGAACCTCGTAAGGTTCTTCTCTACTACCTCTATACCTTCTTTCTTCGCCAACCGAATCACCACGCCCCGGGTTATCCCCTCAAGACACCCCGCCTCGCTTGGCGGCGTATAAACAACCCCTCTCCTGACTGTAAACACATTGTCTCCCGTCGCCTCCGCAACGTATCCCTCGTGATTATACATTACCGCCTCTGGAACGTCGTTATCCAGCGCCTCAATCTTCGCAAGTATGTTATTCAGGTAGTTCATACTCTTTATCTGAGGCGGTATCGCAAGCGGATGATTTCGAACCGTAGTCGCGCTGATTATCTTCATCCCCTTCTCGTACAGCTCCTCGGGATACAGCTGGATATTGTCCGCGATTATGAAAACCACCTGGTTTTCACATATAAACGGGTTCAGCCCTAACGTACCTACTCCTCGAGTAACAACCAGCCGTATGTAACCATCAATCACGCTATTTGCCTCGACGGTCTTCAGCGTCGCATCAGTGAGCTTTTCCTTGCTCATCGGAATCCCGAGCCGAATCCCCTTTGCCGAGTCGTAAAGTCGGTCTATGTGCGCCTCCAGCTCGAACACCCGCCCGCTGTAAACTCGAATACCCTCGAACACACCATCTCCGTATAGCAAACCATGGTCAAACACGGTTATCTTTGCATCCTTCTCGTCGACGAGTCTGTCACCAAGCCAAATCTTCAATGCCATAAACCTTTCCTCAGTCCTCTTTCGCCATAAAAGCAGGTCTACTTTATCCTGCCGTCGGCCAGTGTAATTGTCCGCCCGGCCCGCCGAGCAACCCTCTCATCATGCGTCACCATCACTATTGTCTGCCCCGCACGATTCAATCTTTCGAGCACATCAAGGATACCATTTCCCGTCGCTGAGTCAAGGTTTCCCGTCGGCTCATCCGCCAGAAGAACGCTCGGCTCATTCATAATCGCCCGCACTATAGCCGCACGCTGCCGCTCCCCGCCCGACAACTGATATGGCTTGTGCGATGCCCTTTCACTCAGCCCCACCTCTTCCAGTAGCTCTTGTCCGCGACGTCTCACCGCGCCCCGGACCGACAGCCATCGTATTATACCTGCCGGGACCATCGCCGGTAAAATCACATTCTCTAATACACTTAATTCGTCTAACAAATGGTAAAACTGAAACACAAACCCTACCATTTTATTGCGATATCTGTTCAACTCGCCCCCGCTCATTTCGCTAAGCTTGCGCCCGTCATAACACACCTGACCCTTATCTGGCCTGTCCAGCGCACCGAGTATATGCAGCAGCGTGCTTTTACCGCTTCCTGACGCCCCCACTATCGCCAGAAACTCCCCTCTCCTGACCGCCAGCTCAACCCCCTTCAAAACGTGCACTTCCGCCGCGCCCATTCGATATGACTTGTGAATATCCTGTGCTTCTATTATGAAATCATCTTTGCTCATATCTGACTCACCTGCAATGACTCGACGCACCTCGCCTTCGCCGCCCGAATACTCGGCAGTGCCGCACCTGCAACGCACGACAAAATCGCACACCCCGCAACCACCAGCACCATCGCCGGCTCCATTCGGTGCGGTATTTCTCCTATCGCATATATCGTCCGGTCCCACAACTGAAATCCGAATCGCTCGAACAGCCATCCCTCTATCGAATTTATATTCCTCAGAAAAACCAGACCCGCCGCAGCACCCACTGCAGAACCCACAGCGCCTAAGAGCACCGCAAAACCCAAAAACACACCCATAACATCACAGTTCGATGCACCCACGCTTTTTAGCGTCCCTATATCCTTGGTCTTATGACTGACTATCATATAGAAAACAACGAACACTACAAACACAGTCGTCAGTCCCACTAAGCCGAACATCGCCGTCATCATCGTCTGTTCTTTCTCCATCGCCGCGATAAACTCCCGCCTGTGCTCCTTCCAGCTCTGCACGCTCACACCTGCCAACAGACCCGCGTATTGCTCACTGCTTGTTTTGTCGCTGAACTCCGCCCACAGCTCCCGTACTTTCTGACAGCCTTCTTCGAGAGCAACGCCCGGCCTGAACTTTATATGAAGCCTAGACACCCGCCTGGCTGGCCCACCCATCCCGCAAAGAACCTGCGCGTCCTCAAAAGGCAGATACATCACCGATGAATCCACCCTCGCCAGCCCGCTTTCTGAAAAATCACTCAAATAAAAAGTCTTCGTGTTAACCACATCTGTCCCCGCCTTCGCCAAAGCGCCCTTCGCCGTCAGCGGGAAACATGTCACCGAAATCGCCGCTTCAACAGGGCTTGAGTCATAAAAATACTCGCCCTTTGAATTTCTATTTAGCCACAGCTCAACCCCAACCACACAGCCCGCAAGATTCGAATCATAATCCGGCTGAAACGCTATCGCCGCATCATCTCCGTGGTAGTGCAGCGTCTCTGCGAAACCGGTGGCCCTGCTGTGCAGCACGGGGTCAATCCCGATTATCTCCAACCCAACGCTGCCCTCCGCCCCCTCTGAATTGGCCAGCGCAAAGCTGTTTATCACCGGCGACACAGCTTCTACAAAATCCGTTGCTCCCAGAATCTTCACAAAATCTTCGTAATATACAAACCCTACTAACGACTCCGTCCCCACTACGCAGTCGCCCGTAAAGCTGTGGTTTTTCTTTTTGAAATCCCCCACCAGTCCCGTCATTACCGTCATAACCACAACGACAATGAACACGCACAGCGCCACCGCCCCCAGCGCAAGATAACTTATTCGCCTCCTGAAAAAATACCGAATTGCCAGCTTGATTTTATACACGACTCATCGACCTATTCGTATCTTAAAATATCCACCGGCCGGGTCCTCGCCGCGATAATTGCCGGTATCAGCGCCCCAGCCGCAGCCGCAACTATCGCCGCAATGACTATCGGCACTGCACCTGCCCAGTCGACCGTATCCGGTATCCTGCTGAACATATACACACTTGCTTTCCACAGCTTCAGCCCGAGCAGTTTTCCAATCGAATGCTCTACCGCGTTTATATTCCTTGTCACGATGTACCCAAGTCCCGTTCCAATCGCCGCGCCTGCCACTCCGACAACCGCTCCGAAACCCAAAAACACAGCCGCCACCGACACACTGCTCGCCCCGCAGCTTTTCACTATCGAAATGTCCTTGCGCCGCGTCTCCACAATCATATAGAAAATGCAGAATATCAGCAGCACCGCGCTCATACTCACCACTCCGAATATCAGCAGCAATACTCCCATCTGCTTGCGAATCTCAACCACGTATCTGCTCTGAAGTTGGCTGGCCGATTCAATCATCGCACTTTGTATCTGGTATGGCTCCCAACCAAGCCGCTCCGAGGCGAACACCCCCCACACGCCGCGAATTGCAGCAAGCGCAACCTCCATATCACAACCTTTTCGTAGCTTAATCTGAATCTGACCGGCTATCGGCCCCGACTTCGGATAAATCGACTCGCGCAGCCGCTCTATCGGCACGTACACAACCCGGTTGTCGAGATAATACACGCCGGTGAATATCGCGTCAGCAATCACCAATCGCATCGTCGTTCTTCTGAACTCCCTCTTCTCGCCTTGCCCCCCGGCCACCGAACCACCTGTGGCCAGCGTTGTCGAACCAGTCGTAAGCACAACCTCCTGCCCTATCTCCTCGCGCACGGCGTTGAAGTCATACTCATCCGTCTTCTCATCCGGCCTAGCCAGCACCCCAACACCGATGTAACTTTCGATTCCCTTTTCAGACGAAATGGAAGTGGGAGTCTTTTTTTCGTTTAGCAGTGACTGCTCGAACGCCGTCACTTTGCCTCGCTTTTGCACCTCGATTCCCCATATCTCCACCGCCCGCACGTCTCCCTTGTCCAGATGCAAAAGACCCTGTGCCGACAATGTCGCCGTCGCCGCCTCCACCACTCCCAATTCCTCTAACTGCTCGATAAGCTCATCGTAGTGCTCGAACTTCCTCCCCGGCGACAAAACAACGTCCCCTATCGCGTCAACCGCGCTCTGCTCGAACGCGCCGATGAATCCGTTGAATAAGCTGACTACGACTATCAGAAGTGCGCACGAAAGGCCAACAGCCGCGACACTCAGCAGCACCACCCTCCTCTTGCCAAGGTATCGCAGCCACAAAAATAGCTTCAGCATCTATTACCCGTTCGATTTTGTTACACTGCGGTGAGTTATTTCTTCGCCGGCTTCAACAATGGAAATAGCACTACGTCACGAATGCTCGTAGCGTCCGTCAACACCATTATCAGCCGGTCTATACCTATCCCAAGTCCCCCCGAGGGCGGCATCCCGTATTTCAACGCCGTCACGAAATCCTCATCCATCGTCGCCATACTCTCATCCTGTCCCCGAAGCTGCTTTCTGAAGTTCTCCTCCTGCACCGCCGGGTCGTTCAGCTCCGTATACGCATTGGCAAGCTCCATCCCCGCGATATAAAGCTCGAACCGCTCAGCTGTCTCCGGTTCATCTTTCTTTCGCCTTGTCAATGGACACAGAGCCGCCGGATAATCCATCACAAATGTCGGGTTAATCAGGTGCTCTTCCACCGTCTTCTCGAACACTTCATTAATTACCACCGCGTCGTCCATCCTCTCGTGTTCAATCCCCAGCGTCTTTGCCTTTTTGCGAATACCGCTTATGTCCCCAATCTCACACCCGCCGTATTCACTCAATAGCTCCGCGTATCTCGCCCGCCGCCAGGGCTTGGCGTAATCGACCGTCATCTCTCCGAACTCAACTTTACCACTCTCGCAATACTTCTCAGCCAGCAGGCAGACAAGCTCTTCCGTCAAATCCATCATTACGTTGTAATCCGCATACGCCTGGTAAAGTTCGAGCATCGTGAATTCCGGGTTATGCCGCGTGCTAAGCCCCTCGTTGCGGAAGTTGCGGTTTATCTCGAATATCTTTTCCATCCCGCCCACTAACAGCCGCTTCAAAAACAGTTCCGGCGCTATCCGCAGGAACAAATCCATATCTAAAGTATTATGATGCGTAACAAATGGCTTCGCCGCCGCCCCTCCCGCTATCGCCTGCATCATTGGCGTCTCGACCTCGACAAAGCCCCGCTCGCTGAGAAATTCCCTTATCGTCCGCAGAATTGCTATACGTTTCTTGAATAGCTCCATCACCTCTGGATTCGCCCACAAATCCACGTACCTCTGCCGGTACCGCAAGTCGATATCCGCTAAGCCGTGCCACTTCTCAGGAGGCGGCATTACCGACTTGCTCAGCAGTGTCACCTCTTCTGCCCAAATCGTTATCTCGCCGGTCTTTGTTTTGCCTAACTTGCCCTCCGCACCGATTATGTCCCCAACTTCTAACAGCTTCATAAAGCGCCACTGCTTTTCCAGCAGGTTCTTGCTCAGCCCCACCTGTATCGTGCCGCTCGAATCACGCACCGTCATAAAAATCAGCTTGCCGATATCTCGCAGCAGGACTATCCTCCCCGCGCACCTCGCCTGCCTGCCCTGAGCCGAGTCGAAAGGTTGGCTGTCGTCTTCGTCTTTGAACCCCGCCTTTATATCCGCCGCGGCTTGGGCCCCGTCGTATCGTCCTCCGTATGGCTCGATTCCCATCTCGCGTATCGCGCGAAGCTTCTCCTGGCGGGACTGCTCCAACTTCCCGCCGGGAACCTGCCCCGATTTATCTTTGCTCCGTTCCGTCAAAACCTTATTTCCTTAAACTCCCAAACGTTTACATAAAAATTGGCCGCAAGATTATACCATCCACCACTCCACCGGCAAAGAACCTTTCGTCCCACCCCCAAAACGCCCACTGTTTGGTTGTTTGTATTTAGCCGCTAAAGGTTCGCTTTTTTGGTATCTCAAATCTTAAATCTCAAATCTAAAATTGCTAATATTTCGCGAATCGCGTTTAAGACAATAAATCCTTCGAGAAATTCGTGTGGTGCTCCCATATTTTCATTCTTTAATAAATGATATTAAGTTTATTTTCATTCTTGTTATAAAATCGATATTTCTTTTTAATACTATTAAGTCTTTTTCAAGCGGCTCTTTTTTTTGATAGACTTCAGAGCTAATAGTGGCAAGATCTTTATTTAAGTTGTCAAACATGCCTAAAAAGTAATGTTTTGTGGTTTTGTAAGTCTGTATTTTTGCTAATTTCTTTTCAAGCCTGTTTAATAAATTTTCTATTGTAACAAAATATCCAAGTTGATGGAACGAGACAATTTGTTGTGCATCTATTTGCTTGATCACTGGTCTATGATATGTATCAAGAAATAGCATATATTTTTTGAATTTGAGAAGGTTTCTTTTTAATGTTTTAAGTTGTTTATGTAAGATGGTGCTTTGCTTGACGAAATCTTTTTTGATGATTTATTTTGACTTACAATTTCTTTTATCTTATTGTGTGCAAAGTTAAAATTACTATCCGTCAAATACCCATAAGTTACAGTCTCGGTAATAGTTGTTGTTGAAAGCAACGAACGTTGTTCATGTTGTTTTACCGTTTTACGACCATTACTTATAATTTCATTAAAACCTAATAACATTGCTGTGATATCTGTGTAAATTTCATTTTCTTTTTTACTATGTTGTAATGAATATAAAACGATGTGAGATAGTTCATGAGCCATAACGACCATAAATGTATCTGGGTATTCGTTAATGTTTTCACTTATCTTCACTTTAATTGGAAAGTTTTTAAGACTAGAGCTTCCATATAAAGGTAAATTGTTGGGTATATATACTTCAGCAGTTATCCCAGCCCTTCCTCTTTTGTTACTATCAGTTGCAACCAATGACGGGCTCGTAAATCGTTGGCTTTCTGAATGCGTTGGAACATAGTTTGATGGAACGTAAGAAAGAATGATTTCGATCGGAAGCCCTAGGTATTGTGCAATCTCTTTAATACATTCTTTAATTTTTCCTTTATTAAAAGGTGTATATAAAGAATTGTAATAGATATTTTCCTTGGCTCCCACTAATCCGAAAAGATTACAGATTGCTTCGCTTATATATTCCTGATTTACATCAATCATAAATTGTTTGCCGAATCGCAAATACTGAAAGGTAAAGAGATAGCTATCCGCCATCCTTATAGGAATATTATGTTTTCAAATCGTGATAGAAAACAATCTTTTACAGTTCGCCAATTGCCGAACATTTTCTGGCGATATATAGCATTTATCCTCGAACCACGAAATACGAAATTCGAGATACGCTTCACGAAAATTCCCCACTGTCAACTTATAAACACCTTTTAGGTTTCGAGATTCAGACCTTTGGTGACTAAGACTTGTCCTTCGGCTTTGCTTGGGATGGTGAGCATGTCGAACCATTTCTGATTTACTGTTTATGATTTAGGATTTTGACCCTGTCTTGAGTCTTAGGTCTTGGGTCTTGTCTCCCTCGGTGTCAAGTATTTATCTACGAACTACCAACGATGAACTTTGACCTGTCCGCTATACGCTATTTTATCGCCTCACGCTTCCCTGTCCTGAGCGTAGTCGAAGGAACGAAATACGCTTCACGAAATTTCACGCCGCTTTCTTCCTCGCCGACTTCGCCTGTTCCTCAATCAGCTTGGTCTTGATAACAAGTATCGCCGTCTCGAGCTGCGGGTCCGCCTCAATCGTCTCCTCGACGGTGTATTTCTTCAGCGGTGCCGTCTCTGTATCGTGACCCGCCTTGACAAGAACGTCGTTATCACGCTGCACGTCGAACATCTTGCGAAGCTCGTTGCTGCGAAGAGCCATCTTTACATCCGGCCCGACGCCCCAGTCATTAGTGTGTTCCTTCTCGGCCTCTTCCTTGCTCTTCACTCGTTTGCCGCTCGGCAGATGATAATACGCCATTGTATATTTCAACTGAGCGCCTTCGCCCGGGTAGTGCGTTATTCCCTGCACAACCCCCTTGCCGTGCGTCCGCTCTCCGACTAATGTTGCACGCTCGTGTTCCGGGTCACCAAGCGCGCCGGCAACAATCTCCGACGCACTGGCCGAGCCGCTGTTTATCAGCACAACAATCGGATAGTCGGGGTGCGTCCCCCTCTTGCGCGCCGTAGAATAAATCGGTATACCAAAACGAGGCCGCGTTATTACTATTAGCCCCTCGTCCAAAAAAGCGTTCGCTACCTCGACGGCACTGTCGAAATAGCCGCCCGAATTATAACGCAAATCCAGTATCAAACCTCGCATCCCGGATTTCTCAAGCTCGCCTAAAACCTCCTCCATGTCCTCCGCCGTCTTCTCCGAAAAGCTTGTCAGCCGGACATAGCCGATTTTCTCCTGCTCGTCAACCATATAAAGCCACTTGCCTTCACTGTTCCTTTCCCAGCCCCGAACCGTCGGTACAATTATCTTCGCTCGGGTTATCGTTAGCTCTCGCGGCTCCTGCTGACCTTCGCTCCTAACCATAAGTTTCACCTGTGTTCCCGAAGGACCCGTGATGTGCTTCACCGCGCACGGCAGCGACATATCCTTCGTCGCCATCCCGTCCACACTCTCTATCACATCACCCGCATCAAGCCCCGAATTATACGCCGGCGTATCAGGCAGCAGGCTCGCCACCGTCAATTGTCCCTTCTGCTTGCTTATCTCGATTCCTATCCCCGAAAATTCATTGGTCATCATTTTCTCGAATTCCTGCACCTGCCTCGGCCAAACGACTACCGTATATGGGTCCAGCGACGAAAATGACGACTCCGCAAAATGCGCAATCACAACCTCCTCAGGCAGCCGCGCGCTGGTCAGGTTAAGCTCCAAAACCTTCTCGAAAACTGATATGAACCTGTCCTTGCCCGCCCCTTCGGGCCACTCATCTATCTCCTTCTCCAGTGCCGAAAGCGACCCGCGCAGTTTCTCTAACGAGTTCACGTCCTGCACGAAATTCTCGAAACTCTTTCCCAGCGATTCAGCGTTCGGCTCCGTTGTCAATACCTCCACCACCTCCGCCAGGAGCCGGCATTGCCGTACGCCCTTCCCCGCCATTTCACGGTACGCTATCTTGTTTATATAATTGAAATTCAGCGCGTCCACCGCGCGAACAAATATCCGCCTCTTGACCCCCTCAAATCTCTGTTTGCCCGTCTCACACGGGCTGTCCTGAAACGATGCCGCTATCCCCGCCTTGTCTATAAGCTGCTCCGAGTAGTCCTTATACTCCTTGTTATTCGGGTCCAGCGCAGAAAGCCAGCTATAGCACACAATATACGCCTCCAGCCATTTGCCCTTCGCTTCGAGCTGGCCCGCCTCCGCCTTGGCCTTGTCGATCGCCTCGCGCACAAACGAATCACTGAGAAGCTCTTTTTTCTGCCCCTCATCCGCAAACTCAATCGCGCGAGTCACCGTCGCCAGCACCGCCGTAAAGCCGACCGGCTTGTTGGCGTCATTCGCATCGTTCGTATCTTCGACTTTACCTTTTCCATCCAGGCCCACCGATTTGAGCCGCGCAAGCTCCGTTATCTGCTCCTTGTACGCCTCCTCACGCCGCTCACCACGCCGCTTTTGCATCTGGTCATACTTCTCGACTATTCCCTCAAGCTGCGCTGCCTGCTCCTGGTCCTTTTGCCCTTCCGATGCCTTTACAAGCTCTCTAGCCTCGTCGAACTTTCCCTCCTCTATCAGGCCGCAGGCCGTTTCGATAATCTCTCGCTCCGTCCCGACGTTCCCCGGTTTATTCGGCTCATTTACCGCCTCCTGCTGTGACACACTCGCACTGGCCGAACCGCCCCCCCGAACCTCGATGCTCAGCGACGCCCCGTACGAATACGAACATCCCAGAACCATCACAAGCACAAGTTCAAACACCACAGATGCAAAAATCATAATCCTTGTTTTCTTCTGCCCTTGTGCTCTCTTTTGCTTTATGTCGTTAATCATCAGCCATCAATAAAAAATCGTCAATTTTTTACAGGCACCCACCTACCGCCATTAATCATCAATACGTCTTCGCTAAAGCTGCGCCGGACAAGTAATCAATTATCAATAATCTATCGTTTACAGGCATTCGCCTGCCTCGGTCAACCATCAATAATCAATCCTTTACAAGCGTTCACCCGCCTCGGTCATTCATCAATAATCAATCCTTCACAGGCACTCGCCCGCCTTGCCTGCACAGCCCAGAACCTGCAATTTATGCTTCACCATTTGCTTTATCGCTTCCCTGCCCGGCCCCAAATACTTCCGCGGGTCGAACTCGCTCGGCTTCTCAACAAAAACCTGCCTTATCTTCGCCGTCACCGCCAGCCGCAAATCCGTGTCTATATTAACTTTGCAGATGCCCATTTTTGCGGCTTTGGATATTGCGGATTCGGGGACGCCCATGGCGTTCGGCATTTTTCCGCCGTATTTGTTGATAAGGTCCACAAATTCCTTCAGGACACTGCTTGAGCCGTGCATAACCAGCGGGAAGCCGGGGAGCTTGTCCTGTATCTGTTGTATACGGTCCAAAGCGAGTTTTGGCTCGGTCTTAAATTTATAGGCCCCGTGGCTGGTCCCGACGGCGACGGCTAGGGAGTCGACGCCGGTCTTCTGGACGAACTCGACGGCCTGGTCGGGGTCTGTGAGGTGCTTGTCAACATCCTCAACGCCGACAACGTCTTCCTCGATACCGCCAAGCTGGCCAAGCTCGGCCTCAACCACGACTCCGTGGTCGTGGGCGTATTCTACTACCTGTTTTGTGACCTTTATGTTCTCGGCAAAGGGCATTTTCGAGGCGTCTATCATAACCGAGGTAAAGCCGTCGTCGACGAACTGCTTGCAGGTCTCGAAGTTATCGCCGTGGTCGAGGTGCGTGGTAATCGGTATATCGGGGTTCTCGGCCACTGCAACGTTCATTATGGCCGTGAGGTAGCTGTTGCTGGCGTATTCTCGCGCCCCACGCGACACCTGGAGTATCAGGGGGGCCTTTTCTTCCGCGACGGCCTGGATGATACCCTGCGTGATTTCCATATTGTTGACGTTAAACGCCCCGACGGCGTAGCCGTTCTTATAGGCCATTTCAAACATCTTTTTGGTCGTTACTAAAGGCATATCGTTCTCCTTCACCGCATGGTTAATAGTTCATTGTTTATGGTTCACTGCCTACAGTTCTGTATTGCCGGACATAGCGGGCAAAGGTAACAGTATAGCGAATTGGCCGGTTATTTCAAACCACAGATTACACAGATTTACACGGATTTTTTGGCCACAGAGGCCTCAGAGAGCACAGAGATAAAGCAACCACGGATTTCGCCTTCAAAGAAAATACTTAGCCCGGCTTTAACCGGGAGCCATATCAGGGTCGGAATTGACTTGCCGCAGCTTTTCGAGCATAATGGGCTTAGTCTGGGATTAGTATTAGAGGACTTCCGACCAGAGTTGAGCATGACTCATCATAAAATAATAATCGGCGACTCAAGATGTATGACGGACGTTTCAGACAAGTCCGTACATCTTATAATCACATCACCCCCTTACTGGCAGCTAAAAGACTACGGCAACGGCAGTCAGATTGGTTTTGACCACAGTTATGAAAAATATATCAACAACCTTAATCTTGTCTGGAGCGAGTGCCGGCGTGTATTACACGACGGCTGTCGACTTTGCGTTAATATAGGCGACCAGTTTGCCCGCTCGGTCTATTACGGGCGTTACAAAGTCATTCCTATACGGACCGAGATAATAAGGTTTTGTGAGACAGCCGGCTTTGATTACATGGGCGCCATAATCTGGCAAAAGGTTACAACGTGCAACACGACCGGCGGCGCGACAATAATGGGTTCTTTCCCTCATCCTCGTAATGGCATTGTGAAGATAGATTACGAATTTATCCTGCTTTTCAAAAAACACGGCACATCACCGAGCGTAAGTAGAAGCGTCAAAGAAAAGTCGAAGATGACTATAGATGAGTGGAACCAGTACTTCGCAGGCCATTGGAACATTGCAGGCGAGAAGCAGGATAAGCATTTTGCCATGTTCCCGGAGGAAATTCCACGCCGGCTGATTAAGATGTTCAGCTTTGTCGGCGAAACGGTGCTGGACCCGTTTCTGGGAAGCGGGACCACCTCTTTAGCGGCACTAAATCTCGGCCGGAACTCAATTGGATATGAGGCCAATCCTGATTTTATCCCGTTGATAGAAGAAAAATTAGGCGTTGGCCAGAAAATGATGTTCGACGACGCAGACATCACGATTACGAAGCAGCCCTACGGGCATGTCAATCACGACAAAGCCATTACAGAGCTGCCATATATTTTCAGAGACCCGGTAAAGTTCGACAAGAAAGTGGACCCGCGAAAACTCCAGTTCGGCTCACGAATTTCTTCTCGAGGCGACAGTAGAAGGCCAAGACAGACAATCCCGAAGTGATTGAGCAAATCCAAGCGGAAATAGAAAAGCTTCGGGCCTGACCTTTCATCTCTTTTCCAAAACCCAATTTATCGCAGGGCCTTCGCTGGCCTTTGCAAAATATCCGACCAAACATATATCGGGTGAACCCGCCACACGGATGGCGGAAAAGCTTCATTAAACTCAGGATGAAACACAATGGATAGCTATGACAGTCACAAATGAGGCCGAATCGGCGGGGGTTGAGAAATCGGTTGAAAGAAGGGCGATGTGCTACTACCACCAATGACAAGGTCTGCCTCCAGGGGCGATAAAACGCACCTGCATTTCCTTAAACGGGCGCCACTCTACATGTCCTTCGAGGAACAGAATATTTCCGCCCCACGGTCTGTGGTCTTTGAGGTGATTGGTCCGGTCGTATATGCCGCATCCAAATAAGCCGCCTTCATTAAATTCAAAGTCTGCCGTATCCGCATCAGATGTGTTACTGAGTGTTGCATCGGTAACAAGCTCCGTTGTCGAGGGCTGCTTTTCGGTCAAGCTCTTGACCCAGCGTTTTTTCGGGGTACCCAGCGGCTGTTCCTCTCTTCCTTGTCTTGTATCCATCATCCAGAAGTAGCCAGTAACCCTGTAGCAAGCATCACGACCAGTTTGCGGCTCAGGAACATCGCCGACCTTCGCGTCACACGGAACAGGGGGGGCAGGTGGGGGCTGGTTAAACTGCCAAAGTATTGCCATGTCGCCGTTTTTAGTATTATCGGCCGGGCAATAGTAGATTTGCCTTTCGGCTCCTGCGAACTTTATCATGAAATCCGTGGTGCTATAGGCAATATCCCAGAGCCACCAGCCGCCGTGATTAAGCGGCAGCTGACCGCCTTTCTGGTCGGCAAAAATACTCAGACCGACGTAAATCTGCTTTAAGTTATTGGCACACTGGATTCTTCTGGCGTGGGCCTTCGCTCTCTGCAGGACCGGGATAAGGATGCCCATCAGCAGGGCGATTATGGCGATGACAACAAGCAGTTCAATGAGCGTGAATCCCCCTTCACTAAATTTTGCCCTCCGACAGGCGGGGCTGCGGAAGAAAGGTTCTTTGCGCTTTGACATAATATGCTCCGGCTAAAATCAAAGAGAAAATCAATAATTTTAAGAAATCATTATAACATATTGTGCTCCGGCCGGAAAGTGCCGGGCGGTGAGACAGGCGTTAAAATAGGCGAGATTAAACAAACGTATTAAACATTTGTTTTAAACAAATGTTCAACAAAAGCGCGCATGTCGAAAACCCTTAGAAGCCGACTTTTTTAAAAAATTTTTTACTCCTTTGTTTATAAGCACTTAAGTGCATTTTGGCCCTTCGATTTATATCAGGAAATCCCTTGGTTTTCGACAAAAGCGCGCAAGTTCGCGCCATAGGATGGAGGCACTTGTGGTGCTCCTTGGGCAAATTTAGCCCCCCAATTTATTGGGGGGTTTGTCCCGCCGAAGGCGGGCAATGTGGTTTTTACAATGAACTATGAACACTGAACAATGAAGGGAGGATAGGTTATGAAAAGAAAGAACAGGAATTCCGGCTGGCTGCATCGCATAGTGCAGGCGGTGTATCTATTTTACTGCCGACGGCGGTTCGGCAAAAACATCCGCCTGATACCACTGACCAGATACAAATTCGCCATCGTCGATGCGGATAACTTCGACGGGCTGAACAGGTTCAAATGGCGCGCAAGATATAGCTGTCGCACCTGGTATGCCGTGCGATGCGCTAGAGTTGCTGAGAAAAGAAGCAGGAAATTAGTCTGGATGCATAACGAAATTAAAAAGCCGCCGAAGGGCAAAATGATTGACCACGCCGATAATAACGGATTAGACAACCGAAGACAGAACCTTCGCCCTGCGACGCGAGGGCAGAATAGCCATAACAGGCGAAAAAAACCTCGAACCTCTTCGAGATTTGTTGGTGTATCGTTTGAGAAAAGAACCGGAAAATGGCATGCTCGTATAACCTTCCAGAAAAAAAGAGTGTCACTGGGGCGATTTGATAACGAGGTTGAGGCGGCGAAGGCATACGATGAGGCGGCGAAGAAATACCACGGGAAGTTCGC
>CAZQWM010000023.1:0-35925 GCA_964597035.1 uncultured Pirellulales bacterium
GACATATAGGCAGTGACTTCGTTCTGCGGTGTGATGGGATAGCCGAAGTATGCGTCGCAGCCGGCCTGTATCGCCGCCTCTGCCATTGCCTCATTGCCGCACATTAGGACTTTTCCACTCACTTTGACTCCCTGACGAAGTTATTTATTTTGTTTTTTTTAGCGGGGCCTATGGATTTTACGTTGCCGGGCTCGTCCCGCCAGACCTCAATTGCACAGTCGGGGCAGATGATTGCACAGCTTGCGCAGCCGGTGCAGCCGGCGGTGTTTGTGACCTCCGCGGGGAGATAGCCCTTGCTGTTTAGCTTGTCGCAAATGGTGATTACGCCGTGAGGGCAGACCGTCACGCAAAGCTGACAACCCTTGCAACGTTCCGCATCAATTACGATTTTACCGGCCATTTGGGGCATTATACAGGTATATACGGCGGGTGTAAAGGGGACTTGGCCGAAGGTATCAATAGCCGGATTTCAGGAAGAGGTAATACAGCCGTCCTTCCTGGTAGGTATGGCCTGCGAGTTTTCCGGCGGCATCACCAACGCCAAGATATATGTCGCATCGGCCTGGTGCGCGGATTGCGCCGCCCGTGTCCTGATCGAGTGCGAAGCCGGCGTATGGGTCGATGTGGATTTGCCCTGCTATATCACGGGGCAGGCGCGTAGTGTAAAACGTAAGGCAGGCGCGCGGGAAGATAGATTTATCGGTGGCGATGGTTCGGTAAGGGGTAACCGGCTCGTTCAGGCTGCCGTGCGGCGGATTGTTTTGTTTTTTGAAGAAGATAAATCTTGGATTCAAGTGGGTGTAGTGAGGTATCAGCGATGAGTTGGCTTTGAAATAATCTATCATAGCAGCCAGACTGACGCGGTCGGCGGGAATTCTTCCGTCGCTGACGAGCTGTTTTATGACGCTTTTGTACTCGTGGCCGTTGTTCGCTGCGTAGCCGTATGTGATGAGCTGTCCGTCGACCATACGGATTTTAGCTGAGCCCTGTACGTGAGCAACGTAAACTTTGAACGGGTCGTCAAGCCAGATTATTTCATTACCTTTGAGAGGGTTCGAGTTTTCTATCTCGGCCCGTGCCGGGTATTGGGAGATATTGCCGTCGGGATTGCGCATCCCAAGCACCTGGCCGTTTTCGTCTTTGACGAGGTTGTCGGGCTGGCGATAAAGGGGATATTTGAAACGTTCTGTGGGAGTGGCCGAGCCGTCGAATATTGGTGTGTAGTAGCCGGTGAACAGGACCGTTCCGTAGTCGTCACAGCCGACGGACATATAAACATCGAATCGCTGCCTGATGGCGTCGTTAAGCTGTCGGCCCGTCAGGCCGGAAACAAGCAGGTCTTTGAAAGTAGTGAGTGATTTTACAGCGTGCTCATGGGTGATTTCGGCGTAGGGGAAGAAACGCCGGCTGGATGGTTTTCGCAGGTAATTGAGCGAATTGTCAATGGCTGTTGAGAGATTCGAGAGATTGTAACAGGCGTCGGTGAAGTCCGGGATATTGGCGGGATTGGTGATTTTGCGTAATGCAGGCTGGCCGGGCGGCAGTGGCCTGTCGTAATCCGGTGCGATTCGTGCCTGAGGTTTCTGGCAGCCAATGACCGTGAAAACAATTGCGGCTAAGAAGCCGGCGAGTGCAATTCTGTTTTTCATATATACCCTGTACCTTTTGAAGGATTGAGCTTTGAGCTAATGATGTGTCGGCGAAGCGAAGAATTATTCTTTAATAAGACGATGGTTATGCGGCAGTTTTTAGGACTTTAGAAGGGTGATATAATTTTTAGGCTGTCAGAATAGCGCAAAAAGAAGGAGCATCACTGGGGTTCCCACGAGCACCCACACCCAAAATGCTCTCCGAGAGCCACGCAGGTGATACTCCTTGTATCTTGATACTTGCCTCTAATTCGCCGTTTTTATAAGAGGCAGGATATAATCCATCTCACTATTATATTTATAGGCCGAATGGGCCATTCAAGGCAATCAGAACAATCCTGATTTTGAGGGTCGAAATACCTGATAGAGTCGATTTTTTGTGTGATTATGCCGGCAAAGTGCCGGATTTGAGATTATGTTTCAAGCGACGTAAGTCCTTTGCGTATAGCATACTTGGTTAATTCCGCAATAGTATGAACGTCTAACTTGCCCATTATTTGTCTGCGGTGCGTCTCAACGGTTTTTACGCTGATGTGGAGTTTGAGGGCGATTTGTTTTGTCGAATAGCCCTCTGCTATAAGCTGAAGTATCTCTCGTTCTCTATCGGTAAGTATATCTATGCTTTTGAAGTCGTCCAATGAAAGCCGATGCAGATAGTCATCGATGACAAGGCCGGAAATGGCGGGGCTGAGGTAGGTTTTACCGTCGATTACGGTCTTTATGGCCCTTGTAAGCTCCTCGAATGCGCAGTCTTTGAGCAGGTAGCCGGCGGCGCCGCTTTTGAGCATCTCGGTAACATATAGCGAGTCGGAGTGCATTGATAGCGCGATGACTTTGATATCAGGGGATTTTGAGACGATTTGCTTTGTGGCCTCGACGCCGTTCAAATCGGGCATAGCCACGTCCATAATAACTATGTCAGGCGCCAGTTCATCGGCCAGACGGACGGCGGTTCGGCCGTTCTCGGCTTCGGCCACCACTTCGAAATCCGGCTGTTTTTCGAGCAGCGAGCGAAGGCCCTGGCGGGTGATTTTGTGGTCGTCTGCCAACAGGATTCTCGTGCTCATTTTTTGCCTCCTGCTTTATTTTTGGTTTTGTTTTCAATCGGGGCCGTCAGTGTAACCGTGGTGCCGAGGCCGGGACTTGATTGTATATCGACATTTCCGCCTATCTGGTCAAGCCGTTCTTTTATATTGAACAGGCCAAATCCGCCTTTTGTGTAGTCTCCCGACGCCCCAGGGTTTACGGCAGGTTCGTCGAAGCCCACACCGTCATCTTCAACGGTTATCCGGATGCGGTTTCGATACTTGCGAGTTGAGATTTTTGCCCTGGTGGCGCTGGCGTGCTTACCGACATTGACAAGAAGCTCACGGACCGCCTGGAACAGCAGCACACGAATGTCGTTATCGAGAGGTTTTGGCCTGCCGTCGTCAGCGAATTCGACTTCCAGGCCGAAACGCTGCCTGGTCTGTCTGGCAAGCCAGCCGATTGCTGCCTCAAGACCAAGCTCATAGAGAACAGGCGGGCTCATCTCGAAGGTTAGAGTTCGGGTTACTTCGATAGTCTGAGCGATTAGTCCTGTTATTTCATCGAGAGATTTGGTCAGTTCTTCCCGCGAAGCGGTATCGGGCAGTGATTCGAGTTTCATTTTGGAGATGGCGAGGTTTTGACTGATATTGTCGTGCAGTTCTGTTGCGATTCGGCGTCTGAGCCGCTCCTCGGCAAGCGAAAGCTGTGAGGCCAGCGAACGCAGTTGCTGCTGGTAATGCATGAGTTTTTCTTCGGCTTTTTTGCGTTCCGTGATGTCCTCGGCTGTGCCCTCATAGTAGATGATGTTGCCTTTTTTGTCCTTGGCGGCAAAGGCACTTTCACGGACGAACAACCGGGTGCCATCGCGTCGTATCCAGATAGACTCAAGACCAATGACTCTGCCGTCTTTTTCGATACGTTTCTTGAACATTGAGCGTGGTGTGGACGGGTCGAGACCGCCTTCTTCGAGATTCAACTTTGCCAGCTCGTCAAAGGATTGAAATCCCATCATTTTTACCAGGGCCGGGTTGGCAAGCAGTATCCGGCCGTCAGGTGTGGTTCTGTACAGACCGACTAAGGTACTTTCGAAGATAGTTCTGAATCGATGTTCTGCCCTGCGGAGGGCCTCCTCGGCGCGTTTACGCTCGGCAACTTCGGTCTGAAGGTTGCTGACGGCTTTGGCTAGGTCGGCTGTTCTCTGCTCGACGCGGCTTTCCAGTTCGTCATGTGCCTTTTGAAGCTGCTCTTCGGCTTTCTTGCGGTCAGTGACGTCGTACATAACTCCCTGGAGGTACATAGGTTTTCCGTTGGCGTTTTCGACAATCCTACCCTCATCTCGTACCCAGACGACTCGGCCGTCTGTTGCAATCATCCTGTATTCGGAGCTGAACGCCTGGCCTTTCTTATGGCTCGACTCAATCTCCGCCAAAACCCTCCGGCGGTCGTCAGGATGCAGGAGTTTTCGCCAAAGGTCCGGGTCGTGGCGATAGTCTTCCGGCGAGATGCCCAGTATATCCTGGACCTGCGGGCTTACGTAGAGAGTTGTGCTTGCTTTGTCCAGAGCCGCTGTGTATGCGACGGCTGGAAGCTGCTCGACGAGAAGCCGGTACCTTTGCTCGCTTTCGCGAAGGGCCTCTTCGGTGCGCCTGCGCTCTGTTATATCGGTAAACAGTCCGACATTGCAGGGCCTTTGGTCTATAATAACATTGGTTGTGTTGATGTCCGTGTATAAAATAGTGCCGTCCTTGCGAAGACAGGGTATGTTGGGTGCCAGTATTTTTTCACCGCGTGTCTGGGCCTCGAATTCCAACAGTACATTCGGCAACGACTCGTTTGGGTGGATATCTTTTATGGCAAGTTGGGTTAGCTCTTCGGCTGTGTAGCCAAGCATTTTACAAATGGCGGGATTGGCGAATTTGAACCGTTTTGTCTCGATATCAATAACGAGGATACCTTCAATAGCCGAATTGAATATGGCCTTATATCTGGTCTCGGATTCCTGCATCGCTTTTTCGGTCGCTTTACGTTCGGTTATTTCCCTGTTTGAGCCGATGATGCCGACTATCCGGCCCGAGCTGTCACGCCAAGGTAGTTTTGTGCTCAGCGACCACCAGGGTTTTCCGGTGACGGGGTCAACGCCGCTTATCTCCTCATTGACCATAGGTTCACCGGTTGCGATTATCTCCTGCTCACGAGCATAGTATTGCTGCGCCTTTTCTGGCGGGTATAAGTCGAAATCACTTTTGCCGATTACACTTCCGGCGGGATGAATTTCGGCAACTTCAGAAACTGCCTTGTTGCAGACGACAAATCGTCCTTTTGTATCCTTGACGTAAAGCCCTTCAGGCAATGCATCTATAAGAAGCCGCAGGAGGTTAAGCTCCTCAATAAGCTGTTCTTTGGTTTTATCGGAGTCGTTCATCGACAACTTGCTTTATGGCTCTATACCGAAAGTTTTTAGCCAGAGGTCGGTTTCACTTTCCGTTAGTCCGCTTCGTTTGGCGGCCGGTTCTTTGTTAGGCCTTTTCCTGCTGAGCCGTTTTTTGACGTTGTTCCAGAAATCTTCCGATTTTACGGATTTTGCCTTTCGTGCCGCCGCGGCGTCGCGTAATCTGCGGTCGGTGCTCACGATGGTCAGATGAGTCGGGTCGGTGCTTGCGAGTATTCTGTGCTCGATTACCGTGTCGCAGTCGCTGTTACGGCCTGAAAAAGCGACTTGGATATTACTTACCAGGCCGAATTCGGTTTTGTTCGGCGGGCCTGTCCCGTCGAATACGATTTCGGCCTTTTCGCGAACCATGCCGAAGTAGGCGTCGAGGATTCGGCACAATCCTGCGTCGGTTATCGAAGCATTGTCTTCCGAACTCTGGATGGACCACAACAGATTGTGCCCGTCGATAATAACCGGCATTGGTAATCTTTTCGCCTCCGGGACCGCAGGGCGCACAGTCCCGATTTTATCGGGATTCTCGGCGGTCGCCCCTAAGGGGTGAATCTTATTTCCCCGCCGACAATCGTTTTTTCAATCTTCGACCTGACCGTCCATCCGTGGTAAGGGCAGTTTCGGCTTTTTGAACGGAACTTGTTGACGTCGATTTTGTATTCGGCGTCGGGGTCTATAATAGTGACGTCGGCCTGTTTGCCTTTGCTCATAGTTCCCTTGTCTACGCCGATTATCTTCGCGGGCTTTTCAGTCATAAGCCGAATCAGCTCCGGCCAGTCGATGATGCCCGGCTCAATCAGCGCCTTGACGTATAGGCCGAGTGCGCATTCCAGCCCGGCGATGCCGAAGGGGGCCGTGAGAAACTCAAGCTCCTTTTCGCTTTGCAGGTGCGGTGCATGGTCCGTAACGACCGCGTCGATGAGTCCGTCCGCTATCGCTTCTTTAAGCGCTTTGATGTCCTTTTCGGTTCGCAGCGGAGGATTCACCTTGTAATTGGTATCGTACTCGGCGCAGCATTGCTCGGTCAGAAGCAGGTGATGTGGTGTTACCTCGCAGGTGATTGGCAGGCCCTGTTTTTTGGCCTCCCGAATGAGTTTGACTGAGCCGGCCGTCGAGATATGCTGTGCGTGGTAGCGGACGGTTCCGGGTCTGAGTTTCTTTACAAGCTGTATATCACGCCAGAGCATTGCCTCCTCGGCAAGAGGGTCAAGGCCGGGCAGCCCCAGTATCGTCGAGTAATAGCCCGCGTTCATCACGCCGTTGCCGGCTATTCTGTCGTCCTGGCAGTGCTGAGCGATGACCACGTCGAACATCTGCGCATATTTCAGCGCCCGCAGCATTACGGCCGGGTCCTGAACGCCGGAGCCGTCGTCGGTAAAACCGACCGCGCCGGCGTCCGCCATAAAGCCCATCTCGGCAAGCTCTACTCCTTCTTGGCCTTTTGTGATGGCGCCCATCGTATAGACGTGCGTTTTTCTGGCCTTGCGCGCCTTGCGATGGATATACTCGACGTCGGTCTCGTCTTCTACAGGGGGATTTGTATTGGGCATACAGACTACGGAGGTGAAACCCGCCGCGACCGCTGCCGTTGAGCCGCTCGCAATTGTCTCTTCTTCCTCGTCGCCCGGCTCGCGAAAATGAACGTGGATGTCAATCAGGCCCGGAACGACGAGTTTGCCGGTTGCGTCGATTGTTTTGGCGACCGGCTTTTTGATGTTGCCGACCTCGACGAATTTCTCGTCGGCAATCAGCACGTCGCACTTTTTGTCGATGCCGTTTGCCGGGTCTATTACCCGGCCGTTTTTTATCAGCAACTCGGAAGCCATTAATTATTCGACCGTCTTGATAGTTACCGTGCTTACGATTGACATTGGTATTGTCTTTTCTCGTGTTTTCGCCAGTCCGGAAAAAAGGGTCTTTACCTGTTTGCCGGCCAAGAATCCATTATCCTCGTTCACTTCCAAAGTGCCATCAACTTCAATTTCTCCCGTATAAGTCACTTTCGAGGGTTCCGTGCCAACGGAAGCGGTTTCGTCCATGAGCGCTTTTTTTGAATTCACCTCGATTACGGCAACCTTCTCCTTAAGCTCTTTTAGAGTATACGTCGCTTCCGTTTCGATGGACGTCAGGAGCGGCACCTTGATTTTCCCAACCCACGAATCGCCTGCCCGCACGGGTTGAACCGGGTAATGAACCATAATACTTTCCGCCAGTTCTTTGAGCTTTTCCTCGGTCGTTAGTGGAAAGGTCTTCACTTGATCCTTCATCGCTTCGATTCTCTTGGTTCGAGACCCGTATCGTGCGTTTGCATTTTCAATCGCTGTCTCTGCTGCGGCCTCTGCCTGCTGTTCCGTTCTTTCCTCTCCGGTATTGCAATTCTTATTGTCTTTGGCGGATTGCTTAATAAACTCGTCTTCGGCTTGGACAATTCTTTCGGCTATTCGGTCCCGAATACCTTCGGCGTTGACCTTAACAACCTCTCCGCTTGGCCCGACTTTAATCACGAAGCTTTCGCCAATCATAGCGTTATATGTAGGTGCAAGGGGATTATCTTTCATAGTCTGCGGATTCGCTGAGTCGTAATCGAAAGAGCCGCCTGAATGTATTGTCTTTTCCTTGATAGCCCGAAAACCGACTGCTATTAACGCACAGCCCTCGGCATCAACCTCGTTAATATCAAGGCCCAGCTCGACTATCTTGCTGTGGTTCATATCAATCTGTTGGTTTTCGACTGTCTGCGAAATCCTGTCTTCGCTGATGATTTGAACAATATGCTTATCACCCGGCTTCAGATGAAGTCCGAGTTTGAGTGGGTCATCAGCAAAGCTTTGCTCACCCCGAGCACAGAAAGAGAGCAGGATACACATAATTGCCAGTTTTGCTTTTATCTGCTTCATTGTTAGTTTTCCAGGGACTATCTTGCCAATCCTTTCTACTGTGTAACCGCCTGCTGGGCGGACGCCTGGTTAACAAGGAACAATACCGCCATACGGACCGCGACGCCGTTGGTGACCTGCTGGAGGATGACACTGTTGCGTCCGTCGGCGACTTCGCTTTCCATCTCCAGCCCTCGGTTTATTGGGCCGGGGTGCATAACCAGGATGTCGGATTTGGCCCTTTTCATACGGTCAACGGTCAGGCCGAAATAGTGTGAGTATTCGCGGACCGACGGAAAGGGATTGCCGCCTAATCGCTCGAACTGGATACGAAGCATATTTATGACGTCAACTTTTTCGATTACCTCGTCGAGCGAGTAACTGATTTTGACGGGAAGCTGCTCGGCCTGTGAGGGCATCAGTGTCGGCGGGCCTACAAATGTTACCTCGGCGCCGAGTTTGGTCATCGCCCACATATCGCTGCGGGCCACCCGCGAATGTGCGATATCGCCGACAATCGCGATTTTAAGTCCCTTAAGAGTTCCTCGCAGCTTGCGAATCGTGTAGGCGTCGAGCAAACCCTGGGTTGGGTGTTCGCAGTAGCCGTCGCCGGCGTTGACAACACAGGCGCTGATATGTTTGCTCAGCAGCATAGGGGCCCCGCCTGCGCTATGCCTGATGACTACAATGTCAATACCCATCGCTTCGAGGTTGCGGGCAGTATCCAAAAGCGTTTCGCCTTTGCTGACGGAGCTGTCCTTTTTCGTGAACTCGATGACATCGGCGCTTAGCCGGCTGGCAGCCAGAGCGAAGCTGTTCCGGGTGCGGGTGCTGTCCTCGAAGAATAAATTTACCACGAGCTTGCCCCGCAAAGGCGGCGCCTTTTTGACCGCCCGGCTGCTTATTTGCTCAAAGCCAGCGGCGGTATCGAGGATGTAGCTGATTTCATCTGCGGTTAGCTCTCGCAGGCCGAGCAGATGCTTGCGGTGCCATTTGGTTTTCTTCGTTTTGGTTTTCTGGGCCATACGTTATTCGTTTATAAGCTCACATTTAGCCCGGTTTATTCGATGACGACCTGCTCTTTGCTGTCCGATTCCTTCAGCAGCACCTGGACGAGTTCTCCCGGCTTGGCATCTGCCTCATAACCGGCATAGTCGGCCTGGATTGGGTATTCGCGCCCGGCCCTGTCCACGAGCACCGCCAGGCGTATTGCTTTGGGTCTGCCAAGGTCTATCAGTGCATCCATTGCTGCCCGTGCGGAGCGACCCGTGTGAAGAACGTCGTCGACCAGAACGATAATCCTGTCGTCTATATCGAAGCCGATTTCTGTGGTACGGACCTGTGGCTGGGTATTGCCCTGCGGCGAATTGAGGTCGTCGCGGTAGAGCGTGATGTCGAGCGTTCCGCAGGGCACGTCGCCGCCGGTTTTATCGGATAATTTGCCCGCCAGCCGTTGTGCTAAGATTTCGCCTCTGCTGCGAATCCCGACCACGGCTATTTCCACGCCGTCCGGCGTATCGTCAACAATACGCTTTGCCAGGCCGTTCAGGGCTTGTTCGATTTGTTTTGCGTTCAGTAATACCTTCATTTTTAAGATTGGCCCTCTAAGAAAATGCCCCTGGGTGCGGCCGGAGTATACCAGTTTGAAGACCGAAAGGCAAGACCGGGTAAGATTAAAGCGCAAAGCTTAAAAACCGCGAAATCTCGAGTTTTATGCTCGTTGCCAGAAGGCGATGGCGACCGAGGTGGTGATTATACAGACGAAGACAAAGAATGCGGCGGGCATTGCAGATTCGGGGCCGAAGTGTGTCAGGGCCAGCGTGGTGCCCAGACCGGCGTTTTGCATCCCTATTTCGATGGCCAGCGTTCGCCTTCGGGGGGTATTCATTTTGAATAGCTTGCCGACGGAATAGCCGCAGCTCATCCCCCACAGGTTCAAGATTACAACCGCCGCCAAAACGGATATGGTTGCACGGGGCAGATAATCACGATTGAGGGCGATGACAAGCGAGCAGATAAAAATTATGAACGTCACGGATATGGCGGGGAATACCGGCAGGATGCGCTCGATGTGCTTTTTGAAATAGTGACGGATGCCGAATCCGGCGACCAGCGGGATGATAACCATAATGAGCACGTCAGAGACCATATCCCAGAATGGCACCGGGACTTTCGAGCTGGCCAGCAGATACGTCAGGCCGGGCGTCAAAAGAGGGCACAACAGCGTTGAGACGGTTGTCAGGGAGACCGAATAGGCGACGTCGGCCTTGGCGATGTAGCTCATTACATTGCTGGCCATCGCGCCGGGTGCTGCGCCTGTGAGGACCAGGCCGGCGGTTATTGCGGGCGGCAGATTGAGAAGCCGGGCGATGACGAATGCGCCTAAGGGCATAATTGTAAACTGCGCGCAGGTGCCAATAAGGACGACTACCGGGTTGCGGAGTATGTGTCTGAAATCATCAATCGAAAGGACGGCCCCAATGCCGAACATAGTGAGAGCAAAAAACGCCTTGTTCCAGCTTTTCAGCGAGACGAAAGGCCCCGGCACAAAGTATGCCAGAATACCGAAGGCGACTACCCATACGCCGAGATACCTTGTATAGAGGGTAAGGCCTCTTTTCAATACGGGATTCATAGATGTTTTACTTCTTTTTTGGTTTCGGCTTCGGCTGCTCTAATTCGGCTCTCAGCTTCGGCAGGGCCGACGGGTACTTGTCCTTTATGAATTCTATGAGTTTTTCCCTGATTTCGCATCGCAGGGTCCACAGGGTAGATGCGTCTGCTGCGCTCATAAGGGCACGCATTTCAACGGTGCGCTCTGTAGTGTTGGTAATCTGAACAACGCAGACTTTCTTGTCCCATTCCGTTGAGTTCTCCAGAAGCCGTTTCAGCTCTTCCCGGATTGAATCAACCGGCACTGTATAATCGACATAGAGAAAGACTGTGCCTAACAAATCGGCCGAGACGCGGGTCCAGTTCTGGAAGGGCTTTTCAATAAAGTAAGTGATGGGGACGACCAATCGCCGAAGGTCCCAGATTCTGACGACAACGTATGTGAGAGTTACCTCTTCGATTCGCCCCCATTCACCTTCGACAATCACGACATCGTCGATGCGAATGGGTTGGGTGATGCCGATTTGCAGTCCGGCTATGAAGGTGCCGATGGTTTTTTGTGCGGCCATACCGACGACGATACCAACCACACCCGCCGAGGCCAGAAGAGCGGTGCCGAGCGAGCGAATCCTCTCGAACGTCATCAGCATCGTCGCCAGTGCAATCAATATGACAAGAACGGTGAAGATCCTCTTGAGGACGTTTAGCTGGGTGTGCACCTTTCGGGCCTTGAGATTGTCTTTTTCGGCAACGTTGAAACGGTGCAGGACGTAATCGTCAAAGACGTAGGTCAGTTTGATAAGCAGCGCCGAAAACAGCGCTATCAGGGCAAGAGCAAGCAGGTGCTGGACCGGTTCTGCCACATTATCCGACAGCGACAGAAGCGGAACCGCTATGCGCACGGCCAATACTATCATCAGCCAGCGAGTGACTTTGCCGAGGTGCCTGGCAAATGAGTCGTCGGGCAGGCCCTCAAAGTATTTGCCGATTCGCATAAGGACTCTGAACAAAACTATATGCACCAAAAGGGCAGCCACGACGGCTCCGGCCAACACGCCGATTATTCGGGTGATTGTCTCCATTACAGATGACCTCCTTTACTAATCAATCATCATTGATTCAAGTATAGGCAGCTTGAGCGGGGATGCAACAGTTAATCCTGCCGATAGTAGAGTTGTCTTGAGACGGCAGGGCCGCGCGAAAACAAATGCACCCCCGCGTCTTCTTGTCGAAGACAAGAGCGGGGGTGCATTTGTGTGCGGTGGTTGTTGTATTCTAAGCTTTACTCGGCGCCGAGATTCAGCACGACCAGAGCACGATAGTGACCGTCGTTTATAAGCAGCAGGGCTTTGCCGGTTTTGGCTGCCTCGGCGATTGCTTCGTTAAATTCCTTGACGTTTTCTACGGGCTTTCTGTCAACTTCCATAATGAGCATTCCTGAGCTGAGTCCTTTACGAGCGGCCTGGGAGCCGGGGTCCACGCTTGTGATGACTACGCCTTTCTGGCCTTTGAAACCGAGCTGTTGAGCAAGGTCCTCTGTGAGGTCCTGGACCTCGAAGCCGAGTTTTTCGAGTGTCTTGGTTGTTGTCTTTTTGGCCTGCGTTTCGGCCGTGCGCTCGCCCAGCTTGGCTGTGATGCTTTCAGTCTTGCCGTTCCGGAAGATTGTCAGTGTAATCTCGGTGCCGGGCTTTAGCATGGCGATGCGGTTCCTGAATTCGTTTGCTTTTTGAACTTTTTCGCCGTCGAATTCGGTTATGATGTCATAGCGTTTAAGCCCCGCCTTTTCGGCCGCGGAATCTTCCGCCACTTCACTTATGACGACGCCTTCGGTTTCTTTTAGCCCTAATGATTCTGCAAGCTCGCTATTGAGGTCGCGCACATATACGCCGAGCACCGCTCGGACCAGCGGCTCGCCTTCGATGAGACGGTCGTAGTCGAATTTGGCCATATTGGAGGGTATTGCCAGACCGATGCCGATATTGCCGCCCGGGCCGATGATGGCGGTATTGATTCCGACCACTTTGCCGTCGAGAGTGATAAGCGGTCCGCCTGAATTGCCGGGATTTATGGCCGCGTCGGTCTGAATGAAATCCTGGTATTCCAGCTCGTCGATGATATTGCTTCTGCCTTTTGCGCTGACGATACCCGCTGTGACGGTGTGGCTCAGGCCGAACGGGTTTCCGATGGCGATGACCCATTCGCCTACTTCGAGTTTATCGGAGTCGGCCAGTTCGAGCCTGGGAAGATTTTCCGCGTCGATTTTAATAAGGGCCACCTCAGTATCCGGGTCCGTGCCGGTGAGTTTGGCCTGGAATTCTCTGCCGTCAAGCAGGGTTACGGTGATTTCTTCAGCGCTTTCAATAACGTGGTTGTTTGTCAGGATATAGCCATCGTCGGAGACGATGAAGCCGGAACCCTGGACGGGCCTGTAAACCTTTCGCTGCTGCTGTTGCTGCTGTTGTTGTTGCCGGGGATAGCGAAAACGCCGGCCGAAAAATTGCTCGAAGAAATCATCCTCGAAGGGATTGCCGAAAGGCCAGTCGGGGACGGAGGAATACGACTGGGTGATTGCTTGGTTGGCCCTTATACCGACGACTGCGGGAGAGGCCTTTTCAGCAATTTCGGCAAAGGCCTTGCCCAACTGCCGGAGTGTATCGATGCTTTTTGAGTCTTCGGCAGGGGCGGATAAGGGTATTAGCAGCGAGATAACAAGCAAAGATGTAATAAGATGGTGACGTTTTGGGAACAGTATGCTGTTTTGGTTGGTGGCTGTGACCATTTTTTATCTCCAAATTACCACTGCCCTGCAAAGATAGCTATTCTTTATGTCAAAGACTGATTTTAAGTATCTAATACGATTTTACCGGCATTAAGTTCGACACGTCAAAAGGTTTTGGGCGAAGCCGGCGAAGGTAACGTCCGGCCGGTTATTATGTGTTAACATTGTTGACTATTATGAGCACAAGGCGTATCTTTGACGGCCGGCGGTATTTGTGCGAGGCAGAGATTCGGGACGGTGGATATGAGATGAAACATTGTTTTTGTCGGAGGTTTTTACTATGGAATGCTTGAAAAAATCACTGGTTTTCGGCTTTTTGGTGGTATTTGGATTTGTCGGAGGCGCACTTTCAGACGAGCCGGTGCCGCAGGCGAAAATGGAGCTTCGCCGGGTTACGCTTTTCAAAAACGGCCTGGGCTTCTTTGTTGCAGAAGTAACTATCCCCGGTAAGACTAAGTCATTTTATGTGATTCCCGAGGCGGCGGCGTCGCACGGGACGTTCTGGGTATCGTACCCGCCAAAGGTCGAAGTCGAAAACGTTGTTTTCAAAGAGGTCGAGTATGAGAAACTCGTTGAGGCGACCGGAATCGTGGATTTGCTCAGGCCCAACACGGAAAAGCAGGTAAAAGTGTATCTCGGCAATAAATCTGTAATCGAGGGCAAGCTGCTTCGCGTGATTTCAAGACCACTGGATAAGCCGCCGAATCTTTATGCGCCGGGCAGTATCGACTATGGAGACCGCTCGCATTACCCGGCGTCGGATATGGTACTGTTGCAGACTGACCAGGGACAGGTTGCCGTCGGGGCCGACACAATTGTCAGGGTTGATTTTCCTGATGCTGCACCGGAAACGAAGTATGAGCAAAAAACAAAACAGGTGCGGATGGATGTCGCGCTGAAAAAAGCCGCGTCAGGCAAGTTGCTGACCGTAAGCTGTCTTGCCAAAGGTGCGACTTGGGCGCCGAGCTATATGATAGATATAACCGAGCCGAACAGGGCGACCATTGCTGCAAAGGCGGAGATAATTAACGAAGTGTGGGACTTGGACGGAGTGGAAGTGCAGCTTGTCACGGGCTATCCGAATTTACAGTTTGCCGATGTCTTAAGTCCGACTGCAATGAAGGGAAATCTTGCGCAGTTTCTGCAGTCACTTATGCGGGGGCAAAGCCCGCACGGGGCGGTGGGAGGAGTGCTTTCCAACGTGATGATGCAGAGAGCAGAGGTGAGTTTGTCTGCGGAAAGGCGAATAATGCCGATGTACGGTGCGGCTGAAGTGGGCAAGACCGCTGAGGATTTGTTCCTGTATCCGCTCAAAAAGGTTCACCTGGATAAAGGAGAAGTTGGGTATTTCCCCCTGTTCAGTGAGCCGGTGCCGTTTAAACATATTTATCGCTGGGAGATTCCGGACTACGTCAACGCCGAAAGCGGTTACTATGACCAGAGAAGCCAGATGCAAACTGAACCCCAGCAGGAAGTATGGCACTGCATCCGGCTGGAGAATGTTACGAAACTGCCCTGGACGACCGCGCCGGCCGAGATAATAAAGGAAGGCGTAATACTCGGCCAGGACATACTGGACTACACGCCGCTCGGGGACAAGGGGACGGTTAAGATTACCCGGGCGATGAGCGTAAAAGCAGAGCAGGTTGAGCTTGAGACTGACAGGAAACGTGACGCGGCGCAATGGTACGGTTATCACTACGATTTGGTTACGGTTCAGGGCAAGCTTTCGGTAACCAATTTTCAGGATAAGCCGATTACTCTTGAGGTTACCAAGACACTTTCCGGAGAGGTAAAGCTGATGCAGCCGGAAGCAAAAGTCGAAAAACTGGCCAAGGCCCTGCGCGCCGTTAACTCCAACGTCCGGCTGACGTGGACCGTTAAGCTCGCAGCGGGAGAAAACAGGGAAATCGTATATAATTATGAAGTGTATGTCCGCAGGTGAGTGAATGTTACCGATTTTTGTGAATTTTTGGCGGGGTATTGACGCCGGTGTGACCGCAGAGTAAAAGAGACAACTAATTAACAGTTTTTGGAGGGCCAGGTATGCAGGTGCTGGAATATCTCAAAAAGGCGGGGATAAAATATGAACAGAAGCAACACAAACCGACGTTTAGCGCTCAGCAGATGGCCGCCGAAGAGCACGAGCCGGGCAGATTCGTCGCCAAGCCGGTGATAGTCAAGGCCGACGGAAAATATATGATGTGTGTGCTCGGGGCAAGCTTCAAGGTGGATTTGCGGGCGCTGAAAAAAGAGCTGGGGGCAAAGTCGGTTGAGCTTGCCGAAGAGGAGGAGGTCGGTCGGCTGTTCGGCGATTGCGAGCTTGGTGCCGAGCCGCCTTTCGGCAACCTTTATGATATGCCGACGATTATGGATAAGGCGCTAGAGGCCGACGACCATATAGTGTTCCAGGCGGGCTCGCATGAAAAGTCTGTTCGTATCTCGATGGCTGACTACCGAAAGCTCGTCGAGCCGAAGGTGCTCCAGTTTAGCTACCATTTGGGCTGACAAGCGCAACGGCGGCAGCGCATAAAAAGACCCCCGACACGTCGGGGGCCTTTACGTGCGGTGTTGGTCTTCAAAGCAATTGGCTATTTCAGCTCTGCGTTTATCCAGCCGAGCAGTTCCTTCAAATCCGTCATTGTAATATCGCCCATATGGGCAATTCGGAAGGTCTGCTCTTTCAGCTTGCCGTAACCGTTGCCGAATATGGTGTTGTGTTTTTCCTGCACGGCTTTGATAACGTCGGCAACGGTAATGCCCTTGGTGTTCTTGACGGTTGTCAGCGTGTTGGAGGCGTATTTCTCGTCGCAGAAAAGCGCGAAATTTTCCTTCGCCCAGCTTCTTACAAAATCGCCCATTTCCTTATGCCGCTTCCAGACGTTCTCCATACCCTCCTTGAGCAGCTTGGTGCACTGGTAGTGCAGGCCCATAACGTGAGGTATGCTCGGCGTGGTGGGCGTCTGGTTCTTCTCGTTTGACTTGGCGAAGTTCTGGAAGTCGAAGTAATAGCCCCTTGAGGGAACGTTTTTGCTTTTTTCCAGCGCTCGCTGGCTTACCAGCGCGACTGTGAAACCCGGCGGCAGTGCGAATGCCTTCTGGACCGATGCAAAGGCGACGTCCCAGCCGAGCTTGTCGAAGTGAATTGGCAGACCCACCATACCACTGACGGCGTCGACGAAGACAAGAACATCGGGGTATTTCTGCTTCATCATTTCACTTACTTCGTAGAGCGGGTTGGTTAGTCCGGTGCTTGTCTCGTTATAGACCAGCGTTACGGCTGCGTATTTGCCGGTTGCCAGCTTGGCGTCAATCATCTCGGTAGTAGTTGCCTGTCCCCATTCGACTTTAAGCTCATCGACGTTTCTTCCGCAGCTTTTTGCGACGCCGGCCCATTTATCGCTGAACGCTCCGCAGCAGCAGGCCAGTACCGTCTCATCGGACCCGACACAGTTGCGAATTGAGGCCTCCCATATTCCCGAAGCTGATGACGTGACGAGAAAAACGTTTTGCGTCGTGAAGAAGACCTTCTTAAGCATATCGACCACTTCGCCGTGAAGTTGTGCATACTCTTTCCCGCGATGTCCCAGTGTGGGCCTTGCGAGCTGCTGAAGAACGTCGTCTTTAACCAGTACCGGGCCCGGGATGAACAGCCGTGGTGGTTTGTGCCAGTCAACCATAGAGAATACTCCTTAGAAAAAGTTAAATTCTGTGAATTGTTAAACCCGAGAAAACCTTCGGGTAGAAATACGTCGATTTTTGAGGCATCCTTTCGCCGTGT
This sequence comes from uncultured Pirellulales bacterium, assembly GCA_964597035.1. Lineage (GTDB taxonomy): Bacteria > Planctomycetota > Phycisphaerae > Sedimentisphaerales > Anaerobacaceae > Fen-1362. The sequence continues at coordinate 17,171 of CAZQWM010000023.1, forward strand.
TCGGCCACGAGCCGTATCTGGCTTATTTTGGGCGGGTTCATAAAAAATACCACCTGCTTGGCCCCGGTATCCAGCATTTCGACTAATTCTTCCACCTTGTTGTTGCCGTCCTTTACGTATTCGACATACTTTCCGCCGGCAAGTTTGTCGTCGCCGATACCGAGCAGTTTTTCGAGGATAAGTTTTTGCAGGACGGTTACATCCAGCGTCCTCCAGGGCCGGCTCATATCGGGCGCTGCTGAATCCATAGCGGATGTATCGGCCAGCACCGCGACATAAAAGGCACTCGTCGCAGCGTAGATGCCGAAGGCGTTGTGGTCTTTCTGATGTTCGGTTTTCATCCGGGCGAGCATCTGTTTTTTGGCCGCCTGCTTGGTCTTTTCGGAGTCAAACGGGTATTCGGTAATGTTGAAATCACCCTTAAGGCCAGCGAACAACTTTGCCGGCTCGAAGTTTTCGAGTGCGCTGACAAGCCGGTGCGTCGCCAGGACAATCAGACCATCGTGGTGCGTATTGCAGAAAGCGAGCATCTGGTATTTCGCAGCAGGATTGCCGTTTTCTTTTGCATAAAGCAATCCCGTGGTGTAGCGGTGATGGCCGTCGGCAATTATACAATTCTTGTCGCGCATCATATCGATGATGGCGTTGAGGTCCTCTTTGCTGGTTATTGCGAACAGACGGTGATGGACGGCGTCATCGTCGAGATAATCGATGAGAGGACTCTGCTGGCTGGCTTTTTGGACTGCCCTGTCGGCGATGCCCTGCGGGTCTTCGTAAAGCATAAAGACCAGGCCGAACTGCGACTTGGTGGCTCTCGTGAGATTGAGCCGGTCGGCAATCGGCTCATCGAGGATTCGCTCGTGGGGTCGCACGATGCTGCCGAAATCCTCGAGCTTGGCCAGGGCGATGAAGGTAAGTCGCCGGAAGTCGGCGCCGCCAAGCTGGAAATCCTGAACGTATGCGTAAATGGCTTCGGCTATATCCTGCGCAAGGGCGCCTGTATCGAGCCAGCTTTTGAATAGCTCCGCCGCCTGTGTGTAATGATTATCACTATGGCTGGCTTTTGCAGCGAAGATGGGTTTTGTTATTCGGACGATGTTATACTCGCTCTTTTCGTAGAGCTGCTGTTGTTGCGCGGGGTTGATGACATCATAAGGAGGCGCAATGCATCGGCTGACGTCGCCGACGACGGCCTTGTTGAACCTGAACGCCCTGAATGGTTTGATTTCCATTATCACGGGTCTTCACAATGTTAGTGACCAAAGATATAAACCACGCCAAAACTCGTGCTTGGCGGGTTTGCGAACGGGCGAGATTACCAGAACACGACTCGGTTTGTCAATTACAGAGCCGCGTTACAGAGAGTTTTTTCGCTGGAGGCAACTGAGAAAGTGGCAACAGGTGCGTTTTGGTGTGGTGTGCGTGGCTGTAGCAACGGTATTTGCTTTGACTCCCGCTCACCAACGCAGACATCGGGGGTCGGTTCCCAGTCAAGAATATCGACCAGCAGATAACGCTGGACGAATCCCAGTTCTCCTTCGAATATGAGCCGGCCGCAACTCTCGCAGTTCTGGGCACGTGGGCTGCGCCCGAGTTCTGCAGCCAGTCTACCGGCGCGATTATTGATTTGCTCAATCCTCTCGCTGACCGTTTGATGCCCGTTAAGCTGTTGTCCACAGCAAGGACATCGACCTGTTAACCTTCTCCATAAGTATCGCATTGCCGCTCCTCCACGAACCTTCTCACGGGCAACCGACAATGACGAATTGTATGCAGCGGACTGGGAAAATCAAGCAGAAATCCTACTAATTTTAGGACTTTAACCAAAAAAGTTGCTGCCGGCGGATTCTTCAGCCAAAATCTAAGGCCTCCGGTCGGATACCGGACTTGATAATGCCGGCTTCGGCAAATATGCTTGTGCCTTAATGACGAATATACAAGCAGTTATATTCGACTGGGGTGGCGTCTTGATAGAAGACCCGGCGCCGGGGCTGGTCAGCTATTTCGCAAAGGTGCTTGGGGTCGGCGAGGACGAGTACCGGCAATCATACAATCTTTTTATGGATGATTTTCATACCGGCCGGGTTACCGAATGGCAGTTCTGGGCGAATATGACAGGTCGCCTTCGTGTGCCAATGCCGAAATCCGATTCCTTGTGGGCCGAGGCCTTCGCCGCTGTTTACGTTCCAAGGGCCGAGCTTTTCAACTTGGCTGCTCGTCTGCGCGAAAAGGGCTGCAAAATCGCGCTGCTTTCCAATACCGAGAAACCAGCCGTCGAATTCTTCCATAAGCAAAAGTACGATGTCTTCGATGTAACGGTTTTCTCGTGCCTGGAGGGAACAAAAAAGCCCGAACCGCAAATTTACGAGATTACCCTTAACAAGCTTGGCACAACGCCTGCGAACACCCTTTTTATTGACGACCGGCACGATTACATCGACGGTGCAAAACGGTTCGGCCTTCAGACAATTCTCTTCGAGAGCGTCGAACAGCTCAAAAAAGACCTCAACGGGTTCTTCGATATTTAATCAGGCGGCTGTGGGTTGTCCCCTTTTGTCTCGGACTTGTCGCCGCCCAGCTTGGCGGAGGATTTTAATCCGAATTTCTTCATAAACCTGTCGAATGAAGCCCTTTGTTTATCGCCGAGAAACTTTTTTTCAATGAGCAGGCGGATTCCCAGTAGTTCCAGGCCGATTAGAGCAAGCCACGAGCCGGGGGTAAAAGGCGTCAATAGTGCCGTAAGACCCAGGATTATGCAAATGATTCCGAGTGCCTTTCTGAGGATTTTCTTCATCCCACGATTATAAATTCCCCGCCGGTTCCGGTCAAAGCTGTTGCCAAGCGCCAATGCTGTCACTATATAGAAAGCAGGATGAATTATCATTTGGTGATTCTGAAAAAAACGTATGTTGATGCGATAATCGAGGGACGAAAGACCATCGAGTCCCGCTTCTATCGAACCAAACACAAATGGCTGTCGCGGATTGAAAAGGGCGACAAGCTGTTTCTAAAGGTCAGCTCCGGCCCCGTTGCGGCGACGGCGGCCGTCGAAGCGGTAAAGCAGTTCGACAATCTCACAGCCGGGCAAATCACGACCTTGAAAGATAAATACAACCGGCACATCCTCGGCGACGAGAAATACTGGCTCGAAAAGATGAATTCACGATTCGGGATTCTCGTCTGGCTAAAAGACGTGCAGCAAATCGCTCCCCGGTTTATCACCAAAGCCGACTGGCGCGCCTGGGTCGTATTATCGCCAAAAGCCAACTTCGGTCTTCTCGACCACCACTCGGCCCCAAAGCCGTAGCAAATCGACACAGGTGCAATCTCCCGATACTTTAGAAGCCCGCAATAAAATTGCGTGGACAGCGTCTGTATTGGTGAAATAAGTGAAAAATATGCCATAGAAAGGAGCTTAAAATGACAAGAAAAATCATAACAGCCGTTATAGCGATAGTGCTGCTGGGAACAATAGCATTATTTGCCGCCCAAAAGCCAAAGAAAGGCCCGGCTGAAAAAACCGAAAACCAGGCACAGGCCGTAACTCAGCCGAAACAACACCAGAACCTGCTCGATGAGCTAATCGCCGCCTACAAGGCCGACGACAAAGAAAAAATGGGCGAGGTTATAAAGAAGATGGAGAGCCGGAGAGAAGCAAGAAGAGAAAAACAGCAGTTGGCCGGGAATTTTAATAAATGGCATCGTCGGGCACACCGTCGCTGGACAACCAGAGGTTTTGCGCCGGCCGTTTCTGGCTGGGGCAGACACGACAGCGGACCCTGGGCAACAGCCAACTGGCAAGGCCGTAGGGGGGCCTGGGCAAATCCTGCATTTCGACAAAGAAATGCTCAGGGACGGAATGCGCCGACCAGAGGTTTCGGGCCGATGCAGGGCTGGAGACACGGAGCCGGTGAATGTGGAAAAATGCAGGGCTATGGAGCGGGGCCTGAAGCTGGTTGGACACCGCGCTTCGGAGCCGGGATTGGAACGCAGGGCGGCTTTGAGCGGGGACCTTGGGCCGGCCAACGAAGACAGTTCCACGGCTGGGGCCCCGGCCCCGCAGGCCAGCGGTCACCCGCGCAAAGACAAAGACCTCAATGGGGCTTTGAAGCCGGACAGGACCCGGGGCCGGACTGGTAAAACGTATAAACGGTTTCTCCTCGATTCGCCGTTACAGGTCTTACGGCTGTGTACCACGGATGGGCACACAGCCGATTTTTTTTGCAATTGTATTTTCGACCAACCTGTGGTATAATAATCCCCGGTTTTGGAGGTATAGTTGTAACATTTGTCCGTCTTTGCTATGGTGGCGGAAAAGAGAAGTAAAGGTTATTAGTTTCAGGAAGAGGGACATACCTATGAAACGCGTAATTTTTGCACTTATGATTATCCGGGCTGTTTCAATTCCCGCAGTTGCCAAATACTCCGGCGGCTCAGGAGAGCCGAATAATCCATACCAAATCGCTGACGTCAATGACCTGTTGACCCTCGCAGCCGATGCCAATGACTACAATAAATGTTTCATCCTAACGGCGAATATCAATCTTACCGGCCAGACTTTCACCCAGGCCCCCATTGCCCCGGATACAATTATAGATTACGAGCAGAGTTTTGATGGTGCATCATTTACCGGCATTTTTGATGGTAGCAGCCATATAATATCAAACCTGGCCGTTAGCGCCTCGGAAAAAGATTACATTGGTTTGTTTGGATGTTTGGGCGCAGGAGGCCAGATCAAAAATTTGGGCGTAGTGAACGCAATTATAAATGGCAAAAACCGCATTGGCAGTCTGGTGGGATTTAACTGTGGTACTATTAGCGAAAGTTATGTAACCGGGTCAGTTCGCGGACATTACACTAATTATTATATCGGAGGGCTATGCGGAATTAATTCCAGCACGGGCTCAATCATATCTTGCTACTCCACAAGTACTGTTAGAGACTGCCATGAAGATGCAGGGGGGCTGGTAGGATCAAATTCTGGAATAATCAGCAGTTGTTACGCGACAGGGTCGGTTAGGGGAGATTGGGAGGTTGGAGGGTTGGTGGGAACTGATTACATCACTGGCACAATCACTATGTGCTATGCGACTGGCAGGGTCACTGCTAATCTTGGTTGGGCAGGTGGGCTATGTGGGATAGTATATTCAGAATCAATCATAACTGACTGCTTCTGGGACATACAAACGAGCGGGCAAACAACGACTGCTGGCCCGTTCGGGACAGGCAAAACCACTGCGGAGATGAAAACGAAAAGCACATTTACAGATGCCGGCTGGGACTTTGTCTGGGAAACCGTCAACGGGCCGAACGATATATGGGCGATTTGCGAAGGATTAAGTTATCCGAAGCTCGCCTGGCAGTTTATTGTCGGCGATTCTGATAATGACAAGGGCGTTGATTTTACCGATTTCGCCCTGATGGGCGACAAATGGTTGCAGGCCGATTCGACGCTCTACTGCGGCGGAACTGATGCGACCGGCGACGAATGGGTCGATTTGGATGACCTTGATGCGCTTGTCGAAAACTGGCTGCTTGACCTATAAATTTTCAATTTATGATTTTCTCTTTTTGATTGTGCCTAAGCTAATCAGACAAGACCGGTGATGGGTAAATATAAAATATCAAATAGAAAATGATTTTACCGCCAGTCGTTGGGGTAGAAGATTTTTGCCGGGCCGACGTTGAACTCTCTTGCCAGCGCTTCAACCAGCGCCTCGGCCCTTTTAATCTGTGAATTGGTTGAGCGGGCGTTCCTGCCGTCGGCGACAAGGCAGACTCGAATCGCCTTCGTCGAGCCGTACCAGGTATGGTCCGGCACGGCTGACCATTGTCTTTGCCACCGTTCGGTGGCTTGGATTTGACCGTCGCCGCCGCCTAAGCCGTTACAGACGACGAAGTGGCAGTTGATATCATCGCAGTTTGCCAGCCCGCTTAGCGAAGCTAATTGCTCGATATTGCCGGCCTTTGTGCCGCTGTAATAGACCTCGATGTATTCCCATCGTGCCGGGGCCGCGGCCACGCGGGACTTGACTGTCTGCCCAACAGGGTCGAGCCGGTAGTATGTCGAAAGGCAAAACGGGCCCGCTGAGGGTGGATTGTTGCCGAGGGCCATCAGGACAACGGCGCCCGCCGTCATTGATGTCAGAAGAACTACAAGAACTTTTGCCACTCTCGGCTGGTTCGACATATTGCTTTCAGTGCCCCTGAACTCTGAAATTCCCGGCCTGCGAAATACAGCCGGTTACATTAAGAATTCATCGGCACAGGCTATTCTTTCGCTGTAGATTTTGTGCGCGGATTTTCAAATTATTGAGATGCTCGCCATTTCATAAAGCCCTCCAGGTGTCGGTGCCGGAAAACACTTGACTCGAAGGGCTGGGCCTGTTAGAAATCCCCAGCAGTGCGCCGGCCATACGCCGGCAGGCGCGTATCGCTGACAATGTCGGCGTCGAGAAAGTCCAATAAAACAGGAGAGGCGAAAATGGCATCGAAATGGCGAGCTTTGACCACCGCCGAAATCACCAAATTGACCGCTCAGGGCTGCACCTGTGGCGACTGGTCGAAGGTGCAGGTCGCTGATGGTTTTAAGCCCGAGCGGGTCAAATCCGCCTGTTTTTCAGGCGACGTTCGGCTGGGAACGTTTGAAAAGGAGGTCCGTTTCTCCGGCGGGCTGACCAGACCAGCCGGTATCTGCAACGCCACCATTCACAACTGCTACATAGGCAACAACGTCTATATCAACGAGGTCAAAAGCTACATCGCCAACTATCGTATAGAAGACGATGTCGTTATCGAAAACGTTGACCTGCTGGCGGTGGACGCCCAAACCAGCTTCGGCAACGGTACCGATGTGGCCGTAATCAACGAGGCCGGCGGAAGAGAAATTCCCATCTACGACCATTTGTCCGCGCAACTGGCTTATGTAATAGCGCTGTATCGGCACAGGCCGAAAGTCATTGAAAAGCTGCGACAGATGATTGGCGAGTATGTAAAAAGCATTTCATCCTCGATGGGCTTGGTCGGCAGGGCGGCCAAAATCATCAATTGCAGAATTATCAAAAACGTCAGAATAGGTCCCGCTGCGACTATCGAGGCCGCGAACCGGCTCGATAACGGCTCAATCAACAGTTGCCAGCAGGACCCGGTTTATATCGGGCCGGGTGTTTTCGCCCACGACTTTATCGCCTGCTCCGGCTCAAAGATTACAGACGGCGCGATTATCGCCAAATGTTTCGTCGGCCAGGGTACAGAGCTTGCAAAACAATACTCGGCGGAGAATTCCGTCTTCTTCGCCAATTGCGGCGGATTTCACGGCGAGGCCTGCTCTATCTTCGCCGGCCCTTATACCGTCACCCACCACAAATCGACGCTGCTTATCGCCGGGCTTTTCAGCTTCCTAAACGCCGGCAGCGGAACCAACCAGAGCAACCATATGTATAAGCTCGGCCCCGTTCACCAGGGTATCGTCGAACGCGGCTCTAAGACCGCAAGCGATTCGTATATGCTCTGGCCCGCAAAAGTCGGCGCATTTACCGTCGTTATGGGAAGGCACTACCGAAACTCCGACACATCGGATTTGCCTTTCTCTTACCTTATCGAGCACGAGGACGAGAGTATTCTGGCGCCGGGCGTGAATCTGCGAAGTGTCGGCACTGTCCGCGACGCCAAAAAATGGCCCAAGCGAGACAAACGAAAAGACCCTAACAAATTCGACCTGATAAATTTCAAGCTGCTCAGCCCTTATACCGTTCAGAAAATGCTTGCCGGCTGCGAGATTCTCCGAAACCTAAGGGCCACAAGCGGCCAAATGAGCGAGTACTTTATATATCACAGTGTCAGGATAAGAAGCGATTCTCTCCAAAGAGGCATTAAGCTCTACGAGACAGGTATCGATAAATTCCTCGGCAATTGTCTTATAAAACGCCTCCAGGACAAAAAACCCTCCACGACTGCCCAGCTTCGCTCGGCTCTGTCACCCGATACCGACGCTGGCTGCGGCAAGTGGGTGGACCTTGGCGGTATGCTTGCGCCTGAAAAGCTCGTAACCGCCTTACTCGACGATATCGAAGCGGGCAAGCTGGACAATCTTGACCGGGTTGTTGAGGCCTTTGTCTCGATGCACGAGAAATACCCGGACTATGAATGGTCTTGGGCGGCAAACGTCCTCCAGCAGCGGCTCGCCAAAACTATCGACGCGATAGAGCCGGACGACATCACGGAAATGATAAAAAAGTGGAGCTCGGCTGTGGTGGAGCTGGATAATATTCTCTGCTCCGATACCAAAAAGGAGTTCGCCCCGACGGCGCAAATCGGCTATGGAATCGACGGCCAGCTCCCGGAACGGGCGGACGATTTCGCCGAAGTCAGGGGGACATTCGATAAAAACAGCGTCGTTAAGGAAATCAAACAGCATATTGAGGAGAAAACGCAGCTCGGCGACGAGCTTATCCGTCGAATACAGAAAATACATTAGCCCCGATTCCCCAGACGAAGCGTGATATGTCGCAAATGAAGCTTTACCTGTAGCAAAGTAAATTAGCAGAAGTCTCATAACGATTGAACAAAATTATATAAGTTGTTTATTTCAAGGATATTGAGAAAATCTTCAGAGGATTTTTAGGGCGAAGGCCGGAGCCCTGCTCGGTGAATTTCGGGGGTGAGCAAGCTTCATTCTGCTGTTTTCCATTACTTTGGGCCAGCAGACCACGATTTGGTCCTTCTAAATCTGTTAACCTTGTCCTTTATGCGCATTGGCCAGTTCTTTTGTAATTTCCGCAAAAAAATCTTGACAAACCGGATGAAGGGGGGTACTTATCTATGCGTGAGTTTTAGGAAAGCTCACGCTGTAATTACAACAAAGCCGGAAAGGGAAGATGGAAAGGGTTTATTTGATTTCTCAGCGTTTTTGTTTATTCTTTACTCATTCTGTCTTTTCACGCTCAATAAATTACACAATATTATTTTACAGGAGGACAAATCATGGTTGATTCAAAAATGAGATTGTCGGCAATGGTTGTTTTTATCACAGCTTGGCTGGTCGCTGTGGGATGTGTTTCGGCCGCAACTTATGAGGTTCATCCCGATGGCGGTGGTGACTATCTTACTATCCAGGATGCTGTCGATGATGTTGTGGACGGGGATATTATAGAACTCACCGATGGGGTCTTTTCTCTTTGGGATGGTAACGCGGATGTTAATTTCCTGGGCAAGAAAATCACCGTCCGTTCCCAGAGCGGAGACCCCACTGCCTGCATCATCGACTGCCAGGGGTCCTCGTCTAATCCGCACCGTGGATTCATCTTCGGCTCCGGGGAGGATGCAAATTCCGTTCTTGAGGGAGTTACTATAACCCATGGTTTTGTGCCCTCGTCTTGGACCGATTACTATGGCGGCGGTATTCTCTGTAAAAACTCCTCCTCGCCTACAATCAAAAACTGTATTATCTCTCACAATCGGGCGGAAGGTCATGGCGGCGGGATGCTTTGTGCAGCATATTGTGCTCCCGAGGTTAATGACTGCGTTTTTTATCACAATACGGCCCTGGACGATGGCGGGGGATTGGCCAATTTTGGTTCACCAGCGATTAAGAATTGCCTTTTCCTGCATAACCATACACCGGCACATGGCGGCGGGATGACTGATATGGGCTCGAACGTGACCATCAGCCATTGTTCTTTTTCTCATAACACTGCCGACACTTATGCTGGCGGGCTTTCAGTATTTGCCGAAATAAGCTGCTCACTTGAGTATTGCACTTTCTCCGAAAATTCGTGCAGAGGCGAAGGAGGTGCCATATACATCGGAAACGGGACACAATTGTATTTGACAAGCTGCACTTTATCTGACAACGAAGGTGACCCGAACGCCAGCGGATTGGCCGTCACATGGAATTCAAGCGCGAATCTGGAAGATACAATTATTGCCTTCGGCAGGAAGGGTGAAGCCGTTTATTGTGAAGTTGGAGCCGGCTGTAGTGCTACGCTGATTTGCTGCGATGTTTACGGCAATGCCGGTGGAGACTGGATAGGATGCATCGCAGGGCAGAATGGCACAAACGGCAATATCTCTCTGGACCCGCTGTTTTGCAATCGGCCTGCGGAGGATTTCACCTTGCACAATGATTCTCCGTGCGATGCCGTTTGTGGCCTTATGGGTGCCTGGCCTGTAGGGTGTATATACGGTGATTTGGACGGCGACGACGATGTGGACCTTATGGATTTTGCCATATTCGCCGAACATTGGCTCGATAGTATATAATGCAACAGGTAGTTCAGGATGCTGACCTGGTCTGCTTCGCAGAAGGAAAAGAGTCTAAGTTCTGACTTTGCGTGTTTTAACGTTAAATCGAATAACAAAACAAGGGGCGTCGCAAATAGCGACGCCCTTTTTGATTGAACGGTCCTTCTCACATCGAAATCTCTGTCCCATGAAATCCTTGACAGTTCAAAATTGTTTTTGTAAAATTATTGAGGCCGTATAGAGAAAATTATGTTCTGTAACCGTCAAAATGGGAAGTATCAGTTGAAAAAGAAGCATTAAGTTAATGCCAACCCAATACCCCAACCCAATGCCGAAAAGGAGGAAACTATGAGGGTCATCATTCAGCCGGACTATGGCCTCGTATCGAGATGGGCCGCAAATTATGTCGCCGGGAGAATAAATCGATTCAAACCCACCAGGTCGAAGCCGTTTGTTCTCGGTCTGCCTACCGGCTCGTCGCCTCTCGGGATGTATAAGCAGTTGGTTAAGCTCAACAAGTCAAAAAAAGTCAGCTTCAAAAACGTCGTTACCTTCAATATGGACGAATACGTCAAAATCCCTGAGGACCATCCGGAGAGCTACTACTCTTTTATGTGGAACAATTTCTTTAGCCACGTGGATATCACCGAAGAAAACGTAAATATCCTCAACGGCAACGCAAAAGACCTTGAGGCCGAATGCCGGCGCTACGAGCAGAAGATAACTCAATACGGCGGAGTCGAGATTTTCATAGGAGGCATTGGACCCGACGGCCACATCGCGTTCAATGAGCCCGGCTCCTCACTGTCCAGCAAGACACGCATCAAAACCCTCACCCAGGACACTATTATCGCCAACTCTCGCTTCTTCGATAACGATGTGAAAAAAGTCCCCAAAACCGCGCTGACCGTGGGGGTGGGGACCGTGCTCGATGCAAGGGAAGTTTTGATTATCGTCAACGGCCACAACAAGGCACGCGCTTTGCGACACGCCATTGAGGGCGGCGTCAATCATTTGTGGACCATAAGCGCGTTGCAGATGCATCCGAAGGGAATCATCGTCTGCGACGAAGATGCTACGGTCGAATTGAAATATGGCACGGTGAAATACTTCAAGGATATCGAGTCGCGCAACCTCAACCCGGCTAAATTACTGAAATAAACCTTAAGCCCCCGGGCACATCCCGGAGTGTTGCTTATGTAAAAAAAACCGGGTTCCCGACTTTGTGAGGGAACCCGGCCTGTAATTCCGTAAAGAACACCCGATTTACTTTGGTGCCGCATCCGCTTCTTGTTGATTTTCGGCAGGCGCAGCTTCCGCCCGTTTCGCTGGTGCAGCTCTCCTGCCCATTGGCATTGGCATTGGCGGTGTCGGCTCCTTGCCGGCAGGATAAACAATATTCGCCTCGGCCTTGAGCTTATCGACGTAATCCCTGTAGATGCGACTCCGCTTTTCCTGCTGGAGCGTCGTGATTATTTGCTGTTTGGCTTCCTCGAAAGGAGTCTGGCCCGCCTCTTTGCGGTCGGTCACCTTGATTATGTGGTAGCCGAACTGCGTCTCTACTATATCGCTGACGTCACCGACCTTCATCGCAAAAGCCGCGTCACTGAATGGCTTCACCATTTGCCCCTTCTCGAAAAACCCTAAGTCGCCGCCCTGCGCCTTCGACGGGCAGTCCGAGTTTTCCTTCGCCAGCGCTGCAAAATCCGCACCTTCTTTGATTTGCTTGAGTAGCTCTTCGGCCTTTTTCCTCGCCTGTGCCTTTTCCTCTTCGGGAGCGCCCGCCTCGACCTTTATCAGAATGTGACTGGCCTTGACCTGGTCGGGAGAACTGTATTCCTGCTTGTGTTCATTGTAATAGACCAGTGCCTGGGCTTCATTAACGTCTGTTTTGCCGCTTTTGCTTTCCATTAGTTTCTCGAAAGCCATACCCTGCTGGATTTGCTGCCTGACCTGCTCCATACTCTGGCCTCGTGCCTGCAGCATCGAGTTGAAACCCTCCGGCGTCGTATTTTGTTGCGTGATAATCTCGTTAATCCGGTCGTTGACGTCACTGTCGCTGACGCTGATGTTTTCCTTTTTTATCTGCTCCTCTATCAGCCGCTCGACAATCATACCTTCGAGCACCCTGGCCCGCATGTATTTGGCGTAACGTTCGGCGCCTTCCGGGCCCATCTGTGCGCTGAATTTCTCCAGTTGTGGCTTTATACGCGCATCGATTTCGGCTTCGGTTATAACGCTGCCGTTGACGGTTACGGCCACCGGATTACTCGCGACGACAACACCGCCGGCTTGGTTCGGCTCAGGCACGGCGTTCGTCTCATTGCTGGCGTTGCTTACAGCCGCCAATGCGCAAAGCAGCAGTGTGGCCACTTTCGGGTCAACTCTCATAAGGTATCCTTTCAACTTCGGCATGCTCGGTTGAGCTGCGGAACAAAAAAGGTTAACAAAATGTCAGCTTTTTTAATGATAATACGGCAACTATCACATAATAGAGGCCCGAAGTCAACAGTTTTAATACCTACGAAAACGGTCTCCGAAGGTTCTCTACCGTTCGCCGCCCAGCCCCCATTTTTGCACCTCCGAAAACTTATCGAACGGCCGGTTGCTCCCCGGCGTAATTATTCATATAAGGAGCATATTGAGAGGCCTAAATTATGAAGCTAAAATACATTTTCATTGGAATCGCAGTCTTTGCGATAGCCGCTTTCGCCGCCCGGCAGGGGGCCAAAAAAATGTCATACAGAAACCTCACTCCCGAAGAAAAATACGTAATCATAGACAAAGGCACCGAAGCACCTTTCTCCGGCGAATATCTTAATAATACCCGCCCCGGCACATATACCTGCAAACGGTGCGGCGCTGCACTTTACCGAAGCTCCGACAAGTTCGACGGCCATTGCGGCTGGCCATCTTTCGACGACGAAATCCCTGACGCCGTAAAACGCGTCCCCGACCCCGATGGCTACCGTACCGAAATTATCTGTGCCAATTGTGACGCGCACCTCGGCCATGTCTTCACCGGCGAAGATCTCACCGATAAAAACATAAGACACTGCGTCAATTCAATCTCCCTTGTCTTTGTCCCTGCCTCGACCGGCGTCGAAGAAAGCCGTGGCGGGACCGACCCGAACGACCCAAATACTCCCAATGACCCTAATGACCCCAATAAACCCGCCACCCAGAAGGCATATTTCGCAGCTGGCTGTTTCTGGGGCGTCGAATACTGGTTCCAAAAAGCCCCTGGCGTCATCTCCGTTACCTCCGGCTATATGGGAGGGCGTATTAATAATCCCACCTACGAGCAGGTTTGCACAGGCACAACAGGCCACGCCGAAACCATCGAGGTCGTCTTCGACCCCAACAAGACAACTTACGAAAATCTCGCGAAGCTATTCTTCGAAATCCACGACCCCACTCAGCGTAACCGCCAGGGCCCTGACGTCGGCTACCAGTATCGCTCCGCCATTTTCTATACCAGCCCGCAGCAAAAGCAAACCGCCGAGAAGCTAATCTCGCTCTTAAAAGAAAAACGGCTCGACGTCGTCACTTCCGTCGAGAGGGCTAAGGATTTCTGGCCCGCCGAGAAATATCACCAGGACTATTACAACAAAAAAGGCGGCACCCCCTACTGCCATTTCAAAGTAAACAGATTTTGATGTTTAGCGGATTATCATTCGATGTTCTTTTTTGTTTAGCCCCCAATCCTTCCGTTTAGGATTGGGGATTTTCATTGCTCGTTACCCCCGACTAAGCCGAGCATTCTTGACAGTTAAGTCCGTTTACCCTAAAATGCCCGCATAACACTCGCCGTGGGCCATAAGCCGGTTCATGCGGCCAAAATCCTGCTGCGGTAAAGTACCGGTATTCCGGAGACCAGCCGAATGTGCGAATTCTGCTTAAAGCATGGCGAAGGCAAAAAGTGGTACCTCCAGGCCGCCAACTACTCCGACGACCTGCTAAGTGACATTCGAAGACGCAGGTTTATCGAAGACTTCTTCACAAAAACCGACGAAATCAAACAGCACGTTCACAAATTAGACTCTCTCGCCAAAGCCCCCGCCCTCATAAAGTCCGTCGTCAGACGACTAGTCACCGCAAGAATGAAAAAACAGCATTTTGGCCAGGTTATACCCATCGAGGACGTCGAGCGTATCTTCGATTTTGTAAACTCCATTGTCCGCGTCGCCTGCTTTTGCCGCCACGTCACTCTCGGCACAGAACACCGTTACTGTTACGGCCTCACTCTCGCCCCGGATGGCGGCGAACTCGGCCGGCTCATTCGGGGACTCGACAATAGCTTTCTCGGCGGACCTGACAACCTCGCTATGGAAACTCTCACAAAAGCTCAGGCACTCGCCGCTTTCCGGGACCATGAAAAGCAGGGGCTTTGCCACACCGTATGGACTTTCGGAACGCCCTTCATCGTAGGTATATGCAACTGCGACCGCGCTGACTGCCTCGCGATGCGCTGCACCCTGACACACCAGATGCCCGTAATGTTCCGTGCTGAGTACGTTGCCGCCGTTGCTCCTGACCTTTGCACTGGCTGTCGGCAGTGTATGCGCCTCTGTCAGTTCGGCGCCATATCCTACAGTGCTGCCAACAAAAAAATCGTCATCGACCAGACCCGCTGCTTTGGCTGCGGAATCTGCCGTTCGCTTTGTCCCACTGACGCCATCCGACTTGAGAATCGAGCCGACGTCCCCGCCGTCGCAAACCTCTGGTAATTACCTATCCTAGCGCAACATATTTCGCCCCTCGTATCGCAGTTTACCCCTTGTTCTGTTTATTGGGGCGCAGACCTCAGAATGCCGTTATCTGGGGCCCAGGATTTCCCTGGCGAAGGCGGATTGACTTTTGAATTGAATCTGGGGTCTTGAAACCCGGGCGGTTTTAATTAGAATTATGGCATGATGATGGAAAAGCGTCGACTGTCCATAGTTGTTCTGAGGAAAAGAGGCAGAAGAAGGAAAATTCTATCTATGAGTGAATGCCTGCGATGCGACTATATCTGATAAACCCGTCCAACCCGCTTGTCAGCATCCTCAAAGTCAAGGAGAGCCGGTGGAACCGTTACCGTGTGTGGAAGCCGCTCGGTCTTATGGTTCTCGCGGGCCTGACCCCGCCGGAGTGGGACATAACGATTGTGGACGAGAACCTCGGCCTGCCGGACTATTCTGCCATGCCTCGGCCTGACCTGGTGGGCATTACCGCTTTCACCTCGCAGGCAAACCGCGCCTATCAACTGGCCGGTCATTTCCGTAGTATAGGCGTACCTGTCGTGATGGGCGGCATTCACGCCACAATGTGTCTGGACGAGGTCATTGAGCGTGTGGACTCGGTCGTCACGCGTGAAGCTGAGCACATCTGGCCGCAAGTCCTCCAGGACGCCCGTAATGGCTGCCTGAAGCGCCGGTATGAGGGAGGGCTCGCCGATATCAACGATATCCCCGTCGCCCGTAATGATTTGCTGACCGCGGGATATGCCTTGGGAGCCATTCAGACCACTCGCGGATGTCCACTGAACTGCACCTTTTGCAGCGTGACGGCGTTCAACGGGGCCACCTACCGGCAGCGACCCATTGAAGAGGTCGTGCGGGAATTCCAGATGGTCCCTGAAAAATATGTTCTGGTAGTGGATGACAACCTCATCGGCACAAGCACTGCACATATCTCCCGCGCCAAGGACCTGTTTCGCGCTATGGCACAGGCTAACCTCCGGAAGGAATGGATCGCCCAGGCCACGATTAATTTCGCCGACGATGAAGAGCTCCTCGCCTTGGCCGCAAAGGCCGGGTGCAGCGGTGTCTTCATCGGCTTTGAATCCCCAACGCCCGAAGGGCTGCTGGAGATTGGCAAAAAATTCAACCTTCTAAAGGGCCGGGACTTCCGCGCTTCTGTGCGGCGCATACAGCGGCACAACATACTGGTAATGGGTTCCTTTATCATCGGTTTGGACATCGACCAGCCGGGCATCGGCAAACGTATCGCCGAGGCGGCCAGCCATTACGGCGTCGACAATCTCAACGTGCTGTTTCTGACGCCCCTGCCAGGCACACGTCTCTGGGACCAGATGAAATCGCAGGACCGCATCGCCCTCAATGCGTTTCCGGAGGACTGGAAATACTACACCCTGACATTCCCGGTGGCACGGTATAAGCATTTGTCCTTGGTCGGCATACTCAGGGAAATGATGTCCTGCAACCGGAACTTCTATTCCCTGCCGCAAATTCTGCGCAGGCTGGGCAGCAACCTGTGGCGTCGCCGCAAGCCGCTCATCTGTTTGGTGAGCAATCTCTCCTACAGGAACAACATCCGTCTTGACTGTAAGGCATACGCGGACTTCAAGCTCCAGCGGGGCAGCGGGCTCGATTGAGTAAAATGTCAAAAATTGTGATAAAATATTGGTGGTACTGACTGCTAAAGGGCAAAACAATGAAAAAAGAAGTGGGCTTGTGGATTGACCACAAAAAGGCCGTTATCGTGACCCTCACAGATAAAGGCCAGGAAATAAAACAGATATCAGGGCATCTTGAAAGAGATGCCCAGCCTTCCGCCGGCTGGGCTGCACATTCCGGGAAGGATTATGGAGAGGATGACCGGCAGGAAAGACATTTTATGGGCCATCTCGACATATATTATGACGAGGTGATTGCGTTTATTCATGATGCTGAATCGATTCTGATATTTGGCCCCGGCGAGGCAAAGGGGGAGCTTAAAAAGCGTATTGAGAGAAAAGGTCTCCATGGGCGTATAGTTGGCGTTGAAACCGTTGACGAAATGACTGACCCGCAGATTGCGGCTAAAGTCCGAAAGCACTTTCTCAAATAGTGTCTGCCGGCTCGATTACTCGTAGCGCAGCGAAGACCCTCGTAGCACAGCGAAGATCCCGAGGGTGGGCTACTCTGGATTCGCAAACCCGGGACCCACAAATCTTAAATTTCCCGCAACTTGCCTGCCCTCGACTCAAGCTCCTTTGGGAATTGCAATCGGGGGCCTGCCCCGGCAGGTCGTAAACAGCAGGTGGTAAGGAGTTAATCGCAAAAAAGTTGTGCTTTAGTCCTCAAATGGTATAATCATCGCACGCACCGGGAGGAATCAGCTTGCGTTTTTGTGCCGAATTGCATCATCGGTGGGATATTATGAATTGGAGAACTTAAATGAACCTCGAAGATTTAAAGAAATTCATGAAGGACCTCGGCTGGGGAATATTAGCCACAGGCGACGCAGCTATTGTAGGCGCAAGGCCAATTAGCGGCTGGGCATGGAACCAAAGCGAGCTATGGTGTGCTACGGGCGAATCATCCGACAAAATCGCTCAGCTTCGAAAAGTGCCCTACGCGGAATATTGCTTCTGCGACCCCCAGGGTAAACACGTTCGTATCGCGGGGCCTTGCACCATCAGCACCGACAATTCGGAGAAGCTTTGGCTCTATAAGGCGGTTCCTGCGCTGAAAGAGTATATATCCGACCCTGCCGCGCCGCAATACGTGGTCATAAAGATGACGCCCGAAAACATTCGTTGCGTAGAAACTACAGAGCTTAGGTACACACAGGTTGAGCTAAAGTAAACAGATTTGCCGTTGAATCCTCATTTATATTTAGCCCCGATACTTGTGTCGGGGTTATCCCACGACACCCGCCATTCGTGTGGCGGGTCCTACCAACAACGAACTATCAGCTAATTTAAACGTGTGCGGCGCTAGCCCCCCGCGTATCGTTTTGCAAAGCCCCGCCTGTTTACCCCAGAACTTCGTTATCTGGGGCCCCGCCTGCCCCGGCAATGTCTTAGGCCGGGGTCTATACAAACGGAGGGTCCCGGTTTATCAAAAACAAAAGGCCCTGCCTTTCGGCAGGGCCTTTATCAAGCAACAGTTTTAACCGCTACTCCTGGCCAAGGGCCTCGAGGTCTGCCAAATCCTTTTTTCTTCCAAGCGCCCTTTTGTTGGCGACCAAGTCGGCCTTGCTTATGAAGTAAGCAGGTATATCGCCATAATTGCCTTGCACCTTGTCTGCCTGGGCCTTTTCCCAGCCGACAGCGGTAATTGAAGTCATTATATCCACGCGCACCGGCGGCATCCCAAGCTGAATCACATTGTCGGGGCTTGTAAAATCTGCTTCTGACAGTTCGAGCGACCCAAGCCCGAATTTCTCCAGAGCTTTCAGAATACGCCTGGCGTTTTCCTGGTCGGGCTTCACGAAAAGGTCGATATCGCCGGTATATCGCGGCGCCCCGTGAAAGGCCAGAGCGTACCCTCCTACGATGACGTATTCGATTTTATTAGCGTTGAATAATTCTAACAGTTCTTTGAAGTCGGATTGAATCTCCATAGAGTTGTCTCCGCAGATAATCCACTGTTGCCACCCGTTCCTCCGCGGGCCTGCTCAGCCAGTATTCAAGATTCTGTTTCGTTTCGGATATACTGTTCAGTTTGCTTCTTTTCACTACCGGCTTGATCATAGCTATATTGTACATTATTGATTCATTGCTTGAAACAAAAAAAGCCCCG
>CAZQWM010000024.1:0-34951 GCA_964597035.1 uncultured Pirellulales bacterium
GCCCGGTGGTCTGGTTCAAGTTTGAGCTTCCCAGCGGCGATTTAGACACCGCATACAATGAGATTCAAGGCGATGGCATAGATGTCAACGGGACTGTCATCAACAGGCAGGACTACACGTGGTTCGTTGACGGCGGACGTGACGGCAACGGATGTATTTATTTCTATCCGCCCGATGAGTCGCTGGTAGAGGTATCGCCACACACGCTGGATTTCCTGGCGACCAATTTGGGAGTAACCTTCTCACTGTGGGTAAATCTCGACATTGTGAACTGGAATTCCTCTGGCTGGCCTGGACCGTTCGGTCTACAGGGCCAGGGCAGCCCATACGGCGAGGGTGACGTGATTGAGGTGAAGTGTCCGAAACCAGACCCCCCAGGTTCGGTGTTTGTTGTATGGTCCGTCGATGGAAACAATTTCACTGCAGATTCCGGTCGCCAAAATTATGCCGACTTCAGCGGGCGGTGGAACCATTACGCATATACCTTTGACGGTAATGCCAAATACATGGCAATCTACCACAACGGCAGCCTCATAGCCGACAAAAACAATGCTAACATGCCGTCGGCACTAAGGGTGCCGGAGGCGTTCTACATCGGTGCACATCAACTGTACTGGCCTCATTGGGCAGGAGCTATCGATGACTTCCAGGTTTACGACTATGCCCTGAGCGCCAACGAGATTGAGTGGATAGCCACCGATGGGACAGGACATCGCTATATACCTCTGGATGCCCCTACGGACCTCGTACCGAGCAGTGCCAATGTAGTTAACTTCAGAGATTATTCAGTGCTTGTAGACCAGTGGTTAGCTCCACCAAAATGGTGGCCGTAATTCCGGTTAATGCCAATTTTTCGGGGCCTGCGCCGTCAATCGGCGGTGCAGGCCCCTAATAACTTCCGGGATTTAACGCGGTTAATCGAAGGGGAGTTTTACACCGCCTTCAGGGGTTCTTTCGACCGTGCTTTTAGCACCGGGGTTTTCCATCAGAGCGGTAGGTTTCGGCCGACAGAGCAGCCCTTTCGAAAGGCGCTTTGCGTCGCCGGAAACAAGCGTGGCATAGGACATCGTCGGGGTAACATTGTCGATTCTGACGGTGGCGATTAAAATTTCAGTTGAGCCGAGAGATTCTTTGGTATCGGAATCAGTGATTTCCTGACCCGGTGCGAATACTTCAAGCAGTGTGCCCTGAACGAAGCGGTCGCCGCCCTGGTCGATTATCACCCTGCCGTCGGGCATAACGGCAGCGATGCGCGGCGGGAACAACCTGTCGCTGAGCGTGTTAACAACCTCGAGGGCGACTTTGGCGATGAGGTTATCGACAAGCTCGTCATAGTCGAGGTCGGAGGGCTCCCATTCCGTGACGAGTTTTTTTACATCGGGTGTTTCGAGGTGCATTCGGACGGAATCAGAAAGCTTTACTTGCCTGGAAGGGGCCACAATGAGGCGATAATCGAAGCCGATATCAGCGTCGTATTCTTTGAAGGTGTGAGCGATGGCACCGGTGGCGGTTTGTTTAATTCGCAATTCGGCTTCTGTTACGGTGCCGACGAGCATATAGTCGGCGCCGAGAACTTCGCCGATACGTGCCTGCTCTTCGAGCGAGGAGGAGTGAAAGCCAAGAATTTTCTGCTCGTGCATATATTCGGCGATGTATTCCCTGTCAATGACGGCAAATTTATTGGTCTGCGTCAGGGCGGTGGCGAGCTTCTGAGAGAGCCGGTCGGCGAGCTGCTCGGCAGGCATAACAAGCCCGGCGAAGATGTATGAGCCGACGGTGGTTCTTATGGGCATGACAGCGAGCCGGAGTCGAGACGAGGCGTCGACGGGCAGATGGTCATAGACCCATACTTTCAGCGTAACCTGCCAGGTATTGTCGTCGAGTTTCTTTTCGTCGAGAACTTCATAGGTTTTGACAAGACCTTCGATATCGGTTTTTAGAAGCGTTCCGGCAGTCTGAACGGAGACGGCGTCGAACTCGACGGACTTTCCGGCGTCTTCAGAGCGGTCGATGTCCGCGGAGGCGGAACGATAGTCAAAGGAATAATCACCGGAGCCGACTCTGACGCCTCTTGCCTGAGCGACGGCCTGCGTGAGGGCGTTTTTTATGGCGTCGTCTCTTGTGGGGCCGAGGCCTTTGACCTCGCGGATGATTGTGTCCTCAGCAAACGAGAGAGGGCACAGAATCGCGAGGAGCACGACGAGTGCGCAAATGTTCTTCATTTTCAGTCTCTCCTAAATGGTCGACGAAACCGCAGAGACAATTACCATGGAACGACTTTTTTGCTGCCTCGTTTTCCGATAATGTTTTCGTTTTGCCAGTATCTCAGGCCCGTGGTCAGGTCTGTCAGTTGAAGCTGGAAGTAATACTCAACCTGCTGGAGATTATTGTCGTAGATAACATTTCTCTGGATAATTTTTCCGGAGATACTAAGCTCCGGCGCGATGAGCTGGCCTTTGGCCTGAAGTGTATCCTTGTTGAATTCGTCTGCCTTGTCAGAATCCCTGACGTCTCGAACGTCATAAATCATGCTGTCCCGTGAAGCGGTGTTGCCGCCGACGGCGGAGGTCATAACGACGAGGTTGCTGTTCATAAGCTCCTGTTCGATTTTTGCCATCAACTGGTCGGTATCCACCCGCTGCATAGTGTCGTTGACGATTCGGCCCGTTGCGACGACGTACCTGCCGCCACCCTGCTTTTTGAGCGAGCCGGAGGCAATCAAAGACTGGACCATTTCGCTTGCCGCGCGGTCAAAGTCCCTGTAATCGAGCTGCATGACGGCCTTGCCGGGGTCGTTGATTGTGTCGATGTTTTGGGTCTGGGGCTGGCATCCACAAAGGACAACGGCCAGCACAAACGGTATTAGTTTTCTGCACATAGTTTTAATCTCCGAATTTTAGCCCGGTATTTTACGTGTGTTCATTCTGAAATCTACTGCTTCGGTTCTCGGCGCGACGGCCTTGATTGTGAAAGGCGATTTTCCGGCTGCGGAGGTCTGCATCCACTTGCTGGTATGCGAGGTTATCAGCATACCCGAGCCGTCGAGCCATTCGACTTTGTACTCGAATCTTCTGGTATCGAAAGACCTGTTATACCCGCTGACCTCAAGTTCCAAAAAGCCGTTTTTGTTGACATGAGTGAGGGCCTGTCGAATCTCGATGCCTTCGCCGACAAGTGCACTGAAGGCGTGGACGATGGGCCTGGTGACGATATTGTTTCCGAGGTCGTCGCTCCTGATGCCCTCCTGCATAATGACGCCTTTTTCAGGCGGTGGATTACAGCCGACGGGGCTAATTACGAGGACGACCAGTAACGAGTAAAGAATGAATTTCATATTTCACCTCCGCTTCAATAATAAACATATCACTATTTTAGTAAAATGCCAGCACTTCACATATCGGCTGCGTGCCGGTGCGGATAATTTTAACATAGACGACGGCATTTCTACAAGCCGGAATATCAACTCCGAAAGCCGGGCCGCCTTGCGGGATGATTGTCAAAGAACGGTTTTGGGGTATAGGGCACCTGGCGATTTGGAAATCTTTGGGCAGTGTGCTCCAGATTCTCACATCCGCGGCAGTAGTGGCATAGCTGAAAACGGCTACGAGAGTAGCGGGCAGGGCACCATTATCCTGGTTTTGTAGTGCCACCTGAGTAGTGGCTTTTAGCACGGCCGAGGCGATTGCCCTGGTGAGAATCCCTTTAAAGTCTTTTTTAAACTCAGTCTGAATTACCCGTTCCATATCAGCAAGCTGCTCTGTCTTGTATGTGCCGGAATCAGTATGAACAGTAAGATAAGGATAGGCAACGCCCCTGAACAGCAGTCGCGGCAGTGCTACGCCAACATAACGAGGACTTTTGGTCGCAAGGAACAAAGGCAGGTCGATTCTGACTTCCTCTTTGACGGGGCCGAGCCCATTTTCGAATATGACCCAGACTGTGTTTTCCAGCCGAGATTTTCCCGAGAGAACGTCATCGGTGAGAAGCAGGTCCTGTGCGAGATATTTATTATCCGGAACCATTCCGCAGGATTCCTTCAAGAGGTATTCTGCCCTGCTGTGTTCGCCGATTAGATTGAAATACAAGGCCGCCAGGAACGTTGTGAAAGGATTGACGAAATCAGGATAGGGCTTGAAACTATCAAGGTTGGGATAAGAGGCGGCAATTCGCGAAGTAATATTGGGGTCGTCGACAATGGCTTTGACATCCTGTTTGCTCTTGTCTTTCTGTTTTTGGAGCTGGGCATCGAGTTTTCTTATTTCGGCATTGAAATTTTCCCGGGCTCGCATTTGCCTGTCGAGGGCGCGGTTAAGCTCGACTCGCGCCAAGTCTAAATTACCATCAGCGATAAAATTCAGGGCCTTGTACGTATTAACCATGATTTTATCGTATTCTTCGCCTTTGTATGGAACGAGATTGTCGTTTATGATGGTCGAGCCGACGGTGTCGAGCAGCTCGGACTGCGGGGCGTAGTAATTGAACATTTCCTCTGCCTTGTCGAAATAGGCGGTGCTTTGCTGATGTTTGAGCTGGGTTCTCTCGACGGCGGCAAGCTGAAGGGTCCAGAGAAGGTCATCGCCGGATGGGGTTTTTCTTTTTTTGATTCTCTTGCAGGCATACTGGGCAGCATCAGTGTAATTGGCGGCCTCAAAACTGGCGTTGAAAACAGCAAGATGGCATTTTGCGGGATTGCAGCCGGGCAGTAATAATCCGGCCACAAAGACCGAAAATGCAAATACGATTCTTCTCACAGTGGACATTCCATTTGTCCCTTCTGTTTACCTTTTCGAGGTCGAAAACTCCCTTTCCGGCATCATAAGTGTACCTGCCGGCTGGGTATTGTCAAGAAAACTCATGACGCCAAGTATATGGTAAAAAAGCGGTGTGATGAATAAAGAAAATTTTTTTGTTTTTGTGTTGCTTGTGAGAAAAGGCAGTGGTAGAAGGAAATTATTAAAGCTCTTTTACAGATGAATAGACCGAGTGCGGGATGAACACAAGGGAACACGGTTAGAAGCCGTGACGGACCCGCCGCTGTAAGCGTCTGTTTCGACAAAACAGGAGCCACGAAGGCACAAAGACACAAAGAAAAACTCAGTGAATTTTTTAACTTTGTGGCAAAGAGGTCGAAAATCCGCGAGGCAATATGCCACTGTGCCGCATCAATTTCAGAAATTGAAACTGATGCGGGATGGGAAGGCGCCTCGAGGTAAGGCGCAAGTCAGAAGACCTACCTGCAATCGGTTACTGGTTTACGGAGTTCTCGCGGAACGGAACCCGGAACAAGAGTATAAGAGCACAAGAGCATAGAACTTGTGACTTATGCTCTTATGACTACTGCTTTTATGAAGCCGTCGTTTCCTTCGCGGGAACGACGGCTTTTTTTATTGTTCAGCGTGCCCTCGGGACAAGGGGCAAAACCAATTAAGCGGCATCGGGGGAGTGAAAGGAAGTAAGTATGGTTACGAAGGGATTGGTGAGCACGGTTTTAGTGTTAGCAGTTGCAGCAGGGGTTCAGGCAGGGCCGCAGGACTGGCCCAGTTACGGGCATACGATGACGCGGCACTCGATTGCGGTGGACGGGCCAAACACGATTGACGCGAATACCTTGGCGTGGGTGGCAGACAGGGACCCGCAGGATGCGAACTACGCGGTGGAATTCGAGGGGGCGACGGGGCCAGTGGTCTATAACGGCAAAGTTTATGCTTATGCGAGATACTACGATGAATCGGGTCATTACACCAACAGCCAGGTAATCGCCTACGATGCGGATACGGGTGAGACGCTTTGGGCGACACCCGTTGAGCCAGCGGAATGGGAATCGTGGTCAAGCCCGACAGTGGATACGAAACACGACACGGTATTGATTGGGTCGGGGAAAAAAGTGCATGCGCTCGACGCAAACAGCGGCGCAGAAATCTGGGCGACCCAGCTTGATATGAACGTGGTCAACGCCTCGGTGTGCGTGGCCACTGATATCGAGCACGCTCGCGCATTTATCACGGACTACGACGATATGTTCGGCGGGGCAGGGAAATTCTACGGTATCAATTTAGACGCGAATGGGCCGAATAATCGGTATGAGCCGGGCGAGATTGTATGGTCACAGGTTATAGGCAATACCAGCGGGAATACGGCGGCTTACAGAAACGGAATCGTTTACGTGGCCAGCGTAGGCAATATCCAGGGCACCATACGAGCTTTCGACGCGACAGCGACAAACGCCGTGGAATTGTGGGCGGTTACAAATCCCGACTACGAGGGATTTTTCGGCGGGGTAGTCATTACGAAGGAGGGATTTTTATACGCGGCAACATACGACTTCTGGGGAGAAGAGGACAACTCGACACTATTCAAGATTGACTGTGCCGACGGGAATATCGTCTGGACTGAGTCGACAGAAAGGACAGACACCATACCTGTAGTTGTCGGGGACAGGATATATATCAGCGGAGGGATAAACGATTCCGATTCGCGGCAGAAACTGGAATCGTATCAGGACAACGGCAGCAGCGCAAGCAAATTGTGGGAGACGGATGCTAATCTGTTCATCGGGGGGTATTCGAACCAGCCGGTATATGCAAACGGCAAGCTGTATGTCGGCGCGACATCACAGGGAGGGACGACAGGAGAGTATGACGAATTATACATTTTAGACGTTCTGGCTACGCCCGACGACGCGAACTTCATAATCGCTCACTATACCGACAAGAAATGCGGGAACAGCCCGGTTGTAATCTACGACAGTATCTACACGATGGGCTATGACGGCCTGCTGAAGTTTCATCAGCAGGGATTTTTAGGCGATATCAGTAAGGACAGCGAGGTTGATATGAACGATGCGGCTGAGCTTTTGGAGGACTGGCTTTGGGACGGGGCAATCGGGGCCAACCGGGCGGATTTGAATCTGGATGGAAAAGTAAACTTTTCGGACTTCGCACTATTAGCGAATGAATGGCGGTTCGACTAAGCCACCGCAGGAGGAAAGAACTATCAGGCGAATAAACGCGTTTACTCTTGTTGAGCTGCTTGTAGTGATAAGCATTATCGCCCTTTTGACGGCGATTATGGCCCCTGTGCTCGGCCGGGCGAGAAGCAAGGCCAGGGCGGTCGAATGCGCGAGCAACCTGAGGCAGCTTGGTATCGCTTTTGCGTGCTACGCGAATGATTATGATGATTACGCAATGCCCACAAGAGTGCCGGGGACAAATACATACTGGTGGGGCAGGAAAGAGACCACAGGCATTGACCACAAAAAAGGTTTTACGTGGCCATACCTGAAAAGCCAACTTGATGAGGACAGTGTCTATGAATGCCCGGCGCAGCGATACGGCAGCTATGGTCTTCAAGGCAAGCCCACAACAACCGAGCCGGACGACAAAAAATGGATTACAAGCACCTACGGGTATAACGGGTATTACCTAAGCCCGCCGGCAAGCGTGTGGGAATCGGACATAGACGAACGGCCGTGGCAGAAGACTACAACCGTCAAACAACCCGGGCTCGTATTCGTGTTTGCGGATACATTGATAGATTTAGGTCCAACCGGCGGGATAAAAAACACCGCACTGCTCGACCCACCTTATCTATACAAGCTTCGGGGCAATAAATATCCGTGGAAAAAGAATATGCATCCCACGACATGCTTTCGACATAACGAGAGGACTAACGTGGTATTCGTTGACGGGCACTGCGCAGCGATGGGTTTGGAGGGTGCCGAATACGTCAGCCCGAAGGCCAAAATTGGGTCGGTGGGTGAGGAAAATTCGCCTCATTACATACCGGACTGGCGAGAATGGCCAACGGAGGAAAGAAGGCATCGTTAAAAGATTGATTATTGATAATTGATAATTGATAATTGGCTGCTACGGATGCTGTTAAAAAATAATCAATCATCAATTATCGATAAAAATCAATGCGGCTTCAATTGATAGTTTGTAAGGTGATGCAGAGAGAGGCGTACTATTGCGCGGCGAGGTCGGGTAATATCGTAGACGTCGTCGTGATGCCGCAGGGGCTGCATATCGAGCCGGGAAAGCTCGGCAGGGAGGTGCAAAAAGCACTCGACGTTACCACGGATATTCAGGGCAGGCCTTACGATGCGTCGCTGCTGGGCTATGGGCTTTGCAGCAACGGGATAGTAGGCCTAAGCGCAAAGATACCGATAGTTGTGCCGAGGGGGCACGACTGTATAACGCCGCTTCTCGGCTCAAAGGAAAAATACAGGGAATACTTCGAGAGCCATCGTGGGGTGTACTGGTTTAGCCCGGGCTGGATTGAAGCGGATATGCAGCCGGGGAAAAAACGCTTCGAAAGGACGCTCAAGGAATACATCGAGAAGTTCGGCGAAGACAACGCCAGGTACCTGATGGAAACAGAACAGAGCTGGCTGAACGAATACGAGTGGGCAACGTATATCGACTGGGGGTTTGCCAATTCGCAATCCGAAAAGGATTTCACAAAGCGAGCGGCGGAATATCTCGGCTGGAAATACGACGAGGTAAAGGGGGATTCTGGTCTGCTGCAGCGATTAGTGGACGGGCAATGGGAGCAGAAGGAGTTTTTGACAGTGCAGCCCGGACAAAAAATCGTAGAAGACCTGACCGATGAGAGGATAATAAAGGCAGAATAGATATGCCGGGCGGCACAGAAACTTCGGAACAAAAAGAGATGGTCAGGACATTAGTGATATGCGTTGTTCTGGCAGTGGGGACATTCTGCGCATTCGCACAGGTTATGAACAACGATTTTGTCAACTATGACGACGACCAGTACGTGACGGAAAATCCATTTGTGCGAAGAGGGCTGAATGCGGAATCGGTCAAGTGGGCGTTTACAACCGTGCATATGGGGAACTGGCATCCGCTGACGTGGATAAGCCACATACTCGACAGCAGCGTTTTCAGAGTCGAGCCGGCCGGACACCACTTAGTCAGTTTGGTTTTGCACATTGCAAACGTGGTGCTGTTGTTTTTAATACTCAAGGCGGCGACGGGGTGTGTATGGCAAAGCGCGTTTGTCGCGGCGGTATTCGGGCTGCATCCTTTAGCGACCGAATCGGTGGCGTGGGTGTCACAGCGAAAGACGATTTTGAGCACATTTTTTGCGTTTTTGACGATAGCGGCATATCTTTGGTATGTAAAAAAACCGGGGCTGCGGCGGTATCTGGCAGTTACGGCTTTGTTCATCGCGGGGCTGCTCGCCAAGCCGATGCTTGTAACGCTGCCTTTTGTTTTACTGCTGCTGGACTTCTGGCCCATTGGCAGATTTGGCGGAGCCGAAGGGCAGGGACGGTTTTGGCGACTGTTTGCCGAGAAGATACCATTAGTAGTGATTACGGCTGTATTCTGCGTGGTGACGTACACAGCACAGGCAAAGGCAGAAGCGCTAGCGGATATCGTCGCACTGCCATTGAGCGTACGGGTCGGCAACGCGATTGTTTCTTACGTCAGTTACATTGGGAAGATATTTTACCCGGCGGTACTGGCAGTGTTGTATCCGCTCGACGCGGACGGGCCGGGGCTGTGGCAGACTATAATCAGCTTTGTGCTGCTTGCATCTGTTACGGGAGCGGTGATTGTATATAGCCACAGGCGAAGGTATCTGGTGACGGGATGGTTCTGGTATCTGGGGACATTGGTGCCCGTCATCGGGCTGGTCCAGGTTGGCGCGCAGAGTATGGCGGACAGGTATGTTT
Source organism: uncultured Pirellulales bacterium (assembly GCA_964597035.1). Lineage (GTDB taxonomy): Bacteria > Planctomycetota > Phycisphaerae > Sedimentisphaerales > Anaerobacaceae > Fen-1362. The sequence goes on from CAZQWM010000024.1 coordinate 9,698, forward strand.
ACCTGCCGGGTATAGGGATATACATAATGGCAGCGTGGCTGGCCGGTGAGGTGGCAATAAGGGTGCGTTTGCCGAAGTATATCACGGGGGCGGCGTGCGTGGTAGTTTTGATGGCCTTGATTGCGACAACGATGGTGCAGGTCGGATACTGGAGGGACAGCATGTCGTTGTGTAAACATGCACTGGCGGTAACAAAGGACAACTACATAATGCACAATAATTGCGGCGAGTTTCTAAGAACGGCCGGGTTAACAGATGAGGCGATAGAGCATTACAGGCAGGCGCTGGCGATTAATCCTCTGCACGCCAGTGCATACAACAACTTAGGCTGCGCACTGCGGGACAAAAAATTATTTAGCGAGGCAACGGAAAAGTTCGAGCAGGCAATAAAAATCAGGCCCGGTTATGCCAAAGCGCATAATAACTACGGGGTTACATTAGCGGAGATGGGGCTTTTCGACAAGGCAATCGGGCAGTTCCGGGCGGCATTGACGACGGACCCGTATTACTCGAGCGCATTGAATAATCTGTGTCGAGCAGGCGCTCAAGGCGGAAAGTTAGATTCGGTGCTCGAAGTGATTATCAGTCAGCAGCAAAAGACACCAGACAACGCCGAGCTGTATTTCAACGCCGGTATGATTTACGGGATGCGGGGTAATCCGTCGGCGGCGACAGAGCAACTCGAAAAGGCGCTGGAGACAGCAAGCAGGCAGGGACGAAAGGAACTGGCAGGCCAGATTCAGGGGCAACTTGAGTTATATCGGCAGGCGAAACAGAGTAAGGAATAGTTATGCATAAGAACGTATCTCGTGGGGCGGAGGAGATTTACAGGAACATGCCTACGGAGGAGATACCGTGGAATAATGAACAGCCGCCCAAACTGTTGGAGGAGCTTGCAGAAAAGGGACAAGTCAGGCCGGGCCGAGCGCTGGATTTGGGCTGCGGATTAGGCAATTACGCGATATGGCTGGCGGGCAAGGGATTCGACGTTGTCGGCATCGACGCATCGCCAACGGCGATAAAGACTGCGAAGCAAAACGCGAAGCTTAAAAAAGTAAGATGTAAATTCATAACGGCGGATGTTACAGGCCAGTGGCCCGATTTGGGAAAGAAGTTTGATTTCGTTTACGACTGGGGACTGCTGCATCACATATTGCCTAAACAGCGAGGCAGATATGTGAAGAACGTGCACAGAGTACTCAAGCCAGGCGGCAAGTACTTATCGCTGTGTTTTCACGAGAAGGACAAGGCATTCGTGGGCATCGATTCGACACTTCGACAAAGCTCAGTGCAGGCAAGCTCACCACAAGGCGGAAAATATCGAAATACGCGAATGGGAACGGTTGTGTATTTATCGTCAAAGAAGGAGCTGCGTGAGCTTTTCGAGCGGCACTTTAAGATAATCGAACAGCGGGTGTTCGCGGCAGAAGGGAAAAGTCTGTCGCACGTTTTTAACTATTGTTTTATGGAGCTAAAGTAAGGCGTGGAGCTGCTGACGATAATTGCGATAGCGGTCGGGTTATCGATGGACGCATTTGCGGTGTCGGTGGTGACGGGTGCGGCGTATAAAGAGTTGCACGTTCGGCATACGATTCGGATGGCGGGATTTTTCGGAGGGTTTCAGGCATTAATGCCAATCATCGGGTATCTCACGGGGCTTACAGTCAGGCAATACATATTGAATTACGACCACTGGGTGGCATTCGGGATTTTAGCGGCTGTGGGGCTAAAGATGATATACGAGTCGTTCAAGATAAAAGAAGAAAGGCAGACGCCGCATCCGGCAAATATCGCGATGCTGCTGGCACTGGCGGTGGCGACGAGCATTGATGCTCTGGCGGTGGGAGTAACACTATCGCTTATTACGGAGATGATAATCCCGGCGGTAATCATTATCGGGGTTGTGACATTTTTCCTGTCATACGCGGGGGTGGCCATCGGCAAGCGGTTCGGCCATTTTTTCGAGAGTGGAATCGAGGCGATTGGCGGGCTTGTCTTAATCGGGCTGGGGGTTAAGATACTGCTACAACACGGAAGTGTGTGAAGCCGGCTGTGAAATCGCTATAATGCTTTTTTCGACATTCGATGTTTTTAAGGAGCAGGTGCGAATATGGCATCCGAAGTATATTTCATCAAGGCAACGACGAAAGACGGCGAGAAGAAACTTTCGGACAAGGCGAGGAAGCTTTTCAGGGAGGCGGGATTCGCGAAGTGCTTCAGGAAAAACGATTTTACTGCGGTGAAGATGCATGTTGGAGAACCGGGCAATGAAACGTATATAAAGGCGCCGTGCTACAAGGGCCTTATCGAAGAATTGATTAAACTCAAGACAAGGCCATTTTTAACGGATACGAGCACGCTTTATACCGGCCGACGGCATAACGCGATAGACCACGCGACAGTTGCGGCTGAGCATGGCTTTGACGTGCACGGGCTGGGGATACCGTTTATACCGCCTGACGGTCTCTACGGGACCAGCGAAACGGCTGTGAAAATCGACGGCGAGCCCTTCGACAGTAAGCTCAGGGCCGAACTGCTGCATAAGGAGGTTTCCATCGCATACGATATAGTTCGCTGCCAGTCAATTCTTTCGGTGGCGCATGTAACGGGACACATTGCGACGTGTTTTGCTGCGACGCTGAAGACGCTGGGAATGGGCTGCGCCAGCAGGAAGGGCAAAATGCGGCAGCATTCATCGATAAAGCCGAGCATAAAAAAGAGCAAGTGCACCGGCTGCGGCGAATGCTACAGGCATTGTCCAGAAGGAGCGATTAGCATCAAAGACCTCAAGGCGCACATCGCCCGCGACAAGTGTATCGGCTGCGCGGAGTGCGTGGCGGTGTGCAGGTTCGACGCGGTGAAATACGACTGGGGCACGCAGACAGAAACTCTGGAACGCAGCATCGCCGAGCACGCCAAGGGTGCGCTAAAAGGCAAAGAGGGGCGGGCAGCATTTATCAACTTCGCGATATCGATTACGAGCGACTGCGATTGTATGGACAGCCCGGATGAGAAAATCGCGGACGATATCGGGATATTAGCGTCAACGGACCCGGTCGCCGTGGACCAGGCGGCACTGGATTTGATTGAAAAGACAAGCGGAAAAACAATTGAAAAGCTCTCCAAATATCCCCGGCTTAACGCAAGCTGGCAAATTGAACACGCGGAAAAAATCGGCTTAGGCAGCAGAAAATACAACCTCATCGAAATCGGTTAGTTGCTTGGAACCAGGCCTGAATATAACCTTTCCGCGGAACGCAAAAATCCCCGGATTTTTCTTGACTATTGCCCTTAAAAAGGTATAATTACAATCGCCTTTGTAGGGATGGGCAAAATGCAAAGTCTATCATGGAGAGGCTTTTAAGAGGAGCTGATAAGAAGGGGAAGAGCATGAAAAGAGAGACATATCTAAAGGCAATTTTGTTTTGCATGGCTGTAATATTTTTCTTTTCATCTTATGCGACTGCAGAGACCTGGACTATTCTGAACGTACCTGAAGCATTAGGAACTCAGGCATTTGGTATAGATGGTTCCAATATTGTAGGCGGGTATTTCACCGGCCCGGAAACAGTAAATGGTTTCTTTTATGATGGAACAGCCTGGAACACTATCAATGCTCCCGGCGCAGTCAGCACATGGGCAAGAGGTATTTCGGGAAATAATATCGTGGGCTATTACCTGGATGAAGGCTATACTTCACATGCATTTCTTTATAATGGCATAACCCTGCAAGATCTCGAAGTGCCCGATGCAATCTCATCTGCGGCATACGGAATACAAGGAAACAATATTTTAGGTTCATACACTGATTCTTCCGGCACACATGGTTTTCTTTACGATGGATCAACATGGGAAACTCTCGATATGCCGGGCGCCACGTATGGAACAGAAGCTTATGCAATAGATGGCGGCAATATCATAGGAGGTTTCAATGTCGGCACCGGCACACCAGGTTCTTTCCTCTACAACGGTGAGACCTGGACAGAAATCGCCAAGCCGGGGGGTTACGTGACACGGGCATTTGGTATAGACGGAAGCTATATTGTCGGCAATTCCTTATATACTTCACGAGGTTTTATTTATGACGGGACGTCTTGGACAAACATTAATTACCCCGGTGCATCAGAAACATTTTTTTACGGTATCGATGGTCAAAATATAGTAGGCTATTACTATGGCCAGGATGGTATGACCGCCTTTATTTATACAACTCCCGAGCCCGCCTCCGTTCTCCTGATAGGAGCAGGATTACTTTTCGCTCGGTCAAGTCGAAAATATCGTTGAATCAGGACATGGGAATACTTCGGCGAGGCTGGCCGGGCGGCGTTTATCAACTTCGCGATATCGATTACCAGCGACTGCGATTGTATGGACAGCCCGGATGAGAAAATCGCGGACGATATCGGGATATTAGCGTCAACGGACCCGGTCGCCGTGGACCAGGCGGCACTGGATTTGATTGAAAAGACAAGCGGAAAAACAATTGAAAAGCTCTCCAAATATCCCCGGCTTAATGCGAGCTGGCAAATTGAGCACGCAGAAAAAATCGGCTTAGGCATCAGAAAGTATAAGCTCATCGAAATTTAATGAGCTACAAGGTTTATCCGCCGGGGGCAACCTGGCGAAGATGACCCAGTCCGCAGATTAGGGCGTCTCAATTGCATTTGCTTTCTTTTTGTTAAAAACATTGCAGGTTTGTTAGTAAGTTATATAATACGTTATGATTGAAGATATCCTGTGGTCCACCACAAGGTGTCCTGTGGAGAGGTGTCGGTATGCCGTTAGGTGAAATACTCAGGAACAAGCGCGAAGAGCTGGGGTTTACACTCGACGAGGTCAGCGGCAAGGTGGGCTTTTCCAAGCCGTATTTGTCAACAATTGAGACGGGCAAGGTGAAGAATCCGCCGAGCGATGAGCTTCTTCGCAAGCTGGAGCAGGTATTGGGATTCGAGCCGGGTCTTCTCTTACATATCGGGCATATGGAACGGCTGCCTTCGGACGTAAGGGAACGATACGAATCGACGGAGGCAGAGAACAAACGCTGGCGCCAAATTGTCAAAAACCTGATGGCCAAAAAGACACAGGTGGAGCAGTTAAGCGAAACTCTAAAAGTAGATGAGCTGGAGGTCGAGGGGCCGAGCTTGCCTATTGCGCCGGGCAGATTAGTGCCGGTAATTAACAGGGTCTCGGCCGGCTACCCGACGGACTTCGACGATTTGGATTATCCGGTCGGCGTGGCGGATGATTACATTCGCTGTCCGGGAATGCACGACCCGAACGCCTTTGCGGTGCGGGTAGTTGGGGATTCGATGGAGCCAAGATTTAAGGAGGGAGACTTGGTGGTATTTTCGCCGGCGGCTGAGGTTCATAACGGCGACGACTGTTTTGTGCGATTTACATCGCCACACGAGACGGCGTTCAAGCGGGTGTTCTTCGAAGATAACAATATGATTCGTCTGCAGCCGAGGAACGAGAAATACTCGCCGACGATAGTGGAGGGCAAACGTATAAACGGGATTTACCGGGCGATAGTGAGATTCGAGCAGCTCGAATGAGCTTCGCAAATCACTAATGCGCCGGGAATTTCAAGGATGGACGGAGAACCTGGCAGGGATGGCGGATTCGACACTTCGACAAAGCTCAGTGCGAGCAAGCTCACCACGGAAGATTCTGGCAGGGATTGATGAGGCGGGTTTTGGGCCGATTTTAGGCCCGCTGGTGGTATCAACGAGCGTCTTGCGGCTGCCGAAAAATCTGCTCCGTGCGAACCTGTGGAGAATTTTGCGCAGGAGCGTCGGCGACAAGCGAAGGGGATTGGGGGGTCGGCTGCTGATAGCCGACAGCAAAAAGGCATTCAGCAAGTCACTCGGCATCAAACATCTTCAGAGAACGGTTTTATCCGCGCTAAAGCACTTAGGCGCCGAGCCGAAAAATCTGACGGAACTGATTTGCGCACTGTGTCCCGATTCCCTTGAGCACCTGCGGCAGTATCCGTGGCACGGCCGGCTCGACGGCAGGAAACTCGACGCAGATGACGCGGATATTGCGATTGGAGCGTCGATGCTGGGAGCGGATTTGGCAAGTCAGCAGATTGAGTTAGTGGGATTAAAGAGCAGGTGCCTCGAGGTTGAGTATTACAACAGGATGGTTGCCGCGGTAAAGAACAAGGCAAAGGTATTATTCGCAGCGACGGCGGAACTGATGCAGGCGATAACAGACGAATTCAAACGCCAAGACGTGAACATAGTAATAGACCGTCAAGGCGGGCGCAGCCATTACCGGCGACAATTGCAGCTTATGTTCGAGGGTAAAGAACTGAAGATTTTGAAGGAGAACCAGAGAATAAGCAGCTACGAGATAATAATGGATTGCAGAAAAGTGAGGATTCATTTTGTGGTGGGTGCAGACGACCGGTATCTGCCGGTGTCGCTTGCATCGATGGCAAGCAAATACATCAGGGAGCTTCTCGTGGGAAACATTAACCGGTATTTCACCGCGTTCAGCGAGGAGCTTAGGCCAACGGCAGGTTACTGGAAGGACGGCCTTCGCTTTATAGAGGATATAAAGACGTATGTCCCGCAAATCAAATTTGACTCAAATCAACTCGTCCGTTGTCGCTAGCCAATTGATTATCGATAATTGATAATTGATTATTTTCCGTCAACCGCCATAATCATCAATAATCAATAAAAAACCGAGGCGTCAGGAATAATTATTATGGGCAGCAATAAAATAACGATAGTCGGGGCGGGCAACGTGGGAGCGACAACTGCGCACATCGCAGCGGGTCGAAAGTTGGGCGAAATAGTGCTGCTGGATATCGTGAAAGGGCTTGCCGAGGGCAAGGCGCTGGATATGGCCCAGGCGGGGCCTGTGCAGGGCTACAACGGGAAAATCACGGGCACGACGGACTGGTCGGCATCGGCGGGCAGTAATATTGTCATTATCACAAGCGGACTGGCTCGCAAGCCGGGGATGAGCAGGGACGATTTGCTCGCGAAAAACGTTGGAATAGTCAAAGAGGTCAGCGAGAACGTGGGCAAACACTGCCCGGACAGTATCGTGATAATGGTATGCAATCCGCTGGATGCGATGGTGTACGCGGCGGCGAAGGAGACGGGATTTCCAAAAAGAAGAATAATTGGTATGGCGGGTGCGCTTGATGCGGCGAGGTTCAGCCATTTTGTCGTTGCGGAGCTTGGGGTAAGCAGCGAAGACGTGCGAGGTATCCTTATGGGCGGGCATGGCGATGATATGGTGCCCTTGCCCAGATTCACTTCTGTGGCCGGTATTCCTATAATCGAGTTGATGGATAGCGAGATTATAGGACGACTTGTGGAGCGGACCAGGAAAGGCGGAATTGAGATAGTCAATCTGCTTGGGTCGAGTGCGTATTATGCGCCGGCGGCGGGGACGGTGAAAATGGCAGAGGCGATAATCAACGACAGCAAGGCGATACTGCCATGCTGTGCGTATTGCGACAAGGAATACGATGTTGGGGGTTACTTTGTTGGCGTTCCCGTGGTGCTTGGGAAAGAGGGGGTTGAAAGGATTGTGGAGCTAAAGCTCAATGCGGATGAGCGGGCGGAATTCGACAGGTCGCTGGCACATGTCAAAGAGCTTGTGTCGAAGGTCGATAAACTGCTGTAAATAAAGTGCTTAACGTTTTCTTCGATTTGGCGATAATAACTTGATACCCCTTATTGAGCGGGCAGTTTTTTTGCGAAAAAGGAAAAATGGAACTGATAAAGAAAATTAAAGAGGCGGAAGCGGAGGCGCAGCGGATAGTGGAACAGGCCCGTGCGGACACAGGCAAGGCGGCGGAAGAGGCCAAGACGGCCGGGCAAAAGGCCTTGGAACAGGCCGAGCGCGACAGGAGAAAAGCAATCGAAGCAGCCATCGCGGATGGTAAAAAGCAGGGCGAGATTGAAGCTGAAAAGCTCAAGGCCGAAGGACAGAAAAAGCGAGACCAGCTACGAAGCAGGGCCAAAGGGAAAATCGATTCGGCTGTGGCGAAGGTGATGGAGCATCTGAGGGGCTAACAATGGCATTAGCGTCGATGGCCAAGATAATGATTGTGAGCCACCGCGGCGAGGCGGGTGATTTGCTCGAATCGCTGCAGCAGGAGGGAATCTGTCAGATACTAAACGCCGAGGCGGCGACGGTCACCAAAGACATAGGCGAACCGTCCGCCGGCGGAGAAAAGCCCAGAGATATCGAGCAGCTTCTAACTCGGCTGGGCAAAGGCATCGATTTTTTGAAGGCGTATAGCAAACCGGCCGGCGGCCTTGCGGCGATATTAGCGCCAAAGGCGGTAGTCGACAGGCGGACATACGAAAAAGTGACCTCGGACGAGGCACTGCTGACGATTGTCGAACAGGCGGGCAAAACAGCCGGCGAGATAGAAAAACTAAAGACGGAGATAGATAACCTCTCGACGCGCTTAGAGGAGCTGATGCCCTGGGAGCAATTAGAGGTAGCAGTTGAACAGCTCAGCCGACTCAAAAAAGCAAAGTGCTGGGCGGGATTTGTTCCGGAACAGCGCTTCGGGCAACTACAGCAGGATATATCAGAAACGGGGGCGGTGATTGAACAGGTCAGCACGGCAGGGACAAGGTATGCCTGCGTGATAGTGGGGCTAAATGAGCAGGCCGAAGAACTCGGCAAGATGCTGCGTTCGGCGGAGTTCGAGCAGGCGAACCTAAGTGGCGTGACGGGGACGGTTGCCGAAGCGATAAAAGAAACTACGGAGAAACTCGAACAGACAAGAAAAGAGCTTTCAGCCGGGCACGAAGAGGCGGCGTCGCTGGCCAGGAATTTGCTGAAGCTCGAGATTCTTTACGACCACTACGCGAACCTGCTGAACAGGGAGCAGACCAAAGAGACGGCGCCGGCGACTGCAAGGACGGTGATTTTCGAGGGGTGGGTGAAGAAGAAAGACTACTCACGGCTTGAGAAAATAGTGAGCACGTTTTCGGCATCGAGCTTGCATAAGATTCAACCGGCTGAGGGAGAAGAGATACCGGTCGAGATAGAAAACGCGAACGCAATAAAGCCGTTCGAGGTGGTTACGCGGCTTTACGGGATGCCGAAGCACTTCAACGTGGACCCGACGGTATTTTTTGCGCCTTTCTTTACGGTGTTTTTTGCGCTGTGCCTTGCGGATTCGGGTTACGGGCTTTTGATGGTTGCGATAATGGCCTGGCTGATTATCAAGATGCAGGGCGACAAGAAGCTATTATGGATGCTGGCAATATGCGGAGTTTCGACCATCGTATTCGGGGCGATGACCGGCGGGTGGTTCGGTGACAGCATACAGCAATTCATTCCGGCGCTTCGGCCATTCAGAGAAAAGCTTATGCTGTTCGACCCGCTGAAAAATCCGATACCGTTCTTACTTTTGTCCATCGGGCTGGGATACTTCCAGATAAACGTCGGTATAACGATAGCGCTGGTGCATAACCTCAAGCGCAGGGAGTTTATCGCCGCACTGTGCGACCAGCTCACGTGGCTTGTGATGCTCAACTCGTTAGTGCTGTTCGGAGCCGGGAAGTTCGGTCTGATTGACGCAGGAATCGGCGGGATATTCGGCAAGGTAGCGATAGTCCCTGCGGTTGCGATTCTTCTTTTCAGCCAGCGAGAAGGCAGTCTTGGCGCCCGGCTTGGGATGGGATTCTACAACGTTTTCAGCACGATTTTCTTTTTAGGTGACGTGCTGAGCTACCTGCGGCTTATGGCACTGGGGATGGTTGGAGGGGGGCTGGCAATGGCTGTAAACGTTATCGCGAAACTGGCGATGCAGATACCATACGGGATAGGCATAGCGCTGATGATACTGATACTGGCGGGGGGACATTTGTTCAACCTGGCGATGTCGTCGCTGGGTGCGTTTGTTCATACGCTTCGACTGCAATATGTCGAGTTTTTCCCGAAGTTTCTCGTCGGCGGCGGCAGGGCCTTCGAACCGCTGACCAAACAATATAAGCACATTCACATAACAGGTGACGAAAAAAGCGCGATTTCGGAAAAGTAGGGACAACGGTTTCAAGAAAGAGAGGTTTGTCAGATGGATTACGGAATGGCATTGGCGTTGGCGGGTGCGGGACTGGCGGCATTTCTGGCGGGAATCGGCTCGGCAATCGGCATAGGGATAGCGGGCAGAAGCGCGGCCGGCGTGCTAAGCGAAAAACCTGAAAGGTACGGCCCGCTGTTCGTTATGGTCGTGCTGCCGGGGACGCAGGGCTTCTACGGCTTTCTTGGCGCGTTTATGGTAATGCTGAAGCTGAATATCTTCGGCGGCGGACTGAGCACGGAACTCGGAGTCAAACTCGGCCTGTCGGTATTGGTGGCGTGTATTCCGGTAGCCGCGGCCGGCTTTATGAGCGCGATTCATCAGGGCAAGGTATGCGCGGCTGGCATCTTAATGGCGGCGAAAAGGCCTGAGATGGCGTTCAAGGCGGGCGTGGTTTACGCGGTTATGGTGGAGATGTACGCGATTCTGGGGCTGCTTGTGACGCTGTTTATGCTCCTTTTTGCGATTCAATGGCCGGCGGTGGCAGCGGCGGCTGGCGCTTAATAGAGAGACAATCGAGCAGGTAAAAATTATGGAAGGCGAACAGGTAATAGAAAAGATACTGTCGGATGCGCGTGCCGAGGCGGACAGGATAAAAAAGCAGGCCGAAGAAAAAAGGGCCGAACAGAAGGCCAAAGCGGACGAGCAGCTAAACGACTATCGTAAACAGAGTGAGCAGCTTGCGGCCAAGGCGGGCGAGGACACAAAAAACCAGATGCTTGCCGCGGCGAGGATGCAGATTGCAAAAGAGTATCTCGCTGAAAAAGTGAAGATTCTCGACGAGGTCTTCGAACAGGCGCAGCAGCGATTGAAGAGGATGGGCGACGAGGATTATCGAAAGCTGATGGCCAAGCTGATGGCAGGCGCCGTCGAGACGGGCGATGAGGAAGTGGTAATCGACAAGGATGAAAAACGCATCGATGCATCGCTGATACAACTGGTCAACGCCGAGAAGAAGTCGAACCTTAAGCCGGCAGGCGAAAGAGAAGACATCGGCGGCGGATTTATCCTGCGGCGCGGAAAGATTAAGAACAACCTGTCGTTAGGCGTGCTTTTGGGGCAGGCGAGGAAGGAACTGGAGATTGAGCTGGCCAAGATGCTTTTTCCTGCGTGAATAGAAAATGAATGCTTTAGCTGAACAGGTTGGAATAGATTTTGGCCGGTATCCTCCGATAGGGCCGGAAGACTGGCAGTATGCCTTTGAGACGGCGCGCGTGCGGACGCTTGAAGTGTTGATGCTGCCGAGGTCTGTTTTCGTTGATATGGCCAACGCGGCGAGTTTCGAGCAGGCGGCGGATTACCTGCGCAGCGGCGAATACGCGATTGGTACCGGCTCGCCGATATCGGAGCTTGAACGGATTCTGCCGGACCGCCGGGCACAGGTAAGGCGGGAGTTTGCCGGCTGGATGCATGACGAGAGGATTGTGACGCTGTTCAGGGCCAGGGACGATTTTGCGAACCTTCGGCTGGCGATTCGCAGAGCGATGACCAAAAAGGAAACGGGCCGCGACTACAGCGACGAGGGTAATTTACCCGCCGAGCAGTTTGCAGAGGTGTTCGATTCGGAGCGATATGAACTGCTGCCGGAGCATATGACTAAGGCGGCCGAACAGGCGATTCTGGCATATTACAGCGACAAAGACATACGCGGAATCGATTATGCGATTGATGCCGTTGAGGCGGAGTTTAACGTGACTACCGCGGCCAAACTGGGCAGTGAATTCCTGCTGGGGCTTTTCAGGATACAGTCGGACCTGGCAAACATTCGAACGATGCTTCGGCTAAGATTTACCGAGGCACAACAGCGAAACGTCTTTTTACCCGGCGGATATATTGAACGCGACCGGCTGATGCGCGGGCTGGACGTGGGCGGCGAGGGCCTGGCGGCGCTATTTTTCGCAACTCCTTATTTCGAGCTGGTGCAGGCGGGCGCGGCATACGCGGCGTCGGAAAAATCGTTTTTGAAAATCGAGCAGCAGTGCGAGGAATACCTAAACGGCTATCTGCGAACGACCATATCAATAACAGCGGGGACGCAGCCGATTATCGCATATCTATTGGCGAAGGAAAATGAGATTCGAATGGTCCGGCTGGTTCTTACGGCCAGGAAGAACGGTCTGAATCCGAAACTTATTCTGGACAGGATTTCGTAAGCACACGAAAAGCAAAAATGGAAGGCAGAGTCGCAGTTTTAGGTGACGCGGATTTTGTGATGCCTTTTTCGGCGCTGGGCGTCGATACGTTTATGGCGGGCGAAACGCCTGAGCAGACGACAGAGGCGGCACAGAAAATAATCGAAGGCAAATACACGCTGGTGGTGGTGGCTGAGAACGCCGCCAAATCGGCAGAAGAAACGCTTGCCAGCGTGCAGAGTTTACCGACGCCCTGCGTTGTCGTTGTACCGTTTACGACCGAGCCGGAAGGGTTCGCGACCAGAGCTCTGGGTAAGGTGCTGAAAATGGCGACGGGCATCAATATCTTAGAGAGTAATCAGAAATCTTAGTTTTCGTTTTTATCGCAAGGGCCAAAAAATTCAGGTTGGAAAACGATGAGTGAAGCAAAAAAAGGCAGAATAATGAAAGTAGCGGGGCCGGTTGTGGTGGCCGAAGAAATGACCGGGTCGCGGATGTATGACGTGGTTCGCGTGGGTGAGCAGAATCTCATCGGCGAGATAGTGGAGCTGAAAGGCGACCGGGCCTCGATACAGGTTTACGAGGACACGACGGGGATAGGACCGGGCGGGCCGGTGGTCGATACGGAGGCGCCGCTGAGCGTTGAGCTTGGGCCTGGCCTGATACAAAGCATCTACGACGGGATTCAGCGGCCGCTCGATGATCTGTTAAAGGCGGAAGGCGCGTTTATGAGTCGCGGCTCGGCGATGCCGGGGCTTAACAGGGAAAAGAAGTGGCGCTTCAAGCCGACCGTCGAGAAAGGGATACAGGTTAGCGCGGGCGATATTATCGGCGAGGTCGATGAAACAACACTGGTCAAGCACAAGATAATGATGCCGCGAGGGGCAAAGGGCAAGCTGGAGGATATTAAGGAAGGCGACTTCACGGTAGAAGAAACAATCGGGACAGTGGCGGGCGAAGACGGCCGGAAGCACGAGATAAAGCTGATGCAGAAATGGCCGGTGCGTAACGCAAGGTCGATAAAGAAACGTCTGGCACCGAATACGATTCAGGTGACGGGGCAGCGCGTAATCGATGCGTTTTTCCCGATAGCCAGGGGCGGAACGGCGTGCGTGCCGGGGCCATTCGGGACGGGCAAAACGGTCGTGCAGCACCAGCTCGCCAAGTGGATTGACGCGGAGATTGTCGTCTATATCGGCTGCGGCGAGCGCGGTAACGAGATGACCGACGTGCTGACGGAGTTTCCGCACCTTAAAGACCCGCGAAGCGGCGAGCCGTTGATGATGCGTTCGGTGCTGATTGCCAACACCTCGAATATGCCGGTGGCGGCGAGAGAGGCGTCGGTCTATACAGGTATTACGATAGCGGAATACTTCCGCGATATGGGATATACGGTTGCGCTGATGGCGGATTCGACGAGCCGATGGGCCGAAGCGATGCGAGAGATTTCGACGCGTCTGGAAGAGATGCCCGCCGAAGAAGGTTACCCTGCGTATCTCGGCGCCCGGATAGCATCGTTTTATGAGCGGGCCGGGCGGGTTGAGTGTATGGGCAAGCCGGAGCGCGAGGGGGCGCTGGCGATAATCGGCGCGGTAAGCCCGCCGGGCGGCGATTTGTCGGATTCGGTGGTGCAGGCGACGCTGCACGTTGTGAAGGTGTTCTGGTCGCTGCAGGGCCGGCTGGCATACGCGAGGCACTTCCCGGCCATCGACTGGCTGACGAGCTACTCGTTCTATAAGCAGTACCTAAAAGACGGATTCGAGGACAAAGAGCAGGGTGAGGCGATGGTGGCATTGACGGTCAAGGCGATGGCGCTGCTGGAACAGGAAGCCCAGCTATTGGAAATTGTTCGGCTGGTCGGGGCGGAGGCGCTGTCCCCGAAAGACAGACTGGCGCTGGAGACCGCCCGGTCTATCCGCGAAGACTTCCTGCACCAAAACGCCTTCCACAAGGTCGATACCTACACGTCGCTGCCGAAGCAATATGAAATGCTTAAGACAGTGATGCACTTCCACAAAGAAGCGATGGGGGCGATTGAGGCGGGAGTTGAAACGTCGCAGATTTTCAAAGTAGCCGTGCGAGAGGAAATCGCCAGGGCGAAATATATTCCTGAAAAGGAACTCGACAAGATAAAGGCCATCCGCGAGACAATCAGCCAACAGATTAAGCAATTGCAGCCGACGGCACAGGTCGGGGCCCAAGAAAGTAAAGAGGAGTAACAGATGCTTTCACTTAAAGAATACCAGACGGTTACAAGCATAGCGGGGCCATTGATGTTGGTCGAGATGGTCGACGACGCGAAATATGCGCACATTGTCGATATTGAGCTGGCCGACGGCTCGATAAGGCACGGGCAGATTCTTCAGGTGGAAAACGACAAGGCGCTTGTGCAGGTTTTCGAGGGGACAAGCGGCATCGACGTCAAAAACAGCACGGTTCGGTTTTTAGGCAGGCCCCTGCAGCTTGGTGTATCCCGTGATTTGCTCGGCAGGGTCTTCGACGGGCAGGGCAGGCCCAAGGACGACGGGCCGGCGATAGTCCCGGAAAAGAATCTCGATATCAACGGAAGCCCCATCAATCCACAGGCCAGAGACTATCCAAACGAGTTCATCCAGACGGGAATATCGACAATCGACGGGCTTAATCCGCTTGTTCGTGGACAGAAGCTGCCGATATTCTCCGGGGCGGGACTGCCACACGACGATTTGACCGCGCAGTTGGCCCGACAGGCGGCGGTGCTTGGCAAGGAAGAGGAATTCGCGGTTGTTTTTGCGGCGATGGGGATAACGTTCGAGGCGGCACAGTTTTTTATCGACGATTTGCAGAGGACCGGGGCAATCGAGCGGGCGGTGATGTTTGTCAACCTCGCCAACGACCCGGCAATCGAGCGAATCGCCACGCCGAGATTTGCGCTGACGGCTGCGGAGTATCTGGCGTTCGATTTGGATATGCACGTGCTGGTTATCCTCAACGATATGACCAACTACTGCGAGGCGCTGCGGGAAATCAGCGCGGCGAGAAAAGAGGTGCCGGGCAGGCGCGGTTATCCGGGGTATCTGTATACGGACCTTGCGACGGTGTATGAGCGGGCGGGGAGGATAAAAGGCAAGAAGGGGTCGATAACGATGGTTCCGGTATTGACGATGCCGGAGGACGACAAGACGCACCCAGTGCCGGATTTGACGGGCTATATCACCGAGGGGCAGATTATCCTTTCGCGTTCGCTGCATCGCAAGGGAGTTGCGCCGCCGGTGGACGTGCTGCCGAGCTTGTCGCGACTGAAAGACAAGGGTATCGGCGAAGGCAAGACGCGCGAGGACCACGCGGACCTGTATAACCAGCTTTATGCGGGATACGCCAGGGGCAAAGAGGCGCAGGAGCTTGCGACGATTATGGGCGAGGCGGCGCTGTCGGAAGAGGACAAAAAATATATGACGTTCGCAGATTCCTTCGACGCGAGATATATTTCGCAGGATTACTACGAGAACCGGACGGTCCAGCAGACGCTGGATTTGGGCTGGGAGCTTTTGAGTATGTTCGATAACGTCGAGCTCAAGCGTATTGACGTGAAACTCATCGAAAAGTATATGCCGAAGTTTCGCAAGGCAAAAACGTGACCTGCGACTCGTATCACCGGTGATTAAGAATGCTTGAAAATATAAACGCAACTCGAATGGAGTTATTGCGGCTTCGGCGGCGAGTGACGCTGGCGGTGCGAGGGCACAAGCTGCTCAGTGAAAAACGCGACGGCATATCACGTCACCTTATAAAAATCGCACGCCAGATTCAGCCATTGCGCAAAAAGGTCGAGCAGGAACTGATGGAGACCTGTAGGCGATTTATGCTTGCGCGTGCGTCGATGGAGCCGGAGCACACCAAGGCGGCGCTTGCGGTCCCGACGAAGAAATTCACAATGGCGGTGAAATTAGCCAGCGTGATGAACGTGAGGGTGCCGGAATTAGCCAAGCAGATGGCGGGCGAAATTATCTGCTACGGCTACGCGACGACGTCTGGCGAGATGGATGTGGCACTGATGGCCTTAGAGCGGGCGTTCGACAGTATGATTGAGCTGGCGGAAAAGGAAAAGCAGGCGAGATTACTGGCGGTCGAGCTTCAGTTGACCCGCAGACGGGTCAACGTATTAGAGCACGTCGTTATCCCCGACCTGCACGAGACGATAAAATTCATTTTCGACAAATTAGGCGAAGCCGAACGTGACAACACCTCACGCCTTATGAAAATCGCCGATATGATTCGCGCATAGCAAATCGCGGCGGCCGCCAAAACAGGACTGAGACTCCCGAAATTACTTATCAGCGAGAACGGCCTTAAGCAAAAACTCGTGGAAAAATTTGCCCCGCTGTTCATAAAGACCAAATTCGGGGGCACAGAATTCCCAGTAATGCAAGCTCATCCCTCGCTGAACTGCGGTATCAGCGATAAACTTTGTCCATCTGGCCCGTGAGTCCATATCGGCCTTTTTGTAAGCACCGAACTCGCCGAGGTTCATCGGGCGGTTGTGCACTTTAGCCCAGGAGGCACCTATATCAAAGATATCGGTCATAGCCTTTTTCTCTTCATCGGTGCCGGTCCAGGTTGTGCCCAACCAGGCTTTGGAGTCTCCGTCGGTTATCCAAGTGGCACCCTGATGCGTAAACTCCATTGGGAAATAATGGTGGACGGTGACAATGATATTACGGTCGTCCTCAGGCAGCTCGAGGGATTTGATTTGTGGTATTGCGTTTAAGTTGGCTGGCCCAAAAATGACTGTTCTATCAGGATTTGACTCGCGAATGACAGCCAGAACCTCCTTTATAAGCTGATTCCACTGCTGTTCATTCAGCTCGCCATGAGGTTCATTAAGAGGTTCGAAGAGGAGTTGGTCAGGATAATCCTTATAATGCTCCGCAAGTTGTTTCCAAAGAGCAAGGAAACGTTGTTTGTGACCGGCCGGGTCAGCGTTCAACTCATTGTAGTGGTGGACGTTGACTATTATGGGCAAGTCCCGTGAGAGGGCGCAATTTACAGCCCAATCGACTCTTTTTAAGAAACTCTGGTCTATAGTGTAAGGGGTCTTCTTGAGTGCGTGGGCCGACCAGCGGACCGGCAGCCGGATAGAGTTAAAACCGGCGTCCTTTATCAACTGGAAATACTCCTCTTTTAACGTCACCCCCCAAGCGCCTTCCGTGGGCCCATCGAGTGCGTTGCCAAGGTTAACACCCCTGCCGAGGAGCTTGTTCATTCTGACCGCCTTGTCCTGGTCGGCGGCATTCGGCTCTTCGGAGGCCAGGCAAAAAGTCGTCCGCGTCACCAGTGCCAAGACGATTACAACCGACAATCCAACTGTCTTCAGCATGATGATTTACTCCTAAAAGCGGCAAAACGTGGATTAAGCTTCATTCTTAATTGCAGTTGTCTGCGCACCTTATGTTTTGGGTCATAGGTCCAGTCATGCCATCGAAGCAGAATAACAAGTACGGCGAAAAATTCAAGGCCGCGGCGAGCATGTGGTTATGAGCTTAAGCTGGTTCTTCTGCGGGGCTTAAGCAGTGAGACCAGAGAAGCACCCAAGCAAAACAAAACAGCGGTAGTCGGTTCAGGGGTTGTAATGATTAGCTCGACAGCTTCGAGCCGACCCGAGTTCGAGATGAAGGCATCGTAAATCCGGAGGCGCCACTGACCGAAAACATCCTGACCGTCAAAAACAGACAGTTTGAAATCAGATGCCGGCCTGAACGCCTGGTCAAAGGGTGGTACTGCCTGCTCGATTCCGAGGGGCGCCTCGTCGTCGAAGAGAAAGCGATTTGAGCCACCGACGGGCATGAATCGGCCATCCGGACCCCGTGTTATAAATGCATAGTTTTCGTAAGGATTCAGCATTATTTCGGTGCCTTCGGGGCTTTCTATCATAATCTGCAGGTCGAGAAAGCTGCTGTGATTGAGAGAGACAGCGATATTCAAATCGACGATTGAAACGTGCTGCTCGACGTCGATGAACGCGTCAACCATCTTGCCCTGGCCGAGTGGGGCATTAGGTTCGCCCGGTGAAGGAATGGGTCGGTCAAAACTACGAGAGATTATAATATCAGCGTGCGCCCTGCAGGCAAACAGGCCGGCAACTGCAAGCACCAGCACCGGCAAAAAAGAGCGTTCCGGGCATCGAGTAGACACAAATTCACCGCAAAAAGTAACATCACTGAACTACTCGATTCCCGCCCCTTTTGGTGAGCTTATATAACAGAACAGAACCACGGTGTCAAGGATAAAATTAAAGACGGAGTTTTTTATTTCACCTCGACTACCGAATTATAGCCGCCAAAGGGATTCAGCTCTGTGATTTCGTTATAGGGGTCCTGCTGCCACTGGCCATCAACGACGAGACGATAGCGGTATTTGCCGGGCGGCAGCTTGACCGAGGTCTGCCAGACGCCGCTGTCACCCACCTTCAACATAGGCATTTTCGACGGCTGCCAGTCATTGAAGTCGCCGGCAATATGCACCGATTTGGCCCGCGGATACAATGTAACAAATGCCACGGAGTCGCTGATTTGGTTGACGCCGTAGTAGTCGCTGAGCTTGGCGTCAGTGGCGGCAAAGTTTAACGGCTCGGCTTGGGCCTGGACCCTGGCTGCAACCGGCTGTGTCTGCGGCTGCCTCGGCTTAGGGGACTCAATGGCCTTAATCTGCGGCTTTGCCTGTTTTAGCAATTGGTCGGCCGTGGCGCTTATCGCTTCGAGCTTATGCGAGAGCGATTCGACAATCTGGCGACGCTGCTGGTCGGGCTGGGCCTGCAGGAATTCCCCGGCAAGTGCCTGAAAATCGCTGTAGCCCTTGCTGGCGGCATCGTATTCGGCGATGGGCTGGCCGAAAGACGTGGCCTCCTTGAGCTTGGTATTGAAATTGACGACCGTTTTGAACATCCTGTCGCCGAAGTTGCTCCGCAGCTCAGAGAGAATCTCCCGGGCCATTTTGGTGCGGATGTCATACATACTCGCGAGGACTTTGACGTTGACTTCCTGATTACATCGCTGGCAGAGCACCGCGAGCGTCTCGAGCTGCCTGCTAAGCCCGTGCAGGGAGAAATAGCCCGTTTCCACAGGCACGACGACGTCAGTTGCGGCCCGCAGCGAGTTGAACGTCAAAAGACTGACCGCAGGAGGACAATCCACAATTACAAAGTCATACTGTTCCTTGATTGTGTCGAGCGTTTTTTTAAGACACATCTCCCGGTCCGCAACGCCGGCCATTTGCTGCTCGAACGCCGAGAGGTCGAGACTGGCGGGAGCCAGTTCGAGGTTTTCACTAACTTCCCAGAGGATTTCAGCCAGTCGCATCGGTTCGTCCCGGCTAAAACTTATAAGAACGTCATAAATGCTCTGCTCAATCTGCTCTTCGGGGACAGCCAGCCCAACAGCACAATGTGACTGCGGGTCCATATCGACCAGCAGGGTCTTCTGGTCCTGCTCGGCCAGCGCAGATGCAAGGTTGATTGATACAGTGGTCTTTCCGACACCACCCTTCTGGTTGACAATAGCTACTGTTCTCATTGGTATCTGAGGCCTCAAAGTAATACTATTTCAGGCAAGTCAGTCTGACTCCTCTGGGTTTCAATAGCGGTTATCAGCATCGACAATCCATCGCCCAGAGGATTTTTCGGCAAGAGCCGGGAAAAAACTTTACTGTTTTATGGGACCAGCCGATAAAAATCCTATCTAACAACACTACAGGAGAGAATTATGACCGCTCTGGAAACGTCGGTTGATAAGGATTGGCAATGCTGATATCCCGTTTCGAGTGCTTTTTCAGGGCTGGAAAACGGCCTGCCTGACTCATATTTTGCAGTCGGAATCGTCCTAACTGAAGCTTGCCGGCTCTTCGAGTATCTTTTTGACAAAATCGAGAAACTGAGCAGCATAGGCGCCGTTTGTGACCTTGTGATCGACTGAAAGCGTCATATTCATAAGCTTGCGCACGGCTATGCTACCGTCCTGCGGCACACAGCTATCGTTGATTTTTCCTATTCCGATTATCGAGCACTGGCCGGGGACAACTATCGGAATAAATGAGTCGATTCCAAAGTCGCCAAGGTTACTGACGGTTATGCAGCCGGCTTCGATATCTTCGGGAGCAAGCCGGTCATTGCGTGCTTTCTCAGCAAGTATCCGGCTGTAGCGGGCTATCTCAACAACGGTTTTTTTGTCTGGGTCTTGAACTATCGGCGCCACTAATCCGGCCGGGACGTCAATCGCCAGCCCGACGCCAATCGAGCGAGCCAACTTTATACCGTCGGCCTCAAGCTGTCCGGTCATCATAGGGAATTTTTCGAGGCCCATTGCCACGGCCTTGATGATGAAGTCGTTATATGAGACTTTGACCGGGCTGGTCTGGTTTAACCTGTTCCTGTAGGCGACCAGGTCGGTAACGTCGGCCTTTACGTTTAGATAAAAGCAGGGTATTTCCTGTTTCGAGCGAAGCATTTTCCGGGCAGTAAGTTTCTGCAGCCGGGTAACAGGAAGTGTTCGGCCAAGCTTCAATTCAGCCAGCATAGTCTGCGTTAGCTTTGGTGTTTCAGGCGGCGTAATTACAGCCGGGCCGGCAGGTTGCGACTTCGACTGCGAAGATTCAACAGGGGCGTGGCCGGCATCGCCCAATGCGCGGACAAAATCGTCGCTTATCCGCTCATCTTTTCCACCCAGGATTAACAGGGGCGCGCCGACCCGAAAGTTTCGTCCTGGCTCGGCGATTATCCGCTTTACGAAGCCATCGGCCGGCGATTCAAACTCGATAGTCGCCTTGTCAGTTTCGATATCAAAAAGAATATCCCCCCTTTTGACCCGGTCGCCCGGTTTGACCCTGCAGTCAACGACAGTCCCTTCGTCCATCGTATCACCGAACTTAGGCAATCGGACTTCTATCGCCATTGCAATATCCCTTGCAATCCAATGCCGTACAATTTCCCCTTCATAAGCATAGAAAAGTGATTTTAGAGCAGAAGGGCTAAATTGTCAATTCCGGGTCTGTGGTAACGACTTGTCAAACACCACTAACAGCGGTTATAATGATTAGTTAGTACCTTTGCGGGCGTAATTCAGTGGTAGAATGTCGGCTTCCCAAGCCGAATGTCGTGGGTTCGAATCCCATCGCCCGCTGTCTACCAACGCTCGTTCTTTATACCCGGGAAATCCGCCTCACAGCTATTGCGCCACAAACACATAAACTTTGCCGACCAGCTACCGTTCTACAACCAGTTTCACGGATACGCCAATGTCGAGAACTCCCGGCTGGTCCGGATTCAGGGCAATCTCACCGCCATCGTCAACACGGTTGCTCCCTGCGCTGTAGACTTTATAGGAGACATCATCGCGGGAATAAAGCAACGGCCCACCCGTATAGGGGTCCAATGGAATCGACTCGATATAGCGGGGGCAAATAGCTTCCAGAGAGTCAGGCGCACTGCCATACTGATTACGATAACGTTCTACCGCGATAGCCGTAGTAACACATCTAACCGCAGCAAGCGTTTCCACTGTAATCCGGGTAAGAGGGGCCACGACCGAGATTAATCCCTTCGATTTTGACGGCATCACATTTATATCTACTATTTCATCGAGTGGTTCCGGCCAGGGCCGCTGCGAAGCCGCTATCAGGCGTGCGATATTGCGCAGGTACGCGACAGACTTGGAGAACATCCGCATTCGATGCCATCTGTAGCGGGGCAGGGCCAGACGCTCAGGCAATGCGGGCTCGTCCGCAGCCAAATAACGTGCAACCACGCCCCTGGGAATGAGGTTGCGTCCAACCTCCAATTGATATGCCCTTTCCGCCAGAAGCGTTGTTTCCAAACTTTCCGGCGGGAATGTCTCTTCCAGGAGATACTGGAGGTCGGCAAGCTTATGTTCTGAAAGACGACAACGCGTAATCAACAGGCAAATGTCGCTGCAGAGGAGTCTGATTTGCACGACTTTTCTTGACTGCACAAACAGTATAGGGTAAGTGTCAAACACGCGCATCAGTTTGAGTGTGCTGACTATGGATTGTGCCGCAGCGTCGCCGTTTTGGGCCCGGATTAAATCGAGCGTTCGCAGAGACAGTAGAGAAATTGCCGCCTGAACACTGTTGACTCTATTTTTACAGACCTGTATGCTTTGCATAATTCCTATGTCAAACTCCGACAATGGAAGTTGGGCCCCCTTGTCAAACCCGGCAAGTAAAGGCGCGGCGTTAGTGATGCTCTGAGCAACCTTTTCTCGCAGCTCGCCTGGAAACTGGCTTGCCGGAAGCGATACGAGGTTCAGGCGGTAGAAAGTGTTCACTTTCGTCAGGTCAGACAACTCGCCGGGTGGAATTCGCTTGAGGGCTTCGATATAATATGCAGCGGCATCCGGCTGTCCAGCGGTCTGAGCATGCGGAGGATGAAGTTCAGCAAACGTCAACGGCTGCCCGGCGGCCCTTATCCTTGCGACTTCCCGCCCCAGTTGCATTCGAGTAAAAGACGCAGTAAGCACCAAGTCCCCGACTAATACCATAGCGAGGATGATAAAAGCCAGTACAACTTTCCGCCACAAAGGCATCGCCCATACTTTTTTGTACCACTGAGCCATATTGCTTCCCGCCAAACTACAGACAATCTCTCCCGCAAACCAGAGAATTTCAGCTATGCCACAAATGATTATATCACTTCTTAGTGTCCTCCGGCCAATAAATCTCGCCTGCAACTATGGCTGAGACCCTTTAACTTAAGAACCGCCCGGATTTTCTGCATAGCACCGGCTATTTCCTGTTGCGGCCAAGTTGCGACGCTCTATAGAGCAACCGATAATGACAGTACGGAAGCCCACCTAAAAGCGCGAAATAACACTTCCCTGACCAGCGCTTTTACGCCGGCAAAAAACGCTAAAAAACCCATTTTTCGTTTAGAAACGGCGTTTTAACATACTTTTCGCATTATCCAGAGTGTACACTTGATTTGTAAGGGGTATATGTTATAATGATAATAATTCTTTCGCCGCTTCCGAACGGACGCCAAGTTAGGCAAAGAGCTTGTGATTTCTGTCCAGGCATATGACAACAGTGTGTTATGGACAGGGATACGAGGAGGAGGTGGGCAATGAAACATCGGACCGTTGCAGTTCTAATGGTGGTGTTGCTTGTGTCAGCCCACTCGCTGGCACAGCCGGCTTTCGCCGCCGCAATCATCGCCTGGGGCGATAATACATATGGACAGTGCAACTCACCATCAGGCAAAGACTTTGTTGCCGTTGCTGCAGGCGGTCTGCATTGTATTGCCCTGAAATCCGACGGCTCACTGAGAGCGTGGGGCAACAATACCTACGGGCAGTGTGACGTTCCGCCGGACAGTGACTTTGTCGCAATAGCAGCGGGAGGATATCATAGTCTGGCCGTACGCTCCGACGGCAGCATTGTTGCGTGGGGATGGAACAAGTATCAGCAGTGCGATGTCCCTAATGGCAACAACTTCATCGCATTGGCAGCGGGAGGATATCACAGTCTTGCCCTTAGGTCGGACGGGTCAGTAGTCGCGTGGGGAGACAACACCTACGGGCAGTGCAATGTCCCCACCGGCAAAGGTTTGATCGCCGTCGAAGCCAGCGGCTACTGCAGCCGGGTCTTCAAACAGGACGGCTCCGCAATCGTGTTCGGCCTAAACGAATATGCACAGCACATCCCGCCGGATGCCGACTTTGCCGTTATCGCCAGCGGCGGCTTTCATACGGTTGCTCTCAAGGTCGATGGAACACTGTCCGCGTGGGGATGGGACGCTTTCAAACAATGCAATGTCCCTTCAGGCAACAATTTCATAGCCGTGGCAGCAGGCGGCCGGCACAGTCTCGCCCTGAAGTCTAATGACACGCCTGTTGCCGCCAGCATGGACGCATACCAACAGATTGACGACGTCACCAATATCGATTTTCTCGCAATCGCCCGGGGAATTTATTATCGCGTTGCTGTTCTTGGCGAGCCTTTCATACTGCTTTTACTTGGAGTTGTGGCGGTACTGCTGTGCAGGACGTCGGGAGCCGCGACAAAAAAATCGGTCAACAAGTATAACCAACAGCACCGATTTGTGCGCTTCTGGAAGTAGCCGGGGATACAAGCTTTTAGTTCCGTTTCCTGTGATGTTTGAGAGAATGGGCAAACCCGAAGAAGCAGAATATACAAGATATCACGCCCAATAAACCGGGAGTAAGACTACAAGTCAACCTCATCCGTCTCGTCGAACCCGGAGTCGGCGAAGCTTAAGCCGAACTTCGCATCACCTGAGACAACATCCAAGTCGGTGGCCTTTACCTTCACCGTAAACTTGCATTTGTAGAGGTCTATCTTAGCCGTTACCAGGCCGCCTTCGTCCGCAGTAATCTTGCTGCACTTGTAATATGAGGTGCCCGGCTTGACCGTAAAGCTGCCCGCCGGAATCGTGAAGGTCTGGACGTTGACATCGTTCGCGTCGCTCCAGGTAATGACAACATCTTCCGCGACCAGATTCGGCTCGCTGTCATTAATGTCCTCTACCGCAATTTCGCCTTTGGCAAACAGCGAATCGGATAACGAACGGCTGCTGTTTCTGGCCTTTGCCTTTGTGACTATCAGTGTGTCCTGATACGTCCTCATAAGGCGGGTCGGAATGGTCTTTCGGCTGCCATTAACAATATCTTCATCCACCTCGCCCGACAATATATAGCTGCCAATGGTTACATCCAGCCGGAGAGAGCCGGCCAGGCCCGTCAGGTCGATTTTCTTTGCTATTATCTTAATGTTTTTCCTGGTGAAGCTCATTTTTAAAGAAGTTATTGCACCCGGCTCGCCTCTGGGAATCTTATACTTATGTCTGTATGTGTTTCGCACAACGTTTGTGGATGCATTGAAGTCCATTGTCTCGCTGTAAATGACCTCTTCATCGGCCAGCGAGGTAATATCAACGGTTACCTGATTCACATCATCGTAATCATCCGGAGCCGTGGAGAACGTCCCGAAGATATAAAAGCTGTCCTGTCCCTGGATTTTACCGGCCTTGACCTTGCATTTGGTGAC
>CAZQWM010000025.1:0-34410 GCA_964597035.1 uncultured Pirellulales bacterium
ACTCGGTTGGCAAGCCAAGCTGCTGGTGCGGTTCTAACACCAGTCCGGCCTGGCCATATCAGTGCGACGGTGATGCGGACAACACAACTGGCGGTGGTTTTTCGAAGTATCGTGTTTACACCGCTGACGCTACTCTCTTGTCCAATAACTGGAAGGCGAAAAACACAACCCCTGGTTGGAATCCGTGTGCAGACTTCGACCATCTACCAGGCGGTGGTTTCTCGAAGTATCGTGTTTACACAGGTGACGCTACCGTCTTGTCCAATAACTGGCTGAAGAAGGATACGGATCTTGCTGCTGACTGCCCGAGAGTGGATTAAGCATCGCAATGTAAAGAAACAAAGAAACTATGAATTATCTGACTTTTGATTGATATGAAGAAGGAGGATGAAATGAAGAAGTTGTTAGCTTTAATGATAGTTTTGGCAATGGCCGGTATGGCCAATGCAGCCCTGATGATTTCAGTGGATGGCGTGGTTGACCCG
Organism: uncultured Pirellulales bacterium; assembly: GCA_964597035.1. GTDB lineage: Bacteria > Planctomycetota > Phycisphaerae > Sedimentisphaerales > Anaerobacaceae > Fen-1362. The sequence continues at coordinate 486 of CAZQWM010000025.1, forward strand.
CCGGATACCCAGATTGAGATTTACCCCAGCGATGAGGTAATAATCGATGTGCACGCATTGGCCCACGAGGGGTATTTTGGCGGCGTCCTTTTTGTCAATGGCCCCGCCACGCTTGTGGGTGCAGGAGGTACACTTTGGGGAGATGGTGCTATCAGAGACATCATTCAACCTGAACTGCAGGACTGGATTGATGGTATGGCTGGTATGGGTTATCCCGGAATCACCAGCGTCGTAGAGTTTCAGCTTGTAGACCTCGTGGACCCCTACGACCCTATTCCTGACGGCTTGGTTATGGACGGGATTGTTCTCCACTGCTTAGCTGAAGGCGATGTAATAGTTGGTCTGATGGATGGCGACGATTACGCGATTCTTGATGAGGTCGTCATTCACCAGATTCCTATTCCTGAGCCGATGACCATTGCACTGCTCGGTCTCGGCGGGCTGTTGCTGCGTCGTCGCAAATAAGACGGCTGCAATTGCCAAAAAACAGCTTTAGCTGTTATAGAGGCAAGTCTTCGGACTTGCCTCTTTTTTTTGATTCAAACCTCCCCACAAAGCGTCCCGGTCTGCAAAGGCCCGAAAATGCCCTATAGTGCTACATAACTCATCAATCACCAAGTTGAGACAACCTGTCCTTTCTGCCCTGCATAGCCCTTCGTAGCTTTAAGCGAAGAAGGGCGAATCCGAAGAAAGTTATAAACTATCTCAAAACGAAATATGTCATTCTGAGCGCAGCGAAGAATCTCGTATTTGCCCGCGCCGAACCTAACGCTATGCTCAGGATGTCAGCTCCACGGACTACTATCCGCAAAAAGGCGACCTAAAATTTTTTTGAAAATCCCGAAATTTCTCTTGCATTAACCTCCCCCGTATGGTATCATACGGTCATCTCATGGGGATGAGATAACTCTTCAAGAACTTGGGGGAAGAGAAAACTCACGTGTAATGGCTTTTTGTGCGTCTTTACAGCTCCTGTGTATTTTGGGGCTATTTGCACGGCTGCTTTGCAGGAAGTGTTCTGATTAACTGTTTACGGATAGATTGTGATTCGATGTTAACTATGACGGCGACATTTGAAAGGAGGAATGATAAACGACGAACAGTCTTTTGTGATTGTGATATTACCGTGAGAAACCGTTATTTTGATGTAAATGAAAACTTTTGTGAAAGGAGTAACGTGATGAGAAAGTTGTTGGTTCTGATGATAGTACTCGCGATAGCGGGTATGGCCGATGCGGCACTGATGCTTTCTGCTGATGGCGTTGTTGACCCGCCGGATACACAGGTAAGTGTTCTGACCGGGAGTCAGGTGGTAATTGATGTGCACGCAATGGGACAGGGTGGGGATTATTTCGGCGGCGACATTTTTGTCACAGGCCCCGCCACACTTGTTGGTGCAGGAGGTACAGTGTGGGGAGATGGTGCTATCAGAGACATCGTTCAACCTGAACTGCAGGACTGGATCGATGGACTTGAAGGTTTGGGTTATCTTGGGGTCACCAGCGTCGTAGAGTTTCAGCTTGTAGACCTCGTGGACCCCTATGAGGACATTCCTGACGGCAAGGTTGTGGACTTGATTACTCTTCAATGCTTAGGAGTAGGTGATGCGACGGTTTATATTATGAACGGCGACGATTACTCAATTGCTGACTCGATTATTATTCACCAGATTCCTATTCCTGAGCCGGTGACCATTGCACTGCTCGGTCTTGGCGGGCTGCTGCTGCGTCGTCGCAAATAAGACGCCTGTGGCATAAGAACAAGATTTGACTATACAGGGGCAAGTCTTCGGACTTGCCCTTTTTTTATTTGCGATTTGTCAAGACGTTTGCTAAAGTCTCGACAGATTTATTTTATTGGCAACGTCGAACAAAGAAAGCAGTTAAACGGATTATAACAAATGAGAAACGTAACAATTGTTTTTGTCTTTATTATTTGCTTGCTTGCCAGCGGATGCGGCAGGTCGGTTGCGGGTAACAAGACCGAAAGACAGGATGTGTGGCAGTCGGCGAAAACGTTTCCTTCTTTCGCCGCGGGGACCTGGCAGCAGAAAGAAGGCTACTGGAAGATAGTTATCGAGCCGAACGGCGTGGTAAGCTCAGTAGTAATACCGCTTTCGTCGGCAAAGATTAGACCTCATCAGACGACCAAAGTGGAAATGAAGGATGGTAGTTTTAGCACGTTCACGGGCGGGGATATCATTGCAGAATGCAACCCCGTAACGAGAGAGTTGTCCGTCGTAGTGGAGACTAGGGAATTCCACATCAGATTCCTTCATAATCGAATAGACGGCAACAGACTCGATAGCTTCAGCGGCCCTGTTTCGCAGGACGGCAAGATTTGGAAGCCCGGCTGGATAGAAATATTCGACTATGGCCCGGAAATGCCGCAGGATGAGAATGATATATTCGTTGAGCCGATTATATTTGATAAGGTCGCATCACAGACAAAGCTGACCGAGCAGAACGCACCGGAAGATTGATTGCTATTGCTGGTACCAGCCAGCCGTCCAGAGCCATTGCTCGGCTAATATGGCGTAATCAAGCAAATCAATAATTTCGTCTTGGTGAAAATCGCTCTGCAATTCGGGGCCGGTCAGCAGCCATTCATCAATTAGCGCTGAGAGCTCCGGATACGCCACAATGCCGTCCTCGTCGAAGTCAAAGGGATTCATCACCATCTCATCAGCGCCCATATCAACGGCTGTGTCAAAAATACGCTGCTCACCATCTACATCGCCGGTCAAAAACGGCGGGATTGAATTATTGTCACCCATATCAATGCACAGCGACGAGGGCGGGAGATGATAATTGCCCGGCATGAAAAAGTCATCATTCGGGTCGCCCGGATTGTTGATATCCCAGTAGCCGGAATCTACGAAGTTGGGGTCAATATCGATATTACCCTGGCCCCAGTGGAGCATACAGTTGCCGTCTATGGTGGCCTGCGCCTGGCCTCCCTCGATATCGCTGAACATAATGGTCATTTCGGTACCTATATCATAACCGCCCCAGACACGATAAGTGTTAATCAAAGCAATTTGATTGCCGTCGGGGGAGATGTTATCACGGACGATGCAGTTGACCACGAGAGGATTGCTCTCCCTGAATGAGCTGAGCCCGCCGCCTTCGAGCGAAGTGTTGCCGATGATTGTGCAGTTAAGATATGTGGGGCTTGACCAGTAAGCCGCGATGCCGCCGCCTCGGTGGGCGGCTGTATTTGCGGTGATAAGACAGTTAGCGATGAAAGCATCGGAGCCATCATGGCAGTAAATGGCTCCACCATGGCGACCTTCACTCTGAGCGTGGTTGTTGGTGAAAAAGCAGTTGGTGATAGTAGGGCTGGCATTGTACATTGCACAGACGCCGGCTCCGTAGCCTCTGCTCGAGGTGTTGTTGGTTATGATGCAATTGTCTATGAATGCTTCCGAATAGGTGCAATAAATTGCCCCCCGGCCCCACGAAAAATTGCCGGTTATTATACAGTTCTTTATGGTCGGGCTGCTAACGGAGCATCGGATTGCGCCGCCGTCGTAGACTCCGCCGCCGCCAGTTATGGTTAGTCCCGCCACGACTGAATTTGGGCCCTCACCATATCGAAAGTGAAAGCCGCGATGCATACTAGTAGCAGAGCCGTTGCTGTCGATTACCGTTGCCTCGATGATACTCCAGTCATTCGGGTCTGTGCTTCGGACCTTAATGGCCTTGCCGTAGAATTCAATGTCGCGGTTACCGGTTCCAGTATGTGTGCCTATCGTGACGAGTATTACATCGCTATCGTTACTGTCGTCGATGGCCTGCTGGATTGTCGCGTAATCCTTTTGGCTTGTTATGTTCCAGGCGGTTCTGACCTCGTCTGCGCCTATGTCTATACGCTGGCCCATTGGTCGAATATCGCCGTCGTAATCGGTTTCGTTTGCCTCAGGTGCGTAATTCGGGTCGCCTGCGTTCATACAGGGGCTGTAATAGTCCAGATGATAGTCGTTTGCGTCATTATCGAGGAAGTCAGGGTTTGTTGATATGTTGCCGTTGATTCCCGTCTGGTCCGGTATAGCAGGTCCGGTTGTCCCATATTCGCTTCCCCACACGTTGTTGTATTTTATTGTAGGATTGGCGCCCTGCTGGACCCATATTCCCCATCCCCGTCCGTTGCCGGTGATTATGTTGTTGATGATTTCAGGATTGCCGTTGGTGCTGCAGTCTATTCCACCTTTGGCGTTATCGGCTATGGTGTTATTGACTATTTTGGGGGTGCTGCTGACGACCTGAACTCCTGCACCCGCGTTGTTTTTGTAGATTAGATTATTCCTTATAACTCCTGCGCTGCTGTAATAAACTCCAACTCCGGCCCCATTGGTTGATGTATTGTTTCTTATTATGTTTCGTTCGATAAGCGGCTCAGACAGGTAATAGATGTAGATTCCTCCTCCGCCCAGACTGCTTGCGGAGTTGTATTCTATGAGATTATCTCTGACAGTTGGCCTTGAGCTATAGGTAATATGAACGCCTGCGCCAAGCATGCTGCTGTTGCCGGTGATTTCGTTTTCTGCAACTAGGCCGTTGCTCCATTGCCGCAGGTGAATGCCCCCGCCGTAGAAGTCTGCCTGGTTATTCTCGATAACATTGCCGGTTATTGTCGCATCGACGCCCTGAAAGCCGACGATTGCGCCGCCGTCGCCGTGGTCGTCAGCGGGATAGACTGCATTAGGCGGGGCGAAGCCGTGTTCTACGAGGGCGATGTTGCTAATGAAAGTATTGTCTTTGATTACAGGACTTACATGCACAGGCGGGTCGCTGGGGTTGGCGGGATTTACCGGGTCGCCGTAGACATATACGCCGCCGCCTTGGCCTGCCGAGTTGCCCGTAAAGACGTTTTTTGAAATCGTGGGTTGGGACATATTGTAACAGACGGCTCCACCGCCGCAGCGATTCCAGTAGACCTCGTGGAACTCCCATGCTATCGCCAGCCAGGAACCTGTGCCGCCGGTTATTGTGAAGCCCGTCAGGACCGAGTTTGTGTCTTCGCCGCTTGCGAATGTGACTGTGCTGCCGAAGTTAGGGTCCGTGGAATTTGAGCCATCGATTATCGTTGCAGCTATGATATTGGGGTCGTTCGGGTCGGTGGATTGCAGGATAATTGCTTTGCCTTTGAAGTCGATGTTCTCAAGATACGTTCCAGGCGAGACAATGACTGTGTCGCCAACAACAGCGGCATCAATAGCTGACTGAATGGTATTGTAGTCCGGCGGGACATACAGTACTCCAGCCGAGAGTTGCTGTGCGCAACCCAACAGTATTAACAGGTACCAAACCCTGTGCATTTCAAACCCGCCTCCTTAACTGCGGCTCTAATTATTATTTATTTTACCGAAACCTGGTGTAAAAGTCCAGTCCTTATAGGCCTGTAGAGCCGGAATTGGTCAACTGATGTCGCAAAGAGTGCGAGCTGGCGGCAGTATAGGCAATCTGAAAGACTTTACCGGACTTGTGCACCGCGGAGTCGTGTTATTCCGGCGGCTTTTTTAGCTCCTCGACCTTGGGCAGGTCTTTGAGGGAGTTGAGGCCGAAGACCTCGAGGAATCGCTTCGTTGTGCCGTATAGCAGGGGCCGGCCGAGCACCTCAGCCCTGCCGACGATTTTGACTAAGCCCTTGTGCATAAGGTTACGAATCATCTCGCCGGCAGCAACGCCCCTGATTGCCTCTATGTCGGCTCGCATAATGGGTTGTTTGTAGGAAATGATGGCCAGTGTCTCAAGTGCCGGCTGGCTGAGCTTACTGTCCTCACGTGAGCGAATGAGCTTCTTTAGCCAGTGGCTATAGACGCTCAGCGTCAGCATCTGGTAGCCGCCGGCGATTTGCTCTATTCGAAACGTATTGTTTTGAGATTTGTATTTTTCGTTCAAGTCATCAATGTGCCTGCGGAGTTGCTTGGCGTTTGTGCCCACAATCTCGGCCAGTCGGGCCGTTGAAAGTGGTTCGTCGCTGGTAAAGAGCACCGCCTCCACGACGGATTCAACTGTCGGCTCCACATCATTCGGCTCCATTGTCTGCGGCCGCTCTTCAACAGCTTCGTCTGAATCGGCCTGCTCAGCCGGAAGCTGGTCCGGCTTTTGTATCGGTTCCTGTGCCTGTGATTCGTTATCGACGACGGCTTTTTGCTCCTTGCTCATAGCTCTTTCCATCTGAATGGGTCAAAATCTTTTTTGCTCACCTTAATTGTTACCTCCGGGACCTCTTTTTGCAACTGTCTGACGAACTTTTTCAGTATGAATCTTTCGGAAACACTATGCGAGAGGCACAGACAGGTCAGTCCTGCCTCCTGAGCCGCTAATGCCTGATGGTGTTTTAGCTCACCGGTGACATACAGGTCTGCCTTGTTGGCGATGACGAGGTTGATAAGCTTGCCGCACGAGCCGGCGCAAACGGCGGCGGTTTTGACGAGCCGCTTTTGGGGCCCGACGGCGCCCACTGCTTCTGCCCCTGTTTGGCTTTTTATATTGGCGATAATTGTGCTTAACTGTGCGGGCCTTGCCAGTGTGCCTATCCTGCCCAAGCCGAACCTGTTCTGGTCTTCGGCGAGCCGGAAGATGTCATAAGCGGGCATTTCGTAGGGGTGGGCCTTCAGCATAGCGGTTATGACGCGGGTAAGCTTTTCCGCGGGCACGATTGTCTCAAACCGAAGTTCGGGCACTTTTTCGAGTGTCCCTCTTCTGCCGATAGCGGGCCTTGCCCGCTCCAGCGGCAGAAAACTTCCCAGACCCTGAGTAGTGAAGCCACAGTGGCTGTAATTGCCGATGGCACCCGCACCAGCCGCGAAGACGGCGTCTGCGACTTTGTTTGCATCTTTTAGCGGGACAAAGACCACGAGCTTATAGTTGTTGCCCGTTGGCGTCTGGACATAGTCCCCGATAGGTTTGGCACCTTTGATACCCACGATTTCCGCCAGCCCGTCGTTGACTCCACCTACGGCTGCGTCAATAGCGGTGTGAAGCGAGAATACTGCTATGTCTGAGCGAATCAACTCATAGATGGTGCCTGTAGGGCCCTGGGCGTTTATCCGTTTGAGTCCGTCCCAGATAATCGGGTGATAGCTTATGACCAGGTCGGTCTTAAACTGTTTCGCCTCACCCAAAACCGCGCGGGTAATATCGATGGTAATAAGGATTTGTTTGACGTCTTTGCCGGCATTTCCGAGCAACAGGCCCACGTTGTCCCAGCCCTGTGCCAGGCCGAGCGGCACAATCCTTTCGATTGCCTCCGTGATTCGTTCAAGCTTCATCTTTTCTCCCGCAATTGCTTTTGAAAAAATCCTCGTAATACTTCGCAACTCTCTGTGTTATTGCACCGGGTTTCCCATTGCCGACGGTGTGTCTTTCGATGCCGACAACCGGCATAACCTGCATAATCACGTTTGTTATGAAAGCCTCGTCTGCACTCAGCAGGTCATCTATTGACAGGTCTTTTTCGACAAGTTCCATTTTATTGGATATTGCCAGATCGCACACGGTTTTTCTGGCGATACCCGGCAGCACCGGCGTATTAGTAGTGGGGCTGAACAGGCGGGAATCCTTTACTAAAAATACATTGCTGATACAGCCCTCTGCGAGGCGCCCGTCGGTCGTAAACCACAGTGCCTCCGCCGCCTTTTTTTCGTGGGCCTGTTTCAGTGCCAGCATACGCGGGAGGTAGCTGGTCGTTTTATGCCCGCAGGTCGGGTCGCTGACGTTTTGCCTCCATCGGCACAACACCACAAGCACGCCCTTATTGTAGTATTCCACAGGATAGGGCTGCAGCTTCACTGCGGTTATAAGCAGGGTGGCGATTGGCTTCTGGTCCGACCGGGCAACCGACCCGGCGGAAAGGGTCAGCCGGAGCCGGGCGTCTGTGAGCTTATTTGTTTTGAGAACCTTGTAAACGGCTTCCGTGAGGGATTGTTTGGTATATGAATGCTCGATAGATAAGGCCTTTGCGCTGGCGAGTAGCCGGTCGAAATGGTCGCTCAGCCGGAACACCGTGCCGTTACAGCTTCGCATTGTCTCGAAAAGCCCCGAGCCATACAGAAATCCGCCGTCACCGGCCGGTATCCGGGCGTCTTCGATATTCACAAGCTTATCGTTTAAAAAGACTTTTTCCGGCATTATAAATTCTTCCTGCTTTGAACGGCCTGTATGCCGGCGATTAGCGCTCGCGCTTTTACTAAGGTTTCGTTCCACTCGGCCTGTGGTTCGGAATCTGCGACGATACCTCCGCCGGTCTGGACATAAGCTGTTTTGCTAGTGATGATAATCGTGCGTATGGCGATGTTCAAGCAAACACTGCCGTCGATTCCAATATAACCGATGCTGCCTGTGTAAATACCCCTCGTTGTCGGTTCGGTCTCGTTGATAATCTGCATCGCGCGGATTTTCGGTGCGCCCGTGATTGAGCCGCCGGGGAAAACTGCTTTGAGTATGTCACAGAAATCCACATCGTCTCGAAGTGTGCCTTCAACGGTTGCAACGGTGTGAAAGACGGTCGAGTAGGTCTCGATGGTTCTCGGCTGAATGACTTTTCTTGTGCCGGGTATGCAGATTCTGGCGATGTCGTTTCGTTCGAGGTCGATAATCATATTCAGCTCCGCCTTTTCCTTTTCGCTGGCCAGAAGCTGCTGATAGTTTTCGGTGTTTGTCCGGCTTGCCGAGGGTGAAAGGTCTTCGATTCGTCTTCGGGTTCCCTTTATCGGCTTTGTGCTGATGGTGCGGTTGTTGATGGTAATGAACATCTCCGGCGAGGTGCTTACGATTTGATAAGGGCCTGCGTCGATATATGCCGAATATGGGCTTGGATTGTAACGGTTTTGCCAGTGGAAAAGGTCGATTGGCCGGACCTTGTACTCGCATTCGAATCGCTGAGAAAAGTTTATCTGATAAACGTCGCCGTCATATATATGGCGTTTTATTCTGTCGAATGAGCTTAGATAGTATTCCCTGCTCATATTGCAGCGAAGCTTTGAAAATTCTATATAATCCACCCTACCTGCCTGCGGTGTAACGGTGACATTTTGTGCTTTTTTCAGAAGGTCCTCCAAGCCAGCGATTTTTTCGTCCGGTTCCTCGGCGTCGTTTTCGAGCCGAAGGGCCAGTAACCAGAATTCGCTTTTGCTGTGGTCGAAGGCGATTAGCCGGTCATAAAAGCACAGGCGAATCAGGGGAAGCGATAAATCGTCTTCGGCAATTTGACTTGTCGTAAAGGCCGATGGTTCGATGTATCGGCCGAGGTCGTAACTGAACCAGCCGACCCACCCCCCGGTGAAAATCCCGCGTGGCAGACCTTTGTCATTCCCGCGAAAGCGGGAATCCAGATGCATTTTTTTTTGGTTCAATATCATTTGCAGTTTTTCGAGAGGCCTCGTTTGTCCCGCGCAAAACTCGAACATCTTTATTGGTTCCGCCATCCAGTAGCTGAATCCGTCGGCTTCTGCCTTCGATTGATTTGCGCCGAGTATGCTCGCATTGGGCAGCTTTGAAACAACATCACTTAGCGAATAAAGGTCGGCATTGATATTCACTTTATGGCAGTGCAGTCGGCAGGGAGTTGTTTTTTGTCGGATTGAGAGTGTGGCTGTAGTCACTTTGTCTGCCCCGCCCTGAACTGTTCTATAATCTGTATACCCGAAGACGTTCCGATTCTGGCGGCGCCGGCCTCGAGCATCTCCAGCGCCTGTTTCGCCGTGCGGATACCACCCGACGCCTTAACCCGGCAGTGCGAGGCATGTTCCGCCATCAGTTTTACGTCCTCGATAGTCGCCCCGCCGGCGGGGTGCGTTCCGGTGCTGGTCTTTACGAAATCTACGCCGACCTTGTCAGCGATTCGGCAGGCGAAGATTTTCTGCTCGGTAGTCAATGCCGCCGCCTCTATTATGACTTTCAACAAAACCTTTGGCCTCATCGAGTGGCAGACGTTCCGCACGGCGTCCAACTGCTGCGCCAGGTACTTTTCGTCGCCTTCGATTATCGCGGCAAGGTCGGCCACCATATCGATTTCATCGGCTCCGGCGAAAATCGCCTCTTTGGCCTGAGCGACTTTTACTTTCGTAGAATCCGCGCCGTATGGAAATGATACGACCCCGCCTACAGCCACCTTCGTGCCGTTTAGCAAATCCGCTACAATCGGCAGCCATCGCGGGTTGGCAAAGACCGTACAAAACCCGTACTTCTTTGCCTCAACACACAGCCGTCTTATCTGCTCGCTCGTTGCCTCCGGCTTGAGAAGCGTATGGTCAATGTAACCGGCCAGTTCTTTTTCGTTGGATATCATCACGATTGTATGTACTTGTTCTTTCTGAAAAAATCCAGTGCTGATGGAATATCTTCGAACAGTTTCGTGGCGGTTTGGGTTACGAAGACCGAAGGGGTTTGTTTGGCGGGCCAGATAACGTAAACCTGCTTTGCCGCTTCGTGAGCGTGCTGGAGCTCTCGCTCGACGCCGCTTGATATTGCGGCCCGGCCGTCGGGCATTGTCGGGATGAAACTGATAATCATTTCTGACTGGTCGATGAGCGTAAAGTCTCTTGCGTAGGTCTGGCTGTATATGTCGCGTTCAATCTGGCGGACCTGGTCGAGATTCAGCCGGATAGATTTGCCGCCGGCGACCAGCTCAATTGAATTTAAGCCGTCCTCGGCTGACTGTAACGCAAGTCGGGGCAAAAACGCCTCCTCCAAATCCCCAGGGTCGAAGCAGGTGAAATGCTGTTTCATCACCTCTCGAAAGCCGGCGATTTCTTTTTTGACGTCCTCGAGGTCCGCTACTGCGGTCATCGGGTAGCTCAGATAAGCCCGCTTGATTTTCGGCTCAAAGAGCAGCCGGTAAAACATCTCGACGGTTTCTTCTTCGCCGCGAGCCAGGCAGTAAAACGGCGTCTGCTCGTTGATACCCTTGCAGAGCATCTCGGTGGAGATGATTTCTTCTTCCCGCCAGACAATCAGGTCTTTGAGCGAATGCTCGGACGAGTGTTCGCTGAGTAGTCGACTGTGCAGGGCCGCCACGCCGTCTATCAGGCAGATGTATATATCGCCGCCGAGCTGGCGCATCTGGTCAAAATCGACCGCGGGGAACAGCCCGTGCCGCCAGCGGAATGTCGCGTGGGTATTGACGATGAGATTCGCCGCTTTTTTTGCCTTTGCGATGATGTCCTTAAAGACACTCCTGCGGAGTGAATGCAGGCGTTTTAGCGGTATGTCTAAGATTTTACCCGGTGCGATGTCCGGTGCCTCGGCATACATCATATCGCCGACGTTGCACAACAGGACCTCTTTACCTCTCGATGCGGCCAGCCGGCACACGTTCTTGAGGTAACTCTTCTTGTCCAGCCCGACCATTCCTGTAACAACTATGACCACTTTAGACCTCAGACCATTGACCTTAGACTAAAGACCGGACCATTCACTTTACGCTATAGGAACTATAAATTTGTCGTTGTTTCTTCAATTTCCTTCTTAACCGACTTTATCAGCCCATGCAAGGTCTTGGCAGTTTCAGTGTGAAGTTTTTTGAGTTTTGCATAATCGTTATCTTGTAAGTAACCGAGTCGGTTTGAAAGATGCAGCAGGTATGCGACTTCAGCCGTCGAACCTCTGGCAATGTTGAGAAAGTAAAGGTATTCTTTCCGATGGTCTCTGCTGGAGCCTTCTGCAATATTGGCCGGAACGGACACAGTGGCTCTTCGTAACTGTGAAGTGACACCATATAGTTCTTCTCTTGGAAACTGTCTTGTTGCCGAGTAAACCGCGACCGCCAGTTCATCTGCGTACTGCCATGCCTTGATGTTTTTGAAGTCTCTCGGCATTTCTTTTTGTCTAAGGTCTTATGTCTCAGGTCTTATGTCTTTACAGGTTCTTCAGTCGCTGTTGAATGTCGTATTCCTTAAGGGCGGCGATTATTTCGACCATATCGCCGTCGAGAATCTTATCCAGTGTATAAAGCGAAAGATTTATTCTGTGGTCGGTGACCCGGTTCTGCGGGAAGTTGTAGGTCCTGATTTTCTCGCTGCGGTCGCCTGAGCCGACCATTTTCTTTCGTTTCGCGGCGCGTTCCGCTTTTTTGCCGCTTTCGTAAAATTCGTAAAGCCGGCTGCGCAGGATTCTCCAGGCCTTTGCGCGGTTCTTGTGCTGGCTTTTTTCCTCCTGCATACGGACGGTAATGCCGGTGGGGACGTGTTCGAGTCGAATTGCGCTGCTTGTCTTGTTTACCTTCTGCCCGCCTGGGCCGCTCGCCCTGCATGTTTGCTCGACCACGTCGTCCGGGTTTATCTGGATGTCGACCTCTTCCGGTTCGGGCAGCACGGCCACGGTCGCCGCGGAGGTGTGGATTCTGCCCTGCGCTTCTGTCACCGGGACTCTCTGAACTCGATGGCAGCCGCCCTCATAGCCCAGTTCCGACCAGACCCCTTCGCCTTTGATGCCTAATATAATTTCACGAAACCCGCCCATATCCGTCGGACTGAAATCGAGTTCCTCCACCTTCCACCCCTTTTGCTGGGCGTATTTCGTATACATACCGTACAGGTCGCGTGTGAAAAGTGCGGCTTCTTCACCGCCGGTGCCGGCCCGAATCTCCATTATCACCGAACCGATGGCGTCATCATCAGCCGTGAGCAGCTTGTTCTGCAGTTCGCTGATAAGATTGCTTTTTTTCTCGTTTAGATGCTGCAATTCCTCCTGGGCCAGGGCCTTTAGCTCCGGGTCCGTCGAGTCGCTTTTTATCATCTGCTCGGCCTGCTCGCCTTCGGCGGCGGCTTTCTTATAGTCGCGGAATTTCGTAATAAGCGACTTCAGCTTACCCCGCTCTTTTGAAAGTGTAATGAGCTTAGCCGAATCACGGGCGACAGCGGGCTCGGAAATCTCCTGCCCGAGACGCTCGAACTGGGCTTCAAGCTCAGTCAGTTTCGCGATTATGCCCGGATTGACTTCAACCATAACATTGCCTCGATAATTTCTCTTCGGTAAGATAATAAACAATCAGGGCCCCGTTTTTGCAAGCATTGAACAAAAAAGGAGCCCTGATTGTGACTCGGCGGACGAGCTACTTTTTCTGTTTTTTGAAGTAGTCGGTGCCGTATTTTTTCTGGAATCGTTCGACCCGGCCGGCCGTATCTACGTATTTCTGCTTGCCTGTGTAGAACGGGTGGCATACCGAGCAGATTTCGGCGTGGATTTCGCTTGCCGTGCTGCGGGTCTCGAACGTATTACCGCAGCCGCAGTGGACCACGACCTTGCCGTATTTAGGGTGCACGTCTTTTTTCATTAGAATCTCCTGCAACACTAATTAAACTGAAAATTGTACTCGAACGTACTATTAATAGCAAGGGTGTATTTTACCCGTTTGAAATTAGCGATTGGCTGGAGTTGCCCCAGTTGTTTTGGCAGCCAAAAAGAGCTTTTGGATGTTTGATTTGAGTATAAGGGGCTTTAGGCTCCTTTTGGGAGCAGCATAAGGGTTTCTTAAACAAGAAAATCGCTTTTGCTACAAGAAAAACTGAAGCTTGGCCTGTTAATAATCGATGATTCTAATGCGGCTATTTCCCCGCATAACCGGCTGGGTGGCAAATGGAGATGAGGTAATGCAGATAAAGTACGCCGTATCAACTATGGTGTTCTGGGCACGCCAGAACCGGCTTTCGCTGGAGCAGGAGTGCGAGCTTCTAAAGTCGATGGATTTCGGTGTTGAGTTTTGGCCGAACATCGGCGGGCTGGATGACTGCCGGTATGACAGGCGGAATTGGCCGCGACTGGTAGCTGCCACTGAGGGTATGCTTGTCTCAATGCGTTCCCGTAATGACAATCCTACTCTCGAGCAGTGGTTTGAACAGATTGAATGCGCGAAGCTGCTCAAGGCCAATATCATTGCCGATTTGCAGAGCCTGGATGGCCGGTCGGGCCAGCAGGTCGAGGACTGGGACTACCTTAGTGAGGTCGTTCGCGCAGCCGAGAAGAGCAATGTAAAGCTGTGCGTTGAAACCGGCGAACTTGTGCAGCTCAAGCGCATCGGTGACAAATTTGATTCGGTTTGGTATTGCTTCGACACCGGGTATGCCGGGGCTGACGAGGAGCACAGTTTCAAGGATTACGTTGATACCCTGGCTGGGAGAATTGCTCACGTGCATCTTACGGATACCAATGGTCGGCCCAGCGCTCACCGGCCTCTGGGCTGTTCCGGCGGCATACCGCAACAGGAATGGGGTTATCTGCTGCAGACCCTTGGCAAGTATGACAACGAGGTCATTGCTTCAATTGAGATGACGCCTTGCACGCCGGTTGAGATGATACGCCGGTCGAGCTGCTTTCTTTTTGACGTGCTGGGCTGGCCGAACCGGCCCAAAAAGCAAAAGCTGGCCAAAGACACCAGGACCGGCTAACATCTCTCTGTTTCCTTTCGTCGTGACTCAGAGCAATCCTTTTACGAATCGGGGTTAAAGCAATCGTTAATCCGGCCATATCAAAAAACAGTTGACAACGGGGGTCAATTGCGGATGCTAATTGCTATGTCTTAGAATCGAATGCTTTGAAGGTATCGAGTATGAGAGTGCTTTTGACGTGTTTTCTCACGGCGGTGACATTAGTGGCCGGTTGTGCGACGGCGACCGGCGAAAGCCAGGCCCGGGCGGGGTATGATTTTGGTGGGCTGGAGAAAGTGGCCGTCGTTGACGTTACCGGTGCAGTGGTAGGAGATGCGGCGAAGAACCAGATTGGCGATTTCTTTGTGTTGGAGTTGTTGCGCAGGGGCTTTGCGCCAATAGAACGGGCGCAGGTACAGGCGCTGTTGAAAGAGCAGCAGTTCCAGGCCTCTGAGATAACTTCGACGGAGGACGCGGCCAAGGCCGGGCGAATCCTGAATGTCCCCGCCGTAATGTTAGTCAGCATTCCTGATTATGGCGATGAGATGTCGATAACAGCCAAGATGGTGGCAGTAGAAGATGGCGCGATTCTCTGGCAGGGGACCGGCTACGGCAGACAGGGCAAGATGCTTGCGACGATTTTCGGTGCCGCAGCAGGTGCAGGTGCCGGAGCTGCCGGCGGGCACGCCGTCGGCGACAGGGATGGCGCAGTTCTCGGCGGAATCGCAGGCGCAGTCCTCGGCGGCGCTGCGGGCTAGGCATTGACGCCACAGCAGGCCGAGCAAGTCCAGAAGGTTGTCAAGGAGATGTGTAAACAAATGCCTTCCAAAGTGCCCGTTAAGTAGCTGCCCAGAACGGGGCCGGTAGGTCGAAGGTAGATTTCTGATGCGGCCGGAACATGGCAAGTTGCCCAAGGATACTTCTGGTTAATCCGCCGATATATGACTTTGCCGCCTATGATTTCTGGGTAAAAGCTTACGGCCTGCTAAGTGTAGCCGGATACCTTCGCGGCCGAGCCGAGTTTACGCTCTTTGATTATCTCGACCGGCTGCATCCGTTCTATGAGACCAGCAGAAGGTCAAAAAGCGACCAGTGGGGACGGGGCAGGTTCCATTCCCAAAAGATTGCCAGTCCTGTTTGCCTGAAGGATATACCTCGCAGCTTCAGGCGGTTTGGCCTGCCAAGGGAGATTTTTCACGATTTTCTTACCAGCCACAAGCCCTGCGATTTTATTCTCATAAACGCCGTGATGACCTACTGGTATTTGGGTGTACAGGAGGTCATAGAGGACATAAAAAGCATTTGGCCGAGGGCAAAGGTGATACTGGGCGGCAACTACCCTACACTATGTCCCGGCCACGCTTCTAAGCTCGGTGCGGATTTGCTGGTGGAGGGAAATAATCTACAGCCGGTTTGGGATTGTGTTGGTCTTGAGCCGGATTTGAACCAGCCGGGTCTTTGGGAGCTGTATGACCGGTTGAATGTGGGCGTGTTGAAGCTGAGCGATGGCTGTCCGTTTCAATGCACGTATTGCTCTGTGCCGAAGGTGTATGGCAAATTTCAGCCCAGGTCTCTGGAAAGGTCTTTGGCGGAATTGAAGCTTTTAGTTCTACGAGGGGCGACTGACATTGCGTTTTATGATGATGCGCTATTATTCGATTCAGAAAACGTTCTCGTGCCTTTTCTAAATAAGGTTCTCAGTCGCAAAATAATGGTCAGCTTTCACAGCCCCAATGCCCTCAACGCACGTTTTGTGACAAGGGAGATTGCTGAACTGATGGTGAGAGCGGGTTTCAAGACCTTTTACCTTGGCTTTGAAAGTACATCAGCCGACTGGCAGCGCAAGACCGGCTCGAAGGTCTTTTCCGCTGAGCTTGCCGGGGCGGTTGCGAATCTGAAATCGGCGGGAGCCGAGCCGAAAAATATAACGGCTTATCAGATTCTCGGACACCCGAAGACTGAAATCGTTGACCTCGAAGAATCAATGCGATTTGTGAATCGGCTTGGCGTAAGGGGAATGCTGGCCGATTTCTCGCCGATACCTGGGACGCCCGATGGCGAGTACTGCCGAAGATGGGTCGATATGGATGAGCCGCTTTTTCATAACAAGACGGCCTTTCCCATAATCGAGTTGGGCTTCGACGAGACAAACCGGCTCAAAGACCTGCAGCGTCGCTTAAACGGGAATCTACAGTGACGCTAAACATCCGGCGGAATTACTGTTGCTTTGATTGTTGTTCTCGGCGATGCGCTGTATACTGGCTTACATAGATTACGGGGAAAGATAATATGCCGTCCATTCTTATTGTAGGGATAATACTTTTTTCGGGCTTTTTATGTGGCGAGATAGCCACGAAGATAAAACTGCCAAAAGTCACCGGATATATCATTGCCGGTGTGCTGTTAAATCCGGGCTTGTTCAATTTTATCCCTATGGATTTCGCGGACCACGCTGATATTGTCACAAACATTGCTTTAAGTTTCATCACTTTCTCCATCGGCGGGACTCTTCTGTATTCTCGAATCAAAAAGCTCGGCAAAGGAATAATCTACATCACCTTTTTCGAAGCGGAATTGGCCTTTTTGGTAGTCGTTGTCGGAATCGTGCTTACCGCCCCTTTGTTCATTCACGGCAGTGATGTTACCTGGCTGTCCACATTTATCCCTCTTGGCCTGCTGATGGGCTGTCTGGCGTCGCCAACCGACCCGTCCGCCACTCTGGCGGTTGAACATGAGTACAAGGCCAAAGGTAGCGTTACCTCGACGATAATGGGTGTGGCGGCCTTTGATGACGTCACAGGTATAATCAATTACAGCATCGCTGTCACAATTGCCGAGGCGATGGTTATGCATACCAGATTCAGCGCAACCTCCTCCCTGCTTGGGCCTGCTGTTGCCATCGGCGGTGCCGTGCTGCTCGGCGTCGCTCTCGGATTTGTCTTCAACACGATAGTGGCAATCATAAAGAAAGAAAGCGAAGGTGTTCTCATCGTCCTTGTATTTGCCTTCCTGACGTTGTGTTTCGGTATTGCCACCGTGCTCAAGCTCGATGAGTTGTTGTCCACTATGACGATGGGTATAATTGTTGTGAATTTCACCGTCAAAAGAGACAGGATATTTCGGCTGCTCGAACGATATACCGAGCAGTTGATTTTCGTTCTGTTCTTTACGCTTAGCGGGATGCACCTGAGCTTCTCTGTCTTGCGGACATACTTTCTGCTCGTCGTGTTTTTTGTTATCTTCCGGACTGTGGGCAAAGTGGCCGGAGCAGTAACCGGCGCATATCTCGCGGACTCCCCTGAAAAAGTAAAAAAATACACCGCGGGCGGTCTCATTCCGCAGGGCGGTATTGTCGTCGGGCTGGCGCTGCTTATCAGACAGAATCCCGCCTTTGCAGCAATTTCCGATATTATAATAAGCGTCATCATAGGTTCGTCCGTTATTCACGAATTAATCGGGCCGGTCCTGGTGAAAATTTCGCTGAAGAAGGCAGGTGAGATTCGATGAACAACACACCGGCTTTAGCGGCAATGTAGCTCGTGTGCCTGTGTTATTTGCAGCGGCTCAATCTAACCTGCTTCATCGCCAGACGAACCATACGAAAAGATAAGCCGCCGTCACTGCCGCGAGCGTAAACGGCACTCCGATTTTGGCAAACTCGCCGAATTTTACCGTGTAGCCCTCTTTTTTGAGCAGTGAGCAGGCGACTATATTGGCAGAAGCCCCTATCGGCGTGATGTTGCCGCCGAGACTGGCTCCGATAAGCAGGCCGAACAAAAACAGCGAAGGATTTATCCCGAGTTCCTTCGACATCGATACAGCCACAGGCAGCATAGCCGCCAGAAAAGGCACGTTATCGACAAACGCCGACACAAAAACCGAAACAAATACGAGCACCGTGTACCCGAAGAATATATTTTCGCCGATGCATCCGCTCAAAAAGTCCGAGATAACGTCAATCCAGCCCGTAAGCGTGATGCTGCCGACCAGCACGAAAACGCCCATAAGGAAAAATGTCGTCTCCCAGTCCAGCGACTTGATGCCTTTTCTTATCGAGCTTCTGTTTGCCAGCTTGGACCATACCATCGAAATCGCCGCGAATATCATGCAAAGCGTTCCGGCTACGTAAGAAAAGTCGGTATCGAAAAACGAGCTGCCCGCTAATGACAAAATCAGCACTACTAAAATCACGGTCGGCACCCAGCTCGTTACCTTCTCGCCCTTGACGTGCTGGGTTTTCTGGGTATGGCTTTTGAATATAAAATAGAGGACCACAAACGACACCAGCGCACCAAGCTCAACCGCGAAGAAGATGCTGGGTTTGCCGTGATAGAAGAAAAAATCCATAAAGTTCATTTTGGCAAAGCCGCCCAACAGCATACTCGGAGGGTCGCCGACGAGCGTGGCCGCACCCTGAAGATTGCTCGATATGGCTATCGCTATCATCATCTTCATCGGGTTTATCGCCAGCTTTCTCGCAAGCGACAGTGCAATCGGTGCTACTATCAGGACGGTGGCGACGTTTTCGACGAAAGCGGAAATAAAGCCGGTCATCAGGCACAATAGCAGTATCGCCCAGGCGGTATTCGGGGCCTTATCCACAATCAGCTCAGCAACGTAGGCCGGCACACGGCTCTCCATAAAAACGTCCGCAATTATGAGGGTGCCGACGAATATCCCCATCACGTTCCAGTTAATTGCCCAGAAGGCCTCCTTAAGCGACACCGCCCCCAAAAGCACCACCAGCACCGCCCCGAAAACCGCAATGATGGGCCGTCTGGTCGGCAGAAATACGAACAGCGAATATGCAAGCAGGAATACCACCAAAGAGACTATTCGCGGTTCAATCACAGCCGAATCCTCAAAATCCGATTCAGTTACTTTTGCTTACATATATCAGCCGGGGGTGGTCCGGGCAAGGGATTATCGTCGTCATCTGGTTTTGAGCCGCGTTGATTCTGACCGGCTAAAATGATAGATTTGCTTTTATGACTGGCAAAAACGTGTACATAAAAACCTTTGGGTGCCAGATGAATAAGCTGGATTCTGCGCTTATTGTAGCGGCGCTGCGTGATTCTGGATTCAGAGTCATTGATAACGTCAAGGAGGCCGACGTTGTTCTTTTGAATACCTGCTCCGTCCGGGACCACGCCGAACAAAGGGTGCTATCGCACCTTGGTCACCTAAAGCACATAAAAGAAATAAAACCCGAGCTCGTCGTGGGCGTTATTGGCTGTATGGCCCAGCGATTGGGCGAAGAACTATTCAGCCAGTCGGCGGTGGATATCGTCTGCGGCCCGGCACAGATAGCCGAGATACCACGACTTATTTGTGAAGCTCTAAAGAATAAAAAAAGAACAGTGGCTGTTACTGGGCAAATACGAAAGGTATCTTCTGATAGTCAGCTTGAACGATTTGAAAGTGAATTCGGCATCGAAGCCGGCGAAATACCCGGCCAGGCATACGTCCGTGCGATGTATGGCTGTGACAAGTTTTGCACCTATTGCGTCGTGCCATACGTTCGAGGCCCGGAGGTCTCCCGCCCGCACGCTGCGATTGTTGAGCAGGTCAAGAAGCTGGCCAACAACGGCGTAAAACAGGTTACGCTACTGGGCCAGAGGATAAACGCATACGAATATACATCAGGCGACAGGACTTATTGCCTCGCGGACCTGCTTGGTATGGTAAGCGACATCGATGGCATCGAATGGATAAAGTTCGTCACCAGCTATCCGTCTTCCAAATACTTCGACCGAATCCTCGAAGCAATGGCCAAGCTCCTGAAGGTTTGCCCCTACCTGCATTTGCCCGCCCAGAGCGGCTCGGATAAAATCTTAAAAGCAATGAATCGCGGCTATACGTCGGCTCAATATCTTGAGCTTATCGATATGGCCCGACAGATAGTCCCCGGTATCGCTGTTGCGGGTGATTTCATAGTGGGCTTTCCCGGCGAGACGGGCGATGATTTCGAGCAGACTGCCGAGCTGCTCAAAAAGGCCCACTACAAAAACTCGTTCATCTTCAAGTACTCACCCCGACCCGGCACAACTGCTGATAATCGGCTTGAGGATGACGTGCCTCAGGAAGTCAAACAGCAGAGAAATCACGAGCTTCTGAAAATCCAGGAACAAATCAGCACCATATTGGCCCGTGAATTTCTCGGCAAAACGGTGCAGGTCCTGGTCGAAGGACCAAGTAAAAAATCACGTTCTACCGCCGAGCACGCGGGTGAAAAAAATATTATAACCTCTGCGAACTCTGCGGTCCATCCTGAGCTTGTCGAAGGGGTCTCCGCGGTAAATCCCGGCGCGCCGGGACAGCTTGTCGGCAGGACCGCGACCGACTGGATTGTTATCTTCAACGGCCCCCCGTCCCTCGCCGGCACATTCGCTAATGTCAAAATCTCCCAAATCACCCCCTTGACTTTATTTGGCAAGCCGATTTAACAGGTCTTGTAGAGCAGACTTACCCCGTCCTGTGCAACTCCAAGATAAGCCCTGCCGATAGGTTATATGTCTTTTAACGACAGGTCTTCGAGCGATATCCAGTCGATTGCGGCGGATAAAGCTGACGAACTTTCGCACCTGACCCATACCGTAATCGAGTCAACGCCCGCAGGTAATGTAATATCTGTAATCTCTCGGCCTCGCTGGGCTTTGGTTGCGTCGGTTGATATCTCTACGAACTGCCCTTTGGTAGAAAGCGACGAGTCGTAAAGGGCCATTCTGGCCGCGGCATTACCTTTATTTCCGGCAGGAAGAGCATCGAGGCCGGCCATTTGTCCGGTGCTAAGGTCTCGGCCGTCAGTGCCATTCGGCGTTGCGTGCACTGAAGCAGACCACTGCCCTTCTTTCG
Source organism: uncultured Pirellulales bacterium (assembly GCA_964597035.1). GTDB lineage: Bacteria > Planctomycetota > Phycisphaerae > Sedimentisphaerales > Anaerobacaceae > Fen-1362. Next base: position 21,712 of record CAZQWM010000025.1, read on the forward strand.
GTTCGCTTAACGTGGCCAAGCGTGTTTTTATCCTGTATGTATGTCCCGAAGTCAGGCCAATAAACTTCCTGTAAACGCCTCCTGTGTTGCCTTTATCACCGACATTGATAATCTGATAAAACGGCTTGCTATTCGCTGTTTTGACAGAATTATATATACGACCTTTGGCAAAGGTCATTTCGCTTCTTATACCCATCTGTGGATTTATCTCGCCTTCATTAGTATCTGAAGACCATCGCTGCCAGTTCGGAGCCAATCCACCGGTAAACGGAATGCCATATAATTCTTCCTGAATATTATTATTGACGTGAATGGCTGCGGCGCCTGACGGGATATCGTTACGAACACCGATTACCAGAATATCAATGTCGTTTACATCCAATGGTTTTTCGACCAAATCTCGTACATAGCTATCTGTGTTTCCATATACTGTAATCCCGCCTGTATGGTCATAATTACTCCAGTTAATCCTGACTCTTGTGTAATCATAAGCATCCGGCGACGGGTTAAGCCATTTTATCGTTAACTTTTTAAGATTCGGGTCATAGTTACAGGTTAAGGAATGCGGCGGTCGGGGAATACCCAATCCGGTTTCCGTTCCAGCGGTCATATAGTGAGCGCAATGACCCACTACACCTCTCAAGTCGCCCGCCGATGAAGTAACACGGTTTTCCCCTGTAGGAAATCCTCCCCAATCAAAAGGGTTTGTCTCATCGATTTTCCTAGCCAGACGCTCTATTGCCATTTCCGCCGATTCACCTGCTATCGTTTCAACAGCAACATATCTGGCGTTACGACCGAGATTGTCCCACATTATTAGTGTTCCTCCCGATGCCTCTCTCGTAAAGGCAATGCAGCACCGTACCTGCCTCAATTCCCCCGGCGGCGTCGGGCAAATCCTTGCCGATAATCCCGTTGTCCACGCTAAAATGGTACTCACGATAACCGCAAACGCTTCTTTCCCTTTTTTTCTTGTTCTCATAATAATCCTTCCTTTCCCCCAACAGGCGGATAAGCCCGCCGCACTGACGGCGGTCAAGCTTGTTTAATAATATATTACCACCAAACCGTTTCACAGGAACTTGATTCCCCCTGGTCGGACTCCCAGAATTCATTTTCATTCGGGTCCAAATAAGATTCCCGACAATAACCGGTCCTTTGTCCGGTAACGCTGTTGTAAACGACAATCTGCCAGTCGTATTTTCCGTAAGTCCCCTGGTCGCATCCAGGGGACAAATTGTCCTGAGTTCGATGTCTGGTTTGCAGGGTACGACTGCTGCTGGCATTTTTCCTGACCTGAAAGGCATTTAATCCGCAGGCGTAAATACACAAGCCGACGCGGTTCCCGACAAAATATCCATTAAAATAATAGTTATAGGCGCAGTAATAACCAAGCTCTGGTGTTGGCGTGCAGACCACATATAAAAAGTTCCCACAATTATCCCAGACAAAGTCGCTATAGTCATCCCCATATTCCCAGCAGATAGTGGGGCTACAATCGCCGATGCCGGTAAAGTATTGGTCCATCCAAGGCCCGGAAACGTTTATATCGTTACAAGGATTTGTCGTTGGCCATGCTTTACACATTGTATTCAGGTCATAGATGTCATAAGTTGTTAACCATTCGGCAGCGAGAATTGCAAAATCTTTAAAGTCGATTTTGCCATCACCATTCAAATCGATTGCCGGGTCGTAACTGTCGGCATCATATGAAGAATCCGTTTTTTCTCCGATAAGAATTGTATCATTTGTACTTATGACAGATTGCACCGACAGTTCCGCCACAAGAGGAGCAGCTTGTTCACGCTCTTCTTCTTTAGGATAAATAAGGTCGGACAAGCTTGCACAAAGGATGCTTATGACATTATCTTCACGGTTACAGAAAAAGAATAGCTGACATACTGTTGTTCCTTCGGGTACTAACACTTCATCAATGGAGATGTTGCTATCAGCAATCAAGAAAGCGTTGGCAAAGATGATTTCGTCATCGAATTCTAAACGGTATTGGTTATTAACGTCAGGAACCGGGACAAGTGTTGCTCCTGTTGCTATAACCGAGATACCGTTTGGCTCAAATGGAGTATCTCCATAGACTTCAAGTAAAACGGGCTTGATTGGGGCTATCTTAAGCGGAGAATCGGCAGGATTAAGACCATTGACAGTCAGAAGCAATTCGGCATTAGCGATTGATACTCCAGCAGTAAGAACGAAAATCACCAAAGCCAGTAAAGCTAAATACCTCCACATAATAACCTCCTTTCCACAAATTATGGGTGTATATTACGCCCAGGCCATAAATACTGTCAATCCGGATTTTTCAAATAATCCATAATGGTTTCGGCTATCCTTTTTAAGCGTTCCCTGCCGAAGGTGTTTCTTGTCCGCCGTGTATTCTCTTATCATAGGCAAGTTTATAGATATTTCAATATTATTCTTAATTTTTATTTTTGGCTTCTGCACATTTGCTTTCCGCCTGTCGTCTTCCGCTTCGGCAGACCGATTAGTCAAACTCAGGGTAGGCGGGCCCGGGTCCGCAATTTATGAATGTCAATAAAAATAAATCGCATTCAAATTCACACTCGTATAAGCTGACAAAATCATTTGAAAATTCACCCGTTTGGGGTATCCTGTCCGATTGTATTGTGAAAAGAACCTGTGGTTTGTGAGATGACTATGGCTGAATTCAGGATTGAACCGGCTCAGCGGATAACGCGACTGCCGCCTTATCTGTTCGGGCGTCTAAATGCGATTAAACTGGCCAAACGGCAGCAGGGGGCCGACATTATCGACCTGGGGATGGGCAATCCTTCCGATGGCGCTCCGCAAATTGTGATTGATAAGCTCTGCGAGGCGGCCAGGGACCCGCGAAATCACCGCTACAGCGCTTCGAAGGGCATCAAAGGCCTGCGAAACGAAATGGCAAAGAAATATGCCCGCCTTTGGAATGTGGAGCTTGACCCGGAGAACGAGATTCTGGCCTGTATTGGCTCGAAAGAAGGTTTCAGCCATATGTGCCTGGCAATGCTGGGGCCTGGTGATACGGCGATTGTGCCGGACCCGGCGTTTCCAATACATAATTACGGCGTGGCGCTGGCGGGTGCCAATGTAATTTCCGTTCCGCTGGGCACGGACCGGAAGTTCATCGACAACATCGCGATGGTTTGCGAGCACCTGTATCCCAAACCGAAACTCTTGATTTTGAATTACCCGCACAATCCGACCGCGTTGACCGTGGATGAAGGATTTTTTGAACCAATCGTCGAGCTTGCCAGGCGGTTTGGAATAGCTGTTATTCACGATTTTGCATATGGTGAAACCTGCTTCGATGGCTATAAGGCGCCGAGCTTTCTTTCCGCTAAAGGCGCCAAGGACGTGGGCGTTGAATTCACGACCCTGAGCAAGCCCTATGGTATGGCCGGCTTCAGAATCGGCTTTGCTGCGGGCAATAAGGATATGATTGACTACCTGGCTACCATCAAGGGCTACTACGATTATGGTATATTTCAGGCCTTGCAGATAGCAGGTATTATCGCAATGCGAAATTGCGACGAGGACATCATTGCTCAAAACAAAAAGTATCAGTCTCGGCGGGACGTTGTCTGTGAAGGGCTTACCCGCATTGGTTGGGAGGTGCCAAAACCTCGCGGAAGTATGTTCGTCTGGGCGAGAATTCCCCAAGAGCATTTGAAAGGCAAAGGCACTATCGACTATTGCGTGGACCTGATGGAATATGCGGAGGTTGCTGTTGCGCCCGGCCGGGCCTTCGGAGAAAACGGCGAAAACTACATCAGGATAGCTTTGGTTGAAAATGAGCAGCGGCTCAGGCAGGCCGTCCGCAACATCAGCCGGTTCATTCGAGAAAAACCGGTCAGAAAGGCCAAACAATCGAAATAGCATTCCCACACGTCAAAAAAATGCAGGACGTTATTGTGATTTGAATGAAGTCGTGCCGTTAGTTATTTGTGGTTCGTCATAACCCGCGCATTCGATATTTTCGGGTATTATATGAGAAGCAGATTTTCCCGAGGGAGTTCTGGACTGTCTTTGGCTTTTATCGGCCGAAAATGCCGGCCGAAGGGGGCAAAAAAATTTTCAAAAAATAGCTTGACTTACCCTGGGCGATATGTTCTAATGGCGTTATCAGCTTGGGGGCTGAGAGAAAACTCACAGTATCAAAGGTAGGTGTATAGCTCTTTGACAGTGAGTGTTTTCTCTACATTGCATTAAAGCAATAAGGTTTCAGAATCGGAGGCAAGGGAAAACTCACGAGAGTAGATGTTCGTAAGTGCTTTCATACAAGTACCTTACGTGCACTGAGACGGTAGTTGAGCCGGGGAGCTTGGCTGCTGATATCGGGGCGGAGGGAATTCACGGAGAAGAGATTCGAGAAGAGACAAGCGCCCGCTCTGCGCGCATAAGGCAGGGGGTGTGCAGGTTGAGATGTTATGCATGCGTTCAATCGCATGAACTGGAGTTTGAAGGTGATAAACAAGGCCGAATATTTTGGCAGGTGCAAGGAGGTGGCGGATGAGCGGAGCTAAAAGGACGGCTCTGCAAATTTTGATAGTTGTCCTGTTGGTTGGCAGCGCAGCGGTTTCTGTGCAGGCCGATGACTTTTCTGTTCCTCCCTGGCGGGGAACCGAAGGGAGCACCTTTCAGCAGTGGAGTTTTACAACGGATGATTACGGGCCAATGGAGCCGGATGAAGAAGAACCACCGATACCGGCGGGTACATATTTCAACCCTCAGGGCACACCGCTTCTGCGCGTCGATAGCGGCAGTCTTTGGCACGATGTTTATGACTCTCATACGGGTGTCTGGGGGATTGCCAATCAGATGGATGCAATTATTCCCAATTATCTTGACTTGAATTACGAGAAAGAAATCTGGGTGCAGGTGCTCTGGACGTTCAGAGGGGAAGATGAGTTTATCCCGGACACTCCTTTGGTTGGTATTTCCCCTTTTTATGACGTCGAAGGGATTGATTATTCGGTGCACATTTCACGAATCGACAGAGATACCGAAGACCCCGGCTGGACGAGCACGCTTTTCAAAATCAATGTTTATCCAAATCCCTCGGAGGAATGGATAACGATAAAGGGCGACATACTCGTGGACCAGGTTGTCATCGACACTGTTTGCACTCCTGAACCGGCCACTCTTGCCCTCATAAGTGGCGGGGCATTACTGGCATTAAGGCGAGGTAGAAAAGCGTGAGGAACTTTTTATGAAGTCAGACAAACAGGTTGTGTTCAATGCATAACAGAGCAAAGAAAACTTTGAGGGGGTATGAATGAGTAAGACAAAGGTAATTAGCTTCTTGAGCATAGTGTTCTTCGTAACTGTGCTGGCGCAGAATGCGAAAGCTTTGCCTACCAGCACTTATGGTGAGAACAATGGCTGGAGCGGCCAGCGGCACTATGCGGGAGAGAGCTTTGATTGTTGGGTTGCTTGGACGGTTTACGATGTAGAAAAATACCCGACCGAGTTCGACTGGGCTGGAGCTGTTTCTTTCCCGTCCGGCGACCGGTATATATACGCCTACCAGTTATTCAATGTGGGAGGAGATGACATAGGGTACTTTGAGGTGCTGGACCTGCAGGGCAATCCCATTGCACAGGAGTCGATGAATGCAACCCATTCACAATGGGATGGTTTCGGGGAGGACGTGATGCCCGACCCCAATGTCAGCGGCAGCGGCAGTCAAGGCGTCTGGAAATGGACAGCGACAGGAGGGTTTGTATCATCGGGTGATAGGTCTTCTTATCTGATTTTCAGCAGTCCGTACGCGCCGACCAGAGGCAGCTTTAAAATTGATGCTCCGGAAGAAAGTGATCCGATTGTTCCTGATGATAGCGAAATTCCTGAGCCGGCCACAATCGCTCTAATCGGCGTCGGTTCTGGGTGGTTTATAGCAACACGGAACAAAAAACGCCGGGCGTCGTAGTATTCTTGGTTTAAAATTTAATGGGGGATGATGGACCATAGCCATTCAAAGTCGTTTTGTTATTTAACCGCAATTTATTGCACGGTTGTGATGCTTTATATTGCAGGACCTGTGTATTGCCAGGATGACGGCACGGCATTAATGCTGGAAATAGCTCCTGTGGAGGGTGGCTCTTTAAACCTTGAGCAGGGTGTTCATCATTATGAGGTGTATTCCGAAGTTAGTCTTGTTGCGACGCCGAATCCCGGCTATCAATTTGTTTATTGGATTGGTGACGTAATCGAAGCGACAGCCAGCAGCACTGTTGTGCATCTTGATTCGCCGAAAATTGTCATTGCCGTATTCGAGCGGTCCAAATTTGCTTTTGAGGAGCTGGAGGAGCGGCCGCAGTCATCGCGAGGTTCAGGTGGTTTGATACCCTCAGCAGCGGATTATTCTCGCCGCGATATCAGCCCTGCTTCAGGCCGAAGGTCACGGAGGTTTCACAGGCCGAAGCCGCCGGAAATAGATGATGATGTCCCTGTTCCGGAAGGAGATGAAAATATTCCTGTTCCAGAGGAGGTTGATAATCCTCCCGTGCCGGTTCCTGAGCCGGCTACGGTTACATTTATGCTTACGGGATTATTTGTGCTGGCGAAGCGCCGGCGCAAAAGGACTGGGATGACCCGCAGGTTGTTATGATTTGATTTGTCCCCCTGTTTGCCGTTTCGGTCCGGCAACCCGGAGAAGCCAGAAGACGTTATCGTCTTCTGGCTTTGTTTTTTCCCTCTGCTGCCAGCCGTCATAGCAGATAGTTTATGCCTTTCTGAAAACTGCTACGACATTTTCGACTTCAACGACGAACAGTCGGTTATCTCCCTCGAAGTCGACCGGTATGGCGCCTTTGGGGTTGAACAGCACCTTGTCGTATTTGTGTAATGGTATCTCCGGCGTGCTCTCAATCTCAGCCGATATTGCTACGACCCTGCCTGTTATCGTCGGAATCTCGATATTGTCCGGCAGTTGAATGCCGCCTTTGGTCTGTTTCTTGTCTTCATCCTTGCGGATAAGCACGCGTTTGCCTATCGGCTCGACCGTTTCCAGCCGCTCTGTTTTTGTTTGCTTTTTACCGTCCATTCACAAATTCCCTGAAAGGCCTGCGGTCTTTCCGTTTCATTATACGCGATCGTGCCTTATTTGTGCAACCGCCCAAGATTGCTTTTTGGAGTTTTGCAGGATTTTGAACGTCTCGGATGATTCAGGTTATTTATGCACTGCCGACCAGAGCACGGCAGGCGGCTATAGAACGTGCAAGACCGGTAGAAGTCTGGCTGATGGATTTGAGTTCTTCAATCGTAAAAGGGTTCTGGAACGGGCGGTAAAGCAGAACCAGACCAAGTGAGCAGCCGCGGTGGTTTAACGGCAGGCCGACCGCTTCCAATTTTTCGAGACAACGCGGATTACCCTGGAGTCCCATTGCGAGCATGTCGTCAATAGTGCAAATATGGTTGGATTTGGCAATGTTGTTGACTGATTCGGTTGTGAAATAGTTTTCAATGCGCCTGTCTTCAAGGTCGATTGGCCGGTCACTCTCGAATATGTGCAACTCAAAGTTCCGGGACTGTAACAGGAAGAATGCGACGTTTGCATTCTCGATTTCGTCTTTGAGCAGATTACCCGCTGTGCACAACAGTTCATTAAGGTCGGTCAGCCCGGTTATGGCCTCGTAGAAATCCGCCGAAAAGTTGATGACCTTCAGTGCCTTTATGAATTCCCTTTGGGCTGCAACAAGGTCGTTGCAGAGAATATCTATCTTCTGCGCCTGTCTTTTTCGTTCTTTGTTGAGCCGGGCAATCAGCAGTCGCAGTCTTTTATTCCGCTTTTCGTTGTTCACCTCGTCCTCGCATCATAAGGTCGGGATATCTGTCGCCGCTCCCTTTCATAAAAAATCGGCTATTGTCCGGCCCTGCTTTAGAAAAGGACTACGGCTTGGCGCTCTGTCTCAACCGGCCCCATAAATAAACAGCTATCAGTTTCGCTGTGGTTGCCCGGAATGCACACGCTGTAAATCGGACGTCGCCGGCCTAATAAGAGGTTGCGATTCTCGGACTTATATCGTTGTCCAGGTCAAAACAGCAGTCCTGAACGCCCGAACATTGGAACAGCTTTTTACTGAAGCCGGCAGAAAATACTATGGGCTGCGGTTATCGCTCAGGCAGTTTCTCTGGAGATAGCTGCAGCCCGCGGATTGATTTCGTTTCAGAAGAAACGAACCGGTCTGATTTGAATGCCTTGTTCAAAAAATACGCAGCCGTGCTTATGCGCTCTTCAGCATCGCCTTGGCCTTCTTCGCATCGACAAGAAGCTCGACGTGGCCGCAGTCAAGGCAGGTCAGTGCGCTTACCGGGGCTCCGGTTGTTAATACCGTTACGAATTTAGCTTGTTTGGGCCGAGCGTAAATCTTCCCTGTTGATTGCAGGTCGCTTGGCTGGACGTTGGTGCCGCCACATCTTAAGCACTTCATTTCAATGCTCATAATTTGGCCTTTCATTTCCATTTTTTTATTTTTGAGGACTCTTCAATCTTCGTAATCGTCATAAAAATGGGCCTACTTGCACACTTGCCCCGTCTTGGCTGATGGCCTTAGCAGGATTCGTGGTGCTCTCGGCTTCGAATCCGGCCCAAATGACGATATTTTTGCCGAAATACGCGGCTTGAAGGGGCTCTATCTGCTGGCGGGAAGCCGACTTTTATCAGTTGTCGAGTTGTGTTTTAGGACTTAGTTCGAGGTTTGGCACGCGGGAATCCATTTCTTTTAGGCCTGGGTTATCATTTGCCTGCAATGCCTGCCCCGGCAATTCGTTAGCCGGGGGTATGCCTTGGGTAGGGTAATTGGCAAACGGAGAGTCTGCCGAAGCTTGAAGAAGGAAGATTTCGGATTTTTGACCTGTCTGCTGTTCGCTGAACGTTAATCCGGCGTAGCGTTTACGCGAAGCCGGGCTGTTTGCTATTTACAGGGTAGCTTCACTGTCACTGTTGTTCCTTTTCCCGGCTGACTGGCTATTTCGAGCTTGCCGTTGTTTATCTCTATCAGCCGTTGTGCATGAGCAAGACCCATTCCTCGTTTTCTGCCTGCTGGCCTTGAGGAAAAGAACGGCTGTGTCGCTCTGAAGAGAGTTTGCTCGTCCATTCCACATCCTGAATCAGTGACTTGCATGCTCACAGTTTCGTGCGTTTTGTCGGCACCGGCCTTTATCACTATCGAGCCGGCCTTCCCTCGAATGTCTTTGTCGGGGGCTCCCTGCTCGTATGATTCGATGCCGTTGCAAATGATATTCGAAATTGCACAGGCAATCTGCGCCGAATCAACCACAACATCCGGGGTATCGGGTTCAATATCAATTCTCATATCAGCTCGGTCGGTTCTGGTTTTCCGGCTGGCCAAATCGATTGCCTCGTCAATAATTTGCCTGATGGCGGTCTGGGTCGGTCTTGGTTTCTCCGGACTTGCATAGCCCATCAAATCGTCGATTATTGTGGAAAGCTCGTCGGCATTTTGTTTAATCTGCTCAAGTATGCGTTTTTTCTCTGCGTCGGTCTCGGATTTCGCAAGCAGTTGGGCCCGGCCGGATATGACCGATAGGGGATTGTTAAGCTCATGTGCAGCACCCGCCGCCATCTCCGTCAGTGCCTCCGCATCCGTCCTCTGCCCCTCGCCCTTCGTAGCTTCAGCGAAGAAGGGTCTGTCTTCTGTCTTCCGTCCTCTGTCCTCTGTCTTCTGTCTTCTGTCTTCTGTCTTCTGTCCTCCGCTTGTCAGAAGCTGCGCAAAACGCTCCGCATACCATTGTTGCCTCCCTATTGCCTTCAGCATATCTAAGGCTATTCCACCGACCTGTGCAGCAGGGCCGAACCGCTGTGCCGCATCGCCCTCTGCAGGATGCCGAAGCTCGAATAATATCACACCTGCCGTCCGCCCCCCCGACCGCAACGGTGCCAGCTTGGTCCGAGCAAGGTCAAATTCCACGTCAATCTGCTCGAGCAGCCAGTCGGCGTAATCGGCGGCATCCAGCACAACAAATTCTTCATAAGCGGGTCGTGGAACTAAAGTTGTACCCTCCGGAACGTCTAAGACCATCGTCTTTATCTCGGTCTGGTTTTCAGCGACGACCGCTTCAACGGTATTTGCCCCGGATTCGTCAGGCAGATAAATGCAGACCGGCCCGGTCTGGTAGAACCTTTGCCACCCGGCCGCAAAGGCCTGTGCGAATTCAATTGCCGTCGTAGTTGAGGTGATTTTGGGCAGCACCTCCCTTACGAAGGCGAAATGGCTGGCGCTGTTTTGCAGCCGGCTGTTCTCATCGAATAATCTGGAGCTTTCGCCTGCAAGCTCACCGGCCGTAACACGCAGGGCATCCCGATACGCCCGACCAGGCCCCGGCAGGCCTAACCCTGCAATCTCCGATTTCCCCATAACTATTCCGGGTAGTCGTTGTTTGACCTGTTCCATCTGCTCGACCGTAAGACCAATTGATGTGGAGAGACGTTGAGAAGAGACCTCGTCGTAGCTGCCGGATTCTCCTATACCAAGCTGGCGCACAACGCAATTGGCAAGCTCGACCAGCGCCGCTATCCTGGCGTGCGGCATCGCCTGTGCGACGGTGCAAGTTTGACTGTGATGTAGCCAGATTCCGAGTATCACGTCGCTTGGCAGATGCAGTTTCTGTGCGATTCGTTTGCCTAAGATAGTATGGTCGATGCCTAAGTTCTCCTGTTCGACCTTGTATAAACTCGTTCCGGTGGTTTTGGCCTGTTCGAGCAGGGCGTCAAAACTCTTCGGCATTGCCTCTTCTAAAGAAAACTTTCCCACGTCGTGCAGCAGCCCTGCCAGATATGCCCCAGACTCATCGAGTGAGACCGGCTCTAATTGTGCCAGCATTTCGGCACAGCAGGCCACGGCAAGCGAATGACGGGTTAGTTTTATTCTGAAATCGGCTCGCGGGTCTTCCGATGGTTCCGGGTATACCTTCGCCGATAATACAGCATCGCGAATCTCACGCAGCGAGAGCCCTTCCGTTACCTGCTGAAGCCAGGTGCTCGACCTTCTGATGATGATGCCTTTTGTATTACAAAGACGCAATGCCAGTGTCGTAAGAGAGGGGTCGGACCGGATTAATTCCGCCAGCGATGAGGGGGTAAGCTCCATACGGCTTAGTTGTGTTAAAAAGCTCGCCGCAACCCCCGGCAGAATTGATAGTGTCTCCTGCCGACTGACTGCAAGCTCAACCTTTCGGGCGACAGAGTTGTCCGGATTGTCTGTCGGCATATTACCGTCCTTATCTGCAAACTATCCTTGTTCTTGTGTCGATAGGTGACGCGACGCCTCCTCCGGCGAACACGTTCCGTCGGGCATGGCCGAACCCAAAACAAGCCCTAACCGGGCTTCTGCACTTGGCCGAGACTGGCGTTGATTCGGTTAATGACATCTGTTATATCGAACGGCTTCTTGATGAAGTCCTGGGCCCCGGATTTCAAAAGCTGCTCGATTTCTTCCTGTTTGATAACGCCGCTTACGATTATGATTCTTATATTCTCAAACTCCGGGTTCTTCCTGATGGTGTGACAAACCACATTCCCGTTAACGTCCGGCAGCATATAATCGAGAAGTATACAATCGGGTCTGAAACGCTGAGTTTGGATGCCGGCCTCATATCCGCTGCTGGCGGTGCTGACCTCGAATCTGCCGTCGCGAGTGAGCACTTCCACTAACAAATCGACGATTTCAGAATCGTCATCGACTATTAAGACCTTCTTTTTGCCGGACTCAAGACTATTGAGGGGGATTGAGTTTTCCCTCATAAATTTGATTAAACTGTCGCGGGGTATTCTCCTGAACCGGGAGCCGGGCACACGGAATCCCTCGAGTCGGCCGGAGTCGAAACATCTGATTATAGTCTGCTGGCTGACGCGACAAATCTCCGCCGCTTCCCCTGTTGTGAAAAGCTCCTTCATCTCGAACTCTCCTCTTCTTACCTCTCCCGCCCCAATGGTCTATCCAAATTACCCGACTGCCCTAATTTAACTGTCGGGCGGTATGTTTGTCAAGCATAAAAAAAAGTTTCTTTACCTGGCCGGTTTCAGGTCTGAAAAGCCACGTTTTATAGGCGGTTACATAGTTCAAAACAAACGCTGCTCCTCGCATGTGCTGGCGACATCGTCTCTGTTCGAGACTGGCTCTTAAGAACAGCTATTATGGGACGTTATTTTTATGAGGTTTGATACTCGAAACTAACAACGGTGCGTGTCGCAACAGCGGCACAGTTTGGGCAAGAGGAGGTTTGACGATTCAACAGATTAAAAAAGCTCAGACTCTCAAAGACGATTTCGTGCGTCATTTAAAATGAACTTGGGAGTAATGGACTCATGTTCAGATACAAAAGTAAGTTATTAATTGGATTAGTCGTCAAATAATGGCGGCTTGAGGGTGTTTCATTCTGCGATTGAATATCTACCTGTAATCCCGGTTTTCAGCCCAAAAAACACTGTAAGTCTTTGTAGAATGGCAGTAATATTCTATAAAGAGCTTGCCTAAATGGTCCGGTGAGGTTTCACCCGTCTCAGGTTTTTGTCCGAACGAGACCGCGTCAGCAGGGATGATTTACTGTTTTCGTGGTAAGGTCAACTTTATAATAAAGATCCCATCGCCTTCAACCTGTGCAGCGCAACTCCCCCCCAATGACTTGACTATTCGCTGGACTAATGCCAGACCCAGGCCG
>CAZQWM010000026.1:0-30487 GCA_964597035.1 uncultured Pirellulales bacterium
CGGAACTACAAAACCACCAATTCTCTCCGTAATTCCCCAGCCCGCCTTTTTACCCGCCTGTGGCGGGTCGGCGGATCCCTCATCCCAAATCATCAATCATAAATCTCAAATCGTAAATTATATCAATGCTGTTTCCTCCCGGGTGTGCTATGATTTACTCTTGACAACTACTGTTATTTCTGGCACAATAACCCCGGAATGAGCAGGCCGGTATAGGGGGGCAATTCCGGCCTAAAAGAAGAAGTGGAATAGTTATGAAGGCTAGAAAAACTGTCACAATAGCGGCGGTGGTGTTGTTTTTTCCCATTGGTTACATAAAAGCAGGCACTTGGAAACAAATTGATATGCCAGGTGCTACCTCGACCGAGGTATATGGTATATCCGGCAACAATATTGTAGGTAAATATTATGACAACCCTGAAGTCGAGCACTATTTTCTTTATGACGGGTCAAACTGGACAACTCTTAACATGCCAGAAGCTGTGGAGACTTATGTATATGGCATCGACGGCAGCAGTATTGTAGGTGCATACTATGACAGCAGCTTCGGTACTCGTGGTTTTCTTTACAATGGGTCAAGCTGGGAAACTCTCGAAATGTCCGGCTGTCAAACTATAGCCTATGGCATCGACGGCAGCAATATTGTGGGCATATACCAAAACCTTGAAGATTATATCGAGCACGGGTTTCTTTATAACGGGACAGAATGGATAACGATAGATGTGCCAGGAGCTATTGATACTTTCCCATGTGATATTGACGGTAGCAATATTGTTGGTAGTTATGATGACGGTTCTGGCCTTCACAGTTTTCTTTTTAACGGAACAGAATGGACAACGATAGATGTACCAGGAGCTATTCAGACTGGCGTATCCGGTATCGACGGCAACAATATTATTGGCAATTATTATGCCTCTGGTGGTTATTTCAATTTCTTATATGATGGGGCAACCTGGAAAACTCTAACTCTTGAAGGCATGCCTGAGTCGGATTATAGATTAATACATGATATCGACGGTAGCAATATTGTTGGTTATTACGAGGATGATGTTGGTCATATGCACGGCTTTATTTACACGATTCCCGAACCCGCCACTATTTTATTATTCGCCCTTGCCTGGCCCTTAGGGCGCGGCCTCGCTTTACGAAGAAAACATTAAATTATCAATCATCAATTATCGATTATCAATAAACTATCCCTTCGTGTCTTGGTGGCAAAAAAAATCCGTGTAAATCCGTGCCAATCCGTGGTTAAAAAACGCGGCCTGCAAATCGCGCCTTTTCGCTTTTGTGGCCGAGGGTGCATCGCTCCCACCAATTATCCTGTACCCGGTGTTTAACAGCAGCAATTTTAGCTTGAGAAATCATCTTGTGTCTGGTATGATGAGAAATGTCAAAAGGACCGTGGAAGGCCTATATTAAAAAGGAGGATTGTATTATGAAAAGGTTATCTTGTTTCTCAGTATTGGCACTGGCAATTTTTTGTTTTTCTGCGTCTGCGCTACAGGCCGTCGAGCCGGGAGAGGTCAACGGCTGGGGATTTAATAGTGATGGTCAGGCGAATCCACCTGATGGAAATAATTATGTCGCCATCGCGGCAGGCGTGTTTCACAGTCTGGCTCTGACCCCGGACGGCTCAATCGTCGGATGGGGAGATAGTAGTTCCGGTCAGGCGGACCCTTGTGATGGTAACGATTTTGTCGCCATCTCGTCAGGCGGCTATCACGGCCTGGCTCTGACCTCGGACGGCTCGATCGTCGGATGGGGGAGTAATAATCATGGTCAGGCGACACCGCCGGCGGGCACGGGATTTATCGCCATCGCGGCTGGCTATGAACACAGTCTGGCGCTGACCTCGGACGGCTCAATCGTCGGATGGGGATTGAATAGTTTCAGTCAGGCGACACCGCCGGCGGGCAACGATTTTGTCGCCATCGCGGCTGGCGGCTGGCACAGTCTGGCGCTGAAATCGGACGGCTCAATCGTCGGATGGGGGGCTAATTATGACGGTCAGGCCACGCCGCCGGCGGGCACAGGATTTATCGCCATCGCGGCAGGCAGCGAGCACAGTCTGGCGCTGACTTGGGACGGCTCAATCGTCGGATGGGGAAGAAATCTTGATGGTCAGGCGACGCCGCCGCCGGGCAACGATTTCGTCGTCATCGCGGCAGGCGGCGAGCACAGTCTGGCGCTGACCACAGACGGCTCGGTCGTCGGATGGGGGGCTAATGATTATGGTCAGGTGACAACGCCGGAGGGCAACGATTTTGTTGCCATTGCAGCAGGCCTCTATCATAGTCTGGCGCTGGAGAGATACTGTTCCTTTGTTCTTGCGGGTGATTTGAACAATGACTGCCGGGTGGACCTGGTTGACTTTGCGGACTTTTCTTCCAATTGGCTGGTGGATTGCAAGCTGGACCCGAACGACCCTGCCTGTGTGCATAAGTAGCTTTTACAGCCAATTGCTGTATTAAAATTCGTTATTCTCCGCTGGGTGGCAATGCCACCTACTGAATACCAAACCGCCCGAAAACTCGGTGCTCTCTGTGGCTATATCCTTTTGTGTCTTGCCTGCTTGCCCTCGGGGTGTGCTTCTAAGTATTAGCAAACGGAGGGCCCCTGCAAGCAGTAGGCAGGGGGCGGTCTCCGCGGTTGAAAATCCGTGTCTAATCTAACTTGCTTGGCTTCGTTTATGTTTCGGCTGCCACCGGCTTTTCCGCCGTGATGATAACGAAATTAGCATCGTGGACGAGGGCAAAACTTTTGACAAAGCTTGCTTTACAAGAAAGTTTTGCCAAGTACACTAAGCCAGCCGAAACCTTCGTGTTTCTTCGTGGTAAAAATTTATCCGCCGTAGGCGGAATCCGTGTAATCCGCGTAAACTTGTGCCATAGGTATCTGTGGTTAAAAAATTCTCTGCGGTCTCTGCTGCCTGCCCTCGCAATCCTTTGGCGGGGTTCCGGCGTAGCAGGAGCGAAGACGGAAGTGAGATATCAATCCTCCTGCGAAAATTCATTATTGTCCTGAAATGCTCGTAGTCCTTTTGACTAATCAAAAGGACTATGGCCTTATTAACAACTGATATTTAAAAATCCGTGTAATCCGCGTAATCCGCGATTAAACTTTTCCTTGAAATGGTCATAAACGAAATATTCTATTCGCTTCAGGGCGAGGGCCTGCTGGCCGGCGTCCCCAGTATCTTCATTCGTCTTGCCGGCTGTCCCTTGCGCTGCACCTGGTGCGATACGAAATACGCTTGGGACCCCGCCGCCGGCGATGATTTGAGCATACCCGAAATACTCGACAGAGTTGACCTCATAAAGCCCTCACCCCCTGAATCATTGAAAAAAAATATAGTTAACTCTGCGGCCTCTGCTGCTCGTCCTGAGCTTGTCGAAGGGGTCTCCGCGGTTAAAGAAAGTTGCAAGTTCATCGTCATCACCGGCGGTGAGCCGATGGTAAACCCCCAGTTGCCCCAATTGGCCGCCGAATTGAAAAAACTCAGGACACACGTAACCATTGAAACCGCAGGTATCGAATTCGTCCTCGCTCTCCCCTGCGACCTGATGAGTATCAGCCCAAAGACATCGAACTCAGGGCAGGAAAACCTTTCCACTGAGGCCGTAAAGCGACTAATCGAGCATTACCCGTATCAGCTTAAGTTCGTCGTTGACTCGGCTGACGACCTGCCTGAAATCCGACAGGCCATAAAATCCCTCGGCCAGGTCGCTCCCGAAAGGGTAATGCTGATGCCCCAGGCCATGACCAGAAAAGAGCTTCTTGCCAAATCCCCGATAGTCGCCGAACTATGTAAGAGCACCGGCTACGTCTTCTGCCAGCGTCTGCAAATCCTTCTCTATGACGGCGCAAGGGGAAAATAGATTTTTTCATCCTTCCGAACCATCCTCTCCGCCAGCCGGGACAGGCAGGAGCTTCTGGCGAAATCACCTACGGTCATCGAACTATGCAGGAGTACTGGCTACGTCTTCTGCCAGCGTCTGCAAATCCTTCTCTATGACGGCGCAAGGGGAAAATAGATTTTTTCATCCTTCCGAACCATCCTCTCCGCCAGCCGACTGTTAGAGAACCGCCGAGAATTCCCATTTGACTTCCAATAATCAATCATCAATAATCAATGTAACTTGATTCGGCCCGGGTGGCGGAATTGGCAGACGCGCCAGCTTGAGGGGCTGGTGAGCTTCGGCTCATGCAGGTTCGACTCCTGTCCCGGGCAGTTCACGAATACTGTTACGGGCAATCTATGAATGCTGTCCCGGGCAGTTTACGAGTACTGTTACGGGCAATCTATGAATACTGTCCCGGGCAGTCCCCGACCGTCGTGCCCGGCAATCTATGAATGCTGTTCCGGGCAATCTACGAATACTGTTCCAGGCAGTTCACAACTTCTATCTTGGTCAATTCACAAACACTGTGCCGGCAGTTAAAGAATACTGTGCCGCAGTTCAGGAATGCTGTGTCGAAAAGTTCAGGAATACTGTGCCGGGCAATCTACGATAGCTGAAGAATCAAAATTCAAAATCCATAACCAAAGCTAATAATTGAAAACCTTGGGTTTTGACTTTGGGATTTGCGTTTTAAGTTTTAAGCTCTATCTCTTACTCAGGTATAACCAGCTCATTTTTGAAGGCCGGGACAAGTTTTAAGCTTTGCCATTTATTCGGGTATAACGAGCTTTGAGCCGGGAGTCAATCTGTCGGGATTTTCAAGAACGTCGCGATTGGCGGTGAAGATTCTCTGCCACTTGTTCGCCGAGCCGTAGTATTTCTCAGAAATAGCGGACAGGGTATCGCCTTTTTGGACTATGTAAAATTTTGCCTGTGCCGCGGGAGCAGCCTGCTTCGACGGCTCGGCGGCGACTGCCTGCATCCGGATTTTCTGGTCGATGTGCGGTTTTTGGCCTGCCGATTCAACAGGTGTTTTTTGCTGACCGGGGTCTGTTTCCTTTTGGCCGGCCATTGTTTGCCTGGCCCTGGCCTCGGCTCCGAGTTTCGGCCGAGTGCACAGCCATACCGCCGCGAATGATACAGCCAGCACGCCAACTGCCAGTCCGATTTTAAAATCCCTGTGCATTTATCGTGCGCGGGCTTTCTGAGCCCGTGCCACAACTCAGGTCTTTTTGCCGCCCCGTCGCTTTGTCCCGATGAGCAGAATCGGGGCTGATATCGCCACCGACGAGTAAGTGCCCAAGATGATGCCGAACATCAGCGCAAAATTGAAGCCCCTTAGTGCGCTGCCGCCGAAGATGTACATTACCACAACCACCAAGAGTGTCGTAAAACTCGTCATCAGCGTTCTCGAAAGCGTCTCGTTTATGCTGTTATTGATAATCTGAGGCGTAATATCCTTGCTCTTGTGGCGATTCTCTCGTATGCGGTCGTATATCACGATTGTGTCGTTTATGGAATAGCCGAGCAATGTTAAAAACGCAGCTATCATCGCCAGGTCGATTTTGAAATCACCGATGAGCAGCTTTTGCCCGATTATCGTCGCGGCGATGTACGTGCAGCCGGTAATCGCTCCTAAGGTTATGGTGGCGTCGTGTGCGAGAGTGACCACCGCACCGAGGCCATATCGCAGGTCGCCGAATCGCACGGCAAGATATATCAGCATCGCAAGCAAGCTCAGGACGATTGCAATTTTTGCGCGCCTTTTGGATTCACCCCCGACTGACGGGTCTATCTGGGTCACCTGCGGCAGTGACGTTTCCAGTGACACCGCGCTTGTTAGCTTCGCCTTTTCATTGGCGACAAATTGCGCCCAGACTTCTTCATCTATCTTCTCGAACGCAGCATCGGGTTCGGCGGTAACATAAGCAAAAGCCCTGAGCGGAACATTGGGGTCCGGCTGTTTCAGGTCCGCTCCAAGTATCTTGTATTGATACCAGTTCATCTCCCGCATATCCGGCTTGAAGCGCAGACTTTTCAGTCTTTGGTCGATTTCTGCGGGAAGGGCATCTTTGTGCAAATCGCATCTTATCACTACCCCACCGAGAAAATTCACGAGTGATGGATGTTCTTCGACCTTCGATTGAGTGATTTTTTCGCTGGAGCCAATTGTCGGCTCCAGGTTCTGCATAATCTCAAGCTTTCCGTCGAAGGCCGACAGGACGGCGTTTGTCACCACCTCGTCTAATTGCGGTTCCGGAACGTTTGCATCGGGAAAAGCCGACCGCAGGATTTCTTCTACTCGCTGCTTATTAAGCTGACTTGTCTGGACCTTGAACGCCTGATTCGTGCCCGTCGCCTCTTCCCTGGTGACCACGAGATTCCTGAGCTGCTGACCCTGCTCTTTGCGTTGGGCCTGTCTTACAGCCGAAAGCACGCTGTCGGCGGTCCATTCAGCGCCGCCCGGTAAAACGATTTTTGCCACCGTCAGGTTGGTTTCCGTCGTGTTTATCTCATAGTTTCTGCCGGATTTGCCCACGCTGTAAACCGTTGCAGCCGCAAGGGCAGGGTTATTCAGCTCGCTGCCTTTGCTTCGAATCATCTGCTCGACCTGCTCTCTGTCGAGCTCGACGCCCTGCTTGAGGTTTATCTGAGCGCTTGTTCCGCCGGTGAATTCAATGTCGTATTTGCTGTTTTTGGTATCGTCCCTTGTGAAAAAGACGACCAGTCCCCCTATTATAAGTACCCCCGAAATCGTCAGGAACACGGGACGGTATTTCATCCAGTTTATATTCGGCTTGTGAATAAGGCGCAGCATCACGAGGTGGTCTTTGATGATTCTTTTTTGCAGGAGCCACCCGAATATTACCCTCGTAACAAAAAGCGCCGTGAACATACTCGAAGCAAGGCCGAGCATTAGTGTTATGGCGAATCCCTTGATTTCCTCCGAGGCGACCCAGTAAAGAATGGCGGCGGTCATCAAGGTTGTCAGGTTCGAGTCGATAATCGCGCTAAGCGCCTTTTCGTAGCCATTCTTGATAGCTATCGCCAGTGATGAGCCCTTAAGCTGCTCCTCACGGGTCCTCTCGAATATAAGCACGTTTGCGTCCACGCTCATACCGATGGTCAGGATGACGCCCGCTATGCCCGGCAGCGTAAACGTCGCACGGAGCCCAGCCATTATCGCCAGCACAAACAGGAGATTCAAAAGCAGGGCCACGTCGGCAATCGAGCCGGCCAAGGTGTAGTAAATCAGCATACATACAATCACCGCCGCCATTCCGATAAGGCCCGCCCTGATTCCCTTTTTGCAGTTGTCAGCTCCTATCGACGGGCCGATTGTCCTTATCGAAATCGGCTGCTCGATTAACCGCGCGGGAAGCGACCCGGCGTTTAGCTTGTCGACCATATCCTGAACTTCAGTCTGGCTGAATCGACCGGTTATCTGTCCACGGGTGTAAATCCTCGCTTGTACTGTTGGCGCTGATATCGCAAGGTCGTCGAGTAAGATGCAAAGGGGCCTGCCCATGTTCTTGCCTGTAACGATGGAAAACAGCCGACCCCCTCGCTCGTCAAGCTCAAAGGTAATCGAAAGCCGCCCCTGATTGTCCTGCCCCGGCGCTGCCCTGTTTAGTTTCCAGTCTTTGCTCTGGTCGGTATGCAGCACCGTCTCGTCTTTTTTATTACTGGTAAGGACGTACCATTTATTGCCAAACGGAGCAACTATTGCCGAGCGGTCCGCGTCATCCCTTGCACCGAAGTGTTCGCGGTTTTCGATTTCAAACCAGATGTAGTTGTCGTCCGAGGCGTACTTCGGTCCTTTTGTCGTAAGCGTCTCGACGTATCTTTTCATCATCGCCGAATCGACACCTGGATGACCTTCCGTGGGCAGTATCCTGAACTCCAGAATACCGGCTCCCTTTAGCATCCGCTGTATGTCACTCGGGTCGTCGAGCCGACCCCTGAACGGAAAGTACGCCTTGTATGCCTCGACAACTTTGTTGATTGCGTCGGCACGCTCCGGAAACGCTTCTTTTAACGCGTCAACGGCCCTTTTTTGCCTCGAAGAACCTGGGTCTCCGGCTTCGAGCACGAATGTCATCTGGTCTTCCGATAGGTTAAGCTCGTTCAAACGCTGCAGGACCTCGCTATAGCGGACGTTGATTCCATTCTGGGGGTCGGTCAACTGGACAACCACATCAGCCCACTCGGCATAAGTATTGGTGTATCGAGTGAGCAGGTCGAGATTGTCCTCGGAGCCGAGGTATTGGACGAGCATTTCGGTAAGCTTTTGCTCATCGAGTTTGGTCCATGCAACGACCTGCAATTGTATATCGTCGAGGTCAAGGCCGGCCGAGGTGATTTGACTTTCGATTTGCTTTAGCTGGTCGGCAAGGTCATTGCTTTGCTGCTGTAATTGCTGTCGCTGGTCATAAACTGTCGCGAAGTCGACGAGTATTTGCATTCTGTCGTTTGAGTCGTGTGCGTAAGCGGTGAAGTCCTCTGTTCGCTCTTCGGGGGGCAATTCGACCGAGCGCATTATCGCCGCAAGGGAGACGTTGTCCGCAAGAAGCGTGTTGAGTGCATCCTCATACGCCGCACGTTTTTCCCTCGCTTCTGCGCTGGAAAGAGGCATCTGTATCTCGAATCGGGTGTTGCCCTGCGGTCGCCAGATAAGGTTCTGAATGTTGGCCGGGTCGATTCTCCGGCGAAGAACCGTAATCATCTGCCCTGAGAGTCCTCTTTTCTTTTCGGAGCTGAGGTCCCTGGCGTCTATTTCGTAGATGAGACTCGTTCCGCCGCCGAGGTCGATACCGGGTTTCAATGTTTTGTCGGGCGGATACAGCGTCCAGGCCGCCAGCCCGACGAGTGCGACGATTAGGATGGTTTTCCACGACAGATTTTTGTCCATATCGAATCCCTGTTATAAACTGTGAGCCGGAGCTGTGCCGGCGGTTATGTTCCTTCGTTCGAAAGATTCTTTCCGATGGCCGACGAGACGATCCTGATTTTGGTGTTGTTTGATTCGTCCACCTTGAGAACGATTTCATCGCCCCTGATATCGACCACTGTGCCCAGGACTCCGCCTATGGTCCGCACCTTGTCGTTTTTCTTGAGTGACTGGACCATTTTCTGATGCTGTTTTTGCTTTCGTTTCGGCTCGCGGAACACAAGGAAATACATAATCAGGATAATCACCCCGATGAAAACCAGTTGATAATAGCCCTGCGGCCCTCTCGTCGGCGCCGCTGACGGCGGTGCGTTCGAGTCGGCAACGGCTGTGGTCCGGGTTTCCTGGCCTACCGGCTCGGAACTTACCTCGGACTGACCTTCTATCTGCTCTATTTGTGCCAATATCCACGAGTTTTCCATTTTTGTCTTCCTTATTACGATTTTTCGCAACTCAATACGGTAAGCGGAGAATAGTAAAGCATCCAAGGCGAATAATCAACATCGAATATCCGCGGAAAGCTCTGTTTTTCACCACGAGGGGCACGAAGAAAGACGGGGGTTTTTAATCGCGTGGGCAGATACGTGCCAATTCTCCAGGAATTAACCGCAAGCAGACAATTGTCGGCGTTTTCTGTGATGGTCGGGGGCGGCCTTATTATCATATACGGCCACGGAAGCACTTTTAGGGGATGGGCGCATTGATTTTGCTGTTGTCCGGTCTTGAATCGTATTGAGTAATTGTGGAGGTGTCTGGAGAATTAGAAGAAAGCTGCCGGCTTTGTTCGTAAAAATTAACAGGGATTACTTAGTCTTTTCGGCGGTGGATTGAAAGCCGAAAGTTGGATTTCGGTTTGTAGGTCAAGGCCTGTTCGTCCCAGCGGTATTCTGTGTGGTTCATTGCGACTATGTCTGCAATGCCGACAACGTCATAGTACTGCGAATGGTATTTATTAAACCAGTCCAAGATTAGCCGGGAGCTGTTTGGTCGCGGTTTCCAGGAAGCTTGGACATTTACGGAGATGAGGAAAAGGGGTTTTGCGGTTTCTATCTGATGAATCATTTCCTGCTGCATTTTTAGTGCGAGGGGCTGCGGCTCGAGGAGCGGATAGGTGTAAATATAAGTGGTGGCGGAGCGTCTGTTCGCATAAAAATAAATCTGTGGTTCGGAGCCGATTACAGCGATAAGGTCATCGGGTGAGGAGTTCTGCCTGATGTATTCGGCGATTGGGAGCGATTCGGGAAATGGGTTGCCGCCGTAAATCTGGCGACAGACGGCTGTGGGGGTATTGAACAGCAAAAATTCTCTCTGGTGAAATAATGAGAAACCGAAAAGTATAAGGAATATCAGCGTATTGATTATTGCTCTCAAAGGCCCTGGAATGCGACGGGCAAGCAGTTTGTTGAAACCGGAAACGCCGAGACCGGCGAGAATAGCGACAGCAGGCAATAAGAAAAGGAAATAGTGCTCTCGGAAGTAGAAGCCGGGACATATTGCGAGAAACGAAAAGACGAAGAAGCCGAGAATAAAGGGGGCGTGCACGCGGAGGCGACGAGTGAACAGGACCGTGAGCAAGCCAAGGACGGCGAAGAGCCATATTATAATTACAGAGGCGACTACAGGTGTGAATCGGCGTGAAAAATTATGTAAGACCCTCGATAGTGGAACTATTGTGGCGTACTTGTGGGCGTAGGTGAACGTCCAGAACCAGAAATTTTCAAATACGCCGGCGTGCCAGAGGAGGAGACAGGTGAGAGCGTAGGGGATGCTTGCGCCAGTCAGGAAGACAAGCTGGTTTAGGAGGGACATTTTCCAGCGAATGGGGCGGCTGTGGAGGTCGCCATAGAGCAGATAAGCGGCTCCGAAAAGGACAAAGAAGATGCCATGCTGCTTGATGATAAAAGCCAGACCGAGTAGCAATGATGCGATGAAAACGACGAGTAAACGGCGTCGTTCGGGAATAGCAGTGAGAATAAGAAAAGCGGCCATAGCGGGCAATATTACGAAGTGTTCGGCATTGGCTGAGAGGCCCAGCACGTGTTGACCCAGTGAGGTTACAGCGTAAGCGGCGGCTGCTGCTACGGCGGCAAGGGGGCCGATGAGGCGTTTTACCAGTAGAAAGAGCACAAGAATTGTGGCAGCATTGACGATTATCAGTCCGAGGTGAATGGCTGAGTGAGTCTGGCCAAAACAATAGAGAATAAGAGCGTAGATGGCGTAAATGCCGGGCAGTTTCATACTATAGGCGGAGATGTATGGTGGCACACCTTTGAGCATCATCTGCGCGATATAGGCATATTCGCCTTCATCGCGTTCGAGCGGAACATCGAGAAGGCGATAACGGATGGCTGCGGTTAGAAGAATGATTGCGGCCAGTGCAAGCCAATACCAGTGTTTGAACCAGGTTGGTCGGTCGAGCGAAGTTTGAGTCGTTCGGCTCATTGTGGTTATCTTAGGCATAATGGTAAGGTCTTGCGAGCGCGCCGCGATGATATTTTAAGGTGTGTCACGGGCCTTGGCGACAAGAAAAAGCCGGCCTGGGGGATGTTGAAAAAGTCGAGCCGCCATATCACGGCGTGCCGGATTCGGGACGAAGTAATCTCAAATAGCGAGTGTTGGGTTTTTCAGTAATCCCGTTTAATGTGATGTTCGGATGAGGAAATCGACGGATAAACGTTTGCCGGACTGACACAGGCAGGTTGCGTGGAGGATATAAGCGTTTTCGGAGGGTTTCTGGATTGGCAGGGGGAACAGATAGGCGCGGAGGAAGTCCTGCCAGTGCTGGTTGTTGACGGCGGGTTCGGTGAGGTCGATGTCGGGCCAGATGGTGATTCGTTTTCCCTTTTGTTCGGTGGAGCGTTCGGCGAATTCGAACAGCTCGAAGCGAAAGACGGCCGGCGATTTGATTTGTGAGTCGAAGGAGTCGAGCAGGCAGATGTAGACGTCCAGCCGAGAGTCGTGCGAGGATGATGCGGCCGGGACCAGCTCCGTCAGGGGGAGGATATCTGCACGTGCCGGGCCATAGCGGAGACATAAGGCCTGGCTGGAGCGTGTGGGGTCGAAGGAGAAATCGGGGCCGGATGGCAGATGTTGGCAGCCGGCGTATGGAAGCAAGGTGGCGACAAGAATCAGCTTTGGCAGTAGTGGTTTCATATTCATTATTTCGGCGAGTATGGGGAGTTTATTTAATAGAAAAGGCCAAGGGCTAATGAGGAATAAAAAAAGAATGAATCAGAGGTTTGGAGGCCGTTGGCAAGGAATCGGCTAAAAGTGAGAAAGCGTCGGTTGGTATCAGAGGTCGTCGTCGAGTATGTGACCGAGGCGGTATTTCTTGGTGCGGAGGTAATCGATATTGTGGGGGGAGGGAGCGGCCTTTAGGGGGATTTGCTCGACGATTTTGATGCCGTAAACTTCGAGCCGGCTGATTTTCTTGGGATTATTGGTGAGGATTTTGATTTGTGTCAGGCCGAGATCTCTGAGGATTTGCGCGCCGATGCCGTAGTCCCTCCGGTCGGGTCGCAGACCGAGCTTTATATTTGCGTCAACGGTGTCGAGACCCTGTTCCTGCAGTTTATAGGCGTGCAGCTTGTTTTTGAGTCCGATGCCTCTTCCTTCCTGCCTGAGATAGACGAGTGCCCCTTTGCCGGTTTTTTCAATCATCTGCATAGCTGTGATGAGCTGGTAGCCGCATTCGCATCTTTGTGAGTGGAACAGGTCGCCGGTCATACATTCGGAATGGACTCGGACGAGTACCGGTTCGTCGTGATTGACCGGTTGGCCCGAGTCGTCGAGGTCGCCGATGCCGCCTTTGCAAAGCGCCAGGTGCGGCTCGGCTGTCGAGATTGATTCGTAAGCGATGAGCTTGAACTCGCCGTAATCGGTGGGCAGATTAACCACTTCGATTCGTTTAATCTGGCTTTCGCGCTGTAGGCGGTATTCGATGAGGCGGGCGATTGAGGTGATTTTGAGGTTGTGGGTCCGGCAGAAATCAAGAAGCTGCGGGACGCGTGCCATAGAGCCGTCGTCGTTCATAATCTCGCAGATGACGGCGGCGGGTTTGAGGCCCGCGAGGCGCATCAGGTCGATGGCTCCTTCGGTTTGACCTGCGCGGACGAGGACGCCGCCCGGTCTTGCGCGTAGCGGGAAGATATGGCCTGGCCTTGCGAGGTCGGCGGGTTTTGCGTTGTCGGCGATGGCGGTCTGAATTGTACGGGCACGGTCTGCAACGCTGATGCCGGTAGTTACGCCTTTGGCGGCATCGATTGAGATGGTGAAGGCGGTGTTGAAACGGGCGGTATTGTCGACGACCTGGGGGTGCAGGGCGAGGGCGTCACATTTTTCTCCGGTCAGGGGCAGGCAGATGAGGCCCCGTCCGAATTTTGCCATAAAGTTGATTGTTTCAGGAGTGACTTTTTCCGCTGCGCAGACGAGGTCGCCTTCGTTTTCGCGGTCTTCGTCGTCTACGAGGACGGCCATTCGGCCATTCCGAAGGTCATCGAGAACGGGCGGTATCGGGCTAAAATCCACGGTCATAGTAATAAGGATAAGCGGGGGGTGGCAGTCCAGTCAAGTAGTGCATATCGCATATTGAGCCGGCCGGGGCGGTGGTGCTCAATAGCTGGTGTTAAAATAGGGCACTAAACCGGTCCGGGCAAAGGGTCGATAAATGGTGGAAAGGTCATTTTTGGCGGCTAAAAAAATTTATGTGACGAGCCAAAAAAGTCCAATAATTTTCTTGCAATTTTCACTGATGCACATATAATTGATAATTGAAGTAAGGGAGAGAGCGAGGATTTTCACTACTATGAGGCGAATGTGCGTCGCTATATCCAGTTCAAGCGGCTTGCGGTGCGTCAGAGGTGCGCGCCCGGCCGGCGATGAAACAGGATGTTTCGATAGTGAAATAAAGTCGAGTTGTAGGCGGTGATTTAGAGGAGGTGTAGTGACAATGAGGGTTCGTGGGGAAAAACGGATGTTTCGGATTTTCTTTCCCATTGTGGCTGTCTTGGTTTTGTCATGGGCTATACCAGCCGATGCTGTTACCCGCATAATGCCTTTGGGGGATTCCATAACAAAGGGCTGGTACGGTTCAGTGAACAGATGGGGTTATCGTAAACCTTTGTATGTTGGTCTCATAAACGGTGACTTCGATTTTGATTTTGTCGGCAGCTGTGTCGACGGTAGTTTTGCGGACCCCAACCACGAGGGCCACAATGGATGGCGGGCTGACGAGATATTAAATGGTCGGATAGGCGATCCGGCCGCGGGCAAGCTTGAGGACTGGCTGGTTATGCACCAGCCGGATGTAATACTGCTTCATATCGGGACTAACGACATCACGGCGGGTAATCAGGACGCCAACGAGGTAAGCGATATATTGGATGAGATTGATGATTATGAAGACAACGCTGATAAGCACGTTGTGGTTGTTCTGGCTCTGATAATTAATAGAAAAACCTATAGCCCAGCCACAACACAGTTCAACAATGAAGTTAATACTATGGCTCTGAATCGCATCGCCAATGGGGATGATATTATTATAGTGGATATGGAAAGCGCACTAAACTACGCAACGGATATGTACGATAACCTGCATCCCAATGACAACGGTTACACAAAAATGGCGGATGTCTGGTATGACGCTTTGGCCGATTGCGTAAGCAGATTTAATGTGGCAATTTCCGGCTATGTGTTTGAAGCCGACGGGAATACGCCCGTGGAGGGTGTTTTGATACAGGCCGATGACAATGACGTCAACGCTGTTACGACCGCTAACGGCTTTTACGAGCTGTTGGTGGATTACAACTGGTCTGGTGTCGTTACGCCGCAAAAGGACGGGTTTGGCTTTGAGCCGAACAGTTTTTACTTCGCCGACGTCAATCAGGATTTGACGGATGTGAATTACACGGCGGCGCTTATGACCTTTAAGATTGCGGGCTTTGTGTTTGAGCAGGAATATGGAACGCCGATAAATGACGTGAATGTTTCCGCCGAGAACGGCGGCGGGGTCTGGACGAGCAGGTATGGCGGCGGGTCAACGGTGACAGATTCAGGCGGCTATTACGAGGTCTGGGTGGACTATAGCTGGTCTGGTAACGTAGTGCTCAGTAGGTATGGCTGTTCCTTCGAGCCGGGCTTTAGATACTACGAGGACGTTACTATGGATTACATCGAAGACCAAAACTATACGGGCAATGAGTTTGAGTTCAGAATCACCGGCTACATCAGCAATGATTGTAACATGCCCGTTGAGGGTGTGCCGGTTTTTGCGGACGGCGGCGGCGGCGAAGATATTACCGATTCAAACGGCTTCTACGAGATATGGGTCGATTCCGGCTGGTCCGGGGCGGTAACGCCAACCGGGCGGTTTTATACTTTTGACCCGACCTCGATTAGTTATATGGGTGTGCAGGCCGACCAGACTGACCGGAACTATCTCGCCAGCGGTGGTTATGACCTTGACTGCGACGGTTATATCAGCCTGGGTGATGTTGATATGATGACCTGGTTCTGGCTTGAAAACGGCACTGGTGATATCGACAAAGACGGAGACGTGGACTTCTTTGATTTCGCCGAGCTGGGCCAGGCGTGGTAGGTTTTTTTAGCAGAGGCATTGAATGAAAACAAGACGGCCTGCGTGGTGAGCTGATGCTCGGGCAATTTTGTTCTTGCGATATTTTTATGAGGATTTGACGGCACATCTGCCGGTCAGCCAGCCGGGATGAGCAGCTTGACATCCGGCACTGAAATGGAGCGCTAAACCGGGCAGGGTGAAGGGTTGATAAATGGGAACCGGTTATTTTTGGTGATTAAGAATTATTTTGTGACGAATCAAAAAAGTCCGATAATTTTCTTGCTTTTTATATTGAAACACGCATAGTTGCCGTTTTGAAGTAAGGGAGAGAGCGGGAACTTTCACTATGAGGCGAAGGTACGTCGCTATATTTTTGGTTCTGGCGGCTTGCGGTGCGTCAGAGGTTCGCGCGGGTCGGATAATCGGATGGGGCGCGACAAGAACTCCAAGCTCCGAACTGACGGATGTTGTTGCCGTTTCAGCCGGCGGTTATCACAGCCTGGTACTGAAGAGCAACGGCACGATAATCGGATGGGGTTCCAACGAGTTTGGACAGGCCGGCGCTGCTGCGGGCAGCGATTTTGTCGCGATTAGCGCGGGATTCAGGCACAGTGTTGCGCTGAGAGAAGACGGAACGATACTCGGGTGGGGACGAAACGATTCGAGCGAGGTGACGGTTCCCGAAGGCAACGACTTTGTTGCGATATCCGCGGGATATGAGCATGGCCTGGCGTTGAAGGAGGACGGCTCGATTGTCGGCTGGGGGGACAACTATTATGAACAGGCGACTGCGCCGGACGGCAATGACTTTGTGGCGATTGCGGCGGGTGGCTGGCACAGCGTTGCCCTGAAACAGGATGGCTCGGTCGTTGCGTGGGGTGACAACACCTATGGTCAGGCGGATGCGTGCGACGGCAATAGCTTCGTGGCGATAGCGGCGGGGGAGCATTTTAGTATAGCGTTGAAAAGCAACGGAACGATAGTAGCTTGGGGTCGAGATAATTACGAACAGAACATAGCTCCCGAAGGCAACGACTACGTGGCTATAGCGGCAGGTGGAGAGCATGCAGCAGCGTTGAAGGCCGATGGGTCGATAGTGGGCTGGGGGGCCGACTGGATTGGGCAGGCAAGTCCGCCAGACGGGAACGACTATGTGGCGATTGCAGGAGGGCTTTACCACTGCCTGGCGTTGAAAGGGGACGGGACTGTAGTGGGCTGGGGCCGCAATAATTACGCTCAGTCGAATCCGCCTTGCGGGCACGACTACGTTGCGGTTAGCGGCGGAGGGTCTCACAGCCTGGCTTTGAGGCAGGATGGTTCGATTCTGGGCTGGGGCGACGACAGCTCTTATCAGGCGATTGCTCCGGACGGCAACGACTATACGGCAGTGGCTGCGGGGCGGTATCATAGTCTGGCTTTGAAGGAGGATGGCTCGATTGTCGGCTGGGGCAACGACAGTTACGGGCAGGCGAATCCTCCCGCGGGCAATGACTTTGTGGCGATTGCGGCAGGAGGGTATCACAGTCTCGCGGTAAGAGAGAATGGTTCGCTGGTCGGGTGGGGGCGCAATAATTACGGTCAAATCAACGTTCCGAGCGGGAATGACTTTGTGGAGGTAGCGGCGGGCCGGTATCACAGCCTGGCGCTGAGGGAGAGTGGCTCGATTGTCGGCTGGGGCAGCAACAGTTTCGGTCAGATATCTGCACCGGCCGGCAGTGATTTTGTGTCCATCAAGGCGGGATTAAATCATGGTCTTGCAATGAAACAGGATGGAACATTGGTGGCGTGGGGCGACAATACATATGGCCAGGGTAGTGCGGTTGCAGGCAATGATTTTGTTGCGATAGCGACGGGAGGCGAGCACAATCTGGCATTGAAACTCGATGGCTCCATAACGGGATGGGGGCGCAATGATATGGGTCAGGCAAATCCTCCCGCGGGTAATGATTTTGTGGTGGTTGCGGCTGGGGAACTGCATAGTCCGGCGATTCGACAGGGGTGTGAGTACGTGCTTTTCGGTGATATTAACGACGATTGCTTAGTGGATTTTCGCGATTTTGGGGCAATGGATTTAGACGGCGTGGCTGAGATGGCTGCGAACTGGCTGATAGACTGCAAGATAGAGCCGGATAACCCTGCCTGTGTGCCGAAGTAGCTGTGAGAAGACTTCTTCTCAGCCGCGAGTTTTACAAACCTCGGTAATCTTTCCCAATAACAGGCTTCTTTTCACGGTGTTTCCAATGTAACCGCTGGCTTAGCGTATTCTGGTATGTATAATATGGTGCATAGTGCTTGTTTGGGCGAAGGGTCAAAAATGGAAATGCTGAAGCTGTTATACGATTATTTTCCGACGGCCGTATATACCGGAAAACGTCTGGTCTTTATAAGCGAAGACTGGAAGGTGGAGCTTACCGAGCACAAAGACAGCGACTATACCAAGGCCTCTTCTCAGCCGGCTATCATTCGCGTCAGGGTTTTCAAGAAGGCCCTTAACGGCGAATTCGTTGCGGGGCATTTTGAGGATTTCCAGTTGCCGTCGCTTGGCGAGTATGCCGAGCAAATCGAAAAATACGTTCAGCACGCTATTGGCGCGAATCTGCGCGAGCAGCTTGGCTAAATGAGACAGCTTCGAATACAACAGGCAGACGACGCCGTGAAGTTTTCAGTCAAAGTGGTTCCTCGTTCGAGCAGGACGTGTATCGCCGGCGTCCTCGATGGAATGCTGAAAGTCAAGCTTGCCGCCGCCCCCGAAAAGGGCAAGGCCAATCAGTCCCTCATCGAATTTCTCGCCGATAAGCTCGGCGTTAAGAAGAATGACGTTAAAATAATATCCGGGCATACCTCGCCAGTCAAAACTGTCCGAATCGCGAGCATTTTGACAGAATCGGTGCTTGATAAACTTAACCTCCACAATTGACGCAGTAGCAAATGAACGACCGGTCGAAATCATCAGAGCACAACACCCCTCTCGATGAGGCTTCGCTTGGGTATATGTTCCGTCTGGCGGGGCCGGTGGTGGTTGCTACAGTCTCGTTTACGCTGATGCAGTTTGTTGACCGCTGGATGGTTTCCCGGCTGGGTACGGCAGCTCTTGCGGCGATATTGCCGGCTGGCTTCGTCGTAGCAATACCCGGCTTTTGCATAATGGGAGTATTTATTGGTCTCGGCACATTCGTAAGTCAGAGTTTCGGCAGGGGACAGAAGCACTGGTGCGGGGCTTACTTCTGGCAAGCAATCTATATGGGGTTTTTATGCGCGTTGCTTGTGCTGGTCGTATGCTGGCCGCTGGCCAATGAGATATTCCGGATGCTGGGGCATAGTGATGATGTGGCGGCGCTGGAGGTAATATACTTTCGAATTATGCTTTTTGCTCACCTCGGCCTCGTCTTTGTCTGGGCGGGTATGCAGTTCTTCGCGGGGATTCATCGGCCAGGCGTGGTGATGTATTCTGCGGTGGTGGCGCAGTTGGTGAACGTCGTTGCCAACTATGTTCTTATTTTCGGAAAATTCGGTTTTCCTGAGATGGGCATAGCCGGTGCCGGCTGGGGGACGGTAATCGGCGTAGCAGTCAATGCTGCGATAAGAATGGCGGTTTTGTTGTCGGGTGATATCAGGAAGGAGTTCCGCACAGCGAGAATACCCCGGCCTGACTTCGGGAAAATGCTTGGTGTGTTTAAAGTTGGTCTGCCCGCCGGTGTCGAGATGGCGATTAGCATCGGCCTTTGGGGTGTGATATTGTTCTGGCTCGTCGGAGGATTCGGCAGTGGTGCACAGGCCGCTACAAGTGCGGTTCTTACCTGCACGAATCTGGTGATTGTACCCATAGCGGGCGTTAAGTTAGCTCTTACCGCGGCTGTAGGCAAGAGCGTCGGTGCGGGCAGGAACAGGGTCGCCGTTAAGCAGACCCGGCTGTGTCTGCGTGTTACTCTGGTTTATATAGGATTGGCGGGATTGGGTTTTCTTTTATTTGGCCATAAGCTTATGCGGCTGTGGTCATCTGACGATAAAGTCATTGAGGCAGGCACAAACATTCTCGTATTCGCAGCTGTGTATCAGCTTTTTCATGGCGTTCGAATGGTCTATAGCGGTGCGCTGCGGGGCACGGGCGACACGGTTTGGCTGGCAGGTGCTTCCGCCTTCGGCGCGGTTGTGATACTTGGATTAGGCGGCCTGGTTATGATAAGATTGTTTCCGGGCTTAGGGGCGCTCGGTCCGTGGACCGCGGCAACGTTGAGCATTATCGCTGTGGGGATGGCTAACCGTACCCGGTTCAAGAGCAACAGGTGGAAACAGATAAACCTGCTCGGTGCCGGCGACGTAGAAGTTCCGGTGGCTATGCAGTAATGGTTAATATATGAGAAAAGTTTTGTGGCTGACAATCGCGTCGTTTCTTGTTCCGGCATCGGTAGCGTGCTTTGCACAGGAGCTGCTGGCAAATGAGGACCTTGAGGGCCTGTATGTCCGGTCAATCGAACAAATGCTGCGTCTGGAGCCCGACCAGATTGACGTGGGCATCGCGGCCTTGATTGTCTCCGAGGCCTGGAGCGATATGGTTGCCGGCAGGCGCTACCAGCAGCAGCTCGATGATATGGCTATAGAGATTCGCAGCCGGCTCGAAACGCCTGAGCCGACTGTCTCCGCTATCGGTGTTATCAATACTTATCTGTTCGACGAGCTGGGATTCAAGGCGATTGACAAGGCCGACGACCCTCACGACCTTTTCCTGCATTCGGTAATGGACAGACGCCGGGGGTATTGCCTGAGCTTGTCCATACTTTATCTTGCAATCGGCGAGCGGCTTGGCCTGCCTTTGTATGGCGTTGTTGTGCCGGGTCATTTTTTCGTCAGATACGACGACGGCCGGGTCCGCTTCAACATCGAAACAACCGGCAAAGGCGCCAGTGCCAGTGACGAGCAGTACATCAGCAAGTTCAACGTTCCGCAAAACAGCAACGCCTTTTATATGGTCAACCTCAACAAGCTCCAGACGCTCGGCTGCTTCTTCAACAATCTCGGCAATGTCTACAAAAACGTCGGCAACGTCGACCAGGCAATGGCTGCCCTGGAATGTGCCGTTTATATCAACCCGTCGCTGGCGGAATCCCGGATGAACCTCGGCAATATATACCTGGACAAGGGTCGCGTTGATGATGCGATAACGCAGTATCAGCAGGCCGTAAGAATCAATCCCGACGAGGCCAAGGCGCATATGAACCTCGGCAACGCGTACCAGCAGCGTCAGTGGTTTAACGATGCGCTTGGCGAGTACACTTCTGCGATTCGCCTCGACCCGAATTTAGTCGACGCCTACAGAAATCTTGCCGTTGCTTATCGCCGGCTCGACCGGTTTTCCGAGGCCGCGAGTACACTTATTGGGGCTCTTGCCGTTTCCCCGCGCGATGCGTCGATTTACCGCGAGCTTGCGGACATTTATTCTGAAAGCGACAATTGCGACCAGGCGATTTACAACTACGAAAGAGCCCTTCAGCTCAAAGCGGACCTCGCCGAGGCCTGGTTCGGGCTTGGCATCTGCTACAACAAGCTCGAACAGCCGGCCGATGAAATCAACGCTTATCGCAATGCTTTAAAAATTGACCCGACAATGTTTTCCGCTCTTGTGAACCTGGGCAACGCCTATTTCGCCAAAAACGAGTATGACTCAGCGATAAAGCAATATGCCAAAGCTGTGAAGTTAAAACCCGATGACAGCAAGCTTCATTACAACCTCGGCGCCGCATACTCGAACAGCGACGACTTCAAAAAGGCCGCACAGGCCTATGGGCAGGCGGTTAAGCTTGCCCCGGAAATGGCCGACGCCCATTACGGCCTTGCCTTCGCGTATTATAAGCTAAAAACATACGACCTGGCCCTTGAGCATATAAAAAAGGCCGAACAGTTAGGCGCCGACGTCGATGCCGACCTGCGTAAGGCCATCGAGCGCAAAAACTAAGCGGCAGGACTGTTTACCGCATCAATTCCTCAATATCCCTTCGTGTCTGACATTACCCTTGACAGCACGCTTGGGAATGGCATAAATGTTTGGCGATATGCCACCAGCTCTAAATGTCAATATTGAGGTGTTATCGTGATGACGCTTCGTAATCCGTATGTAGCCACATAATTATTGGATTTTTTTTGAAAGGGAGAAAAATGAAGACTGTAAGAATTACACTGTGTGTTGTTGTTGCGGGCTGTCTGCTCGTGCTGGTTGGCTGCGGCAAGAAGGCCGACGAAAGCAAGCCAATCGCCGAGGTCATGGCCGAGGCCGAAAAAATGGATGCCGCCAAGCTTCGGTCAATGGCGATGCAGTACAAGGATGCCATTATGGCCAAGACTGCTGAGCTTGATAAGGTTACCGCCAAGCTAAAGGAAATCCCTGTCACTGAGCAGATGGGCAGCGAAGCCAAGGCAATTCAGGCCGACATTGCGAAAATCGGTGATTCTCTAAAAGCGTTGAAAGACCGATTCCAGGTCCACTACGACAAACTGAAGGAAAAGGGCGGCGATACTTCCGGGCTTGAGCTTTAAGACAGCGGTGTAATTGTCACAAAAACCGGTTGGTTGCCTTTGACCGGAAGTGATGAGCCGAACTCGACAGGGAACGTAACGTTCTTTTTAGAAGGATGAGCAAATGAAACGAGCGGTGAGGAGGCGGTATTGCCTTCTGTCGGTATTGTCGTGTGTGATTTTTGTCGCAACGGCGAACGCGGCCTCCGAGCAGACACAAACAAAGACAGGGACGGGCGTGGATATGGCGACGGTTCGCAATACCTATGAAGCTGTGAAGGAGTTTCTGGCGACGAAGGGGATTGAATACGGGCTGAAAATTCTTGCGGCGGTTGTAATCTTCTTCGTCGGGAAATGGCTGGCGATGGTCTTAGCAAACCTGATTTCGAGGGCGATGACCAAGGCCAGGATAGAGCCCACATTAGTGAGCTTTGTGAAGAATGTGTGCTATGTGGGCCTGGTGGTATTTGTTGCCATAGCCGCCATGTCTGCGCTGGGGATTCAGACGGCGCAGTTCATAGCCGTGGTCGGTGCGGCCGGCCTGGCAGTTGGCCTGGCACTGCAGGGGTCGCTGTCAAACTTTGCATCGGGTGTGCTTCTGGTTTTGTTCAAGCCGTTCAAGGTAGGCGATTTTGTCGAGCTGGCGGGAACAAAAGGCACGGTGCAGGCAATACACATTTTCAACACAGTGCTCAATAGCCCCGACAATATCCGGGTCACTATACCCAATGCCCAGGTTACCGGCAGTAGTATTTTGAACTACACCGTCAACGGCAGCAGACGTGTTGACCTCGTGTTCGGAATCTCCTACGAGGACGATATCCACAAAGCCAAACAGGTAATGGAAGGCGTCTTAGCTGCCGACAACAGGGTACTCAAAGAGCCGGTACCCACGGTTGCGGTTCTTGAACTTGCAGACAGCAGCGTAAATTTCGTGTGCCGTCCCTGGGTGAAGCCGGCAGATTACTGGGACGTTTACTTTGACGTTACCGGCAAGGTCAAACTTGCCCTCGAAGCCGCCGGAGTCACAATACCATTCCCACAGCAGGATGTGCATATAAAAGGCAAGACGGCCTGAGAAGGGTAACGCAGGAATATAAAAGAGGTATTGTTATGTCGCGGGGAATCTTCACAGTCGTTTTGTGCATAAGCTGGGCTGCTGTACCGCTTGTCGCTGATGAGATATATCTGGTTAACGGCGACCATATAACCGGCAAGGTTAAAAAGCTTGTTGACGGCAAGCTGACACTCGAATCGGAGCTTGCGGGAAAACTGACCATTGACCTGGCGAATATAAAAACGCTCAAGACCGACGAGCCGGTCGAAGTTCGGCTAAATGACGGGACCGGTTTCAAACAGCGTCTTGTATCGTCTGGTGCTGGAAAATTCGGTATCGAGGGCGACCAGGCACTCAAGCCCCAGGATTTTGAAGTGGCCACGATTTCCTCGATAAACAAACCGGTCCCGACGTGGCACGGCGACATATCGGGCGCTATCGTGAGCACGCACGGCAATACGACAATCGATACGCAGAATTTAAGCGTCAACCTCAGGAAGAGAACCGAAAACGACCGAGTGCTACTGACCACCGACTATATCCGTGGCAGGCAGGAGAATCCGGATACTGGTGAAAAAGAAGTCACTCAGGACGAGTGGAAGATGCGAGGTAAGTACGACTACTTCTTCACGAAGAAGGCATATGGATTTCTCGAATCGCGATACGAGAGGGACCGTATCGCAGAGCTGGACAGGCGCGTTGTGGTCGGTGTAGGCGCCGGTTATCAGTGGGTTGAGTCGGACGAATTTAACTTCTCGACTGAAGCCGGCGTAGCGTCAGTGTATGAGAAGTATGAAAACCAGACGGACAGCACCAGCCAGGTTTCCGGCCAGCTTGGATATCACCTCGACAAGAAGCTAAATAATACCCTCACGTTTATAAATGACCTGACCTATTATCCTGGTTTTGAACAATTCTCGGATTATCTGCTTACGACCACGGCCGAGATTCGCGCCAAGATTTCGGATGCGATGTTCACGAATTTCAAAGTGGTTTTCGATTATGACTCGACGCCCGCGGAAGATGCCGGCAGCACAGATGTCAAATATATCTTCGGGGTGGGCGTGAGTTTCTAATCATCGACCTTTGTCGCCGGCGGATGAACGGATGCTTTTGCCCTGCGCCTCGGGGCTGAAAAGAAAGTTTGACGCCGAGGCGTATATGGAGAGAATCAATGCACTGGAAAGGATGGCTGCCGATGGCAAATAACAGATGGGTATTGATTTGGGTGCTTGTGTTTTGTGCGGGGGGAATTGTCCGAGGCGAGGAAGAGACGAAATCGACCAGTCCTGAGAAAAGTGATATGCTTTTATTGGGGCCGGGCGTTGTGGTGACAACCAAACCTTACTCAGGTATGGACGCGACGGTTTATCCTATACCCGTTATTACGTTTGTCAGCGGCCAGTTCTATATCTGGATTGATACCGCGGGTTTCCGGCTGCTGGCAGAAGACAATATGACTTTCGATATCATTGGTAAATGGCGGCTTGACGGCTACGATGCAGACGACAGCGACGAGTTCGAAGGTATGCACGACCGGCATATGACAATCGACCTCGGCGGTGAGTTTTCCTTCTTCGGCGACTGGGGAAAGCTGTCCACGAGGATTCTAAACGATGCCCTGGGCCAGCACGACGGCAGGGAGTTTCGCGTAACCTACGCCAAAGCATTTGATATGGAAAAATTAAAAGTAACGCCCTCTGTCGGCTTTGCACTGCTCAGCAGCAATCTGGCCGATTATTACTATGGCGTCCGCGACGACGAGGCGCGTCCCGGCCGACCTGCGTATAAAGTAGGCAACGCGGTAAACTGGTTTACCGGCCTGAACGTCAACTACAATCTTGACGACAGTTGGACACTGCTTGCCAGCATAACTTACTACTGGCTCGACAGCGATATTCGCAACAGCCCCATAGTCGATGACAGTTACGCGATTTCGATTCTTGCCGGAGTGATGTTCAGGTTCTAAATCAATCCTGACAATGGGAGAAAGCCATGGTTTTATCTGAGTACTTTGAGAACGCTAAGGGAATTGGAGTTCTTGCCACCAGTGATGCCGATGGTAACGTTAATCTTGCTATCTACGCGAGGCCTTATATCATCAGTGAGGAAACCATCGCCTTCAGTATGCTCGAACGCCGAAGCTTCAAAAACATCCAGTCCAATCCCAAAGCGGCTTATATGTTCGTCGAAGAAACCGAGGGCTACAAAGGAAAAAGATTGTATCTGACAAAGTCCGGTGAAGAGACCGACCCGGAGCGAATAAAACAAATCAAACAGAAGCACCAGAAACAATACAGCACAGAGTCGGCGGGAAAGCATCTCGTATATTTCAAGGTAACCGAAACCAGACCGCTTGTCGGCGGCGAATGAAATTAAAACCTTTGGAGGATAAAAAATGAAGGCGAAAAAGGTAATCCTGAGCTTTGTCGTGCTGCCGGTGGTTATTCTGCTGGCTGTTATTGTGGTCGGCTTTTTTCTTGTCGGCACAACGCTGATTAAGAACGGCGTGGAGAAGGCCGCGAGCATCACGCTTGATGTGCCTGTAACCATCGACAATGTTGACCTGTCCATACTTCAGGGCAAAGTCGGAATGGAAGGGCTTGTCATCGCAAATCCGCCCGGCTACAACCTCAAAAACCTGCTTGAAGTGGGTGACACAAGAGTTCAGGTCGATATCGGCTCTTTGATGACCGACACGGTAAAAATCAAGGAGCTGAAGCTTGACGGCACAAAGGTCACTATGGAGCAAAAAGGTCTTACAAACAACCTTCAGGAAATCCTTGACCGTCTCCCGAAGGGAGATAAGGCAGCTGAGCCAAAAGAAGGCGCCAAGAAACTTCACATCGACCGGCTCGAAATCACCAATACCAATGTGAAGGTGAAGCTGCTGCCTGTGCCGGGCAAGGCCGATACGGTGAGTATAAATATCGACCCCATCGTGATGGAAAACCTCGGCTCCGACAATAAGCTCGATACCGGTGTGCTTACAGCCAAGATTCTCGCGGCAATCGCCATGGGCGTGGCAAAGCAGGGTGCCGGCCTTCTGCCCGACGCTATGATAAACGGCATCGGCTCGACGCTCGAAAAAACCGCCGCAATCGGCAAGGCCGCAACGGAAGAAGGCAAGAAAATCCTCGAAACCACGACCGGCACCGGCAAAGAAGTGGTCGAGGGCCTCAAAGGCATACTCGGCGGCAAGAAGGAAGAGTGATAGTAGCTCAACGAGGACGTAAAATATTTGGAGGGGCCGGGAGTGCTGAAGCCCGGCCCTTTAGATTTATGTCAGAGATTTTTCAGAAGCACGTTCGCCGGTGATTTTTCTATTGCTTCACCGAATTGCTGCAGGCAATCGGAAAGTTTGTCCAGCTCGCCCGACCCGGCCACGGGTATGTTGGAAGTGCCTTGCTGTTCGAGCCGGTCAATGACGAACTTTACAGTGATTTTTTCAATGTCAATCGCGGGTTGATAAGCAAGCTCCTTACCCTCGCCTTTTGTGATCTCCGACAGCACACCTGATTCCGACAGTTCGTAGAGAATCTGCCTGACTAATCGTATGGGTATTTCCAGCTCGTGCGAAATTTGTGCAGCGTCGCTCGGTCGTGCTCCGTCGCAGAACCTCTGCACAAGCTGCTGTGTGATAAGCAGCGACAGCTTTGTCTTAAACGCACCGCTGACCGACATGCAATCCGGCTCAAACTCGTATGTCTCCACGTTCTGGTGTGCAAACGATACCTCGGCGCCGAAAAGAACGATAAGCCAGCTTATCTGAAGCCAGATTAAAAACAACGGCAACGCCGCAAAACTGCCGTATACGGTGTATTTCCTGGCGATGAGAAACTGGAAATTCAGATATGCCCACTGAGCGAACTGAAATATGGTGCCGGCGACGATGCCGGCTATCAGAGCGGATTTTAGTTTTACCTTCGTATTAGGCATAAAAGCGAAGATAAATGTGAACGCAATCCAGATTGCGCAATAGGGCAGCAATTTGAGTATAAGCCAGAACAGCGGGCCGAGTTTTTGTAACAGCGGAATTTTATCGACCAGAAGGTGAATCTGGCCGCTGGCGAAGGCGGTTGCACTTGCTGCGGTAGCCAGCAGAATTGGGCACACTAACATCATTGCCAGGTAGTCGCTGAATTTCCTGCCGAAAGTCCTCGGTTTTACCACGCCCCAGATGTGGTTGAACGAACCTTCGATGTTGCTCAGCAGGCCGATGATGGTCCAGAGCAGAATGGCGATGCCGACGCCCGCCACGAGACCACCGCTTGCCTTGTCGAGAAGCGCATTTGCAAACGTTATTATTCGGTTCGCCACTTCCTCCTGGCCTTTCATCCTTTCAAGCACCTGCGCTGCAACGCGTTCCTGCAGGCCGAATCCCTTGGCGATTCCGAACATAACGGCAAGAACCGGCACAATAGAAAGCAGCGTAAATAAAGTCAGTGCGGACGCCCTGAACTTGCATTTGTTCTCGTCAAAGCCGCGAAGTGCAAGAACAATAATCCTGATAAACCGGATGAGCAGCGATTTGCTGCGGGAATAGTCCTTGAGGCGCATTCTCCAGATGTCGGTTTTGACGAAATTTAAGAATCTTGCCAGCATAAAAGACCCTTTCTTTTGTAATGACCGTATCTCACGCCGCGGCAAGTATAATGTATGCCGGCGCAGCTTTCAATTGCGGCCTTTGAGGAGGGGACGGGTATTATGTTTGCCGCCGATTGGCTTTTTCGTATTTGTAAGGAGAGCGTCCGGCTGATAGAATGGCCCGTTCTTATCGAAGTGATTGGGACAATTTATATGGAACAGGTCACTGACAGGCACGAATTAGGCAACGGGATGGTATTGCTCGGAGAGCGAATGGAGGCGGTGCAATCAGTGGCGTTCGGGTTTATGCTCCCGGCTGGTGTCGCCTGTTTGGCCCGGGGCTGCTGCGGCGCAGCCAACGTTATAGGGGACTGGATATTCAGGGGGGCCGGCGAAAAAGACAGCAGACAGCTCGGTGACGCGCTCGACGGGCTGGGACTGCATCGTTCGGTCTCGGTCAGCACCAGCCATATCGCAATCGGCGCCGCACTCGAGGCCGGTAACCTCTCGGCTGCGATTGAGTTGTATGCCGATATTATCCTCAGGGCGAGGTTGCAGGACGAGCAGTTTGCCCCTGCAAGACAGCTTGCCGTTGATAGTGTAAAGGCGATGGATGACGACCCGCGGCGAAAGGTTATGCTCAAACTGCGGGAACAGTTTTATCCAGAGCCGTTCGGCCGAAGCACGGCAGGAGAAATAGCTGAGCTGGAGGCCCTGAAGCCGGAGCAGGTCAGACGGATTGTTTCGACAAATTTTGACTCGTCCGGGACTTTCTTTTCGGTTGCGGGCAAATATGACTTCGATGCCGTTGTCGGCTTGATGGAGAAGTTGTTCGGCACGTACTGCAAAACGCAAGCCGTGTTACCGGAACCCGGCGACAAGGGAAGCCGATACAAACACATCCAAACTGATGGTGCTCAGGTGCACATCGGCCTGATGACACCGACCGTCAGGCCGGGCGACAGCGAATACTATAACGCACGGGTAGCTGTAGCCGTATTGTCGGGCGGGATGAGCGCTCGACTGTTTACCGAGGTCAGGGAAAAACGCGGGCTTTGCTATTCGGTCGGTGCAAAGTATCAGGCGTTAAAGGAAATGGCCGGCATATCGTGCTACGCCGGCACGACGCCGGATAAGGCGCAGCAGGCAATCGATGTGATAATCACCGAATTCAATCGCCTCGCAGATGGTATAAGCAAAGAGGAAATTCAGCGGGCAAAGGTCGGACTGAAATCGTCGCTGATTATGCAAAGCGAATCTTCCAGCAGCAGGGCGGGCGGCATTGCAACGGATTACTATATGTTAGGCAGGGTGAGGACGCTCGATGAAATCAAAAGCGAAATCGATAAAACCAGCGTCGATTCGGTGCTGGGCTTTTTGCAGGCCAACAGGTTCGCAGATTTCACGGTTGTAACGATAGGCCCCAAAGAGGTGAAAGTCGGGTAAGCCGCGTATGGAATTTAAGTCGAACAAGCTGGCCAACGGTCTGACGATTATCGGCGAAATAAACAAAAGCGCCGAGTCGTCCGCCGTTGGCTTTTTCGTAAGGACCGGCTCGCGCGATGAAGACAAACAGATAAACGGCGTATCGCATTTTTTGGAACATATGGTTTTCAAGGGCACCGAGAAATTAAGCCCTTTCGATGTGAATGAGGCGTTTGACACCACCGGCGCGCATTATAACGCGTTCACCAGCGAGGAGAACACGGTTTTTTATGCGGCCGTCCTGCCGGAGTACCTCGCCGATGTGACGAATCTTTTGTCGCAGCTTATGAGACCGGCCCTGCGCACGGATGATTTCAACATCGAAAAGCAGGTTATCAAAGAAGAAATCGCAATGTATAAGGATGAGCCGAGCTTCGACGTCGTTGACAGATGCAGGTCGCTTTATTTTGCAAGCCACCCCTGCGGCAACAGCGTCCTCGGCAGCGAGGAAACTATCGAAGCGCTCTCGGCCGAACAAATGCGGGAGTATTTCTCAGCCAGGTATGCGCCGGATAATATGGTGGCGGCCTTTGCGGGCAACTTTGACTGGGCTAAAGTTCAGGATTTGGTTGCAGCGAGCTGTGGGGGCTGGGAGAGCCGTGACGCCGCGAGGCAGCTTTTTGATACCAGAGGCAATCCGGACAGGCAGCGCTTAGCCAAGGCGAATCTCGTCCGGGAGCACATTTGTTTGATGAGTCCGGCCGTAGCCGCACAGGACCAGAGACGATTTGCCGCGGCGCTTCTGAGTGTGATGGTCGGCGATGAACTGGGGTCGAGATTTTTCTGGGAACTGGTTGATAAGGCGATAGCCGAGACAGCGTCGCTGCAATTTGTACCGATGGACGGGACGGGTGCATATTGCACGTATATTCGCTGCAGCAGCGAAAATGCAAACAGGGCTATGGAGGTCGTCGGGGATATTTTTGCAGACCTGAATAAAGAAGGCGTTACCGCCGAAGAACTTTCAAAAGCCAAAAACAAGGTCTTGAGCGCGCTTGTGATAAAAAACGAGCTGCCGATGGGCCGGCTGGTCGATTTGGGCTTTCACTGGATATACTTAGGCCATTATCGGACGGTCGAACAGGAAGTGGAGGCCATCAAGGCCGTGACCGTTAAGGATGTAAACTCCCTTATCAGTGATTACCCGTTGGGTGAGTTTGCACAATTTTCCTTAGGCCCGGCCTGATAGGCCGAAAAACACCTCAGAAGCACTAATTGCAGAAAAACTGTGAGTAATAGCGGTGTTCTGCGCATAATACATTAGTGAAAGGCGATGACACTGGCAGGGAACGATAGCAGGTGAATCAGCAGCCAAAAAATCAGGATTGGGCGGGACTTGCCGAAGGCGACAGCCAGGCGTGGCGAAGGTTTTTAGAGTCGATGATTCCCCGGCTCTACGGGCTGTTCCTGAAAAGCTGGGC
>CAZQWM010000027.1:0-29987 GCA_964597035.1 uncultured Pirellulales bacterium
TAGGCGGCAGAGCCGACGGAGATAGTGCCGTCGGGGCTTAGCAGGTTGGGATTGATGAGCACGGACGGTTCTCCGGCAAGGGAGTTTTGAAAATAAAGGACGGACTGATTTTGCAGGCCGTCGTTTTTCCAGAAGAAGTATCGGCTGGCTCTCTTTGCCGGGGCTGAGTACCTCGGATAGTTCCACAGCTTTGTCAATCGCT
This sequence comes from uncultured Pirellulales bacterium, assembly GCA_964597035.1. GTDB lineage: Bacteria > Planctomycetota > Phycisphaerae > Sedimentisphaerales > Anaerobacaceae > Fen-1362. The sequence goes on from CAZQWM010000027.1 coordinate 203, forward strand.
CTTCTATTTTCTCCAGTGCCGGCGTTGTAAGATACCGTTCGGTCAATTCGTTTTGCTGTTCGACCCAATGTAAGGTCTCGTTTGAGTCGGGGTCTTCGAGCCAGCGGTAAGGGTCAGGGACGGTGACACCGAAGTAAGTATCAGCGGTTGCGTCCATTCGGGCCGGCGGGTAAGAAATTTTTGCGGCCTGTTCGCAGCCAAAAAGCAGCGTCATCGACAGGCATACCAGAAACCACGCACTTTGTACTGAGTATCGCTCGGTCATTTTTTGTCTTTCATAACGATGACTGTAAGTAAAAAAATAGGATAACGAAGTTATTTTTGTTTTTTAAGCTCAACGGGAAGGGTCTCGGCACCGCGGCGCATTTCCCGGCCGTAACCTGCAAGGCGCCCTTTTTCAAGAATTAGCTCGAAAAAGACAGCGTCGGCATCAATCTCGCCTGTAATAGGCACAATGAAATCAATCCTGTTGCCGGACCGGTTAGCATTGACAATTTCGTAGGATGTTCCGGCAGTTGCTTCGTCGCCGGTATTACTGAATATCGTCAACGTCCCTTTAGCGCTATTGTTTGTGGGCTGGAGGTCAAGCTCCACCAATGTGGCCTGGTTTTGTTCCATTACAGCGCCCCGCCACTTGCCAGCGAAGCTGGAATTAGCTGCGCAACCGCTGGCCAACAGGACAACACCAGCCACTAACACCCAAGCAATGATTTTCATAAAGATATCCTCATTTTTCATTTTTACTTTCGCATTGTCATCGCTGCTTCTTTTGCAAAGTATGTAATGATTATATCGGCTCCCGCCCGCTTGATGCTGGTGAGGATTTCGAGCACTGCGGCATCTTTATCTATATGCCCCGCCTTAGCGGAGTCATGAATCATCATATACTCGCCCGATACGTGATAGGCAGCGATGGGGCAATCGAAACGCTGCCTCGCCCTGGTGATAATATCGAGATACGCCAGGGCTGGTTTTACCATAACGATATCAGCACCCTCTTCGATATCGAGAGCAATCTCGGCAAGCGCCTGGCGGGCGTTGGCAGGGTCGGCCTGATAGGTTTTTCTATCCGCCAGACCGGTAGTGGCATCGGGGGCCGATTCGGCTGCGTCCCTGAACGGACCATAAAAGGCGGATGCGAATTTGGCGGCGTAAGACATTATCGCAACGTCGGGAAAATCATTTTTCTCAAGGCACTGGCGAATCGCCTTGACCCTGCCATCCATCATATCCGAAGGAGCAACGATATCGGCTCCGGCCTGCGCATGGGAAAGGGCCACCTTGGCGAGAAGCTCACAGGTAGCATCGTTATCGAGACAGCCATTTTTGATTAGGCCGCAATGGCCGGTGCTTGTGTAAGCACACAGGCAGACGTCGGTAATGACAACGAGATTCGGGACATCTTTTTTAATGGCCCGCACTGCGGATTGCACCGCGCCGTCTTCGGCCCAGGCCTCGGAGCCGGTTATGTCTTTTTTGTCGGGCAGGCCGAACAAAAGTATAGCCGGTATGCCCAGCTTTGCGACTTCTTCGGCTTCTTTGACAATGGTATCAGGCGAGAAATGAAAACAGCCGGCCATTGATTTAATCGGCTCTTTCAGCCCCCTGCCTTTGCGAACGAACAGAGGATAGACAAGGTCATCAACGCAAACCGCTGTCTCGCGGACCAGTCGGCGCATACTATCGCTTGAACGCAGCCGTCGGAGTCGTGTTTGGGGAAAAGACATATTTTCTATCTCTCTTAATCAACCGTTAATCCTGAATAAGCGGCATCCATACATTGAACCCGATATCGCCGTCGCCCTGCCCATTCCCGAACAAGTTAGATTTGTTACTTGTTCCTGCCCTGATTATATCACCTCATACACGAGATTTGCCAGCCCAAAACGAGTGCGGGTTTTTGGGGGTTGAAGCCGGGCGAAAATAAGGGATAATACATCAAAGGCAAAAAAGATAAAGGGTTAAAGGCAAAATCAGGGAGTATATGGGCCAAAACAGCCAACGATTATCTATTGAAAGCGTCCCGTCGCAAGTCGATTCGCTTTTGAAAGAATGTCCTGCGCTGGCGGAGGCGGCCCGATACGGCGTTGATATTCCTCTATTGCTGGATAACCTGCATCGCTCCGTTTCCCGGCGCATCCACAGACATCAGGCGGCACTAAACGCGATGAATCAACTGCGAAACGCCAGGCCGTTATGAACAGCGATTTTCTGGAAATTTTGAAACGACTGACGAAGGCCGACGTATCTTTTGTGGTAATCGGGGGATTTGCCGCAACGGTATATGGCTGTACCCTGGTAACGCAGGACATTGATATCTGCTGTAAATTTTCGCCGGAGAATATGTTGCGCCTGCAAAAGGCGCTCGCTGGTCTGCACCCCGTTTATCGAATGACGCTGAACAGAAAACCGCTGGAACTGACTCCGGATACCATCGAAGGGCTGAAAAATCTATACCTCGATACCGACCTGGGGACACTGGACTGTATAAGCTTCGTAGAAGGTATCGGCGATTTTGAGCAAGTGGTCAAAGTAAGCAGGAAAATTGAAACTGACGGTCTGACGATGAACATATTGACGATTGAGGCCCTGATTCAGGCCAAGGAGGCCATGCGACGCCCGCGGGATAAGCAGGCCGTTATCCAGTTAAAAGCCATCCGAGAACAGATAAACCGAACCGGCAAATAATTGACTCGATGTCCATCTTACAATTTATAACGCGATTTCCTCATCCGTGAGGTAGCAGGCCGGCTCGAGGAGCCAGTTTTTTTCAGCCGGGTCGGGGCCGAGAAAGCGGTAATTGCCTTTGCAAAAGTCGAACCAGCGACATTTCAAACACCGCTTATCCGCGAAGGCCGATTTATTGCGGAGTTTTTTCAGCACCGGCTCGTTTTCATCGGCCCAGATTTCCTTGAAGCTTTTTTGCGTTACGTTGCCGAGGGAGTATTGTCTCCAGAACTGGTCGGCGTGGACGTTGCCGGCCCAGTCGACGCAGGCGATTTTTTCGCCGATACGGTTGCCGCCATTGGCAAGCAGCAGTTTGCGGGCCTGGTCGTTTGGGCGATTTTGCTCCTGCATTTTCAACAGCAGGTACGGTCCGTCGACGTGATTGCCGACTGTTAGTACCTCATCGACGAAGCCGGCTTTGACGAACCGGTCGGTGCGGTCGAAAATCTCGTCCATCACCTTACGTGTCTCGAGAGTCGAAAGAATCTGCTGCTGCATCTGGGTGGCCCTGCCGGAGCGTATGAGATGATAAAAACAAACTCGTCGGATACCGTTGTCCTTACAGATATCGAACACTGCCGGAATCTGGCCCTTATTGTCAGCAGTTATAGTGAATCGCAGGCCCGTGCGGATACCGGCTTTTCGGCAGTTATCGAAGCCGGTCATCGCAGCTGCGAAGCAATCGCTCGTCTGCCTGAATTGATTGTGAAATTCCTCCGGGCCGTCGATTGATATTCCGACGTAGCTAACGCCTGCATCTTTCAGCCGGGCTGCGATTGACTCGTCAATCAGTGTGCCGTTGGTTGAGAGGACGGTGCGCAGGCCAAGCCGACTCGCCTCAGCCAGAAGCTCGAACAGGTCCGGCCTTAGAAGCGGTTCGCCTCCTGAAAACAAAACCACGGGGCAGTTGGCTTCGGCAAGGTCGGCGAGGAGTCTATTGGACTGGATGGTGGTAAGCTCTACGTCGTGATAATTCGAATCGGATGCGCTATAGCAGTGAAGGCAGCGGAGATTGCAGCGGGCGGTGCAGTTATATACAACGACGGGGCCGAATGAACCGGTCCGGTCGTAACGCAAATAATCCGACTCGCCGGCAAGTCCACAGTATAGCTTCGATATGTTTATCATTCGTATGAGGCCTCAATCGCAGCGAGCAGGCCGTCGATGGTGTGCTCGGCCGCTTCCACATTTACCGTAACGCCGAGCTTTCGGAGTTGTTCGGAAGTTACAGGGCCGATTGAGGCAACCTTTGCGCCGCTTGACTTTGGCGATTCGACGGAGATTTGCTCAAAAAAGCACGTTGACGAAAACGGGCTGGCGAAGGTAAGCCAGTCAATGCCTTTGTCGGCAAGCAGCTTGTTTAGCGGACCGCAATCACAGAGGTTTTTCTCATGTGTATATACAGGGACATTGTCAACTGTAGCACCGGCTGTTTCGAGTAGTTTTGGTAATTCATCGCCTGCAAGATGCGAACGCATAAGCAGGACTTTTTTACCCTTAAGACTGGTTGACTCAATAAGCTCCTTTGCGAGGTCTCGGCCGGTGAATTTCGACGGGACGAAGTCGGCTGTTATGCCAAATCGGGCAAGTACGCCGGCTGTCCGAGAACCGATTGCTGCGATTTTTGCCGAGCCGAACACGCGGGCGTCTTTGCCGAGTTTCGCAATAGCATTAAAAAATACCTCGACCCCGTTTTGGCTTGTGAAAATTATCCAGTCACGAGTGTTTATTTCAGCGAGCGCCTTCACGAAAACATTAGAGTCGGCAAGCGGTTTTAGTCTGGTGACGGGCAGCTCTATGGGGACAGCCATTTTGGCGGCGACTTTAGCTGCAAGCTCGGCATTGCCGCGGGCATCGCGTGTGGCGACTATTGTCCTGCCGAAAAGCGGCATCTTACTGAGCCAGTCGAGGTGACTATCAGCAGCGATGGTTGGGCCAATGAAGACAAGTGCAGGCGGAGTGATTTGCTGCCTGGCGCACTGGTCGGCAATTGTGGCCAGTGTCGCCCTGACAGTTTTTTGCGTGGGCAGGGTTGCATCAGCGACGACGGCAACACGTATATCGGGAGACATACCGTTTTTTATCAGTCGGCTTATTATTGAATCGAGACCTGTCATTGCCATATAGAAAACAATTGTCCCTCGAAAGTGTGCGAGCAGTTGCCAGTCGATATTTGATTGCCCTTTGCCTTCGGCTTCGCGGCCTGTGACGAAAATGACCTCAGATGCGAGTTTTCTATTAGTAAGCGCGATGCCTGCGTAGCAGCTTGCAGCCAATGCCGCGGTAACACCGGGGACGACTTCAAAGTCGATACCCGCCTGTGCCAGGAAAGCAGCTTCCTCAGTACCCCGGCCGAAGATGTACGGGTCGCCGCCTTTTAAGCGGACGATGATTTTACCAACGCCTGCCTTTTGAATTAGCAGGTCGTTTATCTGCTGCTGGGTGAACGACTCCGGGCCGACGCGCTTGGGAACATTTATGATTTCCGCATCCGGATGCACACAGGTGAGAAGTGCCGGGTTTGCCAGCTTGTCGCAAATGATACAGTCTGCGGTCCTAAGCAGCTCAAGGCCGCGGACGGTAATCAAATCGACCCGGCCCGGCCCCGCGCCGACTAAGTAAACTTTGCCTTTTTTATTCGCAGCGTTCATAGCTTTTCGATGGGGATACCAACTCCATGGTTGTATTATATACGTTTACTGATAGAATATAACCCCCCCAGTAGTTTGGGCAGTTAAATGCTGCGATAGTAACACGGGAGGCGTATGGCGGGAGAAATTGAGATAAACGTGGAGTTTGCAGGGCTGAAGCTGGCCAATCCGGTCTGGACGGCGTCGGGGACGTGCGGCTACGCCGATGAGCTGGCCGAGTTTATGGATGTAAACACCTTAGGCGGCTTTATCACCAAAAGCGTTACAATCCAGCCCAGAGAGGGTAATCCTGTGCCACGGGCTGTCGAGACCGAAAGCGGAATGCTAAATGCAATCGGGCTGGCGAACCTCGGCGTCGACGAGTTTATCGCGGAAAAGCTGCCGGCGCTAAGCCAGATGGCCCCTGCCATATTCGTAAATATAGCCGGCGAGACGATAGAGCAATACGCAGCGGTTGTGGAAAAGCTCGCCGACAAGGAAGCGATTGCGGGTTTCGAGCTGAACATAAGCTGCCCGAACGTCAAGCGAGGCGGAATTACATTCGGCACAGAGCCAGAGCTTGTCAAGGAGATTACTTCGGCGGTAAAGGCCGCCTGCGGCGGGAAGCTTCTTATGGTGAAACTGACGCCAAACGTAACAGACATCGCAGAAACAGCGAAAGCGGCCGTAGAGGCGGGAGCCAATGCCCTTAGCTTGATAAATACGTTTACGGCAATGGTGATAGATATCGAGAGTAGAAAGCCGGTACTCGCCAATCGGACGGGTGGGCTGTCGGGACCGGCGATAAAACCTATAGCGGTATATATGGTAAACAGGGTGTATAATGAGGTAACGAAGGGAACGGATATACCGATTCTCGGAATGGGGGGAATACTGACGGCCTCGGACGCAATTGAGTTTATGTTAGCCGGTGCAACAGCGGTGGCGATTGGAACAGCGAATTTTGTCGAGCCGTCCAGTGCCGCCAAAATTATTGACGGCATAAAGCAATACTGCGAGCGTCATAATATCACGAATGTCAGGGAGTTGATTGGTGCAGTTGAGCCGTAAAAAAACAGTCATAAGAACAATATGCATCGTGATGATGATGCGGGTGGCGCCGGTCTGCGCTGCGAAATGCACGATGGAGAAGATAATGCTGACGGAATCAGGCCTATCGGCCTGGCGAACAAACAGCTCCTGGGAGGTCGTCGGAGACGCGTTTTTGCATCCTCGCAACGAAAACCTGCTTTCGACAAAAGAAGGAAAAGGTGTGATAGTCAATCGCGGGCGCGGAAATATCGGCCCATTAGTCAGCAATAAAGTTTTCAGTGATGTTAGGGCGCATATCGAATTTGCGATACCGAAAGCTTCGGATTCAGGAGTGCTTTTTCAGGGGCGATATGAAATTCAGATTGCAGACAGTTGGGCACAGCAGCAGAGTTTGTTCCCGGGAAGTGAGTGTGGCGGTATATATCCGCGATGGGACGAAACTCGCATAATAAAACCTTACGACGGTCAAAGCCCCATCGAGAATACCTCAAGGCCGACGGGACAGTGGCAGTGCCTTGATGTCGTCTTTCGTGCTCCACGATTCGACGACCAGAATAGAAAGATTGAAAACGCCCGTTTTATCGAGGTGAAGCTCAACGGAACGGTAATACATAAAAACGTCGAACTGACAGGCCCGACTCGATACAGCCTGAATCAAGATGAAGCGGCGACCGGACCGATTGCCCTGCAGGGCGACCGGGGGGCCATCGCGTTTCGCAATATATGGGTCGCATCGATTGACCCGGACAAGGCAGGACTGACGAATCCGTTTTTCGCGATGGATACCGCGACGACGGACGAGCTGCACATCACCGCCAAATCTCAGGTCCAGCTCGTAAAGGAATTAGGATATGCAGGGATTGCCTACTGGGAACGCAACCCTTCGAAGGGCCCGGCGGGCCTTGGCGAAATGCTCAACGAACTGGACGGCCAGGGGCTTAAGGTGTTCGGGGTTTATTTTTCGATTAAGCTCGAAGACCCCAACGAAAAGTACATGCCTTTGATTAGCGCCAGCATCCGGCTGCTGGCGGGAAGACAGACAATGATATGGCTGGCGATTACAAGCGACGTTAACAAGCCGTCTGTGCCCGCCGGCGACAGTCAGGCAGTCGAAATTGTCAGCAAAATAGCCGACATCGCCTACGAAAACAATGTCACTGTAGCTCTGTACCCGCACGTCGATTTCTGGCTGGAAAAAGTACAGGACGCCGTCAGGATTGCAGAAAAGACCAACAGACGCAACGTAGGTGTGACGTTCAATCTGTATCACTGGCTAAGAACGGACAATCCGAGAAACATGGAATCGGTGCTCAATCTGGCTATGCCGTATTTATCCGTGGTCACTATAAACGGAACGACTGAGACCGGCTCGATTGAGCCGCTGGATGAGGGAACGTTCGATGTTTATGAGTTTCTAAAAGCACTGAAGAAAAGGGGCTTCAAGGGGCCGATAGGTCTTCAGGGCTATGGCATCGGCGGAAGCGCACACGAGAACCTTAAACGCTCAATGACTGCCTGGCGGGAATTCTCACAACGTCTGGCAGTCGAAGAGGCAGAAAATCTTTAAAATGAAGATACAACACGCGTCGGCATTCTGCCACATCCTTGGGCTTTGGGGGTCGAGCAGGGAAACCAGCATCGGCTGGGAGGTCAAGCCAAAAAACCTTCGGTCTTGAGGTGAGAAGCAAACAGCGGTCTTGAAAACCGCTTTACTCCTCGGGTGCCAATTACTTGACCCAAATCGCAGCGAAGAGCTATATACCGTCTTGGAATCCCTCCTGTTAAGCTTGAAAACCTCGGCCGACTAACAATTATTCGTTATTATTCGTTTCGAGATTTCTCTGCAGGTCTTCGATGACTATGCGCCTGCCTGCACCAATGTTGATATACCTGGGGCCGTAGCGCTTTGCAAAAATAGTCCTTGAATTATCTCCCGTACAATGACAAGGCCCAGCGTATTGTACCTTTAAGGTCTTCAAGTCTCTTATGATGTTCTCGACCTCGGCTTCCGTCGCTGACCTGAGATGAAAACCTCCCATAACGAGCAGAATATCTTCGTCCACCACCTCCTTAGACCTCTTCGTCATCTCTACAATGCCGGGATGAGCACAACCGGTTACTAACACCACGCCCTTCTCCGTTCTCACAATCAAGCCCTGCTCTTTTATCGATGTCCCAAGTTGGCCTGTTGAATAGACGTCCCTACAGATACCAGTGTGCTTCTCCACCTCAATGATATTAGCTCCATAGGAATTTACCATATCTTTGAATTCCTGTGGAAATGACTTTGGAAGACAAACGGCAACATTCGAATTCTTTTGTAAAAACAATTCCAGGCCGCCAGTATGGTCGCCGTGTATATGTGACAAAACGACAACTTCAATGACATTGGGGTCAATGCCGAGTTTAGACATATTCTCAAGCAACATCCTGCCATCACCGCCGGTATCGAAAAGAATCGTTTTTTCCATACCGGTTATGACACATGAGAAGCCCCATGCAGTTCCAAGCCCCTCTTTATAGGGATTGTTATCGTACGTAACCACAATTGTAATATTGTTGGCATCCATAATTACCTCGCTGAGATTTGATTCCTGCACAGTATTCCTCTCATTCAGGACTGGTTGCTGCGCTGCAGTTATGCTTAGCCATGCGGGTATGACCACTACAGTAAGGACGAATAACCAGATATCTCTCAATACTTGCATTAGTGAATCTATATTGCTTGTTCGACAATGGCACATTTAGCCGCGTCCTGTCGCACGCCCGTCCGGTATTTGAAACAGTCATTTTCTTCCGATTTGCTTAGAAAAGCAAGGGAAATTGGGATTACGAGCAATTAGGGCCTGCTCACAATTTGCCGTACTATGGCGAAATATACCGCTTACATAGTGATACTAATCCTAATCTGATGATTCCCGGACCCGGCCGGTCATAGGGACGAAACGGACAGGCAGGACGTTTTTCCTGCGAATGTTACCTTTGTCGTCTTTGGTAACCAGAACGAGATGCTGAAAGCCAAGTGAACTTTCATACGGCAGAATCATTCGGCCGGCGGGTTTTAACTGCTCGAGCAACGGAGGCGGAATCCGTTCGGCGGCGGCCGTGCCGATGATGGCGTCGAAGGGCCCTTTTTCCGGCCAGCCGAAGTATCCATCGCCGGACTTTACGAAGACATTGTTGTAGCCGAGCTTTTTGAGCCGGTCGGCTGCTGATTTTGCAAGCTCGTCGATGATTTCAATTGTATAAACTTCCGCGGCGATTTCGGCACAGACGGCGGCCTGATAACCTGAACCGGTTCCTATCTCGAGAACTTTCGCATCGGGTTTTAGGCGTAACGCCTCGGTCATAAATGCGACGATATACGGCTGGCTGATGGTCTGGCCTGAGCCGATGGGCAGGGGAAGGTCGTCATAAGCGAATGATTGTCTTTTTGCCGGGACGAAAAAGTGCCGCGGGACTGTTCGCATGGCCTGCAGGACATTCGGGTCAATGATGTCTCTGGCCTGGATTTGTTCTGCGACCATTTTCATACGTTCGTCTTTGCGCTGGGAAAAGGCGATATGCTTGTGGTCACATCGTAAGGGCTTTTTGTCATTCGGCTCCGACGGAGCGGGAGGGCGATTTGCATCGGCACAAAACAAACGCGAGGAGACAAGCAAGACCAGGAAAAGCACGGCCGGGCAGAGCCATTTTATCAACACCGGGCTATTCTCATCTCGCATAATACCGCTCCTAACCGAGCAATTCCAGCGACAGCGATTATACCGTAATAAGCAATAGCTTACAACGTTGCATTACAAATGTTGACCGGGATTGTTCGATAGCGTTATAATAAAGCAACCGAGTTAACCTGACTGTCAAATGTGCATTTGTGAGGGAATAAAATGGACCCGGCCAGCATACTCATTGTCGATGATGACCCCGATATCACCGAGGCGATGAAAATCGTGCTCGAAGACAAGGGCTACAAAGTCCACACCGCCAACAGCAGCAAAGAGGCGATGAAACAAATCGAGAAGTCAAAGCCGTCTCTGATAATCCTGGACGTGATGATGGAATCGATGCGAGAAGGATTCGTCACCTCCAGAGAATTGAAAAAGAACCCGAGCTACCGCGATATTCCAATTTTGATGCTCACTGCCATCAAGGACAAGACCGGTATCGACTTCAAGCCCGAAGCGGGCGACGAGAGCTGGCTGCCGGTCGATGATTTTCTCGACAAGCCCGTGAAGCCCGACGTGCTGCTTGAAAAAGTCGGCGAACTGCTGAAAAAATGAGCTTATGGAAAACCTGCTACAAAGCAAGAATCTCGTCCAGAGGGCTTACTGGCTTATTCGACTAAGATGGTTGGCAATCGCGGGGCTGGCCTTTGCTACAGCCACGGCCAATAGAATCTTCAATGTCGAGCTACCCACATCAAAGCTATATATTCTTGCGGGAGTTTTGCTGTGCTATAATTTCGTGCTTTATGACCTGATGCACTACCTGACATGGAAGGGCAGGACCGTCCCATCGGCAAAGGCCAACAAGGTCATCGCCTTTCAGATGTCTGCTGATTTGGTTATTCTCACCGTCATCCTGCATTTTTCCGGCGGTATCGAGAATCCTTTTTTCCTCTACTTCGTGTTTCATACGATTCTTGGAAGCATAATGTTGTCCCGGCTGCACAGTTATCTGCAGGCCACCTTTGCAGTTCTGTTGTTCGGGGCACTGGTACTGCTGGAATATACGCAGGTCATCCCACATTACATCCTTACAGGTTTCATTACGCACAGCAATTATCGCGACGGCCTGTTTGTCTTCGGGACGTTTTTCGTGTTCACCACCACGATTTACTTAGTGGTCTATATGACCAACTCCATCTCGGAGCAATTACACAATCAGCAAAGTGAGCTGGCTGAAGCCATAGCACAGCTTCGGCAGAAAGATTATTTTAAGAACGAATACGTGCTGCGTCTTTCCCACGACATAAAGGGGCACCTTGCCGCCATCCAGAGCTGCCTTGATATAGTTGTGGGCCGGATGGTCGGCTCGCTTAACGAAAAACAGGCGGACCTTGTGGAGCGGGCACACAGAAGAACTGGAAAGTGCATCAATTTCACGACCGCCCTGCTGAAGCTGACGCGTATGAAGCTGACAGGCCAGATTGAAATGAATTACTTCCCGCTGCGCAACGCCATCTTCAATGCGCTGGCCGCTGTTGAAAGGAGGGCAAAGGAAAAGTCCATCAGCGTCTCACACCACATCACTTCTGGCATCGATGAAATCTACGGCGAGCCGCTTTTAATCGAGGAGGCCGTAACCAATATTCTGCTAAACGCCGCCCGCTATACGCCTGAAGGAGGGCATGTTGAACTATCCGCCGAAGACGAGGGTCAAACCATTCTTATAAAAGTGAAAGACACCGGCATCGGTATCGCCGAGGAAGACCTGCAAAAGATATTCGACGAGTTTTACAGGGCGGAGAACGCCAGACAAGTCGAAAGAGACGGGACGGGTCTGGGACTTTCAATAGCAAAACAGGTTGTGGACCGGCATGAAGGGCAAATCTGGGCTGAGAACAATCCTGAAGGTGGCAGCACGTTCAGCATTCGGCTGTCGAAACAGCCCGCCAAGCCGTAAAGCATATAATTTCACTCTGTCATTCCGGGGCGCAGCAAATCCAAAGTCGTCTGTCTTTCAACAAAAGCAGCATATCCTACCGGCTTTCCGGCGTATTGTCCGTCAATAAGATAATTTGTCTGAGGGGACAAAATTTTTTCTTGACACCTCATAAGGGAAAACAGTATTGTTTCTAAAGAGTTTTGTGAATGTGCTCACAAGTTCAAGTGATTGTGAATTCAGTCACAAATAATGCTATGAGATACCGCAAGATTCCAGACGAGACGGTTCGGCGCCTGCCGGTGTATTTGAGGGGGATTCGTCTTTTATCAGCACAGGGCCAGGACAGTATTTGCAGCAAGGCACTGGCGGACTTCATCGGGGTCAATGCCTGGCAGATTAGAAAAGACCTCTCGTATTTCGGGGAATTGGGCAAACCCGGCGTCGGTTATGCCGTCAGCAAGCTTGAACGGCAAATCAGGAAAGTTCTCAATCTCGAAGGCGGCCATAACGTCGTTCTTGTTGGCGTAGGCAACCTCGGCTCGGCGGTGCTTGCGTTTGGGGGATTCGCTCAATATGGCTTCAATATCGTGGCCGCTTTCGACTCAGACCCGCGTAAAATAGGCAAGAAAAAATGTCACCTTATCATCGAGGACGTTACGAAACTTTCCAGATTGAAGACCAAAGACGTAGACCTCGGGATAATCGCGGTGCCGGGCGAGGCGGCTCAGGAGATTGCCGACGGACTGGTGTCCGCCGGCGTGAGAGGGATTCTCAATTTCGCACCCGTACGCATCAACGTTCCAAAGAAAGTGAAAATCATAACGATAGACATAGCTATGGTGCTTGCACGTCTGCCGTATTACATTCCGTCGGCCAAAAATAACTCGAGTAATGATGTCGGAATAGCCGCGACGGCAAATGGCGGGCGTGATTAGCCGAAAGAACAGGGAAACAAGACGATGGAATCTGTCTTTACAAGCAAGTTAAAGCCGATGCTGGACGCATTGGCTGCAAAAATGGACGTTTACATCCCCGTCAGAAAAACTGACCACTTTGTCTTTACCAGATATGATACAGATTCGGCCGAGCCGATTGAATTTAACGAAATTCGCGCGTGCACAACGGTTAAGGAGTTTCTGTTTCCGCTTCGCGAGGTTGCAGCGACTTTTCCAGACCGCGAGGAATCAACCGAAGTGCAACCCTTTGCAGTCTTCGGCCTCAAGGAATGCGACATCCGCTCCATTTTCATCCTCGACAAGGTCTTTGCAGAGGATGAATTCAAAGACCCTCTCTACATCGCCAGACGGGAAAAGATGTTCATCGTCTCGTCGGATTGTTCAACGGTCGGAGATAGCTGCTTCTGTGGGCTGCTGGAGGGCAAGGGATACCCGGACAAGGGTTTCGACCTGAACGTTTCACCGATTTCCGACGGATTCATCGTTGAGGCGGGGTCACGCAGAGGTCATGAGTTTATCGAGCAGCATCACACTCTGTTCGCCGACCTGCCCGCCGATTTGCTCGCCCAGCGTGACCTTAACCGTGCCGCGGTGCAAAACAAACTTGAGAAGCTCGACGACCGTCTGGATTCCAGCGAGAGTATCCGCGAGGTTGTAGAGAGCAGCGATAACTCGCCTATTTTTGATGAACAGGCCAAACTGTGCATCGAGTGCCAGGCCTGCACCCGTGTCTGCCCGACCTGCCATTGTTTCTATCTTTACGACACCAAGCAGGCTGACTACTTTGCCAAGATGAAAATCTGGGACAGTTGTATGAGGTTCGGCTATGCGGCTGTTGCCGGTGGCGCCAACCCCAACAAGGTCCTAGGCGAACGACTCAGACACCGGCTTCTGCACAAATTCGTTTATTTCCTCGACCGATACGGAATAGATATGTGCGTGGGCTGCGGCCGGTGCGTTGACGCCGACGCGGGAGGCGTCGACCTGCGGGAAGTGCTTAAACGTCTAAGTGAAGAATCCCAGGAAAAAGAAAAATCGAAGACCGTAAAATGAATGAGAATTTCTATAAGCCAGTCAGCGGTGTAATAACCGACATCATCGACGAATCGCCGACGATTAAAAGCTTTGTGGTTAAGCCGGAAGCACCGTTCAAATTCGATACCGGACAGTTCGTCGAACTGACTTTGCCGGGTGAAGGAGAGGCGCCGTTTACGCCTTCGTCATCACCGAAGCAGACCGAGCAGATGGAAATAACGATTATGAAGGCCGGGCGGGTTACCGAGCTGCTGCACCAATGCAGGAAAGGCCAGAAGGTCGGTATCCGGGGACCATTCGGCAACGGCTATCCAGTCGATGATTTCAAGGGCAAAGAAGTTTATATCGTGAGTGGCGGCGTCGGCCTAGCACCCATTCGCTCACTGTTTCTCACTCTTGTCGACCGCATCGGTGATTTCAAAAAAATCGTCTGCCGATACGGCGCAAAAACGCCTGAAGACTTCATCTATAAGAACACGCTGTTCGGACAGTGGAGGCAAATCCAGGGCGTGGATATGAAGCTCACCGTTGACAAGGCCAACGGCTCGTGGAAGGAAAACGTCGGGGTGGTGACTACTATCTGCTCACCATCGGACGTCGATGTGAAAAACGCCGTGGCTGTGGTCTGCGGCCCGCCAATTATGATGAAATACGCGACGATGAAGCTGCTGGAGTTTAACTTCAACCCCGGCAGCATATATCTGTCGATGGAAAAGAATATGAGCTGCGGCGTGGGCAAGTGTGGGCATTGTATGCTCGGTAAATACTACGTATGCAAGGACGGCCCCGTTTTCACATACGAGCAAATACGAAAGTACCCCAAAATCTGGGATTGATACGACGGAATTTCAATGAGCGAAAAACTGATAATAGACCTGGCCAGGTGCCGAACGCAGCAGGAATCGGGGATTCTATGCTCTTATAAACACCACCCTGAAAATCACGGCATCGATTCTCTGCTTGAAATGATTCGCTTCTCGCTGATTTGCCGGCGGTGCGAGCTGGCGCCGTGCATCATGGCCTGCCCGCAGGATGCGCTGGAGAAGATACCTTCGAAGCACGGCGACGCAGGTATCTTGAAACGCTCCAATATGTTATGCACCGGCTGCGGCAGTTGCGCAATTGCCTGCCCGTTCGGGACCGTCTATACCGACCTGATACCTTTCCCGGACAGTGTTTGTGACAGATGCAGAGGCCGGCTGGAGCCGAATGAGAAGCCGTTGTGCGTTCAAACGTGCCGGGATGGAAGCGTGGATTACAGAACAGTCGACCTGACAAAAGAAGAAAATATGATGGAAGTTTTCGAGGATATCGTCGTTCGAGTGGAGGGCGGACAGCTCTGGGAGCCGTTCCTAAGCGTTACCGAACGCGGCAAAAGCTGGCAAAAAGGCAAGGCAAAATGAGCAACGAACTACAGATTCTGTTCTGGATACTTGTTTTTCCGGGTTTTGTTTTCACCTGTGGCGTGGGGCTGTTGTCAAGCTGGGTCGTCCGAAAGGTCAGCGCGCTGGTTCAATATCGCGTTGGCCCGCCTGTGTTACAGCCGGTCTGGGACATTCGAAAATTATTAGCCAAGGAAATCCTTATCCCGGAGCAGGCCAACAGATTCCTGTTTGTCGCGGCGCCTCTTGTTGCACTGGCGTCGGTTCTTGTTCTTTCCACCGTGCTGGGCGTGGCGGCATTCTGGCCCGGCAGGGCTTTTGTAGGCGATTTAATCGTAGTGCTGTACCTGATGTCGCTGCCGTCGCTGGCGCTTATTCTCGGCAGTAGCGCAAGTGCAAGCCCTCACGCAGCCGTGGGGACCGCACGGGAAATCAAGCTCGTTCTTGCATACGAGCTGCCGCTGGTTCTTGCGATTATAGTGGCGATTATCAAGACCGGCGGCTCGCTGAGCATTGCCGACGCAGCCGCGGCGGCACCCGTCGCGAGCATTTCGGGGGCGCTGGCCTGTATCGTCAGTCTGCTTTGCATTCACGCGAAACTGGGCTTTGTGCCTTTTGATATGGCCGAGGCGGAAACGGAGCTTGGCTCCGGGGTGCTGATGGAATACTCAGGGGCGCTGCTGGCAATGTGGAATCTTACCAGCGCGATGATGCTCGTGGCGCTGCCAATGTTTCTGGTGGTCGTTTTCCTCGGCGGCTTCGGCAGCACACCGGGCCAAATTGCATTGGGCATCGTTAAATATGTGGTCATCCTTGTTCTGATGATCCTGATAAAAAATACCAACCCCCGCGTTCGCATCGACCAGGCGATGAAGTTTTTCTGGGTGTATTGCGGAATAGCCCTGGCCGGGGCGGTTGTACTTGCGATGCTCGGAAGCGTCT
The DNA here is from genome assembly GCA_964597035.1 of uncultured Pirellulales bacterium. Classification (GTDB taxonomy): domain Bacteria; phylum Planctomycetota; class Phycisphaerae; order Sedimentisphaerales; family Anaerobacaceae; genus Fen-1362. The sequence continues at coordinate 16,535 of CAZQWM010000027.1, forward strand.
ATGGAATCGGCTGGCTGTGAGGTGACCGTATGAGCTGGAAGATAAACGCGTTGAAGAAATCGCCGTGGGTTTTTCACGTCAACACCGGCGCGTGCAACAACTGCGATATCGAAATTGTGGATTTGCTCACGCCTCGCTTCGACGTCGAGCGGTTCGGCATAAAGCTCGTCGGCTCACCGAGGCACGCCGACGCGCTGCTGGTTACCGGCGTTGTCACCGCCCAGGCGGCGCCCCGGCTTCGCGAGGTTTATCGACAGACGTCCAAACCCTGCGTAGTTTTTGCGATTGGCGCCTGTGCGTGCGGGACGGGTATTTTTCACAAGGGTTATCACGTGGTCGGGCCGGTTGACAAAATCATAAAGGAAATCGACCCCAACGCAATCATTGCCTACGTCCCCGGTTGTCCGCCGAAACCGGAGGCGATGATATCAGGCGTGGTTAAGGCGCTTTCCGCCTTGTAGCAGGATACTATTATGGATACTATTATGGATAAAGCTGAAATTAAAACAGCACTGGCTCAAATCAAAAACGACCTCGTCAGGGTGGAGGAAACGACCGACCTTCGGCTGTTTCTACCCTGCGAAGGCGAGAACGCTTATAAGGTCTGTCATTTTCTCCTTGTCAATCTGGGCTGCCGTTTTGTTACCGCTACAGCGATTGATTCGGACCATTACTATGAGGTTCTCTATCACTTCTCGCACGACCAGACGGGCGTTGTCCTGACAGTCAAGGCCTTTATTCGGGACCGTGAGAAACCCTCGGTCGAATCCATTGGGCAATTCATCCCCGGTGCAAGGTGGATTGAAAGAGAGATGCACGATTTGGTTGGTATAGAATTTCGCAATCATCCGGATATGCGCCGGCTGATACTGGCCGACGACTGGCCGGAGGGTGTTTATCCCCTGAGGAAAAAACAGAAAAATGAAAAAGTCGATTAGAAAACCCGTTTTGCCGGTAGGCCCGTTTCATCCGCTGCAGGAGGAAATGGAGTTCTTTCAGTTGACCATCGATGGAGAAACGGTGACCGACATTGATATGCGGATTTCCTATAACCATCGCGGAATGGAAGGAATCAGCGAGACGCTTCAGTTCGACCAGGTGCCGTTTTTGGTATCTCGTATATGCGGAATCTGCTCGGCGTCTCATCCGCTTGCATATGTGCAGGCAGTGGAGGAATTCGCAGGCATTACGCCACCGGAACGAGCGCTGTATGTTCGCACGATAATCAACGAACTCGAAAGAATACACAGCCACATTCTGTGGGCAGGGCTGGCCGGGCATTTCATCGGTTACGATACCGTGTTTATGTGGGCGTGGAAATACCGCGAGCCCGTGCTCGATTTGCTCGAGATAATTACCGGAAACCGAAACAACTACGGCAACGTCAAAGTCGGCGGATGCAGAGAAGATATCCCCGATGAGCTCAAACCCAAAATCATTGAAGATATGGACGAGCTTGAAAAGAAGGTGGAGATGCTGACTAAAGCGGTGCTGGACGACCCGATTCTTCACGCACGGCTAAAAGGAGTAGGGGTGCTCACTAAAGAGGACGCCATCAGCTACTGCGTCGCCGGGCCGACCGCACGAGCAAGCGGAATACCCATCGACGTTCGACGCGACGACCCATACGCGGCTTACGGCCTGCTTGACTGGAATGTCATAGTCCGGCCGGAGGGCGACGTATTCGCCAAAGTGGTAGTTCGCCTTCTCGAAGTTCTTGAGTCTGTAAAAATCATCAAGCAGGCAGTCAACAAGCTGCCTAAAGGACCAGTCGCAATCGAAGTCAAAGAAATACCGCCGGGTGAGGGCTGCGGTCGCGCCGAAGCGCCGAGAGGGGAAACCTTCCACTACGTTCGCAGCGACGGCGGCAACCGGCCAGTTCGTCACAAGATGCGTGCTCCGAGCTTCGTAAACGTCCCCTCGTTCCAGGCATCGTGCATTGGAGAAAGTATCGCTGATGTCACGATAACACTGGCGTCGGTGGACCCGTGCTACAGTTGCACCGAACGGCTGGCCCGCGTCGTGGACAGCCGGGGCAATACTTTGCACGACTATGAGTCGCTGCTGAAGCTTAGCCGGGCAAAAACAGAACAAATCCGAAAACAGATGTCCTGATAAACGGAGGTTTGCGAATTGGATAACCAGTTGTTCACAATCGTCATTACGCCGCTGATTGCCGGTTTTGTGATGCTATTTTTGCCGAAGCGCATACGCCTGCTCGCCCCGATTGTTGCGTTGGTTGTCTGTGCTTGGGTCTTTGTTCTGTCTATCAAGGTTTTCGCCGGCGGCGATTTTCGCTACGCGGGTCTCGGTTTCGAGATTGCCGGAAAGCAAATAGAGCTTGTCCTGCTGAGCAATCCACTCAATAAGTTTATCCTTATGTTCGCCGCAGGTTTCGGCCTGCTTATCACGGTGTATTCCCTGAAATCAATGGCAACATCGCCGTCGCTTTGGCAATACTATGGCGCGGTGCTGCTGACCGTCGGCGGCAGTGCGGGTGCACTGCTGACGCAGAACCTGCTGTATCTGCTAATCTTCTGGGAGATTGTCACCGCGTCGCTGTATATACTGATAACAACAGGCGGCAAAAACTCCAACTTCGCCGCTACAAAAAGCTTCGCAATGATAGGCGCAAGCGACGGCGCCTTTCTTATAGGCATTCTGTTGGTCTGGCTGCTATCCGGCTCACTCGATATGTCGGTCATACGACTCCAAACCGGCGGCGCTCTTGCCGTCAGTGCTTTTCTGCTGCTTATGATGGCCGCGGTCACCAAGGCCGGCGCGATGCCCCTTCATACCTGGCTGCCAACCAGCGGTGAATACGCACCCGCCTCGGTAATGGCGCTATTGCCTGCGTCCATCGACAAGCTTCTGGGCATATATCTGTTTTTGATAATCGTGCGAAAGCTGTTCATATTGAATTCCGCCGCACTACAGTTGCTGCTGGTCGTTATTGGCGCCGCTACTATCATCGTCGCAGTTATGATGGCTATGATGCAGCACAATGTTAAAAGGCTGCTTGCCTATCACGCCGTCAGTCAGGTGGGGTATATGATTCTCGGCATCGCCACTTTTACACCTATAGGTATAGCCGGCGGTCTTTTCCATATGCTCAACAACGCAATCTACAAGTGCTGCCTTTTCCTCTGCGGCGGCGCGGTCGAACAGGCAACGGGAACTGCCGAACTCGACCAACTCGGCGGACTCGGCAGGAAAATGCCCGCGACATTCTTTGCCTGTCTTATCGCGGCGCTTAGCATTTCCGGCATACCGCCATTCAACGGATTCGTTTCAAAGTGGATGATTTACCAGGGCGTAATAAATATGGGCGGCCATATATGGCCCCTGTGGCTGACCTGCGCGATGTTCGGCAGCGCCCTGACACTGGCCTCCTTCGTCAAGCTTCTGCACTCAATCTTTCTGTCCCGGCTGCCGGATGAACTCAGAGAAGCCAAAGAGGTTTCGCCTTTTCAAACCGGCCCTATGCTGATTCTTGCCAGCTTGTGCATAACCTTCGGCGTCTTCTATCACCTGCCGTTAAAGGTCTTTATCTATCCGGCACTTGGCCTGCAGCCCGACACTGTAGATCTTGGAACGTGGCAATCGGGGCTTGCTACCATCCTTATAATAGTCGGCATCGGCCTCGGGCTTGGTATTCTCGCCGTCGGTTACTTCGCCAGAAAGGCAAGGATTGTCCCGACTTGGACCTGCGGAGAGATAATAGCCAACGACGATATGATTATTCCCGGCACGCATTTCTACAAGACCGTTTCGGCTATGAACGGGCTAAAGCAAATGTATAACGCCCAGAGCAGGGGCTGGTTCGACCTCTACGACCAGGCCGGCCGGGTAGCGCTGGCCGTCAGTGGTTTTCTCAGATGGCTGCATTGCGGCATACTGCCGCTTTATCTTACCTGGGTAACGGTTGGTTTATTGCTGATTCTTTTTGCTCTGTGTTCGGTTTGGTGAGGAAGCTATGGCCATATTCTATACACTGCTTGTTTTCCTGCTTATAGCCGCGGTGATTGCCGTTGGGACCGACAATCTGCTCAGTTCCGTAATCTGCGTCGGCACCATCGGCTATATCGGCTCGCTGATGTTTCTGTTCCTTCGCGCGCCGGATATCGCCATAACTCAGATAGTCGTCGAAGTGCTTGGTCTGGTCATTTTGATTCGAGCGACCATCTCTCGCGACAGGACCTTTATAACCGGCGACCGTGAATTCTTTGGAACGGTAGTGTCCTTCGTTGTAATTCTGCTAATCTTTCTGGCCGGGATGCAGGTTTTCACGACGCTGCCCGGCTTCGGCTCACCCGCATTCACACAACTGCCGGGAGCCGCCTCGCAGACGTATCTCGCCCAGGGCCAGCAGAAAACCGGTGCAGCTAATCTCGTTACCTCCATCATACTCGATTTCAGGGCGTACGATACGCTCGGCGAGGCATCCGTGCTGTTTACGTCAATCATAGGAGCCACGGTAATCCTGCGCAAAACCGCCCGAAAGGAAAATCAATGAAAGGAATGACCGTAATAGTCAAGACCATCGCTAGCTGGGTCAAGGTGCTGATAATTCTGTTTGGCGTGTACATCATCCTGTTCGGCCACCTGACGCCCGGCGGAGGGTTCGCCGGCGGCGTTATACTCGCGTCCTCTTACGTTCTGCTGCTGCTGGCGTTCGGAAGGGAATTTACCGAGAAGAATTTCTCCCTTGCAGCCGCATCGCGGCTCGACTGTATCGGCGCTCTGGCCTTCGCGACAATTGCGTTTTTGGGCCTGTGGTTCGGGGCCGGCGACTTCTTTTATAACTTCATACAGCAGCAATGGCTCGCCGGGCACAACACCGCTTTCAAACTCGTGAGCGCCGGAACAATACCATTATCGAATATCGCCATCGGACTCAAGGTGGGTGCTTCACTTTTTATGGTTGTTCTTGTTTTGTCAATATTCAGGCCTGCGGGCGACAGCGAGAAAAAGGAGTAAACTTTTATGCCGTATGCGATGTGTTTTTTGCTGTTCACAATCGGCCTGCTGTGTGCCGTTATCAAGAAGAATATGGTCAAGATTGTCATCGGTATTATGATAATGGAATATGCGGTCAACCTGTTTCTTATTATGCTCGGCTACCGCACAGGCGGCGTCGCGCCCATCCTTGACAGGGCGGCGGTCGATGTGGCAGGCAACGTGCTGCCGAGCTTTCTGGCTTCCGCCGTCGACCCCTTACCGCAGGCGCTTGTGCTGACATCCATCGTAATCAGTCTCGGCTCACTGGCGCTTATGATATCCATCTGTATCAGAACTTACGAACGATACGGCACTTTCGATATCACTGAAATAAGGAGATTAAAAGGATGACGGTGCCGCTGCCCGTTTTTGTAGCTTTGCCGCTTGTGGCGGCGTTTGTGCTGCCCCTGTTTGGCACGCGAGGCAAAGGTCTTGCCACGCTGCTGGCGAATCTCGTTACGCTGACCCTGCTGGCGATGGCCCTGCAAACCCCCGGCAAATACGCCACCTACGAGGTAGGCAAATGGTCGATACCGCTGGGAATAAACCTTGTTCTCGATGGATTAAGCTCTTTGATGCTGCTGGCGATATCCGTCGTCAGCGCGGCGGCGATGTTATACAGCAGCCGATATATGGAGCAGTATACCGCCAAGTCCAAATACCTCAGCTTGTTTTTGCTTATGGTGGCGGGGATGAACGGCGTCGTGCTTTCCGGCGACATATTCAACGTCTACGTCTTTCTGGAGGTTGCCTCCATCGCCTCTTATGCCCTCGTCGGCTTCGGCTGTGAGCACGAACAGCTCGAGGCGTCGTTTAAGTATATGGTGCTCGGCAGCGTTGCCGGCGGATTGGTGCTTTTCGGGATAGCTCTGGTCTACGGCAACACGGCATCGCTGAATATGGCCTATATCTCACAGATAGTGCAAAACCGGGGAATGAACGTCGGCCTGTCATTCGCAATGGCATTATTCATCGCGGGACTCGGCCTTAAAACCGCACTGGTTCCTTTCCACGCGTGGCTTCCCGACGCGCATCCCGCGGCGCCGGCGCCGATTTCCGCGATGCTTTCCGGCGTTTTGATAAAGGCACTGGGGGCATATATTCTGTGCCGGCTCATTTTCAATGTCTTTGGCGTGTCGGTCTCCATCGGCTGGGTTCTGATAACCTTAGCCGTGCTGAGTATGCTCATTGGCGGCCTTCTGGCGGTCAGCCAGACCGATTTCAAACGGCTGCTGGCCTATTCGAGCATTGCTCAAATCGGCTACATCGTGCTCGGCGTCGGCCTTGGGGCCTTGATTCTCGCAAAGGGCGGCAACACTACCTGGGCGTCTCTTGCCATACTCGGCGGGCTGTTTCACATTCTAAATCACGCCGTTTCAAAGTCGCTTCTGTTTTTGACCAGCGGCTCGGTCGAAATGGCTACCGGCACAAGACAGATTCATTCTCTCGGCGGTCTCGGCCCGGTAATGCCGGTTACGCGGACAACTTGCGTCATCGGCTCGGCGGCAATCGCCGGAATACCGCCCTTTAACGGCTTCTGGAGCAAGCTGCTCCTCGTAATCGCCGCCGTCCAGTCGGGATTCTATTTTCTCGCGGCCGTGGTCGTAATCGTCAGTTTCTTCACGCTGGTCGCCCTGTTGAAGGTGCAGCGATACGTGTTTCTTGGGGAGCTGCCCGACAAGCTCGCCGGCGTCAAAGAAAACAAAGGGACAATGTCGCTTGCAATGATTCTGTTGTCGGTATTGTGCGTATTTATGGGCCTGCTGCTGGTCGTCCCATCGCTTCGTGAGGCGGTGCTGACCCCGGCCGTAAATGTCCTGCTCAATCGCAGCGAATACGCCGCGAAACTTATCGGCGAAACCGTAAATCAGGTGAAAATATGAGACGACTTATCTATTTCGTTCTGGCCTTTATCGTCTGGTGCCTTCTGACCTGGCCGATAACGGATGGCGTTCTCGATATACAGGTCATCATCGCGGGCCTGGCTGTTTCGCTGCTGGTGGCGGTGCTGTTTCACGAAATTCTGCCCAAAGAGCATCACGTTTTCATATCGCCCGTTCGCGTATTCTGGTTTTTGCTTTATGTGCCGGTATTTTTCTACTACGTTATACTGGCTAACTTTGACGTTGTTTATCGCGCGCTGCATCCGGCGATGCCCATAAATCCCGGCATTGTAAAAATAAAGACCGGCCTCAAGACCGAATCCGGCATAACCGCCCTGGCAAACTCGATTACTCTTACGCCGGGAACTTTGACGGTGGACGTGACCGATGACGGTTATCTGTATATCCACTGGATTAACGTCAAGTCCGACGACGTCGAGCAGGCCACCAGGCATATAGCCGACAAGTTCGAGTGGTTCATCAAAAGGATATTTGAATAGTGAGGTAATTATTATGTATGTGCTTTATATCGCTTTGCTTGTTTGCTGCTTTTTGTGTCTGTACAGAGTCGGCCGAGGCCCCAGCGCTCCCGACCGGACCGTTGCCATCGACATTTTAGGCATTTTAATCGTCGGTTTTTGCGGCCTGCTCGGGCTGGTATCCGGCAAGGATTTCTATTTGAACGTGGCACTGGCCTGGGCGCTGCTGAGTTTCATCGGCACAATCGCTCTGGCAAAATTCCTGGAGGGCAGAACCTTCGATGATTGACGTAATCGGTTACATACTGATAAGTACTGGTGTCCTTTTCGACGTATTCGGCTGTATCGGGCTGGTCAGATTCCCCGACGTCTATAACCGCCTGCAGGCCTCGACCAAGTGCGTCACTCTCGGCACGATTATGCTGCTTCTCGGTGTCGCTCTGGTTGCCGCCTCCGGCCCAATAAGCGCCAAGGCGATTATATGCGCGGTATTCATTCTTATTACCTCGCCGACCGCTGCGCACGCAATAGCCAAAGGTGCGTACGCCTCCGGCGTGCCGCTATGGGAAAACAGCATCGTCGATAAATACGGCCAGGACAAGGAAAAGGGCAAATAACGATTCATCGGCCGGCGTGCCGGCCTTTTATGTGGAGATGTTGAATTGAAGTGGCCCAAACTTAGAGAACTGAAAGAAGCGGTCAACGCGGTTTTCTCTCCGCGTTTTACTACGAAGTTTCCTGCTGAACCCTGCGAGGTGCCCGAACGCTACAGGGGTAAGCCGGAGTTTGACCCCGATAACTGCATCGGCTGTGGCGCCTGCGTGAACGTCTGTCCGACCCTGGCGCTGACGATGAAAGACGACCTTAATCCCGAAAAGCCGACCAGGACCATTACGCTGAGATACGACACCTGCATCTTCTGCGGAAATTGCAGCGAGAACTGCACCACCGAGAAGGGCATCAAGCTATCCAACAAATGGGACCTTGCCACACTCGACCGCAACGAGACAATCGAAACTCACGACTACGAGCTGCAGTTGTGTGAGAAATGCGGGGCGCTGATAGGGACAAAGAAGCATCTCGTATGGCTCTATGAGCGGCTCGGCCCTCTGGCATACACCAATCCCTCGCTTCTGCTGGCCAAAAGTCACGAGCTTGCCCCTGCCACGCGACAAAAGCCGCCGTCGAGGGACAAAACGAGTCCCGAGATACCCGATTTCATGCGAATCCTGTGTCCCAAGTGTAAATGCGAGCTGAATATCCGCCTATAAATGAATCGGCGCACCAAGGCGCCGGTGACGGCCGTCGTGACACGACCCGCAATCCCTGTAATGATTCGCTAAAAGACCTGCTCAAATCTGCTGCGACTCCTGTGATGCTCCTGGGTATCGGCAATACTCTCAAGGGTGACGACGGCCTTGGCCCGAAGCTCTGCGAGCGGCTTTTGGGCAAAATCACCGCCGACGTTATCGATGCCGGCACGGTCCCTGAAAACTACATCGGCCAAATTGTCAAAAAGGCACCAAAAACACTGCTCATTGTCGATGCCGTTGACCTTGGCGAGGCCGCCGGGACGGTCAAACTGCTGCGTCCCGAGCAGTTGCAGCAGTTCGCCTTGTCAACACATTGCCTTTCGCCGCATCTTTTTGGCCAGCTTGTAAGCTCAGAAATTGACGTCAAAATCCTCTTTATCGCAGTCCAGCCGGCCCAGCTTACCCTCGGCCGGGGCCTCTCTGAGCCGGCAGCCCGGGCCGTCGAGTCAATCGCACAAGATATAGAACAAACCCTAATCTCGAACCGTTAAACCGTGTCCCTGTCCCCCCGTCAATAAGCCGGCCTGAACGTATAAGGCAATCCCGAAACAGCGATGATTTTTTCCATTTTATCTTGACTTCGGGTACGTTAAGCGCATAATCATCTCGTCTTTTGCTACTTACTGAGCACTTGGCAGGAGGATGTAATTTTATGTGGTTTCAGCACGCCCATTTATCTTATTTGTGATGAGAGGTAACGGGTGCGCGCATTACGCGCACAAAATGAGGAGGAAATGATTAAATTTGAAAGGGCAAAAAGATGAAAGCCAAAGGTGTCCCCCTAAAGACTCTCTGCATTTTGACTATCCTCGGATGCGTGGTCAGTACGCTTTGGGCCGGACCAACGACGTCCTACCAGGCTGAAAAGGTAGTGACAGGTTGGTTAAGGACAAGCACCGAACCACTCGGTATGGTGCTCGGCCACGAAGTTAAGAGGGTTGAGACATTTACAAACAACTATGCCGAGCCGATTTACTACATTGTTTATCTGCGGCCGGCCGGATTTGCAATTGTGCCTGCGGATGATTTGATTGAGCCGATTATTGGTTTTCTACCGGAAGGATTATACAATCCTTCGCATGATAATCCTCTGGGAGCACTGGTAAGCCGGGACCTTAACGGTCGAATCGCGGCGGTTCGAAGTACTCAAGGACTTAAATCAACCAACGTGACGGCGGCATTGCTCAAAGCACAGGATAAATGGGACAGGTTGACAGACCTCGGTGATGGTGGTATTTTTATAAAAGCAGGGCTTGCTACAATATCAGATGTTCGAGTAGCTCCGCTGGTCCAGAGCAACTGGGACCAGAGGACCTGTTGTGTTCCGGCACCTGTTGCGTGCTATAACTATTACACTCCGCCTTTTCCTGCCGGCACTCCGACTAATTATCCGTGCGGTTGTGTTGCCACTGCTATGGCGCAAGTAATGCGATACCATGAGTATCCCACATCAGGCATCGGGATAAATTTCTCCACTATCAGTGTTTACGGGAGCCCGAACGATGTAAACACACGGGGAGGCGATGGCTTAGGTGGAGCATATAACTGGGACCTTATGGACTATGTGCCGGACTGCAACACTCCCGGGCCCAATCGAGCAGCCATCGGAGCACTCTGCTATGACGCAGGAGTAGTGGTTAATATGGACTACTCGGCTGGGTCCTCCGCGGCTTATCTTGCCACAGCTGATGCAAACCTGGTAGGTATTTTCGGCTATAGCAATTGTATCTACGGCTGGAACTCTGGTGCCAACATTGGTCCGGGACTTACGGCGATGATTAACCCGAATCTTGACTACAACCACCCGGTAATTCTGGGTATTATGCCCGAAGAAGGCGGGCATGCCATTGTGTGCGATGGTTACGGCTACAATTTGGGAGCACCTTACCATCACCTGAACATGGGCTGGTCGGGTCAGCAGGATGCATGGTACAACTTTAATGACAGTAACTATATGCCACCTGGTTACACCTATGTTGACGATTGTCTGTATAATCTTTTTAAGACAAATGCAAACGAGCTGATTAGCGGGCGAGTCACCAATATATCCGGTACCCCAGTCGCAGGAGTAGCGGTCACTGCGCAAAGGTCAGGCGGCGGGACATATCCGGCGACCACAGACTATCGGGGGATATATGTGCTTGCACACGTTCCTTCGGCTTCGACGTATACAATCAGCCCGGGACCAGCTTACGGCACCCAGGTTGTGAACACAGGCACTTCCGTGGATGGTACGGCGGTATCGGGTAATGTCTGGGGCGTCGATTTTACAATCAGCAAAATGTATGTCGATTCCAACGCCACGGGCAATGACGATGGGTCGAGCTGGGAAGATGCATATAATTATCTGCAGGATGCCCTGGCCGCTGCATCGAGCGGGACTCAGATTTTAGTAGCTGAGGGTACTTACAGGCCCGACCAGAAGACAGGGCAGACACCGGGTAACCGGTCGGCTACATTCCAGCTCATAAACGGCGTTGCCCTCTACGGCGGTTTTCCTTCCGGCGGCTGTAATGACTGGGCCGACCGGCATATCGCCACTTACGAGACTATTCTTAGCGGCGACCTTACCATCAAGGATATTTATGTGAGCGACCCCTGTAATTTACTGACTGAGTCCACGCGAGCAGAAAACAGCTATCACGTCGTAACCGGCAGCAATACTGATGCAACGGCAATCCTCGACGGCTTCACTATCACCGCCGGTAATGCCGACGGCAGTGCATGGCCTGATAATGAAGGTGGGGGAATGCTCAACATTAGCTCAAATTGCACAGTCAATAAATCCAAGTTCGTCGAGAATTCCTCAAGTGCCGGCGGAGGAGGTATGCGGAACGACTACAGTAATTTGCATATAACCAACTGCATCTTCTTCAGAAACGCTAGTGGAGGTAGTGGTGGTGGCGGTGGTGTAAAGAATTATAATAGCTCCCCGACACTGCTCAACTGCAGGTTCATTTGGAACGAGGATGTTTCCGGCGGCAGTAACGCGGGTGGATTGTTCAACATAAGCAGCAGTCCGGCGGTGACTAATTGCTCATTCATTAAAAACTCCTCGGTTTATGGCGGGGCTGTATCCAACGTCATCGGTAGCTGTCCCGAAATAACTAATTGCACTTTCACCGCCAATCTGGCCAGCTCGTACTCCGGTGCTGTAAACGACTGGAATGACTCCTATCCGATAATCACCAACTGCATCTTCTGGGACAATAACGCCCCTGCTGGTTCGCAGATAGGCGACAGCGGGAGTAGCGCGGCAACTGTCAATTACTCTGATGTGCAGGGTGGCTGGACAGGCGCCGGCGGTGTAGGAAACATCAATATCGACCCGTGTTTCATGGATGCCAACGGCCCGGACGACGTTATCGGTACGCTGGACGACAACATTACGTTATCGGTGGATTCACCCTGTATCGACGTCGGCGACAACACCGCAGTGCCTTCCGGTGTAACCACAGACCTCGACGGCCGGCTCAGGATTGCAGATGGCGATTGTAACGATAGCGACATAGTGGATATGGGCGCTTCTGAGTTTGCGTATGTTTACATCGGGGACCTGGACTGTGACTGCGCCGTGGACTTCTTCGATTTTGCGATTTTCGCACGCCATTGGCTTGTCAGTGCTCATTAAACCGGCTGGCGGGTGCCGAACAGGCACCCGCCTTTTTTTTATTGCCCTGATGCGGCCGGGCGGAGTATAATCATAGCCGTACTACCCGCGGGTGTAGCTCAGTGGTAGAGCGTCACGTTGCCAACGTGAATGTCGTGGGTTCAAGTCCCATCACCCGCTTTCGGCAAATTTTGTGGTTTCAACCGTGACGATATAGCACCGGCGAGTTACCGGCTAAATGTAGTTGGGCATTGGTCGCCGGCGCGTTTAAGTTCCGATAACCGGACTCGTCCGGCAAGTCGGAATGACAGACCAAAATATATGGCTGAGGGAACAAAATTTCCTAAGGCCATTTTTAACTATCGCAGCAAGGCGCAGGGTAACACTAATTCGGAGAAGAGAAATGGCAGAGCAACAACAGCAGACAACCCCGAAAAACACGGTGACAATCGAAGAGGCGGGGCCGTGCAGGAAAAAAGTCATCGTCGAAATCCCGAGACAGACCGTGGAAAAAGCCACGGACGAGCAATACGAGTCTCTGCGAAAAGAGGCCTTAGTGCCGGGTTTCAGGAAGGGCAGGGCCCCGCGCCGGCTGTTAGAAAAACGCTTCGGCAAAGAAACTACCGAACAAATCAAGCTCAAGCTTCTTGCCGATGCCAGCGAATCAGCGATAAAGGACAGATCCCTCGATATACTTCGCGAGCCGAATATCGACCACGAAAAAATCGAGCTGCCCTCGGAAGGTCCCCTCAAATTTGACTTCGAAGTTGAGGTTCGCCCGGAATTCGAGCTGCCCTCGCTCGAAGGCATACCTGTAAAAAAGACGAAACCGGAGGTCACCGATGCCCACGTGGACAGGGAGATAGAACTGCTACGCAAATACTCAGGCCTGTGGACGCCGAAAGAAAGCGGCAAAGTCGAGTTCGAAGACCAGGTAATCGCGGACGTTATCCTGGATATTGAAGGCACCGGCGAGCAGAAGGCCGACAACGCCGAGATACACGTCCGGCCGAACGGCTCGATTGCCGAGGTACCCGTGGAAGGGCTCGATAAGGTCCTTGTCGGTGCAAAAGCCGGAGACGTTAAAACTACCACCGTGACCGTCCCAAAGACATATTTCAAAGAGGAACTGAGAGGAAAGAAAGTCGACGTCCGGATTGACATCAA
>CAZQWM010000028.1:0-29659 GCA_964597035.1 uncultured Pirellulales bacterium
GTCGCCCATACGTTGACAAGGCGCAATTTGCCGGAATCGTTTGTCATCAGCGACTTTATGCCATTGACGTCTATCATGTTTACATCAACCGGCTCTTTTGCCCACTGTTTAAATGCCTGCTCGACTGACCTGCGCTTGTCGGCCCATTTTATGGAACAGCCGAAGGTCTTGACTTTTTTTACAGTGACTTCGCGACATTCGAGCAGAGCATCAAGTGCATCCCGCACAAAATCCTTTTTGACTTTGCTTGGGTCTTCGGAGTTGTCGATTGCCCCCTGGTATTGCAGTTTTCGCTGCTTGTCGAAAATGAATACGTGCGGTGTGCTGACTGGCCCGTATTGAAGGGATACAGCCTGTGTTTCGCCGTCGTAAAGATAGGGGAAGTTAAATTTTCTTTCGGCTGCACGAATCTTCATTTCCTCGAATGAATCACCCAAATCCGTCCATGCAAGCTCATCGAGCCGGACCGCCAGCGGGTCATTGGGTGATATTGCTACCAGTACGATGCCTTTATCTTTGTAATCAGCGACGAGTTTCATAATCCTTTCTTCGTATGCCTGCGCGGTTGGGCAGTGATTGGCGGTAAAAACAATGACGAGAATATCATCGTCGGCGAAATCGGCTAATCGGTAGTTTCGCCCATCGACGCCGGGCAGATTTAAATCCGGCGCCTGTGCTCCGATTTCCAAAGGCACTATCTGTTTTGACTGCGCTGAAGACATCATGCCAACGGTAAATAACAGCACTGTTGACATCAAGCTAAATATGTTTTTCATATTCGAAAAACCTCCAGACAAAGCTTCTATGGACGAGTGTGGTTGTTTTAGTGCCTTGATAATAAGCTATAGACAGCCGCTGGGCAAGCGTTCGTCGGCGGCTATGGCTCATAGGCCTTTTCCCTTTACTATTACTGGCAGCGATGGTATTGTGACTTATCATTTCTTCAATATCTTTCTGAAAGGGTAATACGATGAAAAACATGTCGGTGGTCGTGATTTTCACTGTTTCAATGTTTTTTCTTGTTCCCGTTAAAGCTGGCGTCGTTGCAGCAGATGCAAAGGTCAAGAAGCTCGCTGGCGGATTCAGCTTTACCGAAGGCCCGGCAGCCGATGCCAAAGGAAATATCTACTTCACGGATATTCCGAACAATCGGATTCACAAATGGTCGGTTGACGGAAAGCCATCGACCTTCCGCGAAAATTCGGGTGGGGCCAACGGCCTTTTCTTTGACCGCGATGGAAACCTCCTCGTATGCGAAGGTGGCAATCGCCGACTCACCCGAATCGATATGAAAGGTAACGTTACCGTTCTGGCCGACAACTATAAGGGCAAAAAACTCAACAGCACCAACGACCTCTGGCGAGACCCGAAAGGCGGCATATATTTCACCGACCCCTACTATGGAGGCAACAGGGATGATATGGAATTACCCGGCGAATATGTTTTTTATCTGCCGCCCGCCTCGCCCGACGCGAGTCGAGGCGGGCCGGATTCCAATGAGCTTGTTCTCGTCATCGGTGATTTGGTCCGGCCGAATGGCGTCATTGGGACCAAAGACGGAAAACTGCTTTACGTAGCCGATCACGGTGACAACAAAACCTGGGTTTACAAAATCAAAGACGACGGCACATTGACCGACAAGAAATTGTTTGCCGAGATGGGCTCGGACGGTGTCACACTTGATGAAAGGGGCAATTTGTATCTTACCGGCAGAGGCGTTTTTGTATTCGACCCGGCGGGCAGCCAAATCGACTACATCAATCTCGGTGGTATGCGGCCGTCAAATGTCTGCTTCGGAGGAAAAGACAATGACACGCTCTTCATCACGGCCAGGAACATACTCTTCTCAATCAAAATGAATGTCAAAGGTCAATAGTGGCGAGGTATGGCCAGGGCCGTCTGTGAAATTCGGATAGGGACATCCGGCTGGTATTACGACCACTGGAAGGGCCGTTTCTATCCTCAAGACCTGCCTAAAAGCGACTGGCTGGCTTACTACGCTAAAGAGTTCGACACCGTCGAAATCAACAATACTTTCTATCACCTGCCGTTGGAGCAGACGATTAAAAAGTGGCAAAAGCTTGCGCCTGCCGGTTTTTTATTTACCGTCAAGGCCAATCGCTATATCACCCATATCAAAAAATTAAAAGATACCAAAGACGAGATTCAACGATTCTTCGAAAGGGTCAAATTATTGAAAAGCCATCTCGGCCCGGTTCTTTATCAACTGCCGCCAATGCTGCATAAAAATCTCAAACTCCTCGGCTCGTTTTTGAAACTGCTGCCGAGAAAACATAAAGCCATCTTCGAGTTTCGCCACGAAAGCTGGTACGCAGATGACACTTTCAAGTTGCTTGACGATTTCAATGCCGGCTTCTGCATCCACGACCTCAGCGGCCAGCCCACACCGAAGCGAATCACCGGCGGCGTAATTTACATTCGCTTTCACGGCGCGTCGGGCAGATACGCCGGTAACTATACCAAGCCGCTGCTGGCTAAATGGGCGAAGTGGATTAAAGAGAACAAAAAGGGTGTCCGCTGCATCTACGCCTACTTCAACAACGACGTCGAAGGCCACGCCGTCGAAAACGCGAGGGCCTTGAAGACACTCTTTTCGTGACGTTTTACACAGATACTTTAGTTGATAACTCTCAGGCCTTTTTTGACTGCGTATTTGAGCACCTGCTCCACTTCATCTGTAGTTGGTCTGCGGTTTATGTTGGGGTGCTCATTTGCCTTGAAGCAAGGCCGATACTGGTCCATCACGTTAATTGCGGTTTTGGGGCTAACCTGTTCTGCGAGAAAATCTATCACCTTGAAGCTGCCGGCCACCTCGTTTGGCAGCACTAAATGGCGAACAAGAAGACCGCGAGTTGCCAGACCCTTCTCATTAATCTGTAAATCGCCGACCTGTCGATGCATCTCCTTTACGACCGAAAAGCAGACTTCCGGATAGTCCGGCGCTTTGGCAAGCTCATCGGCGATTTTGCTGTCCGCGAACTTGATATCCGGCATATAAATGTCAATGGACCCTTCCAGAAGTTGCAGCGTCTCGACCGAATCGTATCCACCGCAGTTGTAAACAGTCGGCAGTTTCAATCCTCTTTTTCTTGCGGTCTCGATGCTCGCTGCAACAGCCGGCGCGACGTGCGTAGGGGTAACGAAATTTACGTTGCTGCAACCGTAGCTTTGTAAATCGAGCATAAACTTAGCCAATTCACTGATAGTTATCGGCCGACCGTGCCGGAAGTGACTTATGTCATAGTTCTGACAGAACACACAACCGAGATTACAGCCGGCGAAAAATATCGTCCCCGAACCGCCCGAACCAACCAGTACGCTTTCCTCGCCGAAGTGAGGACCCTGCGAGTTGACAACCGACATATCGCCTATACCACAGAATCCAAGCTCACTTTTGCCTGTCCCGAGCGTTGTCGAGGGGCTGCGTTCGACTCTGCATTTACGTGGACACAGCATGCAGGGATTCATCAGTGCCCAGAGTTGCTGAACCTTCGGGCTGAACGATTTGATGCTTTCCGCAGGCATTGTCATAGGTTGAGTATGGCTTAATGTCCGTTGTAATGTCAACAGTTCGCTGATGGGAATGAAAAGAGCGATGCTTTTTGAAATTTGAGCGCCTCAAAGATGGCGTCAGGGTTCTTATAATCGAAAGCCCGCGTTTATATGCTGCTTATTTTTTTATCCGGTCTATCATTTTGTCGATTTCTTCAAAGTTGCGTCTGTCTATATCCGGCACAACGTTGCCATCCTGCCATTTGTATCGTATACCAGGTGCCTCCTCTGAATAAACGCGCAATCCGTTAGGTAGATTTACCTTGAAGGCTTCCACCGAATTAAAGTCGGGGTTCAGTTCGATATTGCTCACGGCAAAATCTTCGCGTGCCGAGAACTTCTTGCCGTCGGGATAGCTCTGGTTCAGTGTGAACACACCTGCCGTTGGAACGAAGAAATCTTCTATTTGCTGAAATTCCACTGCTTCAAAGGTCGCAATCCAAAACTCGGCCGTAATTGGTTTTTCATCGAAAAGGTCGTCGCCCTTTTTCTCGATTGACCATTTTAATGCTTTATAACCTTTTTCCGGGGCAATCCATGCAGTTGTCCTGCCGTATTTCGTGCTGCCCTGCAATACGAAACACGGCACGTTATCAATTGATTCCTCCTGCATCGTAAGGTCGCCGGATTCTTCGAGCAAATCGGCGACGCTTTTGTGATTGTTGCCGCATATGCGTCCCCATAGCGGACTGCCGTAGCCGGAGTTCTCGAAAAACCTTCTTCGTTTTTCATTTAAGTCATTGCTGACAAGCGCCCCCCGTAAGCGTTCGCCGACGGGATTGCCGAAACTAATGTAGCGTTGTTGTGTAAATATCTCGTTTATTGTGTGGTCGAGACTGGGTCCTGGATTGCCGCTGAGAGTAAAAATCCTGCCTCGCCATTCTGTCTTGCCGTCCCCATTACGAAACAGTAGCGTAGTTCCGGACGGGACTTTGTCCTCGTAGCCCGTGGGGAAGGCGCTGATATCGATTTGCATTGATACCGAATCAAGCCATAATAGTGACTGCCTGTATCGCGCGATTATTGTCACAGCGTCAGGCCCCATCTCGTTCTGCCTTGTATATTTGACGGTGAATACCACAAATGTATCGCGGCTGGTGAGTCACTGCCGTTGCTGCTGCTATCATCAGAAGGGTGTTCCTATTTTTTCAGTGTCTCGATTGTTTTGTCGATTTCTTCGAAGCTGCGTCTGTCTATGTCCGGTACAACGTTACCATCCTGCCATTTGTATCGTATGCCCGGCGCCTGTTCCGAGTAAATGCGAAGGCCATTCGGCAAATCTACCTTGAATGCCTCCATAGAATCGAAATCAGGATTCAGTTGAATGTGACTTGCTGTGTACTCCTTGCGTGCCGAGAACTTCTTACCGTCGGGATAGCTCTGGTTTAATGTGAATACCCCTGCTATCGGGACGAAGAAATCTTCTATTTGCTGAAATTCCACTGCTTCGAATGTTGCAATCCACGACTCGGCTTCAATCGGCCTCTCATCGAAAAGGTCGTCGCCTTTTTTCTCAATGGACCATTTTAGTGCGCTATAGCCTTTCTCCGAGGCAATCCATGCGGTTGTCCTGCCGTATTTCGTGGTACCCTGCAATACGAGACACGGCATATTGTCTCTTGATTCCTCCTGCATTACAAGGTCGCCGGATTCTTCGAGTAAATCGGCGACGCTTTTGTGATTGTTGCCAAATATTCGTCCCCATAGCGGGCTGCCGGAACCGGGGTCCTCGAAAAATCCTTTTCGTTTTTCATTTAAGTCATTGCTGACAAGCGCGCCCCGTAAGCGTTCGCCGACGGGATTTCCAAAGCTGATGTAGCGTTGTTGTGTAAATATCTCGTTGATTGTGTGGTCGACGCCGGGTCCTGGATTGCCGTTGAGAGTAAAAATCCTACCTCTCCATTCTGCTCTATCATGGTCGTGGTGAAACAGCAGTGTAACACCGTAAGGCCCTTTGTCCGGATAACCTTTGGGGGTCCCGTTGATATCAATTTGCATCGTCACCGAATCAAGCCATAGTAGTGACTGCCTGTATTGCTCGATTATTGTTGCAGCATCAGGACTCATCTCGCTTTGTCCCGGAGCCGTATTGCCGTAAAGGACCGCCCCAAAAACCGCTGTGATGACCACTAATTTTAATCTGCGAGTCATATTTAGCTCCCCAATCATTCATTTCTTTAACCCGACCTAATCTATAAAACACAATAATTCTTACACACCCATACATGCTTCGTGCCATGTGGATTGACAATCCTCGTCGAAAATACAGCCGCTCGGAGTGCCCCTGTAGCAGGTGCCCTTGGCGGTGGGCAGAACAACGCACTGATAAGCACTCTTTTTACATGTTCCGCCAAGCTGGTTGGGGCAGACTACGAGCGCTTCCATAATGCACTTTCTGCAGTTTCCGCGAAGCCGCTCACCGGTCGTCCGCGTAGGAACGGCAACCAACCACGCCACAAGCAACCCTAAAATAACTGCCCCGACAAAACCCAGGTTTGAACGATTGAGAATCCTCATTGCGGCATCCTTAAATTTAGAAAGGTCTGTTTTTGGTTTGTCCTGTTCGGATAAATCCTCGAGTTTTGGTCTGTTCGCATTGTGCAAAGACGGGCTGAGTATTTACGCGATGCACCCGAACACTGATTTGACACAGCCGTTTCAGCCGACATGAGGTTACATTCTCTCCCCTGCCTGAACCCGACGTGTTTGCGAGCGTGTTTCGTTCTTCCATTACCTTTGCTTTCTCTCCAAAGAGATTGGACCAATTTTGAGCCGGCTTCCTCAGTTGTCAAGCGGAAATTTTGGACGCCGGCAAAAAAATTCCGGTATCCGGCCGGTAGGCGTTTTTTTTGTTTGTTTGCGGGCTGTTTTTGTGGTGCGGCTATGCCTGTGTGCCGAAATATAGCGTATATATTCAATGAGGTCTTCGGAACATTACCGAATAGCTTGAAAACCACGGGATTTTTTGGTATAATTTATGTTTTGGGAAGCCGCCTTTTGGCTGAAATCTCGTAATCGCTGTGATGTTTATAACTCGCCTGCGGAGGATATAGTGGGGCGACGTCTTATAAAAGCTCGAATATCACACCTGATAATGTTGGCTGTGGCGTTGTTGACTTTGACAGGCGCAACCTTTGCCGCACTGCCTGCCATTGATACGCTTCAGCCGCAGGGGCTTAATTACGCCGCACTGTATCAGCTAAGACAGCTTGACCCCAATCTAACCGGTGCCGGTGTTAAAGTCGCCGTTGTCTCCCGAAGCATTACATACACCGAGGGACAGCCGCAAAACGACTATCAGCCCGCCGCCGACCACAATTGTTTCAACAACACGCAGTATGCCTTTCACGACCTTCGGTTTTTGCCTGCGGGTATCTCCGCACATTCGACGGCCGTTTGCTCGATTCTTTTCGGCCAGGACCCCAACGCCTACAATGAGCAGCTCGGTCGTTTTTATTACCAGGGAGCCGTCCCCGACGCACAGGCAGACGTTTATGAGTTCTGGCAGTTCCTTATCAATAACGTTTTCCCCTGCCTGGCCCCGGACGCCAACATCATTACAGCCGACATCGGCTATCAGTTTGAGGACTGGTGGACACGCGGCATCGAGGCGCTTGCTCAACGGTATGGGCTGACGGTTGTCATCGGCATAGGCAATGGCACCAATTCATCAGACCCGGTGCTATACCCCGGCGCAGGTTCCAATGTCATAGGCGTCGGCGTAGTAAAATCGCTCGATACCAATGATACTGCAACTGGACTTTCACGTTTCGCTCTTGTTTATCCCGAGTATTCCAGCCGGGGCCCGACCTCTGATGGCCGATGCAAGCCGGATATCGTTGCACCAGGCAATTGCCTTGCTGCCGTCGCTGGCGAACCGGGTCTATATGAGCCGACCGGAACCTGGTCGAGTTTCGCCACGCCGATTGTCGCCGGAACCGCCGCCGTACTCTTGCAGCAGGCATCTGCCGACCCGAACCTTCAGTTGGCCACCGCACGCGAGGGCGGTAACTGCGTCATAAAGGCCGTTTTGCTAAACTCTGCAACAAAGCTGCCATATTGGCACAAAGGCCTTTTAGCCAAGGACGATGACCACGATGTTCCTCTCGACTATCTGCAGGGAGCCGGAGTGGTCAACGCGCTGGCCGCACACAGCCAGCTAAAAGCCGGCCGTCATCTTCCCGGCGAATGCCCGAACGCCGGCTGGGACCTCAACAAGCTCGATGCAAACCAGACCCCGGCCAATATCTACAGAATCTCGATACAGGACCCTGCGGACAAAATAATCTCTGCGACACTTACCTGGAACAGGCACTTCGCCGCTGAATATCCCTTTGAGCACCGCACGGATTTGGATGCCGATATTCAGCTTGAGGTCTGGGCCGTTGATTCGAACGACCCCAACAACGATTACCTGCTCGATTACAGCGACAGCCGGACCGACAACGTTGAGCACATTTACTTCCCTGCCGATGTCAACTTCACCGAGTACGAAATCGTCGTTTCCTTCAGCGACCACAACGACGTTAACCAGCCGCAAATCACCTCGCCATACGGCCTTGCCTGGAATGTTACGTCGGCTCAGGCCAGAGACGACTCGTTTTGGCTCGACCTAAACGCCGACGGCCAGGTCGATGACCTCGATGTAATGGCGATGCTCGATAATTTGCTTGCGAGTATTGAGACACCCGACCGCTACCTTTTCGGCGATATCAATTCCGATGGCCTCCTCGACGTGGACGACCTGAAAATTCTGCTTGCCCATATCGACAATTCAAATCCTCCCCCACCGCCGACCGATTAGGCGGAAGCTGAAAGTCGGAAAGACTGAGGTTTAACCTGCTGAAAAGATGTCTCATTCTTACCGCCGTAGTTTCCACCTGCCCTTGCGAGGACTTTTGGACTTGTCGAAGTCATCTTGCGGATAAGTCGACTTTGCTGTATCTTTGCCTTTGTGGAAACGAAGATTGTCAAAATTGACACGGGAAATATAGACGCGACGGCGATTAAAGAAGCCGCGGCAATTATAGATTCCGGCGGACTTGTTGCCTTTCCCACCGAAACCGTTTACGGCATCGGCTGTCGCGTGAGTAACGACTCGCTTGCTCGACTCGACGAAGTTAAAGGCCGGCCCGCGGATAAATACTATACACTTCATATCGCCAATCCCTCCGATGTCTTCAGGTATGTCCCCGAAATGGGCCTGCGGGCAAAAAAGCTTGTTAAAAACGCCTGGCCCGGCCCGCTGACAATAGTATGCGAGCTTGACGATGCTGCCGTTCAGCAGCAGAAAGAAAAGTTACCTGCCGAGGTGTTTGAAAACCTTTACCGCGACAACTCCATCGGCATTCGATGTCCCAATCACCCCGTCGCAGCGATGCTGTTGGCGCAGACCGCCGGTGAAGTTGTCGCGCCAAGTGCCAACGTCACAGGCCAATCACCGGCTGTCAATGCCCAACAGGTTATCAAACGGTTCGCAGGCCGGATTGAAATGATTTTAGACGCCGGCCCCTGCACGCACAAACTAAGCAGCACGGTCGTAAAGATAGGCAAAAGGGGCTTTGAAATGCTCAGACAGGGCGTTTATTCAGAGTCTCAACTCCTTGAAATGGCAAAGGTTACGGTTTTATTTGTATGCACGGGTAATAGCTGTAGAAGCCCGATGGCTGAAGGGCTGTTTATGAAATACTTGGCGGAAAAATTGGTTTGTTCTATTGACCGGCTCGATGAAAAGGGTTATATAATTACTTCTGCAGGCACGCTTGGAATGACTGGCTTTCCTGCAACTGCCGAGGCAGTCAGGGCGTGTGACGCGAGAGGAATTGATGTTAGCAGTCACAGAAGCCGGGCCTTGAGCAGATATTTGATTGAGCAAAGCGACCTGATATTTGCTCTCGCACGGGTGCACCGTGATGCTGTCGTGGATATGAGCTCCGAATCGGCTGAGAGGTGTTTGTTGCTCGCAGAAGATGCTGATGTCCCGGACCCGATAGGGCAGTCGCAACTTGTTTACGACAACTGTGCCGAATTGATTGATAAAGCTGTAACAAAAAGGATTAGTGAGCTGGCGCTATGAAGATAGTGGTTGGAAGTGACCATCGCGGCTACAAGGCCAAAGAGCTGATTAAGACGATTATCGCTCAGCTCGGCCATGAGTGCGTTGACGTGGGGACAACCGACGGCAATCCGGTTGATTATCCTGACCCCGCGTATCTTGCGGCTAAGGCCGTTTCCGAAAAAAAAGCCGACAGGGCGATTCTTGCCTGCGGAACCGGTATTGGAATGAGCATCAGCGCCAACAAGGTCAGGGGCGTCCGCGCCGCCCTGTGCTATGACGAAATCAGCGCGCGTATCTCACGCCATCACAACGACGCAAACGTCCTGTGTCTGTCGGGCGAGTTGCTCGGCGAAGTGCTGCTGAGGAGAATGGTCGAGGTCTGGCTCAGCACCGACTTTGCAGGCGGCAGACACCTCAGAAGGGTAAGAAAAATAGAGGCCATTGAAGGCCAGAAAGACCCCGCCGCCGTTACGAATAACGCCGAGTAAGTGGTCCTGTAATCTTACTCCTTGTCAGCGCAAAATATCTTATTGGGCCTCTGTAATATTGAATCACCGCTATAATATGGGGCTGTTCCTGACTCGGCGGCAGTGTCACCAAACTTGAAGCAAAAAAAACAGCTCCTCGCCTTTGGATTCTCCGAAAAATTACATATATTTTAAGTGGAACAGTTGGGAAACCAACGCCTTCTCTTCTCCTCTCTTCTTCTGGGAGACGGGGTTGCTGACCGAATAGCTTAGACAACGGGGGGGACCTCGTCTCCTTTTTTCTACAATAAAAAGAGTTTCTCCTGAACACTCGTATTTTCCCGGCAAAACACAGGTACGGGATGTCTGGCACAACGACAGTGATTTACAACTGGATATGCAAAGGCGCTGGCCTGGCTCTCAGAAGCGAACCTTCATCCCCACATACCACGTCCTGCCCGGGCCGTAGGGAAAAGAGTTCGGAGTGCCGGAGTAGGCAAGTGTCGGCACGTAACCATCTTCGTCAAAGAGGTTTTCCACCCGTAGCGTCAGCACGGACTGCCCCTTGCCAAGACCCATCCACTTTGAGATATCGAGGTCTAAGTTCATATTAACCAGATGCATCTCATCAGGTTCGGAATTGGCCACAAGCGTCGAACCAAAGGGGGGTGACAATGAGGGGAAGTAGATTTCCGGCGGATTCCCGAAAAAGGTGTAGAACGCCGATAGCGTACCCCAGTCCCATGTGTATGCAGTACCCAGCTTGAACATGTTTTTCGGAACCACAGTGGGATTCAGGCCGGCGTCACCCTTGTTTTCTTGGTGAGTGAATGAGCCAAGCACGTGCCAGTTGGGCGTAAGGAAACGTTTGGCTTCTAATTCAATGCCGTTGTACCTTTGTTTGCCCCCGTTTATATATGACGTTGTGGGCACGGCGGCCGTATCGTAAATGATGAGCTTGTCAATCGTGCTTTGAAAGTAGGTGAAAGCCGCGTAGGTCTTCTCGTCGTGATAGAAAAGCTGCGTATCGTAGGTCGTTATAGTTTCCGGTTCCAGGTTCTTATTGCCCATCAGAATATTCGGGTCATAGAGGTCAGTTTCCACTGTGGCAGGAGCTCGGAAGGCCTCACCGCGGAGTAATTTCACCCCCCATTTGTCAGATGGTGTTATAATCACACCAAATCGTGATATCCAGTCTTCGAAGCCGTAACTTGATTTGTTCCATTGCGTGCCGGCTATGAGCTTAACAAGCTTGTCGAACTTGTAATCGCCCTGAGCATAAAAGCTCTTCGGCTCATGACGATACGGGGGGATGGATTGATATTCATCATCGTCCGGATGGTAGCTGGAACGCTGCTCCATCAGCCACCCGGTAACTATATTCAGATTGTCCACGGGATTGACGAACAGCGTTGCCTCACCAAGTATGTCCGATGTGTTGTTCCCGATAATCTCCGGATTAAAGCTGGATAGGCCGTTTTCCTGAAGATTGTATGTGGCGTTTAGCTCCAGCGTTGCACGTTCGTGCATGGGAATTCGATAACCGGCGTTTAAAAACAGCTTTTTATTGCGGAATGATTGATGTGGATTGGACCAGGAAGGCACAACACCAAGGGCGAAGGCATCGTAATCCGACCAGAAGCCGTCAAAACTGAAGTTTCCACAATCCAGATGCGTCAATCCCGAGTAGCTTTTGTATTGTCTGTTATCCTCGCCGTAGACGCCAAACGCGTCGGTAATTTTGTAGGGGTATCCCTGTTCTCCGGCGACCCTAAAGGCAGTAATGTATCCGAATTCGCCGGACTTTCCTTCGGCTGTAATATCCGAATCGTAGTATCCATAGGTGCCTGCCATTGACGAGACTGTGACTTCGTTCTGTTCTGGAACCTGGGTCTTGAGATTGATGACACCCGTGAAGGCGTTGGACCCGTAGAGAACCGAACCGGGGCCGCGAATCAGTTCCACGCTCTCAAAAACCGACAGAGGAAGGGTCTTGTACATATTAACATTAAGACCTTGGGCGCTCTCCCGGATGGGCCGGCCGTTAAAGAGAACTAAGGTGTGTATATCTGTAACAGTAAGCATATCGCCCCGAAAGCCCGCTACATTGTCAGTGTAGGGGAAGACGTCTCGAGTATATATGCTGGGCTGACGCTGTAAAAGCTGGTGAAGGTCTCTGTCTCCGTAGGCCTCGAACTCCTCACGGGGCACTACCGTCATAATACCCGGCGCCTCATAAAGCGATTCGGATTTTTTCGAAGCAGAGGTTACCTTTACGTCCATCAGCTCCTCGATGGACAACTCGTAAAGGTCTGTTTTTTCGGCTGCTTCATCAGCGCTTGCGGGTGCCGGGATGGCTGTGAAAACAACGACCAATACTGTCAAAGCGAATTGTAGGAGTGAACTTCTATTTGAGTACTTCATAATGGTTCCTTTTGGAAGCCCCCGAAAATTTCATAACGAAGAGATTCAACCGTATCTAAAGTTAAGCTAAACTGCTCAAAAGAATCGGTATTTGCGACTTTATGCTTTATCCGGAATTACCGGTTATTGCGATAATTAAAACATATTGAGCAGGGAAAGCAGTTTAAGGGGGGGGTGATTGATGATGTGGGCGGTATTATCAGACGTATTGTATGGGGTGACAGGACATCTCATTTTTGCCTTGTTTACAATATAGTGGTTGTGGATACTTGCTAGCCGTGGACCCGAACATGAGCTGCGGAGTTAGAATTCTTGATTTGCAAGTGTAGGAGTCGAGGTTATAATGTCATCCTGTGTTTGCCGTAGCAGAACAACCGCCATAGGTGAAAATACGGTCGGAGTTCGGTTCAAGATGCGACAATTGGTTTTTGTGCCTCGAATTGTGTTTGTGACAGCGATGGTTCTTGGCCTGTGTTCCGCGAAACTTGGGGCCGGCGAGACTTTACGGCTCGATGACCGGGGCCAGTGGCAGCAGCCGGCCGGCAGCAGGCAGGAGGAGTTTCTGCTGAGAGTGGCCGAGACGAAAAAGCTTGTTGAGGCGGGTAAGCCGAAAAAGCTTCGCAAGGCCGCAGAGGCTCTCAAGGCGGATTTTCCCGAAGTCGCTGGCGAGGATTTCGACGTATTCGTCGCAGCGGAGTCACTGTTGGCGGCGAGAAAAATGACCAAGGCGGTCAGAAAATACGACCAGCTTCTGGATAAATACCCCGCCAGCCCGCTGCGCGATGCGGCGATGGAAAGGGAATTCGACATAGCCAGCGAGTTTCTCAGCGGACGAAGAAAGCGAGTCCTGCTTGTGTTCCTGATGCGCCGCCACAGCGAAGGCATCAGAGTTATGGAAAAGCTCAGCGACCGTGCGGGAACGGCGGATATAGCCAGAAGGGCCTCTTTGGCCGTGGCGCAAAATTACGAGAAGCGCCGAAAGTATGAGCAGGCGTATTTGAAGTGGTCGGAAATATCCACTCGCTGGCCCACCGGACAGACGGGCAAAGACGCCCTGCTTGGGATGGCCAGGAACAAATATGCCGCCTACCGCGGGCTTGAGTACGACGGGTCGAGTCTGATTAGCGCACGTAGCTATTATGAGAATTTCAGGCTTCGTTACCCCGAAGAGGCAAAGGGCATAAAGGTCGATGAGATTTTGTCTGATATAGACGAGCAATTGGCCGAGAAGCACCTTGCAGTGGCCCGGTACTACAGCAAAGTCGGCAGCAGTTCACCGGCGAATTTGTATTATCAAATGGTCGTTGACAAATGGCCGGACAGCAAAGCGGCGAAAACGGCAAGACAAAAATTAAGTCAGGCGTCGAGATGAGTATCAGGCTGAATAAAAGTCGAGCTATACCGGTCTTTTGTGTTATTTGGTGTTCTGTCGGGCTGTCGGCTGTGCTGTGCGTCGGTCTGTCCGGCTGCGGTGAGGCCGGTTACAGTAATACATCGCTGTATCCGGAGGGCATCGGCACCATCTATGTGGAGATGTTTGACAACCAGAGTTTTCGCCGAGGTATCGAATACGAGCTGACTGATGCCCTTGCCAAGCGAATTGAGGCGCAGACGCCCTACAAGATTGTCACCAGTCGCGACCGGGCCGATACCGTCATAAGCGGACAAATCGTCCAGGCCACCGAGTCGGTCTTGACTACTGAGCGCCAGATAGGCAGGGCGCTGGAAAAGGATGTCCGGCTGCGGGCCGTCGTCAACTGGAAAAACCTGCGGACCGGGGAGCTTCTTATCGACAATAAAACCGTTGCTGCCTCGGCCAGTTATTCCGAATGGCAGAGCCAGGGCTTCGATTATGCCTCAAAACTTGCTGCAAACTCACTGGCCGAGCATATCGTAGAACTGATGGAAACGGACTGGTAATTATCCAACTGTGGCGGGTGAAAAAATCTTGAAGCAATAAAAATGGCTCAGAAACGCAATACAAGACGCGGCCCCAGACGGCAGTACGAAGGAAAGAAACTTCCCGGCAAGGGCACTTCTTCTTATCGCAGAGGGCCTTTTAACCTGCTTTTAATTGGCATCATTATAGTCACGGTGATGTTTGTAACGCAGCAGTGGCAGCAGCGTGTCGAGACCATAAGATACGATGAATTTAAGGCCCAGCTAAAGGCCGGGCATATTGAGCAGGTCACACTCGGCGATACCGATATTCGCGGAGACTTCAACAAGGCCGGGATAGAAAGTCAGGGCGAAAACCCAGCAAAATCCTTCGTTGTTGATTACAGGCCGGATATTGTCCGTGACCAGCTTGTCAAAGACCTCGACGAAAGCGGCGTCCAGTGGCAGTTCGCGAAGCAGCGAATCTGGCTCTGGAATTTGCTCAGCATGCTGCTTCCCCTGGCACTTGTGGGTCTGTTTTTGTATCTGATGTTTGCGCGGAACCTCCGTAGCGGAGCCGGCGGAATGCTGATGTCATTCGGCCGAAGCAAGCACCGCCTCCACGACAAGGAGCGCGTAAAAATAACCTTCGAGGATGTGGCCGGTATCGATGAGGCCAAGGATGAGGTCGGCGAGATTATCGAATTTCTTAAAAACCCCAAGAAGTTTCAGCGCCTCGGAGGCCGCATACCACGCGGTGTGCTGCTCATCGGGCCGCCCGGCTGTGGTAAGACACTGCTCGCAAAAGCAATTGCCGGTGAGGCCGATGTCCCCTTTTTCAGCATTTCCGGCAGCGACTTTGTCGAGATGTTCGTCGGTGTCGGCGCCTCCCGCGTGCGGGATTTGTTCAAGCAGGCGAAGGACAATTCACCGTGCATAATCTTCC
Source organism: uncultured Pirellulales bacterium (assembly GCA_964597035.1). Taxonomy (GTDB): domain Bacteria; phylum Planctomycetota; class Phycisphaerae; order Sedimentisphaerales; family Anaerobacaceae; genus Fen-1362. The sequence continues at coordinate 15,347 of CAZQWM010000028.1, forward strand.
TCGACGAGATTGACGCCGTGGGACGGCGTCGAGGCGCAAGTTTCGCCGGCGGCGGCCACGACGAACGGGAGCAGACGTTGAACGCCATCCTCGTTGAGATGGATGGCTTTGATACCAACGACCAGGTAATCGTGATGGCTGCCACGAATCGCTCGGATATTCTTGATAACGCATTAACAAGACCGGGACGGTTCGACAGACAGGTGGTTGTGCCTTTACCTGACTTGCAGGGTCGGCTGGGGATATTGAAAGTTCACGCCAAGAAAGTCAAGCTCGGTCCAGATGCAAACCTCGAACGACTGGCTCGCGGGACGCCGATGTTCAGCGGGGCTGATTTGGCGGCAATTATTAACGAGGCGGCCCTGGCTGCGACAATGGCCGACAAGGATTTTGTCGAGATGGCCGACCTCGAAGAAGCTCGGGACAAGGTGCGATGGGGGCGAGCAAAGAAAAGCGGGGTAATCGACCAGAGAGAAAAAGAGATTACCGCTTACCACGAAGCGGGACATACGCTCGTGCAGTCACTTATCAAAGATGCCGACCCGCTGCATAAGGTGAGTATCATCCCCAGGGGACCGATGGGCGGCGCAACTTTTGCACTGCCGGAAAAGGACCGCACGCTGTTTACAAGGAGATATTGTATGGCCCTGTTGCAGGTCTGCTTTGGTGGCAGAATCGCCGAGGAGATGTTCTGCGACGACATCTCCAGCGGGGCACAATCGGATATACAGCAGGCCACCCACATAGCCAGGCAGATGGTGCTGACCTGGGGGATGAGCGAACGCCTTGGGCTGATAAGTTACGACCCGGATTCCGGATATAAAGACCTCTTCTATGCGCTGCCTGGTGAAAAAGACTATTCGCAGAAAACTGCAGAGACCATAGACAACGAGATCAAGCGAATAACGGACGAGGCATACCACAAGGCAAGAGAGCTGATTGAGGCCAACAGGGACAATGTTGAAGGCATAGCCAAAGCGCTGTTAAAATATGAAACGCTCGATGCAAGCGAGGTGAAAGTAATTATCGAAGGGGGGACTCTGGACAAACCGACGGTGACGGATTTGCTGGCGGCTGAACAGGCCAAGGACAAAGAGCAAAAAGACCGGCCCCCGGACCAGCAGCAAAACTAAAAGTGGCATATCGATAAACCCCGGCGCGCCGGGAATCCTTCAGGGTGGATATGAAGGGCATAATAAGCGGGATACTAACAGCGGTTCTGATTCTGACGGCCGGCACGGTTGCCGCAGAAGCCCCCCAAAAAACAAAAGTTAACGTTGTCACCTTCTGGGCCGAGCAGCAGTTCGGCGAAGTTGCGCCGGGCGGCAAAAGCGCAATTGCAGTTCACTTTGAGCTGGAAAAGGGCTGGCACTTCTACGCCTCCGCCGATACGGCACCCGGCGCAATGTTCCTCAAAGTCGAGCCGAACGAGCAGGGCTCGCGTGTCCTTGCGTTTTCCGAGCCAATATTTCCTGCCGAGACGGAATGGCTTTTCGATGAGGCCTTGGGCACAAAGGTAGAGGTCATCGGCGGCGAATTTACCGTGTACCTTCCGTTTAGCGTAGCTGGTGATATGATTTTCCCGCCCGATGGCGGGAAAATCATTACTGTTGATATTGCCATGGAAGGTGCGGTCTGCACAGAGACGCAATGCCGTGTGCCGGATTTCGGCTCTGTAAGGACCGCGGTAAAAATCACGAAAGATGCCGCGTCAGCTACTGCGAGATTCGAGATTCCCGAATCACCTGCCGCTTCACAACAGCCCGGCCCGCCGCCGGATGTACCGTGGGCTGATTATTCGGTCTGGGCGGCCCTTATTCTTGCGGTTCTGGCCGGCTTGTCACTGAACATTATGCCCTGCGTCTGGCCGGTACTGCCAATAATCGTGATGCGGCTTGTCGAGCAGGCAAAACAGAGCAAAGCCAAATCGCTCGCTATGGGCCTTGCTTTTTGTCTGGGAATACTTCTGTTCTTTGCGTGCCTGGCCGGTGCTAATATAGTGCTTCAGCTCGTTTACGGGACGGTTTTGCAATGGGGTGACCAGTTCAGAAATCCCGCGTTCGTGGCCGGTATGGCGCTATTGCTGGTCGTGCTGGCGCTGTTTATGTTCGGTGTCTTTACGATTACCGTACCCTCGTCGATATCAGGCAAAAGCGGCTCAGGCGCCGGCTACTCCGGTGCCGTTGGGATGGGGTTTCTCGCTGCGATTCTCAGCACGCCCTGCAGTTTCGCAATTCTGGCCGCCGCCTTTGCCTGGGCACAGGCCCAGCCGTTTGCTTTGGCCACTCTGGCGATAATGCTAATCGGTGTTGGGATGGCCGTTCCCTACTTTTTTCTGACGGCGATACCGGCACTGTTGAAAAAGACGCCGAAGCCCGGACGGTGGATGGAGCTGTTCAAGCAGACTATCGGCTTTGTGCTTCTCGTAATTGCTGTTAAGCTCATCGCCGCCCTTCCCGCAGACAGGCGGGCAAGTGTCCTGTATTACTCGGTTATTCTCGGCTTTTGCGTCTGGATGTGGGGTGGCTGGGTCGGCTATGCTGCACCGGCGGCAAGACGGTGGTTCGTAAGGGCAATTGCCGTTGTAATTGCTGTTGCAGCCGGTTTTGTATTTTTGCCTGCGCCCAGGCCGCCGATTATCGATTGGCAAAAATACAATGCCGACACGATAAAGCAAACCCTTGAAGAAAACAAACCGGTCTTGTTGAAGTTTACAGCCGATTGGTGCCTTAGCTGCCATTGGGTTGAGAAAACAGTCTATTCACGCAACGATATCGCGGAGCTGATAAAACAAAAAGCCGTCCTGCCGGTCAGGGCCGATACGACTCTGAAAAACTATCCGGCTACTATTGCGCTCGAAAAGCTTTATAATGAGCCGGGTGTCCCCGTGACTGTATTGCTTGTGCCTGGACAAGATGAGCCGATGCGCTGGCGGGGCCTTGCATTCGGCGACGAATTAAAATCGGCCCTCGAAAAACTGCCGAACCGGTAGATTATAAGAACGACTCGTGAAAAGGAATAGTGCTTGAGATGCTTGAACAATTCACCAACATCGGAAAAGATGCCCTCGAACAGCTAAAGACAATCGACAATTCCCCCTCCCTCGAACAGTTCCGAATAAAATACCTCGGCCGAAAGGGACTGATTACACGAATGCTTACTCAGATAAAAGAAGTCCCCCCGGACAAGCGCCCACAGGCAGGCCAGCTCGCCAACAAAATAAAAAAAGAGGTCACCGAAGCTTTCGAGCAGGCCAGACAGTCATTAGACCGGGCCGAACAAGACGGGAAAAAACAGTTCGTCGATGTCACCCTGCCCGGAATCAAACCCTCCATCGGAAGACCCCACATAATCACTCAGACCATAAATGAGCTGCTTGAGATATTCGCACGGATGGGCTTCTCCGTCGCCTATGGCCCCGAGGTCGAGGACGAATGGCACAACTTCGTCGCCCTCAATATCCCCGCCGAGCACCCCGCTCGTGACCCGCAGGACAATTTCTACATCGACGACCGGCTGCTCCTGCGCAGCCAGACCTCGACCATTCAGATTCGCGTAATGGAAAATACAAAGCCGCCCATCCGTCTCGTCGCGCCGGGCAGGGTCTATCGCCCCGATACCGTCGACGCCACGCATATGTTTATGTTTCACCAGCTCGAAGCCCTCGTCGTCGACGAAGGCGTCAGTATGGTCGATATGAAAACCACCATCGACCAGTTCATAAAGGCCTTTCTCGGCCGGGATGCCAAATGGCGATTCCGACCAAGCTTCTTCCCGTTCACCGAACCAAGTGCAGAAGTCGATTTGCTCTTGGCCGACAAATCCGGAAAAGAAACCTGGGTCGAGATGGGCGGCTGCGGTATGGTCGACCCAAACGTCTTCGATGCTGTAGGCATCGACAGCGAAAAATACACTGGCTGGGCTTTCGGCTTTGGAATCGAACGACTGGCTATGAGAAAATACGGCGTCACCGACATCCGCCTGTTCTACGAAAACGACCTCCGTTTCCTCCGGCAGTTCTAACCTCGCTGCCTCCGCTCAATAACCTTGACCGCGCGACTGTTTGATTGTCTGCTTGCGGTTCGCTGCCGGTTGTTGTATCGTTGCCCGCTATGAATGTTCTGCTCAGTCAGCCGGGCTCAGTTCAAAAACGCGCATCCGTTACCGGCCGTGTGTATCGGTTCCTTGCCCGCCGTGCCGCCAGCGTAATTCTCTTCGCTGCACTTGCCTGCACTCTGCTTGCCAAGTTCTACCACGCCTTGCGTCAGGACCTGCTCTCTTCTTATCCCGGCTGGGTCCTGTCCGATATCGCCTTTTTGCTGGCACTTGAAGCCCTGCTGGCGATTGTTTGCTGCCGCTGGCCCAAAAGATGGCTCCTCCGCTCCGCCATCGTTTCAGCGGCTATTCTTTGCACCTGGTCGGTAATGAACGCCGGCTGGCTCGTCAGAACCGGAACTCAAATCCTCCCTACCGTCCTGCTGCCGCTCGTCAGGGACCCCCTCAACTCGCTCATCATCATTGGCGTTAACCTCGCCAAAATGCCCCTCGCCGCCGTGGCCATTCTCGGCCCTAGTGCCGTCGCTCTCGCGTTTTTCTTCGCTGTCGTTACAAGACCCTCACCGCTCGGCTGCGCACGCAGGCCACTTGTCGTAAAGACCCTCCTTTCCGGCGTAATCATATTGTCCACCTTTGTCGCTCGCCCGCTCTTAGCCGTTAACGGCTCGTCTCAAGTCGCGTTTGAAGAAATGCGATACAACTCTCAGCTAAGGGCAATCACTCGAATCGCCGCCTGCCGCTCCACTTTACCCAATGGCACCGACCACGCCGAAGCACTTCGTAAAATCCCGTCCTGCGATGACCTGTTTCTGCCGGCCTCCGAGCCGAATCAGCTTCCTCGTTATAATCTGGTTATCGTTGTCCTCGAAGGCGTCCAGTATAGTTATACTTCGCTGTCATCCTCCGGTAATGACCTCACGCCTCATCTTGCGGTTATCGCACGTCAGGGTGTCGAGTTTTCTAATGCCCGTTCAACACTCACGCATACAACGAAGGTGCTGTTCGCTCTACTGACGGGTCGCTTCCCATCCGTCTCGCAGGACCTTGCCGAAGCCGTCCCTGTCGAAAAACCATACCTTTCCCTGGCAACCATTCTCAAACGACAATCCGGCTGTCGAACCGCTTTCTTCCAGTCCGCAAAGGGCTCCTTCGAGTCAAGGCCGGCACTCGTCCACAATCTCGGCTTTGAAAAATTCTGGGCAAGAGAAGACCTCAACAACACCGACGCCTTCGTCGGCTCGCTCGGAAGCGACGAGTTCGCAATGCTAAAACCCATCGCCGACTGGATAAAGACTGACCACTCGCCGTTTTTCCTCACAATCCTCTGTTCTGTTACTCACGACCCCTATGAAGTCCCTCACTGGTTCGCCGAACCCGCACAGGCCGCCGAAGATTGCTACAGACAGACCATAAGCTACACGGATGCTTTTCTCGCCGCCCTCGATACCGAGCTTTCGAATCTCGGCCTTGCAGATAGTACTATCCTGTGCATCGTAGGCGACCATGGTGAAGCGTTTGGCGAGCACGGCCTGCTCAGTCACGAACGTATTGCATTCGATGAGGCCCTTCGCATACCATTTTGTATCCGTGCACCATCGCTCGTCTCGCCGGGCGCCCGCGTAACCGCCCCCGTTAGTTCGATTGACCTGACGCCGACAATCCTTGCACTTTTGGGCTTCGACCCTTCGCCCGGAAATTTCGATGGTCGTAATGCACTCGCCCAATTGCCTCCGGAAAGAAAGTTATACTTCGCCGGCTGGCTTGAAGAAAGTCCCGCTGGCTTTATCAAGGGCTCTCAAAAGTATATTTATTATCCCTCGGCCAAAATTTGCTGGCGCTACGACCTCGATACCGATGCCCTCGAACAGACCGGGACTGAAGTTGCCGAACCACAGGCGGTAATCCTCGCTGAAGAAATTCGCAACTGGCGAAATTCGAGTATATTCTTTCTCGACCAGTCCTCCCAAGGCGAGATGACACTCTTTCAAAGCTGGCTGTGCCGCTGGGAGCAGCGAATCCCCAAAAAGTGTTCCCGCCTCTAACCGACCTCGCCTGCTGTCTTTTTTTTACATACAGCGCGTTGCTTTTTGTAAACGCGAAGCCGGGATTCACTCTAAATTAGCAAATTATCGGCCTAAAAGTCTAAGGGAGCAATTATGAGCAGAATGCGTGTTGAAAAAAAACGACACGCTGCTAAAAAATGTCACTGCCCGATTTCTTCGTACCGACCGCTCAGTGCCGTTATAACTCTATCTAAACCAGACCGTTATATTCTTGCCCCCGTTGCAAAATTAATCCCATCTCTGAATGGCACGCTTTTTGCGGAGAAGAGTAATTTACTTTGAGAGTCGTTTTAAGTTTGATTACGAATTGGGCGGTTCGCTCATACCTGTGGTGATAAGGAGGAGGAGCCGTAGCCGCCCGATTTTAAATATTATCAGGGTGGGCGATGTTGGCTTTAATCGGCTGGCAAAGCTTCCTTGTTACTAATAGAATACGAGGTCGTTCCGAGAAGGAACGACCTCGCAACTTTTTAAGCACAGATAAGGCCGGTAGAGCGAGTGAGGTCGGTGCGGTAGGCAAGTCCTGAAGAAATTTGGTGCTGGGCTGATGAATTTTTGCGGTGCTTTTTATTACTCAGGCCGGTACTCAGTGTTATAATTACGCCTATGGACCGGTCGGGTTACCGGATAATCGATGCAAATTTCAACCGTGCCCGCGAGGCAATTCGCGTGATGGAGGATTACTGCCGGTTCACGCTCAATTGTGCCCCGCTCAGCGGCAGGGCGAAAGACCTTCGGCACAGGCTTTCAGCGGCGATTTCACGTCTTGACGCCGTTAGTTTGCTTTCGAGCAGAGATACTGCCGGCGATGTAGGCATTGGCCAAAGCGTCGAGAACGCCTTGGGCCGTGACAATCTCAAAGATTCACTTACTGCCGCGTGCAAACGGCTGACCGAGGCACTGCGTGTGCTTGCTGAGACTGTTCGCTTGGCCGATGCAGGTATTGCCGAACAAATCGAGCAGCTCCGCTATACCGGCTATGCCCTCGAAAAAGATATCGCCCTTTTCGCCGATGCCCAGGCCAAGTTCGGCAAAGTCCGCCTGTATGTGATAATCAGCTCAAACCTGCCGGCCGATGCTCTTAATCTGGCTGCTCAGTGCGCCACGTCCGGTGCGGACTGCATCCAACTGCGGGCCAAGGATATTGACAGTGACAGGTATTTCGCAATGGCTGCCGAGTTTGTCGGTATCTGCAAAGATGCAGGCGTCCTGAGCATTATTAACGACCGCGTTGATATTGCGGTGGCGAGCGGTGCCGATGGTGTGCATCTGGGCCAAAATGACCTGCCGCTCGAACAGGCCCGCAAGCTCCAGCTAAAGCCGTTGATTTTCGGCAAGAGCACGCACTCGCTGGAGCAGCTTGGTTCCGCAATTGCCGAGTTGCCCACTTATGTCTCGCTCGGCCCCGTCTTTAAGACCCCTACAAAACCGGGCGCTGAGCCGGTTGGCCTCGATTACATTGGCCAGGCAATGCCCGTCTTGGACGATTCAGGAGTCTGTCACGTCGCCATCGGCGGCATTACCGCGGGCAACATCGATACCGTTCTGCACGCAGGCGCACAAGCTGTAGTCGTGTGTTCGGCCGTCGCCGATTCGCCTGACCCTAAAGCCGCCTGCAAAAAACTCAAGCAGACAATTGACGCTTTGCTTGAGCGCAACTGACAGCGTAACGGCCGACGAATACTCAACTTGCAGACCCAACTACTGCCTCCCTCAATGGTCCGACGAGGGCATCAGGAGTAAAGTTATCCACTTTCGTTTTACCGCTCTGTTAAAACGGTGCGAGCTTGGAATCAGCACGTTTTTTACCCATCTTGAAAATCCCGACACGAAGTAGGGATTTTAGCAGGGCCTTGAAGTGTCGTAACTCTTTTTCTGACGCAGGGTTAGCTTTTGTCCTATAACTAGCTGAACTGCCCGACCGTTGCTTTGGCCGTGGTGTGCGAAATTGACAACGAGCGAATCCCAGTCGCGGGCGTTTATTATCAACAAGTTATCCACAAGGCTGTATGTGAATGTATCCGCCCCCGGCTAATGATGCCTAATCCTGGCTGATGGCATCAATTTTCGTTTTTTGTCTTTGCGTTTTTTGCGTTTTCGGTTATATGCTACGGGTTTTTGGCGTTGGCAGGGGTAATAGATGACCGAGGGAAAGAAATTTAGACAAAATCTTGAGACGAAAACCGGCTTCGTGGTAGTTGTGGAGCTTGCCGGGGGGCCGAATTTTAACTTCGCCCCAATAGCTGACTTTCTGACCGCGTTCAAAAAAGCCGGGCCGGATGCGATGCTGGCGGGCTTTGATTTTGCCGCAGTTACGCTTCCTCAAAATCCCGGCGGAACAGCAAATATCGACCCAGCGTACGCCCTGGACCGGATGTTGGCGGAGGGACTGCTGGGCGGGCTTGACTGCATACCACACATATCCTGCAAAGACCACAATGTAAATGCAATCGTCAGTTCATTGGTCGGCTTTAGAAATTCCGGCACCGAATCCGTCCTGTTGCTCACTGGCGACAAACCCCTTGCTGCAAAAGGCGTCTTCGACCTCGACAGCATCGGACTGCTGCAATTAGTCCGTGATATGAATAACGAGGCATATATAAAGGCCAGGCCGCAGGACCTGGACAAGGTTCACCAGTTTTATCCAGGTGCGGCCGTGTCGCCTTTCAAATACACCGAAGCGTCACTGATGCAGCAGTATTACAAGATGGAAAAGAAAATCGCCTGCGGAGCGAAGTTTTTGATTACACAGGTCGGCTGGGACTGGAAAAAATCGCAGGAGCTTTTCAGATATATCGCTGACAATAATATAAACGTGCCCGTGCTTGGCAACGTTTATGTATTGAGCACGACGACCGCGGCGCCCCGGCTGATGCACGACGTCAAGCTAACCGGCTGTTTCGTAAGCGACCACCTTCTTTCAAAACTGTATTCGGAAAAACTCGAACAGCATATCGAAAGGGCAGCCCAGCAGGTCGCTATGTATAAGGCGATGGGCGCAGCAGGTGTCGATATCGGCGGTATCCACGATTTCGAGATGTTTGCCGGCATATTGAAAAGGGCCGCTGAAATCGGAAACGACTGGGAGCAGTTCAAGGATAATTTATACTGGCCCGCAACCAGTGGTGAGCTAAGTCGAACCAAGAAGGCCTTTTACTTATATGATGACACTGGCCAGCAGGTAACGTTGTCGAAGCCGCGAAAGAAATTCAAGCACAGGTTCTTCGACTTCTGGCATCGGGCCATCCTCGACCCGGATTACAGGGGATTCAGGGTGTTCAGACAGGTGATGGCCGTGCTGGGAACTGAAAAGGGCAAAGGTGCGGTCTATAAATTGTTCAATGCCTCCGAAGGGGCATTTAAGTATCTTTTGTTCGACTGCGAGGGCTGCGGCGATTGCTACCTGCCGGAAAATTTCGGGCTGTGCACAATCGGCGGCTGCGAAAAAGGTATGGATAACGCGCCCTGCGGCGACGCCACGCCTGAGGGTTACTGCGGGAACAATCTCGAACGCGTCTGCATCGGCGAGCTTATCTATCAGGCCGCCGCCTCCAAAAAAGATGGCCGCGAAACACTTCGCAAAACCATCAATAAACCCAGAAACCCCGCCCTCGAAAATACCGCTTCAATCCTGAACTACCTGTTCGGCAAAGACCATACGAGGAAAAACATCCTGATATCAATTGGGGAGGCGCTGCACGCGTCAATCCCCAAAACCGGCAAAATAATGAAGCAGTTATCTCAGCTTGGCCCCGATGCGTATACGAAAGAAAGCGGCCCGTTAAATTACATAAAGGCGTTGATATATTCGCAGGCCGGAGACGGCGCAGATTACATGGCGGTCAACTTGGATGCCCTCGGCGAAGACGACCCGCAAATCGCCGTTGATATGATGCGCGAATACGCAAAGCTGGTGCGCGCGTTCAGCGGCGGTGTACCCATCTGCGTCGATAGCAGTAACGACGACGTGCTTGTCGCTGGACTGCAGGAGTGGTACAACACCAACGAAAAAGTCAAAAAGCCGCTCATAAACTCCATCAAGGTCTATACGATGGACAAAATGCTGCCGCTTAAAAGGCAATATGATTTCGCCTTCATAGGTCTGCTTGTAACCGAGGAAAAACCAACGGGCCCGGGCGGCTCTCATTCGATGGATGAGCTGTATTCACTTGCTTTGCGGATTTTCGACAAGGCAGGCGGCGAATACGGCTTTGAGCCGGGCGAAATCTTCTTCGATTCGACGGTGTTTCCCATCGCAATCGATATGCCGATGGAACCCGACGTCCCCGGCTATACTTATCGCGCCTTCGAGGCCATCAAAAAAATTAAGAGCGACCCGAAGCTCAAAGGCGTCCACTGCTCGCTTGGTATCAGCAACTCGGTCCGCGACCTGCCCGGCCGGAGAATCGGAGTCTGCCGGGCATATCTGGCGAAAGCAATGGAGTACGGCCTTGACGCAGCAATTATCAATGTGGCTCATCACTATGGCACCGTCGAGCCCGACCCTGAACTGCTCGAGCTCATCGACGCCTATGCAAAGATGGACGGTTCCGCAGATGCCACCAACAAGGCGATGATGCTTATGGGTAAGTTCTGCCGGGAAAACCGCAAGCCAGCCGGATAGAAAAAGCTAACGACACAGGCCTGCGATGTCCGAAATCAGTCAATAGAACACGGTTGTTCGTCGGACACCGGTATCACGGATGAGAAACAGGTTTCGTCGCCTAAGCAGCGTATTACATTTCACCGGCTATCTCCTTGAGATACTGGGTCTCATTGTTTTGTTTCCGCTGATACCTGCCGTCTTCTACTGGGGTTTGTATGGTGAGGGGTGCAGGACAGTAACTGCTTTTATCGTTGCGGCTGGTGCGTCGTTTCTTACCGGCCTTATCCTCAAGTCCGTATTCAGGGATGAATCACTCGATACTACCGGCTCGATGCTGATGTGTGCACTCGGCTGGATTTTCGCCTCCGCCTTCGGTGCGATACCTTTTGTAATTGGAATCAAGTCCGGCTATCTCAACGCCTACTTTGAGGCGATGAGCGGCTTCACAACGACCGGTATCACCGTCTATTCCGGCCTCGATAGTATGCCGCGAAGCATTCTGCTGTGGCGGTCGCTGATACAGTGGCTTGGCGGTATCGGGATACTTTCGTTTTTCCTGATGATTGTCTTCAGGGGAAGCGGCGCACACCACATATTCGGAGCCGAAAGCCACAAGATATCTTCCGGCAGGCCAGCCCCAGGCCTGTATAATACGCTGAAAATACTCTGGGGCATCTACGCCGGTTTCACAGTTTTTGCCGCGGCTGTCCTTACGCTGGAGAAGATGCCTGTCTTCGACTCCATCTGTCACGCGCTGACCACTTTATCTACCGGCGGATTCTCACCGCACGACAGCAGTATCGAGTACTATCGCATCACGGGCCATCCTAACTACAAGCTCATAGAATACACCCTTACGTTTCTAATGATGCTCGGCGGGATAAACTTCCTCGTTCACTATCGCGTCCTGACAAGAGACTTTAAGGCGCTCTGGGACAATGTGGAAATCCGCTACTGGTGGCGCCTCATAGCGGTCTTTACTGTCATTATTATGCTCGACCACTTCCGAAGAGCCGGTATCTTGAGCGCCATCTTCACCCGGCCAAGCCAGCTTGAACCGGGAGAGCTTGAAAACACGTTTCGAACCACGATATTTCAGGTGATGTCTGTACTGACGACCACTGGCTTTGGGACAAAGGATATCGGCTCGGACTTCTTCGGTGCGGCATCGAGACAGCTTTTCCTTGTAATGATGGTTATAGGTGGCTGCGTTGGCTCGACCGGTGGCGGCTTTAAGGTTCTTCGTATCGCTATTCTCAACCGGCTTATGCAACGAGAGCTTTTCAAAATGAGGGTTAGCGGCAAGGCCTCTTCCGGCCTGGTCATCGACGGCGGTATCGTCCCTGACAGCGAGGTCCGCAGAGTAGCCGCATTGTTCTTCTGGTGGATTGTCTTGCTGCTCATAGGGGGTGTAATTACCGCCTTGTTTTCGAATCATGGTGCAATGGAGTCGGTTTCAGGAATGTTTTCCGCCCTCGGCAACATCGGTCCTTGTTATATTTCTGTAAACGATATGATAAATATTCACCCTGTAATAAAAGTGACATATATTTTCGGTATGCTCGCGGGCAGGCTCGAGATTCTGCCTGTTTTGCTGCTTCTTTCGCCTAAGGCCTGGAGATAAAACCTGGCTAAGCAAAATACAAAACTATATTGCGATTCGGGAGGTATGAAAAAATGTATATTATAGTTGCCGGGGGTGGAATGGTCGGTGGAGCTCTCGCTCGGAGATTGCTCGAAGACAAACACGACGTCGTTCTCATAGACGCCGACCCGGAAGTATGCAACAAGATATATTCACAGACCGGAGTCGTCGCGATAACCGGCAGTGCAAAAAGAATTGACGTCTTGAAAGAGTCCGGCATCGACAAAGCCGACATCATCGTAGCTGCCACTGGCGACGATGCCGACAATCTCGCCTGCGCGGTCCTCGCCAAGAGTCTCGGCGTACCACGAATCCTTGTAAGGATGCGCGACCCGAACTACGAGAGTGCCTATGATGTTGTCGGTGTGGATTCCGTTGTTCGAACCACCGATCTGATGGTCAACCAGATGTTGATAGAAATAGAGAATCCCGCCGTGCGCAAGATTCACGCAATCGGAGGCGGCAGGGCGAATATCTTTATGGTTGTTGTTCCCCAGGATGCCAGGGTTGCGGGAATGAGCATTAAGGATATATCGGCCTCGCGTGAATTTCCTTCCGAGTGCATCTTCATTGCGCTCTACAACAACGAAAAGAAAACCTTCTCAATCCCAAGGGCTGAGGACGTTGTCAACGAGGGCGACCAGTTGTTTATTATTTCCGTTGCCGAGAATATCAAGGAGGTGGTCGATTTTCTGACTGCAAAAAAAACCAGCACAGCCCGAACTTAGAAACCCGGCTTCACCTTATCGTTACCGAGCCGAAGCTGGTCTCGATTTCCATCCTGCCTGTGCCCTGGCCGATTATGCTAACGCCCTGATGTTACGGCTTTGTTACGGGATTATCTTTTTATAACGTTTTCGTGCCTCCTTTTTTATTTACAGCTTCGTAGTCTCTGCCCTTTGTCCACTCTCTGACAGCTTCGAAAATTCCCCTCGTCGGCCGGAAATGAATTCTGCAAGATTGCTCTGCCAGTCTTCTTCGCACTTGTAAAACTCCTTGTCTAATTTTTTTAGTGCCGCTTTCCCCGCCTCACCGAGCTGTCGCAACTCCTCTTTTCGTATCTCTTTATCTGTCGCCGGCCCCTTCTGGCCGAATACGGCATTGGCCCTTCGCACTATATCTGCAAGCTGCACCGCACCAATCCGCTCAAGCGCCTCCTCGCTCTCCTTTGCGTACCTGCCCCATTCCTCGGTGTAATACATCTCGAATCCTCCTGTTTCCACTATAGACCACAGCCATTCGATACAGTAAACCGTTTTTTCACTTGCCGAAAGTTGCTCGTATCCTTCTTTGTCTGCCTTTTCTTTCACTTCCTCGCTTATCAGGATATTGAACATCACCGGGTCTCGCTTTTCACCGCCAGGCCGCAGGAGTTTTTTGTTTGCTCGTCTGCCCCACACTACAACTCCAACCAGCAACACTATCAGCACCACTACCACGATTATTCCATGCATAATTACCTCCTTGCCTGCCCCTCGTAGCGCAGCGGAGACCCCGGAATGTTTTTATCCGGGGTCCAGGATTTCTTTACTCAAATCTTTACATTCCGGGTTCGTCTGTTCTATTAGTGCCAATTTCCACTTACGTTTCCACCATTTTAGTTGTCGTTCTCTTTTACGTGCCTCGATATAGTTGGTTACTTTTTCAAAGTAAACTAATCTATGGGTTTTATACTTTTGCACAAATTTGCTTCCCCCTCCATCTTTGTGCCTCACAACCCTTTTCCCCAGCTTTCCCGCCATCCCCACATACAGTGTCCCGTTCCTCTTATTCGTAAGTATATAAACATAATATTTCCGCATAAAAACCATTATACATTGCCGCTCGTAGCGCAGCGGAGACCCCGGAATGTCTTTGTCCGGGCCCCTATCCACACCGTTACTTTTTATCATAACCTGCACAACCTTATCTGTCATTATTTGCCCGCTGGCCCTCGAATTAAA
>CAZQWM010000029.1:0-23956 GCA_964597035.1 uncultured Pirellulales bacterium
CTCGAAAACCGTATCGTCTTTCTCATCGGCGAAATCAGCTATGCGCGCGCCGCCGAGGTCATTATGAAAATCCTCTACCTCGAAAACCAGAAACGCAACAGCGAGATAAGCTTGTATGTCAACTCACCCGGCGGCAGCGTGGACGACACGATGGCGGTTTATGATACGATACAATTTATAAGCTCCCCCGTGGCCACCTTTTGTATCGGCAGGGCACAGTCGGGAGCGGCGCTGATACTTGCCGCGGGAACAAAAGGCAAGCGTTTCGCCCTGCCTCACGCAAAGGTAATGCTGCATCAGCCGTGGGGTGGCGTATACGGGCAGGCGGCGGACATAAAAATCCAGGCCGAGGAAATCCTCAAGGCGAAAAAAATGATGGGCGAAATCCTCTCCAAACATACCGGACAGGCCGTCGATAAAATAATTGCCGAAACCGAAAGAGACAGGTATATGACGGCGGAAGAGGCACGAGAGTACGGGCTTATCGACGAGGTGCTTGAGTTCGAAGAGCAGGACAAGAAAAAGTCGTCCGACAAGAAATAGTAACCTTTGCGAGAATGGACCTATGACAGTCAACCAGAATTTAGTCCCCATAGTAATCGAAAAGACCGGCCGGGGCGAGCGGGCTTATGATATCTACTCCCGGCTGCTCAAGGACAGAATCGTCTTCGTCAGCGGGCCGATAGACGATTCAGCCGCCAACCTTATCATTGCCCAGATGCTTTTTTTGAGCAATGAGGACACGAAAACCGACATCCACGTTTATATCAACTCACCGGGCGGCTCTATTACTGCCGGTCTGGCAATCTATGACACGATGCAGTTTTTGCGATGCGACGTGGCCACGTATTGCGTCGGCCAGGCGGCCAGTATGGCGGCGGTGCTGCTGGCCGGCGGCAAAGCGGGAAAACGTTTTCTGCTTGCAAACAACAGGATATTGCTGCACCAGCCGTTAATCACCGGCGAGCTGATTGGACCTGCAACCGACTTAGACATCGAGGCGAAAGAAATAATTCGCCTTCGCGAGCGGCTCTACGGCATACTTGCTCATCACACAGGCCAGCCCAAAGAGAAGATTGAAAAGGACTGCGACAGGAATCTGTGGCTCGATGCCGATGAGGCGATAAAATACGGGCTGGCCGACCGAATACTCAAGAAGGTGCCGGAAGCTGTCAAAAGCAATGAGAAGTAATTGAACAAGACAAAGCCAACACAATAGAACGATCGTGAAAGCGAGACCCGAAAGAGTGATAGCATCTATTGCACGCTGGAGCAGCATTGTCATACTTGTCTGGGCATTCGGCTGTGAAAATTCCGGGCCCCGGACACCCTCATTGTCACAGCAGATTGAGCGCCTCACCGAAGAAAACTCAGAGCTGCAGGCCCACCTCACAGAGTCACAGAAGCAAATCAATCAGCTCAACCAGCGAGTAGAGCTGCTTTCCAGTCTGCCCGAGGACAAAAGGGCGGATGCAGTCTACAGGATTGCTAAAATCAAAATCGGCAGATACACGGGATTATTCGATGAGAACAAAGACGGTGTGAAGGAAACGCTGATTGTCTATGTCCAGCCGATTGACGAAACAGGAGATGCCATCAAGGCGGCCGGGGCCGTGCTCGTGCAGCTTTGGGACCTGGGCAAAGAGCAAAATAAGGCGCTGCTTGCACAGTGGAACGTGGAGCCAAACGAACTAAAAAAACTATGGTTCGAGTCTGTCCTCGCAAGCAATTATCGCCTCAAATTCGACGTGTCGAACATTATCGGCTCATTGAGCGATGAGCTGACGGTGAAAGTGACCTTTACAGATTATCTATCGGGAAGGACATTCACCGCACAAAAAGCCATCCGGCCCTAACTTTATGGTGTTCGGTCTGAGGTTTGCCCTCTAAGCCACTTCCCCCTGCGGGACAATTCCGCGTGTTAAGTGTCTACTCAGTGGGTCTGTAGTCGTGCCAGCCAGCGGGAGCCGGGACATATTTACCGCCGAACCATATATCACCGGGCAGGATACCTTCGAGCAGGCGTCTGTCGAGATAATATCGTTTGATGTAGCCATCGCTGCCGACGAGGCCCACGACGCCTCTGACGGATTCGGAGATGCTGCCTCTTAGAATCAGGAGGTCCTGTCCGGGCCCCTCTTCAAGCCGGCCGCCGTAACTTCCTCTTCGGACGTTTTCCGCGCCCCAGCCGCCGCCGCCGACGGCAATCGCGGCTTCAATAACCGTCGTATGAGGCAGATTTCGATAGTATCCGGCTCCATTGCCAACCGGCTCGTAGCTGTGGGTTCTGGAGGAAGGATAAAGTTTATCAGGACAATTCGGTTCAGGCGGACCGGGATAAAGGTTCGGATAGCTATTCGAATAGCGTGACATACCGGGGTCGATAACTTTGACAATGCCCTGTGCAATCAGGCCGAGAACGTTTTGATTATCAGGCGCGGGCATACCGGTCGAGGCATCCCTGGCGCCGTCGACTACTACAGAATCCGCAATCCAGATATTTCCCGTGGCGACGATAGTCATCTTGCCCTTCAGCACCATTTCATCGAACTGTTCGCTACCGAGAATGACATCGCCATCAATAAAGATTTGTCCGCCCGGTGCGCTTTGCTTGCCGCCGAACTCCTGTGTAACATACGTGTCAACTACTGCGACAACAACCGGAGCTCCTATATCCGGGGTGTAATGATAGGCGTAAGTGTCATATTTTTGATAAGTGTTTCCTCCGCTGCCGGGAACAATTTCATAGTCCCAGGTTGTACTGCTGCTGCCCCCCCGCTCGTAACCCCTGATGGTGCAGTCGCTGGTGATTCTGACTTTGCCCTGGTCATCTTCGACGAAGAATTCGATTTGGACAGCGCTGTGAGGCCGGGAAATATTTGCCGTGCCGAGTGGAGTGAACCTGTAGTCGGAATTAGTGCTGTCGCGGAAACGGTTAACTTTGCTCTGGACGGCCGCCTCGTCGGTAATCCGAACATCGGGCTGGTCGAAGTAAATTCCCTGGTTGAAAAGGTCCATCACAGTCGCATACTTGTCGGCCCCGCTGAGTGTTCGTCTGGACTCGCCCATTTCGACCTTCTGCATAAACGCGGGGTCGCCGCTGATGTATATGTCCCGCTCGTCGGGGCTGTCCTTATGATTGTTTATGTGAACGGGGACGTCGATTATTTCACCGTCGGCGAAATTGACGGGATAGGTCGATGTCGGGCTTGCAGGAACGCGGCATTTCCCCATAACCCAACCCGTGATCGCCTGCATAACGGCTACATCGACGACCCTTGTGCTGGCGCCGCTGTTGCCTGTTGAGGTTATTCTGAAGACGGGCCTTGCACCGATATAATCATCAAAGCCCACCTCATAGGTGCAGTCACTTGTTCCGAAGTCGATGGTCCCCGATGCTCCAAAGGCCCCGAGTGCGCCGAGGATATCGGTTTGCTGACTCATCCAGAATATGCCACGTTCATAACCGGCTTCCGCCGCCAGTAAGGCCTCGGTCTGGCACTTGGCCCTGACCGCCTGAATACGCACACCGTAGCTTGCCATCATAAGACCGACGGCAAGTGCCGCGAGTATTACCACGGCTGCAATGACAAGTGGAAGAGCGAAGCCGTTTCTCGTCGCTCGTTTCTCAATCATATTGTTTCTCGCTGACATACTTTTATCCTTCATCACCGGTTGTATCTATCCCTTAACAGCCGGGCCACAATTCGAGCTTCTTCAGGGCCAGACGTTTCTCATCAGCGTGGCCGCCGTTACCGTAGTCTGCTCTCCATCAACCGGATTAGTTATAGTCATATTCAGACGAATACAACCCCTGCCGTCACCACTGAGATTTCTCGTCGTATGGCTGAATTCGAGGTTCGTTACATTTTCCGCCAGGATGACGGTGGTGACACTTGGTCCGTCGATTCTATCGCCGGCAGAATCAACTCCGCCCGGTGGATATGGGCCGATATCGAGCATCAGTTTATCGCCATCGAGATAATAAAGGGCATACGCGGTGCCGGTTATTGAAACATCCATAATAGAAGCACCAAGCTCGACATCCCAGAAATGAAACTCGACCGCTTGTCCCGTTACGACGTCTTCGGGGTCATCGGGCGGCAGCACCGGCCCGAAGTGTCCCGATGATATTTCATATAGTTTGTAATCCACCTTGTTGGATTTTCTGCCAAAAGTTCCGAACGATATTGTCGTTTCGAGCGCCTGAATTTGCGGCTCCGAGTTGGCATAGTCGAAGGCCCGTGCCCAGCTTTTATGGCCGCTTTCGAGCAGTGAGCCAACTATTAGAACAACAATGAGCGAAGCCGACATAGCAGCCATAAGTTCAATCAGCGTAAGGCCGCGTGAGCGCACAAGCTTTGAATTTCGAATTTTGAATTTTGAATGTGTCAATCCTGGTCCCGCCTGACGTAAGTATTGAGAGTAACCTTGGGTCCGTCCTCATCGGGTGTTCCCATACCATAATCCCTGTTCCACCGGACAATAACGCTGATTTGGCGAAGTGTGACGCCTGCGACCTCATCCACTGCGACATCACTTTGGGACATACTTATGAATAATGGCAGGCCATCGATAATCGTCATATAGTCACCAGCCAAGGGCTCCGAAGGAAGGGCGAATCCCATTTCGAGGTCTTCGGGGTTGTAATCCGGCGAACCACCCGTGCTTTTCCAGTCCTCAATAAGAAGCTGTCCAATGCGCGTGGCGGCCATCTGTGCCCTGGCGTAACGAACGTGGTTTACGGTAAGATACTCAAAGCACAGCGTGCCCAGAGCTGCGACTACGACGAGTGCGGCTGCCAGCATAACCTCCACGAGAGTCATCCCGGTGCAGCGCAGCCGGCGATGAGAGACTCTATGAAGCTCCCCCCGTCTCAGATAGTGCGGGTTATTTACAAGCATCGTCTCAAAAGCGTGATTTAACGCGAGTATCACAGCACCACACTCCCCGTCATTTTTCCCCCACGGCCCAACGTATCGAGACCGTAATTTCATATCGCCCCTTCATATAAAATAAAAACAAACAGCACCAAAAACCAATTTCCGCCCGACATTCTTCCAGTTTTTCTGTAAATTAATGGAGTATTTCCCGGTTCGGCCGCCGTGGACCGATAAAACCTGAGATGCTCCCGATAAATCGGTGCCTGCTTTTTCATTTCAAGTTTGAAGGTTAACAGGATAAAATACAGGGATGCGAAGGATGCTGAACAAGATAATCTGCGGCGACTGCATCGAGGTCTTAGGCAAAATTTCCGAGCCGCTTGCCGACCTGATATTCGCGGACCCGCCCTTTAACATCGGCTACAAGTACGACAAGTATCACGACAAGGTCGCAAGCGAAAGATATGTCGACTGGACACGCGAATGGATGACCGCCTGTAAAAAGGTGCTCAAACCATACGGCTCATTCTATATCGCCATAGGAGACGACTACGCTGCCAATGTCAAAATCATAGCCGGTGAGCTTGGGCTTTTTATGCGCAACTGGATAATCTGGCATTATACCTTCGGCCAGCAGATGAAAAACAAATTCGCCCGCTCGCATACGCATATATTCTATTTCGTCAACAATCCCAAGAAATTCACCTTCAACGACCACGCTGTGCGTGTTCCCTCCGACAGACAGTTGACTTACGACGACAAGCGCGCCAATCCAAAAGGCAAGATGCCGGATGATGTATGGGATGATTATTCACGCGTCTGCGGAACATTCAAAGAACGAACCGGCTGGCACCCATGCCAGATGCCGGAGCGGCTACTTATGAGAATAATCACAGCAAGCTCAAATTCAGGCGATTGTGTTCTCGACCCTTTCGTTGGTTCCGGCACCACAGCTGTGGCAGCAAAGCAGCTCGGCAGAAACTATGCAGGAATCGAGCTTTCGCCGGAGTATGCCGTAAAAGCGAAAAAGCGACTCAGGAAACTGCCTCGACGAACCAGAGGTAGTTTCATGCTCAATGACACAGAAATGCTAGAGCTTAGACGGCTAATCCCGGATGTTCGCAAATCGGTAAAAGAAATACTTGCGGACGAGAAAGTTTTAAGACTTTGTGCAGACCAATTAAGCATTCGAATCAATAACGGTAAACGGTACAATAGCACCGAAGTCGCAGCGGCCCTTAAGGACCTGACCGATTGACCTCGCAACAGACCAAACATATCCCGCGTCTTTTTGCCGCGTTTGCCGCCAGTGCGGTGATGCTGACGATGGCTCAGCCACCGATTAGCATCTGGCCAGCGGCGTGGGCGGCTTATATACCTTTCATACTTGTTTGCTCGCCTAAGTATAAGACACTCCCATTATTTGTTGCCGCCTATATCATCTCGGCCTGTTTCTGGTTAGGCAACTTGTACTGGATGAGCTACGTTACAATCAGCGGCTGGATTGCTTTTTGCCTGTATACTGCGCTATTGTGGCCGATTTTAGCGTTAACCCTTCGCTGGTGCAGGGCAAAACGGATACCACTGGTCATCGCGGCGCCGATACTAGTTGTCGGCGCAGAGCAGATGCAGGGGCTTTTCTTAGGCGGATTTTACTGGTTCTATTTGGGCCACAGCCAGTATTCAAACACGAACCTGATTCAGATTGCAGACATATTCGGCGCATCAGGGGTTTCGTTTCTGGTAGCAATGGTTAATGGGCTGCTGGCGGAATTAATAATCGCCAAAAGGCAACAACTATTGCTGAGGCCGGCGAACTTTATAAAGATATTTGCGGTGTGCGCCGTACTGGCTGCAGCCATCATTTACGGCGTATGGCGAACCGAAGGTCAATCAGACAATCACATAACAGACGGTCCTATTGTCGCGGCGGTGCAGACAAACACTCCCCAGTCGGTCAAGCAATCCTTCGCAGCGGAGGAACAGATTTTCGACGAGCTGCTCAAACAGAGCAAAGAATCTGCTTCGGCCGGAGCGAAACTTGTCATCTGGCCCGAGACAATGGTGCAGGCAATACTCGAACCACAGGTTCTGCGACTGCTGGATGATTCTCACCTTTACAGAAGTTTCGATAAAACCATCGGCACTCTTGCCGCCGAACAGGGAGTTTCTGTGCTGGTCGGCACTTACGGCGGCAGCCCGCGAATCGAGGAAAACTTTGATATACGCCTGGCGGAAAAATACAACGCTGCGTTCCTATATACTCCCGACGGCAACCAGGCGCCCGAAAAGTATTCAAAAATCCACCTTGTGCCCTTCGGTGAAACTCTTCCCTTCGAGAACATCGGCTTTATTCACAATCTTCTGCTGAAGATGACCCCTTACGACTTCGACTACACACTCGACGCCGGCACGGAATACACGGTTTTCAAAATGCAGGCGCCTGATGCGAATCAGCCATATAAATTCAGTGTGATGATTTGCTATGAGGACGCCGTGCCCGCTATGGCCAGACGGTTTGCACTCGACAAGCACGAAAGCAAGCGAATTGACTGGCTCGTCAACATAAGTAACGACGGCTGGTTTGTCAGATTCGAAAACGACAAAGTGCTGCCCAGCAGCGAGCTTGCCCAGCACACAGCTATATGTGCGTTTCGGGCGGTGGAAAATCGTCTTGCAATTGTGCGAAGCGTCAACACCGGAATCAGTTGTCTAATTGACACGTTCGGCAGAATAAGAGACGGCTATAAGACGGGAAATCTTCCACATAAGGCATTTGACCGCAGAGGCGTTGACGGGTGGTTTGCCGATACTGTCCCCATCGACGACAGAATAACTTTCTTTAGCAGACACGGCCAATGGCTTGATTTGTCTTGCCAGTTGTGCCTGGCCGGACTCATAATAGTGCAGCTTGTTGAGCGATTCATCCTGAAACAACGAACCAAAGGCACAGCCAAACCAGTCGGAAAGTGAGCAAATTCAATGATAACAGCAAAAATCCAGACAGTTCGAGCGAATATGACTCGTATATCGCTGCTGCTGTTAAGCGCGTCAGCCCTGATTTGCGGCTGTGAAGCCACATCGTATCCCGGCCTGCCGGAAGCTGGCAGCAACAATCCCGACACTTCGGGAACCGACGACCTCAAGGCACAGGCAACCCGCATCATTCAACAGGCGCTTTCCAGCAGCGAACCGCAGATAAGGGCAAGCGCTATCGAAGTTGTTGCGGCTATACCCGCAGATTACGGACGCAAATTTATGCCGGAGGTTCAGCGACTTCTCAGTGACGAATTCGTTCCGGTAAGGTTTGCAGCGGCCGTAGCGATAGGCGACACCGGTTACCGGCCTGCTGCAGGCGATGTGAAGCAAATGCTCAAGGACAAAGACAATAACGTCCAGCTCGCGGCCGACTATGCAATCCTCAAACTCGACGGCTCCGAAACCGCGGGCCAGCGGATTCGTGCTGCAATGAGCAGCAGCAATCAGCAGGTCAGGGCAAACGCAGCATTTTTGTTGGGCAAAGCCGGAAACAGAAGCGCACTGCCTTTGCTTTATGAGGCAATCAAAGACGAAACCTCGGATGACAGGGTTCGGCTGAACTCGGTCGAGGCCATAGCCCGATTAGGTGACGAAAAAATATACGAGAAGCTCTGGGCAATGCTAATAAGCGCTTACGCGGACGACCGGGTATTCGGCATCCGGGCAATGGGCGCTCTTGGCAGCCCCCAGGCCAAAGATGCACTTCTGACTATGCTGACAGATGACCTGCCAGAGGTTCGCCTTGTAGCGGCAGAGCAGCTCGGCGAGCTGGGTGATGCGGCAGGCGAAAAAACTGTTGTGGAGGCACTGACAAAAGATGCGGCCGAATCGGATAAGGAAGGACGTGCTCGCATCCAGACTCTCGCAGCCCTGGCCATCGGGCGGATAAGAACGCCATCGCTGAAAAAGTTTCTGCCCGAACTACTCAGAAATGAGTCGCAGCTTGTCCGACTTGCAGCAGCAAAGGCCGTTTTTCAATGTGCCACGCATTAGAATATAGGACTGTAAGAATGGGAGATACAGCGAGTCCTGCCTGTTTTGCCGAAATTAACTTGACCAAAACCCACAAAAATCGTAAAATAAGGGTGTTTACAGCAAAGCGGGTGGCAGGGTATAATCCTCCTCCGAAGTAGAATTTGGTAAAATGGTGAAAGGAGTTAATCTTGAGCAACCTCACGAAGACGCTCATAGTCTTACTGACTATCTCCTCAATCTTCCTGTGCGGCATCGTGGTGACATACGTAGCCAATGCCGACAATTACAGGCAAAAGTACAACAGTCTCCGCTCCGAACGTGACGCTCTAAGCGCAGAAAAAGACAGCTTAACGAATCAGCTAAACGAAAGCATTCGGCAAAAAGACGAACTTGAAAAGTCACTGAATAAGCAAATGGCTTCTTTGAGGACAACAGCTGATGAACTACAGGCCAAGCTGAACAACATCGAAAGAGAAAAAGCAGAGCTACTTGAAAGGGTCAATAGCTGGGCAAGCATCACCAAGGATTTCTCTGATACGACAGAAAAGCAAACACAAACACTCAACGCCGCCCTCGAAGAGGTCAAGCAGCTAAAGACCGAGCAGATAAAGCTGAGCCAGGAGCTTGAACAAACAAGCACGACGCTTGTCGAGAAAATGGCGATAATAGATTCGCTGCAGGCGGAGAAGCGTCGGCTGATAGAGGAGAAGTCAGACCTTGAGACTCGTCTAGACCAACTGTTACAGGCCGGTGGTAAAGTCGCGATGGTCAGCCCGCCTGTAACTCAGGAAAAGGCCCTCGCGATGCCCGTCCGGCCCTTAACTGAACCAATCGCCCTGAAAAGCGTGGTTACTGAGGTCGACGTGAAGAACTCCTTAGCTACTGTTTCGACTGGCTCAGCCGACGGGGTCAAGGAAGGAATGAGGTTCCACGTCACCCGTGGCGATGAATTTATCTGCGATATCCTGATAATAGATGTGGATACTGAAAAAGCCGTAGGCGTCCTTGAACTGGTGCAGCAACCGCCCAAAGTCGGGGATAACGCGTCCACTAACCTGTAAAAGCAACACCCTTTGGGGTGCGTACCCGTGACGCCTGCACTTTAGCCCGCTATGCTTATAGAGGTCATAAAATGAGTCCCAACGGACAAATACGTGCAACAAAGCTGGTGCCAGGCAGCAACCTGTACACCATCATTCTCGCACTGGCATTCGCGGTGGTCCTGGCCACGGCAGCGTTTGTCGCCTATAAGTGCTATTTCGACTACGGCACATTATTCGAAATTCCATAAGAAATTCACTATTGAACCGGCACGCCGGACGCGGTAGAATCATGCCTGAGTAATCTGGTGTTTGCGCAGAATGGAGTCTATGATGCTGCTTGATTCGGTTTTGGGCTGGTTCAGTATGGATATGGGTATCGACCTCGGTACCTGCACCACACTGGTCTGCGTCCGCGGCAAGGGCATTGTTCTCAACGAACCCTCGGTCGTTGCAGTTCGCAAAGGAACCAATGTTGTCCTGAATAACGGTGAAGCGGTGGGACTTGTCGCACGCGAAATGTTAGGCAAGACCCCCGGCTCAATCAGCGCAATCAGGCCCCTCAAAGACGGCGTAATCAGCGACTTCGAAATTACCGAGGCGATGCTTAACTACTTCATCCGAAAGGTCCACGGCAGAGGAAAGTTAATAAGACCCCGCGTAGTCATCGCAATTCCGAGCGGGATAACGGCCGTTGAGCGCCGTGCGGTTATCGACAGCGCCGAACGCGCGGGCGCAAGAAAGGTATACCTAGTGGATGAGCCGATGGCGGCCGGCATAGGAGCAGGGCTTCCGATTACCGACCCGACCGCATCGATGATTGTGGATATCGGCGGCGGCACAAGCGAAGTCGCGATAATGAGTCTTGCAGACATCGCCACATGTGAGTCAATTCGCGTCGGCGGCGACGATATGGACGAGGCGATTATTAATCATCTCAAGCGGACCTACAATCTTCTGGTCGGCGAGCCGCGTGCCGAGAAAGTCAAGATTCAAATCGGCTCGGCGGCGCCGCTGGAGGAGGAACTGACGATGGAGGTATCCGGCAGGGATACTATCTCGGGTCTTCCTCGCAAAATTGTTATCACCAGCGAGGAAATCCGCGAGGCGCTGAAAGAACCAATCGCAGCAATCATCGATGCCGTTACAAGGACGCTTGAAAGAGCCGAGCCGGAACTTGCCGCGGACCTTATCGAAAACGGTATTCACATCTGCGGTGGCGGGGCAATGCTACGCGGAATGGACACCGTCCTGGCCAACGCAACGGGCCTGAAGGTTATACGCGTAGATGACCCATTGACGGCCGTCGCACGCGGCACCAGTGTTTACCTGGAGAACCTGGAGTTGTGGAAGGACACAATGGAGCATAGCGACTCCGGCTGGTAGCCAAGGAAAAGTGTGACCCATGACTCGGCCCTCGCGGCTCGTTTTATACGGACCACGAGTAACGAGTGACGAGTAACAAAAAAATGGCACGGAAGCGAATCAGAGTCACCGGAAGGATGTTATTCACCTGGTTTACGTTAGCGGGATTTATTCTCCTGTTTTCCCCTCAGGCGGTTACGAGCAGATTCCAGTTCGCCTTTGCGCGGATATTCCGCTGGCCACTGAGCATCGGAAGGAATATGCCGCTTTCGGCACGGACGGAACTCTCGTTGGAGGATAATTTCACCCGCCAGCAAAGGCAGTATCAAAATTACATCGTCAACCTTGAGGCACAGCTTCAGGAGAAGGACCGGGTGATTCAACAGCTATCGGGGCTTCGGACAAGATTGCGCGGGCTGGAAGGGGCCAAATTCGTGCCAGCCGACATTATTACCGCCTCGATTGAGGGGTTGCGAAGCGAGCTTATCATAAATCGAGGCACCGACGACGAGCTTGCAAAAGACTGCTTCGTAATTAGCGACAACAGTATTATTGGAATCATAACAGAACTGGCGCCGCGCACGGCAAGGATTCGCCTCTTTACTGATGCCTCCTCGGTAGTGGCGGTAAACGTGCCGGGTCTGAACATAAATATGCTGATGCAGGGTGATGGTGATAATTCGGCAAAGATACGACTGGTTCCGGTGAAGCACAAAATCGAGGTCGGGGATGCCGTGCTGGTTCGGAAAAAGCCCGGTTACTTAGATATTCCTATGATAGCCGGGTCGGTGGTTCAATGTAAAAGGGACGGCAAAAACCCGGCACTCTGGGATATAACGGTCAAGCCGGTCTACGATATAAGCACGCTTAACAGTGTGGCCGTAATAGTAATGAACCCGCCGGAAAACACCAAAACAACAATCGGGCGGTAGCCCGGATTCTATTGACCGTTTACGCCACTTGTCCTGCACAGGAGGATAAAATGCGTTGGCCGCGTTTCGCAGTACTGGTGCTTGTTACCACCCTCGTGCAGGCGAGCTGGATAGACGCTATTGCAGTTACGCGACTTAACCTGACGCCTGATTTACTGCTGATAGCTATGGTATTTTTCGCGATACGCTGTGATGTAACGGAGGCGATTATAAGCTCCTTTGTTCTGGGCTTTGCGGCGGACATAGTGGCAATGAGTTTCGGTTTGGGGCCGCGGATAATCAGCTTCGGCCTGTTTGGAACCGGCCTGGCATACCTGCACCGCGTCATTGCCATAAGAAAAATACCGCAGGAGGCGCTCGCCATATTCCTAACGGGTCTTTGCACGGGAGGGCTGGGATTTCTGTTGGCATTGGTGGCAGGTCAAGCGACAAAACTAGCCGGCTTCGACGTGTTACTCGGGACGTCGATTTATTCGGCGGTGGTAGGTCCTTTTTTGTTCTTGCTTTTGACCTGGTCGATGAATATAAGAAGTCGTCGCCGCAGCCGGGTCCGGAAGTGAGCACACCAGCGGGGGCTTCGCAGCACAAGCGGAAAATACCCGGCACCATAAAGCCATTATGTATAACAAGCGAATCAGCATTCTGATAATTGCCAGTGCGGTTCTGCTGGTGATTTGTGTGCTCCGACTGGCCGATATGCAGCTGCTTTCAACATCTTTTTACAGGGAGCAGGTCGCCCAGTTGCGGCTCCAGCAAGGGGCCCAGCAGCAGCTAAGAACACTGCGAGGCAGAATACTCGACAGGAACGGACGAATCCTCGCAACAGATGAGCCGAGGTTCTGGCTGGCGGTAGACTACGAGCTGAGCCGTTTTCTTGACGAGCGAGTTCGACAGGCAATGGCATTAGAGGCGGCATCCAAAAGCGAGGACGCCGATATGTCCGCCTTCGAGGAGGAATCCAGGCAACGAATGGATGAGCTGGAGCTACTGTTGAGCAAATGCGCACGGTTCGGTATGTCCCGCGAGGACATAGTCCTGCAACTGCAAAGAATAAACGAAAGAATCTGGAACCTGCGGACATTTCTCGCCTGGGCGAGAAACGAACCCGGCAGGCAACTTCTGGAAAAATACGACGGCAACCTCAACAATATCCCTCTCTCCGAGGCAATCGCAGATTTCGAAGAGAAACACCCTGACCCGCGCGAGCGCCTCATTCTCACAGGAAAAGTCGACGACATCGCAGAGACCAAACAGGCCTGGCCCGTGGTCGAATTAAAGATAGACGAAGATGTATTTGCGGCGAGGGTGGAATTTCTTAACGTCACGGGCGTGGGGGTGCTGGCAAAAGGCCAGCGGGTTTATCCGTTCGGGTCCGTTGCGGCGCAAACCATCGGCTGGGTCGGCCCGCCACAGCAAAAGGACAAGGACTTCTTTGCCGGCGACAGATTATCGAGCTACCTGGATGACGAGGTCTGCGGACGCGAAGGCGGGGTCGAATACGTCTGTGAGCCGATTCTGCGTGGCAAAAGAGGAGAGCTTGTTTACGATATCGACCGTCAACTGATAAGCCGGACCGAGGTGGAATTCGGCCGGGACGTGCGACTCTCAATCGATATCGAGCTGCAGCAAAGAATTGAACAGTATCTCGGCAACTGCGGCTTTAATTCAAACTGCACCGCCCCTATGGCGGTTGTTGTGCTCGACGTCGACACAGGCGACATTCTCGCCCTTGTCTCGCTACCAGACTATGATTTAAATCTCATAAGACAAGACTACAGCTCTCTTGCAGCCGATGCCTGCGAGCCGCTGCGAAACCGGGCACTATACAAGGAGTACCCGCCGGGTTCGGTTATAAAGCCGGTAATCCTGATTGCCGGGCTGGAATCAGGAGTAATCACCACATCTGAAGTGATAAGCTGCCCCGCACAGAAAGCGCCTCCGGGCTGGCCGAGCTGCTGGTTATATCTTAACTACAACTGGCTCGGACACGACATGCTATGGTCAAACAACGCCCGCAACGCAGTCAAGGGCAGTTGCAACGTCTATTTCTCTCGTCTGGCCGACCGAATCGACCCGCTCGTTCTTCAAAACTGGCTGTTCAGGTTCGGCTATGGCCATACAGTCCCGCTTTCCCTATATAGCAATGAAAAATCCGCAACAGACAGGGACTTCAGGCAATACCCGGGGCGGATATCGAATGAGCGCCCGAGTGAAAACGTAACAAGCTTTGAGCAACTGCCTGCACTTGAGCCGGGCGAAAGGCGATGGTTCGGGATAGGCCACGGCAACCTCAGAGTAACGCCGCTACAGGTGGCCAATGCAATGGCGGTAATAGCAAGAAAAGGAGTTTACAGCCCGCCGAAATTGCTGACCGGCGTTGGACAACAGGCAGATGAGTCAGAGCCAAAAGATTACAACTCGCTCGGCAATAGCACAAACCCACAAGAAACCGTTGACTTAAATATATCCGCCCAAACCATTGCCACTGTCTACGACGGAATGCATGCTGTCGTGGCCGAGCCGAGCGGCACTGCGTATGAAGAGTTTCAGCACAGCCTGGCGTATTTTGGCCCGCACGGGATAACAGTTTACGGCAAGACCGGCTCAACTGAAAAACCGGAGCACGCTTGGTTCGCCGGCTTCGCCAGGGATGAAGACGGCAGAGCAATCGCTATTGCTGTCGTCGTCGAAGGAGGCCAGCGCGGCTCAGCAGACGCGGCGCCACTGGGAAGGGACATTCTGCAGTTCTGCACAGAAAGCGGCTACATCGGGCGTTGATACTCCCGCCCGCTCACCTGGCAGCTAAGATGGAGGGATTCCTGCTTTCGAGATAAGTAAGCGTTTTTTCAAGTATTTTTGCCGCGACTGGAGAAGCAACTGCACCGCCTGTGTAGCCCCTGCCGAGAGATACATCGGGCTTGCGAATCGAGACAAGCACAACAACAGCGGGATTCTCCGCCGGGGCACCAGCTACGAAGGAGGCCACATAGTTACGCTCGGAATAACCTTTCTCACCGCTTTTTGCAATGCTCGCCGTGCCCGTCTTGCCGAATACCTGCCATTTTTCCAGCTTTGCCCGTCTGCCGGTACCCTCATTAACGACGCCGGTCAGCGCCTCAGTAACAATCCACTTAGCGACTTCGGGGCTTACGCAATAGCCGACCGGCGGTGCCAGCTGTGTCAGTCCGGCGATATTACCCTCGTTGTCGACGACTGCCTTTACAAGGTGAGGGCTGACGAGATGTCCGCCATTGGCCAGGATGCAAAAGGCCCTCAAGAGCTGTAATGCAGTAACGGTTATCTCCTGGCCGAACGGTATTCGGGTCACACTATATCCGGTCCACTTCCGCGTCGGCCAGAGCAATCCGGGGACTTCGCCGGGCAAATCAAGACCTGTCTCTGCGCCGAAGCCGAAAAGTTTCAGCCCATTATAGAGCTTGTCCTTTCCCAGCCGCTGGCCGATTTTGGCCATTCCGATATTGCTCGATTTGACCAGAATCTCACGAATAGTCAAATCACCGAATCCTTCTCGATACTCGCCGATGCAACCAAAACCTTTGCCGCAGTAATTGCCGTTCTCGCAGAATATCTTTTCTCCGATTTTGACGACATTTTCGTCAAGCGCAATTGCCATAATTATCGGCTTTATAACACTCCCCGGCTCGAACTGGTCGGTTATAGCGCGATTACGGAGAATATTCGGGTCGGCCTTGTTGAACCGGCCGGGGTCGAAATCCGGCAGGGACACCATCGCGAGAATCGCGCCAGTTTTCGGCTCGGCCACTATCGCAATTGCCGACTCGGCCCGGTAGTCTTGGTACTGCTGAAGAAGCTCGGAGTGTGCGAACTGCTGAATCGTTGAATCCAGTGTCAGGATAATGCCAACGCCGTCAGTCACGGCGGCTTCCTGCCTTTCGAGCCGGATTGGGCGACGAAAGGCGTCGGCAATGAATATGTTTCGCCCTATCGAACCGGACAGGTCCTTATTATACCGAAGCTCGATACCCTCTAATCCACGATTGTCCAAGCTGGTAAAACCCACCACGTGGCAGGCGAGACGGCCCATCGGGTAATGCCTCTGCCAGTCGGACTCTACACCCACACCGTGAATCCTGCGTGCGGCAGTCGCCTGATTCGGGTCAACATCAACCTTGATTTTTGCGTAGCCCGGATTCGAGCCATCGGTGATAGATTTACAGATTAAATGTGCGCCCGTATCAAGAATCGGCGCCAGCTCACTGGATGTATCCTTCATGTCCTGCAGTGCGCGCGGCTCTACAAAAACCGTCTGAATCTCGTTGCTGGCAGCCAGGACTCTGCCCCGACAGTCAAGAATCACGCCCCGCTGGGGCTTGAGCGTGGCGATGGACAACTGTTGGCGGGTGCAGACAGCCGAATAATGCTCGTCTCTAAAATACTGGAGGTAAAAGCATCTCCCGGCCAAAGCCAGGAAAACAGCTATCAGAAGGCAAAACAAGCATATCAAGACACGACTGTTTTTCATCTTATCCACTGAGCCGTCCTGAAACGTGGACTTGTCGCCAGCCATCACTTTAATAATCAATCTGCTGTGATATACTGGCGGGATTTATCAGGTTTTCCAGACGCAACTGTTTGCCGGCAAGCTGCTGTTTGAGCCGATTCTGGCTGACTCTTGCAGCGCAGATTTTGTAAAACATCCGGTCATTGGAGTTGCGAAGACAGGTGGCCAGCAGCATTACCGCGGTGAAAAAGAACGCAACAAAGACAAGGCGAAACCCCAACTGCATAAATAGTGCCGTGACCGCAGGGAAAACCCAAAGCCCGCCCTACCGGGCAGGCAGCTTCAACTTCATCCCAACATCGAGAGTATCCTCGCTGCCGAGAACATCACTATTGAGCTTTGCTATCTCCTTATACCGATTGCCGTCTCCCAGTTGCTGGGCAGCGATTTCCCACAAGCTGTCTCCTTCCCGTACGATATAAACGCTGCCGGATTTCGATGCTGTTGCAGACTGAGCCGGCAGATGTCTTCTTCCGATAGAATCAACTTTTTCAAATATCGACTGCGAAGGCAGGCTGTCAGTCGCAATGATACTTGTTAACGGCGGTATTATGAGCTCCTGCCCGACGTGAAGCTGGTCCGCGGAATTTAGGATGTGGTGATTGACCTCAAACAGGGCCTTGATGACCGCCAGCTTGTTGCCGTGGTCGTCACCGTAAAACTTCTTGGCAATTGAACTGAGACTGTCTCCATCTTGCACCACGTATGACCTTGCCATAACCTGTTTTGTCGACTGCCCCGTGGCAAGGATCTGGCCGGGACTGCCAGTCAGTGTCTCTGTGCCGGCTGCTGAGGATACAGCAGAGCCAACGCCTGTCGACAGCGCCTCCGGCAGCGATATTGTAAAACGCGTATCGGATGAACCGGCTGCAGACTCATCCGGCTGAAAATATTCTGAAGCGGCCGGGGCGGGTTCCAGGGCAAACTGGGCCCTGCGTTCTTTGGCCCCGAGTGCAGACTGGTGATTTTGCAGGCCGACCATACTCGTCGTAAGCTTGTTGCCGTCCTCTTTTTTTCCCATGCCGGGCAGGCCGTTGATAATAAATGCAATAACAAATATGAATACCAGGCCCAGTAACAATCCAATTTTCGCATCCGAGGTCATAATAAAACTCCCTTTTTCTTTTCCGCTAACTTCTTTGAGCTATCCTTAATTTGGCACTGCGTGCCCGCCGATTCCGCAATATCTCTTCGCGAGACGGCACAATCGGCTTTTTCGTAATGACCCGGTAGACGCCTTGCTTTTCGTTGCTCTTAAAATCCGTCTTGACCAACCGGTCCTCAATACTGTGAAAACTAATGACCGCTATATAGCCATTGGTGCGAAGAATCGCCGGTGCCGAGGCAAGCAGCCCGCCCAGGTTGTCTATCTCATTGTTGACCGCGATTCTCAGGGCCTGAAAAGTTCTCGTCGCAGGATGAATTTTAGCGTGCTGTTTTTTCCCGCGTCGCATCAGTGCGCCGGAGACAATCGCAGCCAACTGCCCCGTCGTCGTGACTGGCTCCCGCTTGCGATGCTCGACAATGAACCTCGCAATCCGCCGGGACGCCCTGTCCTCGCCGAATTTGTATATCAAATCAGCAAGCGATTTTTCATCTGTCCTGTTAACTATATCGGCAGCAGTGGTCTTCAATCTTTTATCCAAACGCATATCAAGCGGCATATTTTGCTGAAAGCTAAGGCCCATCCTCTCATCCGCCAACTGCGCCGAGCAAACTCCCAAATCCGCCAGCAGAAAATCGGCCTTCTCAATGCCTTTATCGCGCAGAACATCAGCGATATCGGCGAAATTCGAGCAAACGAGGACAACTCTGCAAGACAATCCTCCCAAAACAGATTGGGCCCTTCGGATAGCGTTTGAATCCACATCCAGGCCGATGATAGCTCCCTTGGGGCCCAATCTTTTACCGAACAGTAAACTATGGCCTCCCTGCCCTACGGTCGCATCAACCATTACCGCATCCTGCGGCAGCTTTATCTGTCCGGCCAATGAATCAGCAAGAACCGGTATATGTTGCGTTGCCGAACCATCCACTTCTGATAAAAACCGAAAACCTATCAATCCCTGTGCCGCCGGCCGGTGCCGAATCACCCTATGGCCACTTTTCTCGGCCTGGCTCTGAGCTTTTCGACATCGGTTGAAAGCTCAATTGCTGAGAATCTCTCATCCAGCTTCAGCCGTTTGAGCCGCTCGCTCAACACCGCCACCGACGCCAGGGTCTGCTCGTCAGCAGCTCTTCTTCCGTGTAAGCTGTCTGTGACTATCTGGCAGTGGTCCGGATACAAGTCAAACATCTGGCCTCCTTTCACAACTCTCTGGTTTGCTTTTGCAAAACCTCCTGCCGGGCCTCGGCCACACGCCTTTGGTACTGAGTCATATGGTCAGTTACATATTGTTCCCAGTCGTGGGTGTTCCAAAGTTCGATGTGGTCACGCACCCCTACCAATGTAACGTTATCTTTTAATCCTGCCCTTTTGCGCAGTTTTTCGTTCAAAAGCAGCCG
Organism: uncultured Pirellulales bacterium; assembly: GCA_964597035.1. GTDB lineage: Bacteria > Planctomycetota > Phycisphaerae > Sedimentisphaerales > Anaerobacaceae > Fen-1362. The sequence continues at coordinate 19,283 of CAZQWM010000029.1, forward strand.
TCCCTGGCTGTCGAGTTCGACCTTCCCTGTCAAAGCGAAGTTCATTCGCTCGAAAGCTACGGTTTCGTCGGGAGGGCAATTTTTCCCGGCCAGCGCAAGTGCAATCCGCTCAAAGCATTTCTCGGGATACAGACACAATATGCCGTTGGCCCCGACGACTAAATAGAAGTTGCTGCCGTGCTCATCGACATCTATTTGATTGCGGAGCTTGTTGGAAACCAGCACACGACTTTTATTGTCGATGAGGTGTTCGTACTCGCCTGTTAGTAAGAGCATGGCATTGCTTCCACAGATTAAATAACTGGTGGGAAATTCTACCACTCTTCCCCACTTCGTCAACACAAAAAACCACCCTTTTTAAAAATTTTGTTAAAATCGTGTTATAGGACGTTGATTTGTTTGGCTTCGATGGCCCGATTGCGATTTAAACCCTTGTTTTTGCTGAACTTGTCGCCTATGCAGAAAAATACGAAGCACGAAATTCGAAATCCACCTACGGCTAAAGCTTCGGCGGACAAGTCTGAAACAAATTCAAATGACCAAAATGAGAAATTCAAAACGGCCCACGCTTTTTTTGAGGTCATTTGAGAATTTGGATTTTAGATTTGCTTTGAAATTCGAGATTCGGCTTTCGGCTTTTAAGAAAAGCGGGCGATGGGAATCGAACCCACATAATCGGCTTGGAAGGCCGAGGCTTTACCATTAAGCTACGCCCGCACAGGGGTTTGCTATTTACTGCATTGAACCCATAGCGTATCATCGGATTATAAGTTGGCTGGACTTTCTTATCAATACGAATTCACGAGGTGCAAATGAATATCGTCAAAGCCGCTATAGCGGCCAAATCAGCGTCGATACTTCTGGCCGGGACCACAAACGAGCAAAAAAACAAGGCCCTTGAAGAGATTGCAGGGCTGCTCAAAAACCGAACCACTGACATCACAGCCGCTAATGGTAAAGACATCGCGACGGCTGAAAAAAGCAACCTTGCAAGGCCACTGCTCAAACGGCTGAAATTCGATGAGGGCAAAATCGCAGAAGTCTGCGAAGGGATTGAGAGTTTAATTAAACTCGACGACCCGGTCGGGCAGACTCTGGCCGCCACTGAGCTTGATAAAGGGCTTGAGCTTTATAAAGTCAGTTGTCCGATTGGAGTAATCGGAGTCGTTTTCGAATCCCGTCCGGATGCATTAGTGCAGATATCGACCCTGTGCCTTAAGAGCGGAAATGCCGTCCTGTTAAAAGGCGGCAGCGAGGCCGCTAACACCAATAAAATACTGTCCGATACAATCGCAGAAGCCACACGAAGTGCCGGTATTCCCGACGGCTGGATTCACCTGCTTGAGACTCGTCAGGATGTGACTGAGATGCTGGCGCTGGATGATTACATCGACTTAGTCATTCCTCGCGGCTCAAACGACTTCGTCCACTATATAATGGAGAGCACCAATATACCGGTCCTCGGCCATGCTGAGGGTATATGTCACATTTACGTAGACGGTGATGCCGACCTGGCTATGGCCGAGAAAATCATCGTCGATTCCAAATGCCAGTATCCAGCCGTCTGCAACGCTGTAGAAACCCTGCTGGTCGATTCGGCAATCGCGAAAAAATTTCTGCCGAAAATAAAGGATGCCCTTGAAAAAAAGGAAGTGGGGATACGCGGCTGTAAAAAGACCAGAGCCCTGATAGACGTCAAAGAAGCAACCAGCGAAGACTGGGAAACCGAGTATCTCGACCTGGTCCTTTCAATCAGAGTTGTGGATGGTATTGACGAAGCAATCGAACACATAAACAGGTTCGGCTCACACCATACAGACGCCATAGTCACCAACGATAAGGAAAAGGCCGAGAAGTTTATGAACCTGGTGGATTCAGCGAACGTTTTCTGGAATTGCAGCACACGCTTCAGCGACGGCTATCGTTATGGCTTGGGAGCTGAGGTTGGAATCAGCACCAACAAGATTCACGCCCGCGGCCCTGTCGGCCTCGAAGGCCTTGTTATCTATAAATGGAAATTACTTGGCAGCGGTCAAATCGTAGCCGACTACGCCGAAAGTAAAAAAAAATTTATGCATAAAAAGATTTCATAAGATGTGCTTTAGCCCTTCATTAAATTTTGCATTCGCCCGTCCTACTGTTTAGTTTTCAGGTGTTTTTCGAAGAATTGCCTGGTTAATTTCGGAACATTGGGGTCCTTGAATCCGCCGTGTCCGCCGCCTTTGACGGTGTAAAATGTTACAGGGACACCGGCTTTGTTCAGCGCGGCCTCAAGAAGCTCGCTTTGATGATGCGGCACAAGCGGGTCCCTATCGCCGTGAATAATAAGAAAAGGCGGGGCATCTTTTGTCACGTAAGTAATCGGATTGGCTTTGGCTGCCTTTTGGGGGTTATCATGAATGTAGCCGCCAATAAGTTTGGATTCCGGCGAATCCGGCGAGTTATGAACCATGCCATAGGGCAGGCGATGTGCTTCCATTTGAAGAAAGTCGGTCGGACCAAAGAAATCTGCGACCGCCTGGACCCTGCTGGATACTGTGAGGTTTTCTCCGACGTCAAATTCGTTCACATCACTGGTTGTGCCAAGCAGTGCGGCCAGGTGACCTCCCGCTGACGGCCCCCAGACGGCGAAGCGGTTCGGGTCGAGATTATACTTTTGCGAATTGGCACGCAGGAAGCGAACGGCCGCCTTACAATCCTCAATCTGAGCAGGAAATATGGCGTGCTGGCTCAGGCGATAATTAATACTCGCAACCGCGTAGCCGTTACGGACTAAATCGGCCGGCCCTTCCATCTCTTTACTGCCCGCAAGCCAGGCGCCGCCATGAATCCTAATGATGAGCGGCAGCTTTTCTTCCGCTTTCGGCAGATACAAATCCAACTTTTGCCGCTCGTGCCCGTTGGTAACATAAGGCAAATCGCGGTGGATGATTGGGCTTTCAGGAACTTGTGTACCCGCGGATTCTACGGCTTGCTGCGCAATGGCAGCAGACAAAATTAAAGTGAGTGTGATTGATATTAAGATTGCTTGTGATTTCATTATTGTATCACTCCTATAAACGACAAATCGATTTTTTCAATTATCCTGGCAGCTCCACTTTCTAATATTAACCCGAAACCGCTATCTTCCCTCTGAATTCATTAATACAACTCATGCACTTCACAATATAACAATTTCCAATACCGTGTCAAATGCAAACACATCTCCATTGGAAAGCTATTGAACAGCATCAAATAATGCTCTATTATGCTATATATGCGTGATTTCAGCAAGGCAAAACGGGTAGTAATAAAAATCGGGACAAACGTTCTGACAAAGGGCGACAGCATCGACTGTGATTATGTAGGACGTGTGGCCGGACAAGTAAACGCACTCCTAAAAACAGGCAGGCAGGTTGTAATCGTTACGTCGGGCGCAATCGGAATGGGCTGCGGGAAGCTGTCGATTGACAAAAGACCAAAAGAAACAAGGATGCAGCAGGCATGCGCGGCGATAGGCCAGCCGTTGTTGATGGCGGAGTATCGAAAGTCGTTCGAACAGTTCGGAGTTACCGTGGCCCAGGTGCTGCTGACGGCTGAAGTGCTCAACAACCGCAAGACCTATCTGAACCTGCGCAATTCAATTGAAACACTCTTAAAGCTCGGCGCAGTGCCGGTGCTTAACGAAAACGACAGCATTGCAACCGACGAAATTGGCACGGCTTTCGGCGACAACGACCGGCTAAGCGCGCTGGTCGCGAGCAAGATTGACGCAGACCTGCTGATAATACTAACCGATATCGATGCTCTTTATGACAAGGACCCGCGCAAGAGCAGCGACGCAAAACCCATCGAGACAGTATTTGAGATTGACGGGCATATCGCAAGAAATGCTGGGGGCAAGGGCAGCAAGTTCAGCACGGGCGGAATGAAGGCCAAAATTGAAGCCGCCAAAATAGCAGCAAATGCCGGCTGCCGGATAGTGCTGGCTAACGGCAGGACGGAAAAAGTTATTGAGCGAATCATCACTGGTGAACCTATCGGGACTTTGTTTTTACCCAAACGAAAACTAAGCAATCGTGAAAGATGGATTTTGAACAGCACACCGAAGGGCACGATAAGTATCGACGAAGGTGCGATTCGAGCGCTGAAGAACCGCAAGAGTCTGCTGCCGAGCGGAATAAAATCAGTTGAAGGCAAATTCGAAGCGGGCGACATCGTCTGGTTAAACGACCAGGCCAAGGCCGTGACTAATTTCAGCAGCGCCGAACTTCAAACCCTTGCCGGCAAACACACGACTGAAATCCGCAAACTCTTAGGCGCTAAACGTCGCGACGTCGTCGCGATACCGGAAGATATTGTGTTCGTGGATTACTGATTTTTCGCCACTAAGACACAAAGACACGAAGAAGAAAGTAAAAATTAAAAAAACTTAGTGCCTTAGTGACTTTGTGGCAAAAAGGAGACGAGGATAAGTCGTGATAAGGTTCAAGTGCATTTATTGCGGCGGGCAACGGCCAGATGCGAAGCTCAATTAACTACATTCTGACTCAAGTGAAGGATGGGAGGTTATACGTTCTCGGATTGTTGTTTTTCCCCGGTTTTGCGCTATGTCTTTATCACGTTTTTACGCGGAGAGAAAAAACCTGGCCTGAGAAGTGGATTATGTTGTTCTTCGCGGTGCTGACAAATGCC
>CAZQWM010000029.1:24056-28253 GCA_964597035.1 uncultured Pirellulales bacterium
GGATATATGGAACACATTGACCAGATAAGAAAACAGGGCAACTGGCTCTTCAGGTGGAGAAGCTTTCTGCCGCTGGTCATTATTCCATTGTTCATTATAAGCTTGCGGCATTCCACCTATCCCGAGGGCAGTCACCTGCTCGACCGGGCGTGGGAGTTGTTCTGTTTCGCAATCTCACTATCGGGGCTGGGAATAAGAATATACACAGTAGGACACGTCCCCGCGGGAACATCAGGGAGAACAACCAGCAGGCCCAAGGCCCAAGAGCTGAATACCACTGGAATATACTCCATTGTCAGACACCCTCTTTATCTGGGAAATTTCGTAATATGGGTGGGAGTCGTTTTATTTCCCCGTTCCATCCTGCTGGCGGCATTTTGTTTCCTTGCATTTTTCCTGTATTACGAAAGGATAATTATCGCGGAAGAGACGTTTCTTTCAGAGAAGTTCGGAGCAGTCTTTACACAATGGGCCGAAAAAACACCGATGTTTATTCCAAAATTCAAACTTTGGTGTAGACCCACCCATCCATTTTCGTGGCGGGTCGTCCTGGCTCGTGAATATCCGGGATTTTTTGCTATAGCAGCTTCGCTCACCGCCATCGAGGTGCTTAGCGACCGGTTTTCCGAAGGCAAGTGGCAAATCGACTGGCTGTGGGCAACAATATTCCTCGCCGGTTTGCTGGTGTTTTTGATACTCCGAACGCTCAAGAAGATGCGAATAATCGGTCGTTCCTGAAAGCTGATTTCCCAAATAAGCAGATGACTCTGCATTAAAACGTGCTGCGAATTAAAGGCCAATTACTTCATTAAACAAAAGACTAAAACGAGAATATGCCGTTGGAAAAAAAGTCCTTCATATTCAGAATCGCTGCTTCACGCGTAGTCGTATCGAGAATTTTAGGTGTTCTCATCGTGCTGCTGGCACTTTTCACCGGGCACTCCTTCGGCCAGAATAGCTTTGCCGACATACTTCTTGAAATAACCGGGCTGTTTCTGCTTACCGCGTGCAGCGTGGGGCGACTATGGGCGCTGATATATATAAGCGGGTACAAAACACGTGAGCTTATTACTGACGGCCCCTACTCGATAGTCCGCAATCCCTTATATCTTTTCAGCTTAATAGGCGCAATAGGAATCGGATTGGCATCCGAAAACTTGCTGATACTGGCGGTACTGTTCATTTTTTATCTGTTCTACTACCCTTTTACCATTATTGCCGAGGAGAATACCCTTACGGAAAAGTTCGGACAGGCATACATTGACTATGCAAAACGCACGCCGCGGTTTTTGCCAAAGTTTTCACTCTACAAGAAACCCGGGCCATACCAGATAAACGCCGATACCTTTGTGCGGAATCTCGCCGACGGAATGTGGTTTGTCTGGATATTCATACTCTTTCACTTCATCGAAATGCTTCAGGAGGCAGGAGTTCTTCCCGTGCTTCTGAAGGTACCGTAAGGTTATTTTCAGCGATGAATCGGCAAACCCTACATTCAGCGAACAACAAAAGGCGAGAGTTCGCGGAGGCGGCTGATAATAGGAGGGATTTTTTCGATGGCGTAGTCAATCTCTTGTTCGGTGTTATACCGGCTCAAGCTAAAGCGAATCGAGCCGTGCGCGGCAGTAAAGGGGACGCCCATAGCACGCAGGACGTGGCTTGGCTCGAGCGAGCCGGACGTGCAGGCCGAGCCGGAGCTTGCACAGATACCGAATTTGTCGAGCATAAGCAAAATTGCTTCGCCCTCGATATATTCGAAGCTGATATTGGCTGTGTTGGGCAGGCGGTTCTTTGTATCGCCGTTGACCATACAATCGGGGCATTTTTCGAGAATCGCTTTTTCGAGCTTGTCTCGCAGATTTTTGACTCTGCTATTTTCCTCGTCGAAGTTTTGCATCGCCAGCTCGCAGGCCTTTCCAAGGCCGATGATGCCGGGGACGTTTTCGGTGCCGGCCCGTCGGCCGCCTTCCTGATGACCACCGACTATAAAAGGAGCCAGGCGAGTCCCTTTGCGAACGTATAGCACGCCTATTCCCTTGGGAGCGTGCAGCTTGTGACCTGATACGCTCAAAAGGGCAATGTTACTCTTTGCCAAATCGATTTTGATTTTCCCCACGGCCTGAACGGCATCGGTATGAAAAACAATGCCTCTGTCTGTAACCAATTCGGCGATTTGCTCTATGGGAAAAATCACGCCTGTTTCGTTGTTGGCATACATCATCGTAACAAGCGCGGTATTGTCATCGAGTTGTTCTTCAAGCTCAGCCAAATCAAGCCGGCCCTTTTTATCCACGCCAAGCTCAACGATTGTGTAGCCCTGGTTTTCAAGCTCTCGGCAGACCGACAAGACAGCCGGATGCTCCACCCGTGTTGCGATGATTTTTCGCCGATTCGGATAAGCAGCGAGAGTTCCTTTGATGGCCGTATTGTCGCTTTCGGTTCCGCAGCCGGTGAACATGACCTCTGTCGGGTCACAGCCGAGAAGTGCCGCGACCTTTTCTCGCGCCTCTCGGATTTTTATGCCGACCTGTCCGCCGAATGTGTGCATACTCGAAGGGTTGCCGTAAAGCTCGCAGAAATACGGCTGAATCTCTTCGAGCACCTCATCGGCTACCTTTGTGGTCGCATTATTGTCGAAATAAACCACTTTCATCGATTAACCCCTGTGATGGTGCGGCTGCTGGGCCGAGTCTTTATCCTCTTCAACATAAAGCTCGGGACTGACAAACTCTCGCAGCTTGGCTTCAACCACATCCTTTAACGTAAATTCGGTTAGCAGGCACTGTGCGCACATACCGCGGAAGCCGACTATCACTTTGTTACCATCGACATCAATCAATTCGATATTACCGCCGTGCGCCCGCAGGGCGGGCCGAATTTCCTCGTTTATTGTCTGCTGAACAAGTTGTATTTTCTGAATATTGGTCAGCTTGCGTCCCTTTTTGGGTATGGTCACCACCGGCTCTTTTGCTTTTTCACCCTGAACGCGTTCGATAATTTTCTCTATTTCGCCTTTGCAGCCGCCGCAGCCGCCGCCCGCCTTGCAGTAATTAGTAACCTGCTCAACAGTAGTCAGGTCATTTTCACGAATGACACGTTCAATTTCGTTTTCAGTAACACCGAAACAGGTGCAGACAACTTTCCCTTCAAGCTCATGTTTTTTCTTTCCGCCGGTTCGATAGTTTTCTATTGCCGCTTCCAGCGCTTCTCTACCCATAACCGAGCAGTGCATTTTCTGCTCAGGCAGTCCACCGAGATACTCGGCAATATCCTTGTTGGTTACTTTCGCCGCCTCTTCGAGGTTTTTGCCCTTAATCATTTCCGTCAAAACCGACGAGGTGGCTATCGCGCTTGCACAGCCGAAGGTCTTGAATTTTGCGTCTTTGATCCTGCCGTCTTTATCGAGCTTAAAGGTCAGCTTGAGTGCATCTCCGCACGCCAAGGAACCCACCTCGCCCGTACCGTCGGCATCTTCAATCTCGCCGACGTTGCGAGGATTGAAAAAGTGGTCTCTGACCTTGTCCGTATATTCCCACATAAACGTTATCCCTGGCTTGCCTTTAGTGCCTGCTCAAAGTCAGCTATTATATCATCAATATGCTCGGTTCCAACCGAGACTCGAACATAATCCGGAGTAACCCCCGCAGCAAGCTGCTCGGCCTCGCTTAGCTGCTGATGTGTTGTGCTGGCAGGATGTATCACTAAGGTCTTGCTGTCGCCGATATTGGCGAGGTGACTTGCAAGTTTGACGGCGTCTATGAACTTTATCCCCGCTTCCCTGCCGCCTTTGATGCCGAAGCCGAGAATAGCCCCCTGGCCGTCAGGCAGGTACTTGCGAGCCAGCTCATAATCAGGATGAGATTTTAGTCCCGGATAGTTCACCCAGCTAACAAGCTTGTGACTTTCGAGCCGTTGGGCGAGTTTCAAAGCATTTTCGCTGTGCCGAGGCATACGCAGGTGGAGCGTTTCGAGTCCCTGTAAAAACAGGAACGCATTAAAGGGTGACATACACGAGCCCATATCCCGCAGAAATTGCGTTCTTGCTTTGATGATATATGCCAGATTGCCGAAGTTTTCGACGTATTTGACACCGTGATAACTCGGGTCCGGCTCGGTAAGCTCTGGGTATCTGCCGTTGGACCAGTCGAAATTTCCGGAATCCACTATTGCGCCGCCGATGCTGGTGCCGTGGCCTCC
>CAZQWM010000030.1:0-27718 GCA_964597035.1 uncultured Pirellulales bacterium
ATACTGTTAAACGGGGTTTGGTGGAGATTGGACAGCAGGTGAAGTGGGACAGGAAAATTGATTATCGATGATTGATAATTGATGATTTTATCCGCCGGAGACGCTCCTTTAGGGGTATATCCTGGATAAATCACGTTAATCACGTTTAACTCAAGTACGCTCAGGTTAAAGTTACGGCTCCCGTCGGTATGAAGTTAGTTTTCAATCTGTAGATTTAACCAATGCTGTAACACCCACAACACATTAGAGCCGACAAATTCACAATAGTCCTTTTCTTCAAGCCAAGAGTCAGCTATCGCTTTAGCTTCGTACAAATTGATGCCACCGGTTTCGCAATGATTAACAAAGTCAACGACAGTTACATAGTATTGGACACATTCAGGCGGTGTTGAATTAAGACATTCAGCATAGTCAACAAAATTTATAATCCCTATCGACGGCATCCAATTCATATCAGGAGTATTAAAATCTTCCGGCCCGAGTGGCACGAGGCATAAACAACTATCATAACTTGCCCCCGGGTCGTCAACCTCATATACATAACAGGGATGGTATGTGTGTGTATAACCCGTGCAGAAATACACGCCGTTTACGTCCGCTCTCCATGTTCCGTCAGACAAATACGTCGATTCTCTGCCATATGAATAGGCGAATTCATAACATACCCAATCTTCATATTGGTATTGAAAAACGTCATCCGGAAATCCTCGCGGGAAAAGAGGATAGTGGTATAAAGGGCCGATTGGGATGCCGCTGGGAGTCATAGCCAACGCGTCCCAGTTAAAATCAGGGTCCTGCATCGGGTCTGAATTCGAGCCCCCATTGAGTCCCGTGTGTTTCGATTTTAATGCCCCACAATGAGTATTGAGCAATCTCAAGACAAGGAATTACGCCGGAAGCAATGCTTTCCATTAAATAAATTATGAAAGTGACTACTGCAACAACATTGGTTTTTGTATTCATTATCGTCCTCCTAAAAAATAGTACTGTTATTATAGCTGTAGCAGGAGAATTATAATATAACAAAGTCGATAGCATAGGTGAAAAGCTTTTTTAAAGCCGCCAACAAGTTTTTTTGCGGGATAATCGAATTCGGGGCGGTATTGGTCCTGTGAGGCGGGTCCGCAGATGGATGTTGCCCCGGCCTGTCAGGCGGGTATAATCTGAAACGGCTGGATTATACGAGAGGATTTGACGGGATTCGGTATGTTCGAGTCATTGGAACAATCAAACCATATATTTCAGGCCTTGTTGGCCACTCTGTTCACCTGGGGCGTAACGGCGCTCGGGGCGGCGATGGTGTTTCTTACCAAAAATATCAGCAGAAGAATCTTAGACTTTATGCTGGGCTTTGCCGCGGGAGTGATGGTAGCAGCAAGCTTCTGGTCGCTGCTTGCGCCGGCCATTGAGATGGTCGAGGCCGAGGGGGGTATCGCCTGGATACCTTCGTCGGCGGGTTTTTTGGCCGGTGGTATATTTATCCGCCTGATAGACAGGATACTGCCACACCTGCATCTTGGTTTTCCGGTGTCAGAAGCCGAGGGCGTGAAGACCTCGTGGCATCGCAGCATTCTGTTAGTCCTGGCAATAACGCTGCACAATATACCGGAAGGATTGGCTGTTGGGGTTGCTTTCGGGGCTCTTGCGGCTGGCAGTGCGCACACAAGTTTTGCGGCGGCGTGCGCATTGGCCGTCGGTATTGGGATACAGAATTTTCCCGAGGGTATGGCGGTTTCGGTGCCGCTGCGTCGGGAGGGGATGAGCCGGCTGAAAAGCTTCTGGTATGGTCAGTTGTCGGGTATAGTGGAGCCGATAGCGGGCGTTTTCGGCGCGGCGGCGGTGATAATCGTCCAGCCGTTGCTGCCATACGCGTTGAGCTTTGCGGCAGGGGCGATGATATTTGTCGTGGTCGAAGAGGTAGTGCCGGAATCGCAGCGTGAGGGCAACACCGACCTGGCGACTATGGGCGTTCTGATTGGGTTCGTAGTGATGATGATACTCGACGTGGCGCTTGGCTGAGGCCTTTGTGTTTCCATTGGGTTTCGATTAAGGAGAGCTGTTTATGACTGAAACGGATAAGTCGAACAAAAAGCAAAGCGATGCACCGTCCGGGCGATGCGAAGACAAGGACGCATGCACGTGGGCTATGCTATGTCACGTATCGGGTCTTTCCTGGATGCTCTGGTGGATTGTTCCGATGGTAGGTGGTATAATCGGTCCTTTGATTATCTGGCAGATAAAAAAGGACCAGCATTCCTTCGTGGACCAGCACGGCAAAGAGGCGCTGAACTTCCAGATTTCGATGCTCATTTACGGAGTAATCGCGGGGCTGTTGATGATGGCGTGCATCGGGATTTTTCTGCTTCCCTTAGTGATGATAGCCGACGTAGTCTTTGTGACCATTGCGGCGATAAAGGCGGGACAGGGCGAGTCGTATCGTTATCCGGCAACGATTCGGTTTATTAGCTGAATTGCCGGCTTGGGCGTCTGCTCGGCTGTGTTGCAAAAAAGCTGCGAGGCCGGTATGATTTGCCGAATGTCCGCCAAATCCAGAAAAGCCGGTGCCGCAGAAGATGTCGTGGCAGTCAACAAGAAGGCCTATCGCAACTTCGAGATAGAAGACAGGTTCGAGGCCGGTATGGAGCTTTTAGGCAGCGAGGTGAAGAGTCTTCGATTAGGCCAGGCCGACCTTACCGGCTCATACGCGAGGATAGCCAACGGCCAATGCTGGCTTGTCGGCACTAAAATCGCCCAGTACGGGCAGACGGGAATGGCCGGCCACGAGCCGACGCGAAAAAGGAAACTGCTGGTGCACAAACATGAGATTCGCAGGATATATACGAAGCTCGAACAGCGCGGTTACACTCTTGTGCCGCTGCGAATATACTTCAGCGGCAGGGGGCTGGCAAAGGTAGAGCTTGCGCTGGCGTGCGGCAAACGAAAATACGACAAGCGCCGGGCGATTACCGAGCGTGAGCAGAAAAAGGATATTGCAAAACGAATGAGAAAATACCGTCGCTGAAAAAGAACCAGCCACTAAGACACAAAGACACAAAGGGAAAAGGCAAAAGTAAAAAACTCGGTGACTTTGTATGTTGGATTTAAAAGTCGGAGTGAAAAAGATGGCAGAAGAAAAGAAAGACGACGAGAAGAAAATAATTGTTGATGAGGACTGGAAGCATCAGGCCGAGAAGGAAAAGGAGGTTCTGGCCGCACAGGAAGAGGCCGGGAAGGAAAAGGAGATTCTGGCCGCACAGGAAGAGGCCGGGAAGGAAAAGGCGGGGCCGCAGAAGCGTCGCGGGCCGTTACCCAAGGGGGACTTTGCAGGGCTATTGAGTATGCTCACGACGCAGGCGCTGTATTCACTCGGCCTTGTCCAGATAGAGGGTCAGGAACAACGCGCACCCGATTTGTCGCTGGCCAAGTACAATATCGAAATGCTCGAGACGCTCGAAGAAAAGACCAAAGGCAACCTGAGCGAGACCGAGCAAAGGGTCCTTGCCAACTCGCTGTCAGAGCTTCGTATGGCCTTCGTTAAAATCTCCGAAGCAAATCAGGCACAAAACGACTTATCCGGAACCGGTTGACCGCGTGATTATATTAGACCAGATAATAAAAGATAAAAGAGCCGAGGTAGAGCTACGCCGAAGGCAGCGGCCTATCGAGGAGCTGAAAGAGCAGCTTGCCCTTCTCGGCAGGTGTCGCAATTTTTTCAAAGCCGTCATCAAGCCCAATAAGCGAGGGCTGAACGTCATTGCCGAGATAAAAAAGGCATCGCCTTCGGCCGGCGTGATTCGCAGCGATTTTGCGCCCGTTACGATTGCAAAGACATACGAAAGATGCGGTGCCGACGCGGTCAGCGTCCTGACGGACGAGAAGTATTTTCAGGGCAGACTCGAATATATCGACCAGGTTAAAACGGCAGTCGAGCTGCCGGTTTTGCGGAAGGATTTTATAATCGACATCTGGCAGGTGTATGAGTCGCGAGTTGCCGGCGCCGACGCGATACTGCTGATAGCTGAGGCGCTGAAGCCGCGTGAGCTTATGGATTTGATGATAGCGGCGGCCGAGCTTACGCTGACGGTTCTGCTGGAGGTTCACGACGCTGATTCACTGCTGGCGGTTCGCAGTATGATTGGCTTTCCGACGGCCGGCTACAGCGTCTTAGGCATAAACAACCGGGACCTTGCAACAATGAAAGTCGACATCAATACCACCAGCCGACTTTCAGGGCTGCTGGATAAGAAGGTGCCTTTAGTGGCCGAGAGCGGGATTAAAACGCGAGACGACGTCGAAAAGCTTAAGGCCGCCGGCGTCAACGCCGTATTGGTCGGGCAGACGTTATGCGAAAGCCCGGATATTGCGGCGAAGTTTACCGAGCTGTTCGGTTAAAAGTTTTATTATCGATTCATTGATTTCGAAGGGGATGGTCGAGTGTCTGCGCAGATGATTCTTTATTTAATGCTGGGTCTGCTGGCGGGAGTTTTGAGCGGGCTTATGGGTATCGGCGGCGGATTAATTTTGATTCCTGCACTGGTGATTGTTTTCGGTTTTTCGCAGCACCTTGCTCAGGGGACCACGCTGGCATTGATGGTTCCGCCAATTGGTCTGCTTGCGGCGTGGGTCTATTACAGGTCCGGCTATGTGAACCTGAAGGTAGCGGCGCTTATATGCGTGGGCTTTTTTATCGGGGGCCTTGTCGGTGCGAAATTCGCCATTGTCATCCCAAATGTGATGTTGCGTAAGATTTTCGGTTTGGCACTGCTGCTGGCCTCTGTCAAAATGATTGTGGGCAAGTGAAAAAAGGCGGCCGGGAGCCGGCGCAATTTGCAGCGTGTCTTCGTATTTATTGTATATCGTCCCGTGGTTCCTGCACGATTGGCGTAATTTTACCGTCTATCACCAGCCATTTTTCACTCGCGGTAACCACGTACAGGTCGTATCCGTAAAGGCGGTTTAGATAAACGTGAATCTCCGAAGGGACATCCGCAATGGGAAAGCTTACGTAAAAAGCGGTCGGTTCTTCTGCCTGTTCGAGACTGGGCTTTTCAGCCACGAGGCAGGATTTGTAAAGCGGGATTACTGAAATAACTTCTGTTCCATCCGGTGATACTCTTACCCGGCTGTGTCCACCCACGACGACAGTTTTTTTATCGGTTGTCGCAGCCAGCACATAGACCAGCCAGCCATCCGAATCCGGGTCCTCCAGGACCACCGTATTGTAGCTATCCGCGCACTCCATCGGCGCTGCGCGCGCGGCATTTTGCCTGGCGCGGAACATTGCCTTCTCGGTATCCGAGAGGGGCCTGAGGTTTCCCTGCCAGAACTCACCCTTGCCTTTTGCATCGATACGCACGTCATAAATGACCTTCAACTCTTGCGGTGTCTGGCGGATAAATCGTGTCAGATAGCCGTTGCCCTCGTTGATAATAACCCAGCCGTTTACGTCACCCGGCTCGGGCTGGCCGATTTTCTCCAGCAGGATATCGGTTGACTTCGCCGCGGCCCAGTCTTTTAAGTAAATCGCTTCTCCGAGGTGTTCGAGCTTAGCCAATTCGGCGTCCGAAGGCCGGTCTTTCTCCGCATCGACGGGCTTTTCCGCCTTTTTGCATCCCGCTGTTAAGGACACCACGATTAACAAGAACCAGCCAAAACGTTTCATATCGACTCCTTTCGTTTTCTTAGCTCTTACCTGCTGCCTGCTGCTTCTGAATTTTCGTCCATTCGTCGCGCAATGTGACTGTGCGGTTGAATACGGGTTTTTCGGGTGTAGTTTTAGGGTCGGCGCAGAAATAGCCCAATCGTTCAAACTGATACCGGCTAAAGGGCTTAATATCTTTCAAGACCGGCTCGACAAAGCAGTCCGACAAAATCTCCAGCGACTTCGGGTTGAGATTCGCCGTGAAGTCCTGCCCTTCGGGGGAATCATCTGGATTTTCCTTAGTGAACAAATTGTCATACAGCCGGACCTGGGCCCGTATTGCGTGGCTCGCGGAGACCCAATGAATCGTCGATTTTACCTTTCTTTCGTCCGGTGCGTCGCCTCCTTTTGTTGCGGGGTCATACGTGCAGTGTAATTCCACGATATTGCCCTGGGCGTCCTTTACCGCGTGCCGGCATTTGATAAAGTAGGCGTATCTGAATCGCACTTCTTTTCCCGGGCTCAGCCGATAAAATTTCTTCGGGGGCTCCTCCATAAAGTCATCGCGTTCGATATAAAGCTCCCGGCTGAATGGAACTTTGCGCGTCCCTGCGCTTGTGTCTTCGGGGTTGTTGATTGCGTCCATTTGTTCGATTTTGTCCTGCGGGTAGTTGTCGATGATTACTTTCAACGGGTGAAGGACCGCCATAACGCGCGGGCTTGTCTTGTTAAGGTCTTCGCGCAGGCAGTGCTCCAGGAGCGCCATATCAATTGTGCTGTTGAACTTGTTGACGCCTATTAGAGCGCAGAAATTGCGAATCGCCTCCGGCGAATAACCCCGGCGGCGCAGGCCACACAAAGTCGGCATTCTCGGGTCTTCCCAGCCGTTGACGTGTTTTTCCTGAACGAGCCGTAACAGCTTTCGTTTGCTCATTACGGTGTATGTGAGATTCAATCTTGCAAACTCAATTTGCTGCGGATGGTGAACGCCGAGCGCATCCAGGTACCAGTCATACAACGGCCTGTGATTCTCAAACTCGAGTGTGCAAATCGAATGTGTAATTTTTTCAATCGAATCCTCCAATCCATGTGCCCAGTCGTAAGTCGGGTATACGCACCATTTATCGCCCGTGCGGTGATGGCTGGCGTGAAGGATTCGATACATAATCGGGTCGCGCATATTCAGGTTCGGATGCGCCATATCAATTTTGGCCCGGAGCGTTTTTGAGCCGTCGGGGAATTCTCCCGCGCGCATCCGTGTAAACAAATCGAGGTTTTCCTCAATGCTGCGGTCGTGATACGGGCTGTTTTTGCCGGGCTTAGTGAGTGTTCCGCGAAATTGAGTTACTTCATCTGATGTCAGGTCGCAGACGTATGCCTTGCCTTTTTTGATAAGCTCTACGGCCCAGTCGTGCATTTGCTCGAAATAATCCGACGCAAAAAACAGCCGGTCCTCCCAGTCCCATCCCAGCCAGCGCACATCTTCGGTAATCGAGTTGACGTATTCCTGCTCTTCTTTTTCAGGGTTGGTATCGTCGAAGCGCAGGTTGCATTTGCCGTCGAACTGAGCAGCGATGCCAAAATTCAGGCAGATGCTCTTTGCGTGGCCGATATGCAGATAGCCGTTCGGCTCAGGCGGGAAGCGTGTATGGACGCGCCTTTCCCATTTGCCTGTTTTGCAGTCCTCGGCCACGATATCGCGTATAAAATCCCGCTGAATTTTGCTTTCGTTGTTTTCGTTTTCAGCTGCCATTTTTCAATTTCTCATTCTGCGTTTGAATGTGGGGCACTGGGTAATCGACTGTTGAGAAGCTATCAGATTTTGTCTTGCCTGTCCAGATTTGCGGTTCGCTGAATGCTGGGTGCGACGGGTATCTTTCGACAGTGTTGTTCCGCGCAGCTTGTGCGAGGTGTCCGCCATAGTGAGCTCACGCAGTTATCTGCATTCTTGACAAGACCTTGCGATTGCCATACCCTAACCAATTCGGTGGCTTTTTGAACGAAGTATTGGCCTGAATTATGCCTGATAAAATCGTAACGCGATTTGCGCCGTCGCCGACGGGGTATCTTCATATTGGCGGGGCGAGGACTGCGCTATTCAACTGGCTTTTGGCCCGAAAGGCCGGCGGGAAATTCATAGTCCGCATCGAGGATACCGACCTGAAACGCAATACGCCAACCGCAACACAACAGGTGATAAGCGACCTGCGCTGGCTGGGAATCGACTGGGACGAAGGTCCGGAAGTCGGCGGGCCCAACGGCCCGTATTTTCAGTCTCAGCGGAAAGAAATCTACGACAAATACGCCGGCCAACTGCTTGCGCAGCAAAAGGCATATTACTGTTTCGAGACAGCAGAGGAGCTCGACGCGATGCGAAAGCAGGCCGAGGCACAGAAAAAGGGATTTTTCTATCCCCGGCCCAAAAAGTATCCCACTGAGTCCGACGCCGACAAGGCCCGAGCCGAGGGCAGGCCGGTTACAGTGCGTTTTGCTATGCCTGACGGGCAAATCGTGGTCAATGACATTGTCCGCGGCGAGGTAACGTTTAACGGCGATGAGCTTGGCGATTTTATTGTCATCAAAAGCGACGGTTATCCCACCTATAACTTCGCCTGTGTAATCGATGACTACCTTATGGGCATAACTCACATAATAAGAGGTCAGGAGCATTTAATGAACACACCTTGCCAGCAGACGCTCTGGGAGGCGCTCGGCTTCGGTGAACTGCTTAAGTATGCTCATATGTCCGTAACCATCAGTGAATCTGGCGGCAAGCTCTCGAAACGCGAACGGCCGAAGGCACTCCGCAAGGCAATCAAGGCCGGAACCGATATCGACCTGAATAAACTCGCTGCTGCCAGCGGAATAACTTTAGACGAGCTAAACTCCTTTTTAGCCGGCAAAACTACTCCCGATATGCCGGCTGTGGAGGCGATGGCAAAGCAGCTCGGTATCGAGCTGCCCGAAATCAACATCGTCGATTTTCGAAATAGCGGCTATATACCCGAAGCCCTCGTTAACTTCATCGCACTATTGGGCTGGAACCCCGGCGGTAAACGGGAGATTATGCCATTGGACGAACTCATACAAAGTTTCGATATTACCCGTTTGACCAAATCGAACAGCTTGTTCGACCGCGGCAAGCTCGTCGCCTTCAACACCGAGCATATAAGAATGCTGACGCAGGAAAAGTTGCTTGGCCATTTCAAGGATTATCTTAAAGCGGTCGAATCGCCGGCGGCAGCAGCCGATGACCGGCTTTTGCTTCGGCTAATCAAAATTTGCGAGGGCGCAAGGACCTTGGCTGACATAGAGCACAAGTGCAGATTCCTGTTTATCGCGGATGACGAGATTGAATACGACGACAAGGCCGTGCAAAAAGTCCTGCTAAAAGGTGATGGTCTTGCGATGCTGAAAATTGTCCGCGACAAACTCGCTGAAATGCAGGAATTCACCGAACAGGGAATAGAGGATATGCTGCGGTCATTGGCGGAGGAAAAGCAGGTTGGTCTCGGCAAGGTCGCCCAGCCGGTGCGCGTCGCCATAACCGGCACAACCGTCAGCCCGCCGATTTTCGATTCGGTGCAACTCCTGGGAAAAGAAAAGACCCTGACGAGAATCGATAACACATTAAATAAATTTGTAAGTAAATCTTGAGGATGGACTATTTCGTGTCACTTTTGGTAACGGGTTCGATTGGGATAGATACGGTAAAGACGCCTTATGGGGTGAGCAGGGATTGCGTAGGCGGGTCGGCTGTATATTTCAGTATGGCGGCGAGCTTCTTTTCGCCCGTGCGATTCCTGGGCGCAATCGGGGCAGATTGCCCGTTCGATTTGAAGAAGGTTTTCAAAGGCAGGCGTGTTGACCTGGCAGGCCTTGAAGTCCGAGAGCAAAGCAAGACCTTTCGCTGGGCGGGGTCATACTCAGGAGCGATGAACCAGGCCAAAACGGAAGCGGTGCAGTTTAATGTCCTGGCCGAAGCGCCGCCAAAAGTGCCCGATAAATTCAAGGACAGCAAGTTTGTTTTTCTGGCCAATACCGCACCCGTCCTTCAAATCGAGCTTCTAAAACAGCTAAAGCGCCCTCGATTCGTCGCGGCGGATACGATGAACTGCTGGATAAGAGACCACCTGCCCGCTCTCAAGCGGCTGCTCAAAAGAATTGACTGCCTCATCTTGAATGACAGTGAGGCCCGAATGCTCGCCCGCGAGGACAATCTGATAATCGCCGCGGGTAAGGTCATTCGATTAGGGCCGTCCGTGGTGGTTATAAAGAAAGGTGAGTCCGGCTCGATAATCCGAGATTCTGCCGGCCGATTGTTTGTGTTGTCTGCCCATCCCGCCGAAGTCGTCAAAGACCCCACCGGCGCAGGCGATAGTTTCGCGGGCGGCTTTATGGGTTACTTGGCGGGGCAGGGCAAAACGAACTTCGCCGCCCTGAAAAAAGCAGCCGCTTACGGGACCGTCGTCGCGTCTTTTACAATTTCCGATTTCTCGCTGAAAGGGCTGACAAAAACAAACCGGCGCGACATCGACAGGCGTCTTCGCCACTTGCGAAAGCTTACACAGGTTTGACGGAGCGAATATGCGCTGCTTTATCGCAATCGATATCGACGAAAAAACAAGGGCTGCCCTGGCGGATTTGCAGAAGCAGCTTGCCGACGGGGTTGATATTAAAAAAGTGGGTTCGGCAAGCTCACCACGGGGCGACGTGAAATGGGTTGCCCCGGCCAATACGCACCTGACGTTGAAGTTCCTGGGTGAGATAAAAGACCAGCAGGTCGTCGAGGTCTGCGATATAGCAAAACAGGTCGCAGCATGGCACGCCGGCTTCGATATTGCTTTCGAATCGGTCGGGACCTTCGGCGGCAAAAGCGCCCGCGTCGTATGGGTTGGCATAACCGAAGGGAGCGACAAGCTCTCGGAATTGCAAAAGGACCTCGAAGGCCGGCTTGCTGACGCCAGCTTCCCGCCTGAGAACCGGGAGTTTTCTCCGCATCTGACGATTTGCCGGGTGCGAAACCCCAAAGCGGGCTTCAAGTTGGCCGAGGCAGCCAAACGATTCGAGCAATTCAAGCTCGGCTCTATATCCGCCGAGGCCGTCTGCGTTTACCAAAGCCAGTTGACACCTGCCGGGCCAGTCTATACTCTGTTAGGGAAATTCGGATTGAAACAGGGTGAATGAAAAGTCAGGTAAAGTTGTTACCCCACATAGGAGAACAGCGAAATGTCAAAGACAAGGACCGCCCAGAAAGGCAAACAAAAAGTCGAACCGTTAAAAGGTCAAGCCGCCGGCGCTGAGTCGGCACTGCAGCGGGTGATAGCGCAAATCGAGAAGCAATACGGCAGGGGCTCAATTATGCAGATGGACGAGCACAACTACGCCAAAATAGAGGGTATACCCACCGGCGCATTGTCGCTCGATATCGCCCTTGGCGGAGTGGGTATCCCTCGCGGCAGAGTCACCGAGCTGTATGGGCCGGAGTCGTCCGGCAAGACAACGCTTGCACTGCACATCATCGCCAGCGCCCAGCGGGCCGGCGGCGTCGCCGCCTTTATCGATGCCGAGCATGCGCTCGATACAACCTGGGCAAAACGCTTGGGTGTCGACGTCAGCAGCTTACTCATCAGCCAGCCGGATACAGGCGAGCAGGCGCTCGACATTACCGAAATGCTAATCGCGTCCAATTCCGTGGACGTTGTCGTTATCGATTCGGTAGCGGCGCTAACGCCAAAGGCCGAAATCGAAGGCGAGATGGGCGATACCCACATCGGCTTGCAGGCGCGGCTTATGAGCCAGGCGATGCGCAAGCTCACCAGCGTTATTGCAAAGAGCAAGACTTCACTTGTTTTCATAAACCAGATTCGAATGAAAATCGGCGTGATGTTCGGCAATCCGGAAACCACCACAGGCGGAAACGCGCTTAAATTCTACAGCTCCGTCCGCATCGACCTGAGACGCATAACGACGCTGAAGGACTCCGGCATGACCATCGGCAGCAGGATAAGGGCCAGGGTCGTCAAAAACAAAATCGCGCCGCCTTTCCGTGACGCCGAGTTCGACGTTCTTTTCGACAGCGGCATAAGCTACGAAGGTGACCTAATCGACCTCGGCTCGACCTGCGGCGTAATTGAAAGGTCCGGTGCGCACATCAGCTTCGGCGACGTCCGGCTCGGTATGGGCAGGGAAAAAGCCAGGCAATTCCTCATCGAGAACAAGGACCTCTGCGAAGAAATCAAGCACAAAATTCTCGTCGCTAAAGGGCTCGTGCCCGCCTCTGCAAAAGCCGAGCCATAGCAGGGGACCACAAATGACCCCATCGGATGTGAACGATGGTTGTTCCTGGCAGATTTATGATGCTCAAAGTCAAACAAATTCGGAAAGGATAATCCTATGGGCGTAATTATCTCGATGTGTGTTGCTGCGATCTATGTTTTCCTTGTCGTTATGTTTTACCGACTGGTCCGGGCGATAGAAAAAATTGCAGACAACGTGGGAAAGGGCATTTTTATCAAAAAAGAGGATACGATGAGGTGATTCACGAATCCGAGTTATGACCTCAAGTGCAAAGCAAATAAGAACCGACTTTATTGATTTTTTCAGGGGCAAAGAGCACAAGTTTGTCCCCAGCTCTTCCTTAGTCCCCGTCGGCGACCCTACTCTGCTTTTCGCCAACGCCGGTATGAACCAGTTCAAGGATATATTCCTCGGCCTGAGCAGTCCCGCGTGCCGGCGTGCCGTCAACAGCCAGAAATGCCTTCGCGTCAGCGGCAAGCATAACGACCTCGAAGAAGTCGGCCACGACGGCTATCACCACACCTTTTTTGAGATGTTGGGTAACTGGTCTTTCGGTGACTACTTCAAACATGAGGCAATCGAGTGGGCCTGGCAATTACTCACCGACGTCTGGGGCATCAATCCCGGCCAGTTATATGCCACCGTCTTCGCCGGCGACCCCTCCGACAGTCTGCCCGAAGACACCGAAGCCGCGAAGCTCTGGACGAAGGTTACATCACTGCCCGCTGAGCGGGTTCTGAAGTTCGGCAGAAAAGACAACTTCTGGGAAATGGGTGAAACCGGCCCCTGCGGACCCTGCAGCGAAATTCACATTGACCTCGGCCCCGACCGTTGCGACAAGAAGAATGTCCCCGGCCACAAATGCGCCGTCAATGCCGGGTGCGCAAGATTCATCGAGCTTTGGAACCTCGTTTTCATACAGTTCAATCGCGCAGAAGATGGCTCGCTAAGTCCCTTAAGCTCGCACTATGTCGATACCGGCGCCGGGCTGGAGAGAATTGCCGCTGTCCTGCAGGGTAAATCCAGCAACTACGAGACAGACCTGTTTATGCCGATAATCAGCCGGCTTGCTGAAATGGCCGGCCAAAAATTCACGTCCCGGATGAATAACAGGACCGACAACGCCTTTCGCGTGATAGCCGACCACATCCGCGCACTTACACTTGCGATAACCGACGGGGCGACACCATCCAACGAGGGCCGCGGCTACGTTATTCGCCGGATTCTTCGCCGGGCCTCGCGATTCGGCAGGGAGCTCGGCCTGCACGAGCCGTTCCTTTTCAAGCTCGTAGGTGCAGTTGACGACTGCCTCGGCGAGGCATTTCCGGAAATAAAGGCAAGGGCCGATTACGTCTCAACCGTAATCGAATCAGAAGAGGCGAGTTTCGGCAGGACCTTGGACAGGGGTATCGAGATATTTAATGAGGCGGCGAACAAAGCGCAAAAAGCCAAAAATAAAACCATCGCCGGCGACGATGCCTTCCAGCTTTATGATACATACGGCTTCCCCATTGACCTGACTCAATTAATGGCGCAGGAACGCGGGCTTAAAGTTGACACCGCCGGCTTTGAGGAGCTTATGGAACAGCAGCGAGCCCGCGCAAGGGCCGCACAAAAAAGCACGCAATTAGCCTTTAATTTCAACGAAACCGAATTGCCCGAGACTGAAGACCTGCACAAATATGATACTGATTCCTGCCGGGCAACTGTTCTCGGCTTTATCGACCAGGGCACATTTATAACCGAAGGTAGTATTCAGACCGGCGCCGAGGTCGGGCTTGTTCTTGACAAAACGTGCTTCTACGCTGAGATGGGCGGCCAGGTCGGCGACTGCGGAATCATAGAGTCCGACAACGGCAAATTTGTTGTAGAGGCCACCGCCAAGGTCGCTGATTGCATCATTCACCGGGGCCAACTGGCTGAAGGGACCTTAGCCGTCGGCGACAAGGTTACGGCCACCGTCAGTCCCGACAGGGACGCAACAAAAAAGAACCACACCGCCACGCATCTTTTGCAGTGGGCCTTGCGAGAGGTGCTCGGTGATTCGGTTGCTCAGCAGGGCAGCCTGGTCGGCCCGGATTACCTGCGATTTGACTTTACTTATCCGAAGGCGATGACCCCCGACCAGATAAAGAAGGTCGAATCACTCGTGGCGGAAAAGATATCCGCAGATTTACCCGTCACCTGCACGGTGCTTGCCCGCGAACAGGCCGACAAGGTCGGAGCAATGGCGCTTTTCGGTGAAAAATACGGCGACGAGGTCAGGGTGGTTGCCGTGGGTGCAGACGGAGAAGATGCACTGCAGCAGGCCTTCAGCAAAGAGTTCTGCGGCGGAACACATATCTCCAGAACGGGTCTGATAGGCGGATTTAAAATCATAAAAGAGGAAAGCATTTCAGCGGGCGTGCGAAGAATCACCGCACTTACCGGCCGGGGACTTGTGAAGTATTTCGAGCAAAGAAGCGATATAGTCGATGAGCTTGCCGCTGCGCTCAAAGTTCCCGCCGACAGCATTGTCGAAAGAGTCAGTGCTTTGCTAAAGGAGAACAAAAAGCTCGCCAAGCAGCTAAAATTCGGCGCATACCAGGGCGGCTCTGATGCAGTCGCCGAGGCGAAGCAACTCCTGGACAAATGCACCAAGGTCGGCAGTGCCTCGATAGTCGTCGGCCGGCTGTCGGCCACAACTGTCGAGCAGGCACGAGCGGCAATCGATATGCTTCGTAAAAAAGCCAAGTCGGCCGTCGTCGTCCTCGGCTTCGCCGAAGACGAAAAGGTGATGCTGCTGGCCGGCGTAACCGATGACCTTATCAAAAAAGGCCTAAGCGCCGGCGATATCGTCAAGCAAATCTCGCCAATCATCGACGGTGGCGGCGGCGGAAGACCGAATATGGCCCAGGCGGGCGGCAAAAATCCGGCGAAGCTCGACGAAGCCCTCGAAAAGGCCGTTGAACTTGCAAAGGCAAAATTGAACAGTGCCTGACAGTCGTCAGAGTCAGATAAAAGAAAGGTCGGCAAATGGAGCCAGACACACCAAATACCGGCCAGCCCGACTCGCTTATCCAATTTAGCTGCAGCTTTTGCGGCCGGCAGATTAAAATGCCCCGCGAATACGCCGGCAGAAAGGGAAAATGCCCGCAGTGCAAAAGTGTGCTTGTCGTTCCTGAGTCGACTCCTGCTGCACCGCCCGATGAGCCGATTCGGCTAAGACGCGGTTCTGCTCCGCCTGCCGAAGCCGCCCGGCCCATTTATACCGAGCCGCATCCACCGCCACCCGAGCCGGCGGAAGAACCTTCGGGCCGGCTCCAGGCTGGCATAAGCGGGCCCGGTCAGCACAAGCCAGTCACGCTGATTGATATTTTATCCTTTCCTTTCAGCTTGGCCGGTGCGATTCACTTTTTGCTTTTTTGCCTCACTCCAGCGTTGGTTGCGCTGCTGCAAAATACCGTACTGCTCATCTGCTGCTATGGCCAGATTCTTGCCCTGGCCAGTTACATTTTTTTGACGGGATACTTTTATTATTACCTCACCAATTGTGTCATCGCTGGCGCCAAGGGCGAACGTTTTGCGCCTGATATTTCATTTGAGGACTTTCCCTCCATAATCGACCTGTTACGCCGGCTGCTGTTACTTGTTATGGCGTTGCTCGTCTGCCTTGCGCCGGCTTTCGTCTATATCTTTTATAAGCAGTTCTGGGACCCAATGGATATGCCCGCCTGGGTGGCCGGCCCTATCCTGTATATATGGATTGCCATCGGATTATTCTTTCTGCCGATGCTTCTTCTTGCACTTTGTTTATTCGACTCTGTCTCGGCTTTCAATCCGCGGCTGATAATCGGCTCGATTTTCAGCACGTTTTTGCCTTATTGTGGTCTCGTCCTGCTGTTTTACCTTATCGGTTTTCTGATGTTCCTTATCCCCGGATGGCATCCCGTGCTGGCTCTATTGTCCTGGATTATCGACGTATATCTTATCTTCATCTGCGCATACGTACTCGGCAGGTTCTTTCGAAGTTATGAGAAACGGCTCAACTGGGAGATAGGGCTTTAGCCCTGCTGACGAATTTTTACGCTTTTAGCGTGTGCGTCCAGCCCCTCTGCCTGTGCCAGGCGGATTATATCTTCGGCGCTTTCTGCCAACTTCTCCTTATCATATTCAATGATGCTTATCGACTTGACAAAATCGTTGCTGGTCAGTGCGCTGAAAAAACGTGCGCTAGTTCCCGTCGGCAGGGTATGACTCGGCCCCGCCCAGTAGTCACCCACAGCGACGGGCGAATAATCCCCGATAAATATCGCACCTGCGTTTTTTATCTTGTCGGCTATCGCTCTGCTTTCCTCGCCGCACTGAATCTGCAGATGCTCAGCAGCAAAAATGTTCGCATACTTTATAGTGTGCTCGATGTTTTGAAAAACAACGACTCTGCTGAAATCTATCAGGCATTTTTTGGTTTGAGCCGCTCTGTCTAATTGTAATACCTGTTGCTCGAGTTCACGGAGAACCATATTCGCAAGTCGGTCCGAATCTGTAAACAGAACTGCGCTTCCGGGATCATGTTCTGTCTGACTCAACATATCTGCTGCTACCCAGGCAGGATTGGCTTTGTCATTGGCGATTATCAGCACTTCGCTCGGACCGGCTATAGAGTCAATGCCGACAAGCCCCAACACTTTTTTCTTTGCCATTTGCACCCATTGATTCCCAGGACCGACAATCTTGTCAACGTTACGTATTGTTTTTGTTCCCTTAGCTATTGCCAATACGGCTTGTGCCCCACCTATCCGATAGACCTCGTTAATCTTCAATTCCCGGCAGGTTGCCAATATCACCGGATGAATACTGCCTTTGTATCGTGGAGGTGATACCACAACGATTTCTTCTACGCCTGCCACCTGTGCCGGAACAGCCGTCATAATGACTGTTGAAGGCAGCGGTGCGGATGCACCCGGCACACATATTCCTATTCGTTTTATTGGTGTATATTTTATTCCGGTCGATTTGAAGTTCTTGTCGTTACTGACAAAAATTTTCAACTGGTACTCCTTGACGTTTTTTATCGACTGTCGAATTGACTCTAAAAGCTTTATGTCGATTGTCTTGTGGGCATCATTCAATTCTGCTTCCGATATTCTAAACTGCTCTGGAGTGAGTTTTACATCATCAAATTTCTCAGTGAATTCAACGACTGCCTCATCTCCACGTCGGCCTACTTCGTCAAGAATAGTGTCTAATTGTTGTTCTTTTTCTCCAACCAAATGGGTCCCACGGACAACGGCTGCGCGAATTTCTGTAAGTCGTTCTACAAAATCCGGCTGGTCGTATTTAATCAGAATTTTATCAAGCTCATTCGCCATTATTCTCTGTGCTCTCTGCGAGCTCTGCGATAAAAGCTTTATCCGCCGAAGTTGCCGTAACTGTAAATCCGGGTTGCTTTTTGCAGCAGCAGGTACTGCCTGTCCTGGTATCTTGTCAGAATTCCCGCTACGTTGAAGCGAACCGGATTGGCCAAGTCGCGAGTTTGGCGAATCGCCTGCTCCAGCGCCTCGCAGGGCAAAAGCTGCAACGAAAAATCCTCCACGCCCTGTCCAAGCCCGCTGGCCTCGAATACATACCGGCCCGTTGCGAGCCCGGTCGAGCCGTCATCTTTTTCAACTACCAGCCCGGCCCTGTTCGCAAAGATTCTGTCCTGCTTAAGCTCTAAACGCTGGGGCGGCGGCCCGGCCGGAAGAACCTCCGACGTCTGCAGCCGTGCCACAATGTCGTCCGGTATGTTGAGTATGTCGTTCGGTGCATTTATCGATTGTCTTGTTCTGCTCTTGTCTTTTTGCGTCTCTTCGTCTTCCGGCCTGTCCACCTTCCTCAGCCCTAAAAAGTACACGGGGAACACGTAGTTTTTCTGCTCGAATTTCGTCACCTTTCCCCACAGTCTGTATCGTGCATCAACTCGCGTCTTTGCGTCCGCCATCATTTTTTCAAGCGTTGCTGAGCGAAGCAGCTCCAGCGAGCCGCCCGCCTGCACTGCACCGACGCCATCTGTTAACTCCGATTCGAATTCAAACAGCCACTTGTCATCTCCTGCCTGGACAAGTCTGCCGTCAACTCCCGCAAAGACATAATCGTCCCGAATTAGATTCGCACCGGCTCCGTCCTCGGCAGGCGCCTCCGGTCCGGCGAGAATAATCATCACCAATAATGCCAGTGCAAGTCGTGTCGTTCTTATCGCTGTCATCCTGTGCACACCTTCAAGTACGACTTTTCAACAGCTCGACAACTTCCCGGGGATTAGCCGCCCGCAGCAGATGTCGCACGCTGCCCTCGTCGTCGCCGGCCACCAGCTCCACCAGTCGGCCCCAGTAATCGCCCATGAGTATAATCGGCTTATCCTCGCCTAAAAAGCCCTTGTTTTTCAACTCCCACACCATTGCCAGCTCTAACAGCGTCCCGGTCCCGCCGGCCAATACCACATACGCGCTGCCGAGCTTTATCAGTGTGTCGAGTCGTTGGTCGAGCGATTTGGTAGTAATCTCCCGGCTGACGAACTCGTTTGCCGCCCCGCGACCAAACACCGAGCACGTTACTCCGATGACCTCGCCGCCGATATCTCTTGCTCCTTTGGCGGCAGCGGCCATCGTTCCTCCGTAGCCGCCGTTGGCTATCGCAAAACCGGTTTCGGCCAGCAGTCTGCCGAGAAGCTCAGCTACGGTGTAGTTCTCATCGCCAGGTCTTGCCCTTGCCGTCCCGAACACGCTTACTACCTTAGCCATTAGCCCTTTCCAGAGTAAGCTTCAGCAGACCGCCCGAAAGCAGAATCCGGCGGTCTCTTTTCGACAAGACCAGCTTGCCGACAAATTCGTATTTGCCGTTTTCTTCGACGATTTTTACTTCGTCTTTGTTTTTTATCGCCTCAGTCAAACCGTCGATTTGCAGTTTATCGCCCTCGTTGATTTTGTCGTATGCTTTCGGCTCAGCAAACTCTATCGGCACCACGCAGAAGTTTATCAGGTTTGCCTTGTGGATTCGCTCGATACTTTTGGCAATCACCGCACGCACGCCAAGATACATCGGGCAAAGGGCAGCGTGCTCTCTCGACGACCCCTGCCCATAGCTTGCGCTGGCGACAATTATTCCCGCCCGGCCTTTGCTCTTTAATTCAAGCGCCCGCTCGGCGAAACCGGGCTTGCCGTGCTCGTTGAAACAGTTGAATACATATTTCGCATACTCAGGCACGTTGCTGCGAAGTTTCAAGAATGCTCCCGCCGGCATTATGTGGTCGGTAGTAATCTTGTCCCCGCATTTCAGGAGCACCTGCCCCTTCAAATCGTTCGGCAATGGTTTCGGCTGTTCCGGCACAACGATTGTCCCGCCGCGTATTACCTTTGCCTTGGCCGCCTCGGCCTTTGTCAATGGCGGCTCTATCATATTGTCATTAACGATGAATTCTTCCGGCATCTCAATCTTCGGATACTCGATTGCGAATAATTCACCCATCTTTCGCGGGTCGGTAATCTCACCCGTTAGTGCCGACGCAACAGCCGTTTCGGGGCTTACGAGGTAAATCCTGTCGTCCTTTGTCCCGCTTCTGCCGGCAAAGTTGCGATTGAAAGTCCGCAGGCTGACAACACCGTCCGCCGGTGAAAGCCCAAGCCCTATGCAAGGTCCGCAGGCGCTTTCGAGCACCCTCGCCCCGGCCGAGATAATATCAGCAAGCGCACCGTTGGCAGCCAACATATTCAGGATTTCCCTGCTGCCCGGCGCCACTGCAAATTCCACCGCGGGATGAATTCGCCTGCCCTTCAGCACCTTCGCTGCCATCATCAAATCGGCATAGCTCGAATTTGTGCAACTGCCTATAATTACCTGCCGGGATTGCTTTCCTGCTATCTGTGCTACCGGCTTTATATTGTCCGGCGACGACGGACACGCCGCCAACGGTTCGAGCTGCGACAGGTCAATCTCGATTAACCGGTCATAATCAGCGCCATCATCTGCACTGAGCGGCTGATAGTCTTCTCCCCTTTTCTGTGCGGCGAGAAATTTTTTAGTTTGCTCATCGCTGGGGAAGATGCTCGTCGTTACTCCCAGCTCCGCCCCCATATTGGTAATAGTTGCTCTCTGCGGTACGGTGAGCTTTGCCACAGCCGGCCCGAAGTATTCCGCCACCCAGCCGACATTGCCCTTTGTCGTCAGTACGCTCAGGAGCTTAAAGATAACGTCCTTGGCCGCCACCCAGTCGGGCAATTGGCCCGATAGTTTTACACCGAACACCTTCGGGCAGCTTATGAAAAAAGGCCCGCCCGCCATCGCAACCGCCACGTCCAGCCCGCCTGCGCCGATTGCCAGCGAACCAATTCCGCCCGCGGTGGGCGTGTGTGAGTCGCTGCCCAACAGTGTCGCCCCCGGTTTGGCAAACCGCTCCAAGTGGACCTGGTGGCATATCCCGTTGCCCGCCCGCGAATGATATACGCCGCTTTTCGCGGCTATCGTCTGGAGATACAAATGGTCGTTGTGGTTCTCAGGGCCGAACTGCGCCATATTATGGTCGATGTAGCTGACCGACAAATCGGTCCTGACCCTTCCGGCCCCAATAGATTCGAACAATAGAAACGCCGTCGTCCCCGTCGCGTCCTGCGTCAGGGTCTGGTCGATTCTTATGCCAATCTGGCCGCCCGGCTTAAGCTGGCCATCTACCAGGTGAGCCGAAAGTGTTTTATATGTTAATGTCTTATCCACTTTGCCGCTCCATAAAAATCACTGCGGCAATTTAGCATAAAATCCACCAAAACACAAATCCCTAAAACTATACAGTGGCTGTGCGTCAGTTGTTTACCCACCTAAAATAAAAGCGGCCTTATACCAGAGGTACAAGGCCGCCTGAACAGCAAAAGGTCAAAGCGGACTATTTACTTTCCTTCCGCCTCAAGAGCTTCTATTCTGGCCTTAAGTGCATCGTTTTCGGCTTTTAACTCCTTAACCGCCTCAACCAGCACGGCAGTCATCTTTGCATAATCTACCCTTCTGTATCCATCATTGCCTACAACGACTAACTCGGGGAATACGGTTTCGACATCCTGTGCGATGACGCCGATTTCCCTGTTTGCGCCGGCAGAATTGTGTGTAATGTTCTTGCCAATCTCGTTCCAGTTGAACGTCACGCCGCAAATTTTATCAATCTTTTCCAGAACTTTCTCCAACGGTCGGATATTCTCCTTGAGCCGCCCGTCTGATGCTGTGGGTGCAGTTCCGGACTCCTGGTGCTCAGTGACTAACAGCGCATCCCCTCGCATTAACGGGGACACCTCGGTGTAGTTTGCATACGTGCTGGGGCTTGTCGGCTCGGCTGGGAAAGTCCCGGCGACCTCGCGTTCTCTTTTGGTAGGCGTCTCATTCGGCAACCGCTGCCAGATATTGTCATCATCTAGGCCCACGTTCGCCTGTTTTTCAAAGTTTACGTGGCCGTCGTTGTACAGCACGTTCTGCCCTTCGCGCTGGTGGGAGAACGAATTATAGACCAAGTCCGGGTCCTTGTATTCGTTATTGCTGGGCCAATACTGGTTAGGTGTCTGCTCGTCGGTGAGCAGAGCTGTGCCGCCTACGGTTGTGCCGCCCGCCAGGTAATTTACGTTGTTGTCGAGCGTAGGACATCTGTCTGCTGCGAGTGGAACTCCGGGGCTGTCATTGCTACTTACAGTCAGGCCGCTCACATAAGCCCCTGAAGTAAGCGATCTAACAAAAGGCATGTTGTATGAGTAGCTGTTATAGAGCGCCGGCTTCTGACCGAAATCCCAGCACTTGGTGATGTCTGGTGTTTGGCCTGTCGGACACTCATTGGTGGTATTCCAGTCCGACATTTTGAATTGCCTTACTCCACTGTCCCCTTTACAGTTGAACTGCTTGACCGAGAGGTCCTCGTATTTTATCAGCAGAAAGAACAATGAGCCGATAGTTGCCTCGCTTCTTTCCCGACCTCCGTACACACTGTGCTTATAATCTGCCCCCGGGCCATATGAGTTTTTGTCGCACCAGTCGGTGATTTGTCCACCTTGGGCCCATTTGGTCTGGTTGTCAACTCCGGGGTGGGGATACGTTTCCTTGGCGTCGCCTGCATACAGCATAATCGCCTTACCGATGCCGGACAGGTTCGTCCCGCAGATCATGCGGTAGGCAATCATCCTGACCCTCGCCAGCGCCGGCATCAGAATACCCATCAGCAGAGCTATGATTGCTATCACGACCAGAAGCTCCACCAACGTAAAACCTTTCCTTTTCATTTTTATTCTCCTTTACCTCTCGAGATTCGCAAATCCGGCCGTCCTGAGCACGTTTGGGTATGCTCTCAGAACAATGAATGCTATCTGCTTTCACCTGCTCAATTTTTCGCGTCGTCCCCTGCGAATCTCATTTTCCTTATTGTTTCGCTCGGAAACGGCCGGCACAGAAATCCTTTAAACCAGTTCTTATAGGACCTGTTGGTTGCCTTTTCTTAGCTCGGAACAGCCGTGTATCTGAACTAACAAATACGACATCACTTTTCGGCAGGCAGATTCAGATATGATTTGGGTAGGAAACTATGATTACGGCTAACAAATTATTATGCTTCTTTTTTCTTAACCTACCTGCTCTATTCTCAATATACGTTTGTAAGCCGATTCTGTCAATCCTATTTTCGGCAAAATGCCCAAATTTCTTGATAATTCCCACTGCCTGCCCTATATATGCCCTTTTAACGCGGGGAATTCCTTATGATAGACGAGAATCAGTTTCGGAACCTCATAAGCGTGCTAAAAAGGCACAATCAGGGCCATCTGATTGCCTTTTGGGACCAGCTTGCTCCGGCCCGACGGGAGAAGCTTTTTACCCAGATTAACAAGCTTGATTTCGAGCATATAGGCCGCTGGCAAGAGAGTTTCGTCCTGAATCCCGCCCCTCACACTCTGCCCGACAACTTTGTCCCTGCTCCCGCTTATTCTGCTCAACCTACCGATGCTGAGCTGCGCGAAAAATACGACAAGGCGCGCCATCTTGGCACGGGGCTTGTCGCCGCTGGAAAAGTCGCTGCCTTTGTCGTTGCCGGCGGACAGGGAACCCGCCTCGGCTTCGATGGGCCAAAGGGTAACTTCCCCATAAGCCCCGTTAAAAATAAAACCCTCTTTCAAATTTTCGCCGAAATAATCGCCGCCACTTCCGCTAAATACAATGTTACCTGCCCATGGTATGTGATGACAAGCCCCCTTAATCATGATGCCACCGTTGGAATTTTCCGGGATAATGGGTTTTACGGCCTCGACGAAAACGACGTGTTAATTTTCCAGCAGGGGACATTACCCAACTTCGACCTGACCGGCAGAATACTGCTTGCCGATAAAGACACAATCGCCTGTTCTCCCGACGGCCACGGCGGTAGCTTGAAGGCCCTCTACGAATCAGGCGCTCTCGATGATATGAAGAAACGAGGTATCGAATTCATCAGCTACTGGCAGGTCGATAATCCCCTCGTAAATATCTTCGATTCGCTGTTTGTAGGCCTGCACGCGCTCGACGGTTCCGAAATGTCCTCGAAAGCGCTCGTCAAAACAGGCCCGTTTGAAAAACTCGGCAGCTTCTGTCTGGTCGACGGCAAAGTTACGGTCATCGAATACAGCGACCTGCCCGGCGAGCTTGCCCGAAAGAAAAATCCCGACGGCTCTCTTGCCTTCGAGCTTGGCAGTATCGCCATCCACATCATCAGCACGAGTTTTATCGAACGGCTCAACACCGCCGGTTTTCAACTACCACTCCACCGGGCCGTAAAGAAAATTCCCCACATCAACGAAGCCGGGAAACAAATCGACCCGACTGAGCCGAACGGCGTAAAGCTCGAAAGCTTTATTTTCGATGCGCTGCCGCTGGCCTCGAAGTCGATTGTCCTCAATACCATCCGCAGCGAGGAATTCGCCCCCACCAAAAACGCCACAGGCGTTGACAGTGTCGAAACGACAAGGCAGATGATGATTGACCGAGCAGCCGACTGGCTTGAATCAGCGGGTGTGGCTGTGCCGCGAAAGCCCGATGGTTGCCCCGATTGTGTTATCGAGATTGCACCGGGATTTGCACTCTCAGCTGATGAGCTTGTTGAAAAACGCGACCGAATACCGCAAATCAAATCCGGCGACAAACTCTATCTTGCTTAAGTTGCTTGCATTTATTTCGTCGAGAACGTATGCACCGTAACCGTCTCATATTTTTCGCCCGGCCGTAAAACTGTTGACGGGAAGTTGTCGTGGTTTGGCGAATCCGGAAAATGTTGCGTCTCAAGGCAAAAAGCCGCGTGTTTGTTATACACCTTGCCGCCCTTGCCCTTCAGCGTGCCGTCCAGAAAATTACCTGTATAAAACTGCACACCCGGCTCGGTTGTCTCTATCTCCATTATACGTCCGCTTGTCGGCTCATACACCTTCGCCGCAAGTTTCATTTCGCCGCTTTTGCCGTTAAGCACGTAGTTATGGTCGTAGCCGCCTATGTCGATTTGCTTTATCCGAGACCCGATTTTCATCGGCTTTGTGAAATCAAAAGGCGTTCCGTTCACGTCCATCATCTCGCCGGTCGGAATCAGGCCTTCATCAACCGCCGTCATTTTATCCGCGTTGAGCATAACCTCGTGCCCGAGAACGTCGCCGTTATCCTGCCCTGCCAGGTTCCAGTAGGCGTGATTGGTCATATTCACAACCGTCGGCTTATCCGTTGTTGCCTCATAGTGCATCTTAAGCTTGTTATCCGCCGTAAGCGTATAGGTAACGACGCACTTCAAGTTCCCTGGGAATCCCTGTTCTCCATCCTTGCTCGTGTAGCTTAGCTTAAGGACTGCGTTGCCGTCCTCTACCTGGGCTTTTTCAATTTTCCACACGACCTTGTCAAATCCTTTTTCTCCGCCGTGCAGGGTATTTTCTCCGTCGCTTTTGGCCAGCTTATATTCCGTGCCGTCCAGTGTGAATTTGGCCTTGCCGATACGGTTTCCGTATCGCCCGATGATTGCGCCGAAATATGGATGACCCTTGAGGTATCCCTGGAGATTGTCGAATCCAAGCACGATATCAGCAGGTTTTCCATTGCGGTCCGGTGCCTCGAAGGAGGTTATAATTCCGCCGTAGGTGATGATTTTCGCCGTAAGGCCTTTGCTGTTGCTCATAGTTACCATATCAACAGTCTTGCCGTCAGGCATCTTTCCGAATTCTTCCACCTTAACGTTCATCTTGTTGTGCTCCTTATTATCCTGTTTCTCTGCTCTTGCTGTTTTCCGGTCGCAGGCACATATCACGACCGCCGTTAAAATCAATACTGTTAGTATTCTCCTGCTCATTTTTGATACTCCTTCTCATGCAATAATCCGTTATTTGCAGTTTTGCCTGCCTGAATATATCCTCATCAGGCCCGGATGTCAAACTATCAGCATCGCATCGCCATACGAGTAAAACCGGTATCGCTCTTTAACGGCGTGCCTGTACGCGGCCAATATCGTATCCAGCCCCGCAAACGCCCCGACAAGTGCGAGCAGCGTCGATTTGGGCAGATGAAAATTCGTCACCATCGCATCGACTATCCTGAACCTGTATCCCGGAATAATGAATAATTCCGTCTGTCCGTTAGTCGCCGATATCCTCGAATCCTTCAACACCGCCTCGAGCGTTCGCACCGATGTCGACCCCACCGCGATTATCCTGCCACCCTGTTTCTTCGCGTTGTTTATTATGTCTGCGTTTTTATCGTCGATACTGAAACATTCTGCGTGCATCTTGTGCTGTTCCAAGGTCTCCGCCGTCACCGGCTTGAATGTTCCCTCACCGACGTGAAGCGTGATATATGCAAATCCTACACCCCGTTCCTTAAGTTCGTTTATCAATTCTTTCGTGAAGTGCAGTCCCGCCGTAGGCGCAGCCACCGCGCCCGGCTGTTTCGCATAGACCGTCTGGTATCTTTGCCTGTCTTGTGCCGCCTGTTTCAAATCCGTATCATGCTTGATATAAGGCGGCAGGGGGGCAAAGCCGATTTTCTCCAGTACCTCCTCAGCAGACCCTTCCTCTTCGACCTTCAGCAGGCACTTGCCGTCGTCTTTTTTCTCAACCACCTCCGCAAAACAGAAGTCGTCTCCCCTGGTACCCTTAAGAAGAATTTGCTCTCCTGCTTTGACCTTGCCAAGTCCCTTAAGCATCACCTCCCATACGCCATTGTCTTTCCTTTCCAGGAACAATCCCTCCAGCTTGGCACCCGTATTCCTTCTCGCATAAAACCTTGCGGGCAATACCTTAGTGTCGTTGAGCACAAGACAGTCGCCCGTGTGCAGATACTTTCCGATTTCCGCAAATTGACTGTCGGTTATGTGCCCACTTTGACGTTCGAGGACAAGCAGTCGCGATTCACTTCGGCCGGCTGCCGGCTGCTGGGCAATCAGCTCTTCCGGCAGGTCGTAATCAAGCTCTTCGGTATCCATACCTAAAACTTATCAGACCATACCTCAAATCGCATACTAATTTTTTGCAACTGCGGGCCGATTCGCATCCTTCCTGCTTAACTTTAGAGAAGAGCCCCCTTCGCTGGGCCGATACCGATAGTGTTGACCCAAATGCAGGGTGTCGTCGTAGTAATAAGGGTGATTATATGGATTCGAAACAATTCTTCGAGCAGACCGCAAGCTCAATTGCAGCCCTCGACAGGGTTGAGCTTAAGAGGCGTATAAGGGACTTTCGCGGTCGTTTCAAGCTGGATTTCACCGAGGATTATCTCGACAAGCTCAACATTGACCGGCTAAGGCATATCCTCCTTGCCGCGCACATAAGTGCAGGAGCACCTCGCTAAAATCCCTTTCTGGTTTTCCTGCTGCCGGTCTTGTTTGCATACCCATTTTGTATCTGCCTGTTTTGCCGCCTGCGCCTACGATAAACTGCTTACCCCCTATGCCGGCTGGAGCCAAAATAAAAAGCCGGGGTCATTTCTGACCCCGGCTTTTGTGAGACAGTGGTAAAAATATTACACACTTATTCGATTCCACTGCCCCACGGAAACCAAAATATGTGGAAGAAAAGAACTATTAACTTTTCATTGTTAATTATACACTTATCCGTCGGTTTTTTGCAAGGGGTTTTTGGGTTTTTTTAAGAATTTTATCGTTTCTTAACTCCTTGCCTGGCAAGGCATTACCAATCTCCCATTTATTCTGCTGAAAATTCCTGCCTGCCGCATTTACTCCATCACCGCTTTGCTCACATCCGGCACAATCGGCCCCCAGCTTACCTTCGCCGCACCTAAAATCATCCCGGTTGCATATGCCAGGTCAACCTGAGCTATCTGGTATTCCGTCAGCGCCCGGATCTCGGCACTTTGGGCATTCGTGAATTTGGCCTGTGCATCCAGCACGTCAGTCGCCGTGCGAAGCCCAAGGGCAAACTGCCTCTTTTCCGCCTCGTATAGCCGGCCGGCAAGTATCGCATTCTGTCTGCCCGCTAAAATACTCTGCCAGTTCGCCTCCAACTGGTCTATTGCAGCGAGAACCTCCATCTCTATCAGTATCTGACGATTTTCTTTGCCAGCCAGCCGCTGCCTCTTGCGATATTGCGATTCAAAAAGCCGACTCTTCGCCGCCTCATTGCCTAACGGAACTATCAGTTGCAGCCCAACTATATGGCTTTCAAAATTCCTGTCATACATTATATCGTATGCGTCATTCCTCGTGGCCCCAATGCCGTTGGTATTATATGAATAGTCCAGTGCTGCTAACGGCAGCGTCTGGTTCTCGTAATACTTTATCGTGCT
>CAZQWM010000031.1:0-27248 GCA_964597035.1 uncultured Pirellulales bacterium
TTAGCGAAGAAAATCAGGCAGATTCAGATTTACACATCGCGGGCAGTCAACGCCAGCTTCGCGGGCCAGTACGAAAGTGTGTTCAAGGGCAGGGGGATGCAGTTCGACGAGGTCCGCGAGTATATGCCCGGCGACGATATTCGCACGATTGACTGGAACGTTACGGCGAGGACGGGCAGGCCTTATATCAAGCGGTTCGTCGAAGAGCGGGAAATGACGGTGCTTTTCGCGGTGGATTTGAGCGCTTCGGGACGGTTCGGCACGTTAGACAAGACCAAAAATCAATTAGCGGCGGAGTTTTGCGCGGTTCTGGCGTTTGCCGCGGCAAAGAATAACGATAAGGTGGGGCTATTGATTTTCACCGACCAGATAGAGCTGTTCATCCCACCGAAAAAGGGCAGCCGACATATCCTTCGGCTGATTCGTGAGTTGCTTTATTTCCAGACAACTCAGAAAAAGACGAATATCCCGCTTGCCCTTGATTATCTTGGCAGGATTACCCGCAAAAGGGCAACGGTGTTTTTGGTTTCGGATTTTATCCAGACCGATTTTAAGAAGCCCCTTACGCTGCTTAACAAGCGTCACGATTGTATTGCGGTTTCGGTCAGTGACCCGGCTGAAGTCGCTCTACCGAAAGTTGGAATTATCGAGTTCGCAGACGCCGAGACGGGGGAAACGATTATTATCGACACATCCAGCAGAGCTTTTCGCAAACGTTTCGAGAGCAAAAGCGCCGAGCGGTTCGGTCAATTAAAGAAGGAGCTTGGCTCGATTAACGTTGACTGTATCAGCATCAGCACCGGCAAGCCGTATATAAATGATTTGATACAGTTCTTTCATCTCCGTCACAGACGTTACTAAGTGCCGCTCGAATTAAAGTTGTCTGATTTTGTGGAGCAGGAACTTATGGACGAAGGAAAGCTTGACTTCTCGCTGCCTCAGGGCAAGCCGAGGAAATCCGCTGCCAACACCATCCTTGTGATGCTGGTTATCATTCTGACTGCTCTTGCGGTATTCAATCTATACGTGACGCTGTCCGGCCGAGGACCGAGCGCCGTACCGCTGGCGGGCGGGCTTTCCGCCGAGCAGGCAGAACAGTTGGCGACGAAGTTAGCACAAAGGAATTTGTATGCTCAGGCGGCGAAGGTCTGGCAAGATTATCTTTCCGGCGTCCAATTGACCGAAGCGGAACGTGCCAGGGGACTGTTTAATACCGCTGTGCTACTGGAAAAGGGACAGGCATACGGCGATGCGATTGAGTATTATTACCGCAGCGAACTGGCAACTAAGCTGCCCGATCTCGAATCGGCCATCAATCAGGGTGTCGCAAACTGCTTTGAAAGGCTTGGCAGGTTTTCCGCATTGCGTTACGAAATGATGGAGCGGACGAGTTTCAACAAGGCCGAGAAACCGGACCAAAGCATCGTTGCCGAAATCGGCCCCGAAAAGATAACCGCCGCCGACCTCGACGGTCTTATAGAAAACGCAATCGACGACCAGTTGTTGTCTGTTTCGCAGTTTATGTCGCCGGAGCAGTTGGGCGAGCAGAAGAAGAAAATGCTCGAGCAATACAAAAGCCCTCAGGCCCGGCAACAATTCTTAAGCAACTGGCTGGCACAGGAGATGTTGTATCGGCAGGCACTCGAAGAGGGGCTGGGTGATAAGCCGGATACGAAAAGACTGCTCGATAACCTTGACCGCGAGGTGCTCAGTCAGCAGATGATGAGTCAGCAGCTTGCTCAAAAAGTCCATCTTACCGAGACCGACCTGAAAACATACTATGAGGCGAATAAAGACAGATACGTCGAAGACGTTAACGACCCTAATTCACAGGGCAATCGCCAGAAAAGCTTCGACGAGGTCCGGCAGCAGGTGGCGAGCGAGCTTTTGGGTGAGAAACGCAGGGATGTCCAGCAGCAATATATCAAGGAAATGATGGATAAGTACAACGTTATTATTCACGCATCCGCACTTGGGGCAGGTGAACAAAGTCAAGATGAGTAGCACTACCTGCAGACACGACAAAGGCAATCCGTGGACAAGCCCGGCGACAGCAGCGATTGTGGGGCTGGTCTTTATAATGCTTTTTAGCTGCACCGGCTGCAAAAAAGAAAAGCAGACTGCGCGGGGCGAGCCGGAGTTCGAGATAGATAAAAAGTATGAGCGGGGGCCGTTGACGGCGCACGTTCGCGTCAGCAAAAGCAGGATAAGTATAGCCGAGACACTCTGGCTGGAGCTTGAGACGGAAACAAGTCCTGGCTACGAAGTTAATATGCCAAAGGTTGACAGTGTGCTTGAGCAATTCGGCATTGTTGACTGGCGGAATTTGGGCAGCAGGTTTGATGTAAATGATAACATCGTAAGCACTTACAGGTATCGCCTTGAGCCGTTTTTGTCAGGTTCTTATGTGATACCGGCCTTTACTTTCGAGTTCCGCGACGTCAATGAGTCGAATGGCAAGAGTTATGAGCTTACGACCGAGCCGATTGATATTGAGGTAACGTCACTTCTCGGTGAACAGCGAGGCGAGCTTGCGATAGGGGATATCGAAGACGTTGTTGATATGCCCTCGAAGGCATCGTCGTGGTGGCTAGCGCCGGTGGCTGCGGTCGTGCTGGTTGCAGGAAGTGTATTGTTATACCTGCGACGAAGAAAAGCAAAAACGATCGTCAGAATTTTCAAGCCCGCTCACGAGATTGCCTATGCCCGTCTGCAGGCGCTTGTCAGGCGGGATTTAGTCAAGGCCGGAAAGGTCAAGCAGTTCTACGAGGCGATAAGCGATATCCTTCGGCATTATATTGAGGACCGTTTCGAGTTAAGAGCTCCTGAAAGGACCACCGAGGAGTTCTTATTAGAGATTCAAAACACAGACACACTTTGCGAAGCGGACAGAAAAAGTCTGATGGAATTCCTGACGCATTGCGACCTTGTGAAGTTTGCAGAGCACAGTCCGACAGCCGAGCAAATTCAGCGGACATTCGATTTGGCGAAGGGCTTCATTGAGCAGACTAAATCCGATGAGCGGAAAATTGACGTAACCGACAGGGTCGAAACCGGCCAGCCAGTCGGCGCAGGAGAATCGTAAATGCAATTGTATTCGCCGTGGGCGTTGTTGATGCTGTTGATAGTGCCCTTGCTGGGCTACTTGATGCTGCGCAAAAAACGCACGGCTGCGGTTACGTTCTCATCTTTGGCTGCTGTGCGGGACTGCCCCGTGTCCTGGCGGCTGCGTCTGAGGCCGTCGCTGGTTATTGCCAGGTTGCTGTGTCTTACACTATTGGTAATCGCCCTGGCACGGCCTCGCAAGGGGACGATGCTGTCGGAAATAAGCACCGAGGGAGTAGCCATCGAGATTGTCGTTGACCATTCCAGCAGTATGGGCGCCGAGATGGACTACTACGGCGAGAATCTCAATCGGCTCGAGGCCCTCAAGAAAGTCTTGGCTGATTTTGTCATCGGCGGCAAAGGCGGGCTGGCAGGCAGAAGCGGCGACTTGGTCGGACTTATTAGTTTCGCGGGCTATGCCGATACCGTTTGTCCTCTCGTGCTCAGCCACAACGTGCTGCTCGAATTTCTCAAGAACACCGATATTGTTAAGCAGCGGAGCGAAGACGGCACGGCGATTGGTGATGCAATTGTTTTAGCTGCGGCCCGGCTGCAAAAAGCCGAGCAGGAGATTCAGCAAAGAAAGGCCCGGATGGGATTGGAGCGAGCCGAAGCGGTGGAGACTGAACAGCCCGGTTTCAAGATAAAGAGCAAG
Organism: uncultured Pirellulales bacterium; assembly: GCA_964597035.1. Classification (GTDB taxonomy): domain Bacteria; phylum Planctomycetota; class Phycisphaerae; order Sedimentisphaerales; family Anaerobacaceae; genus Fen-1362. The sequence goes on from CAZQWM010000031.1 coordinate 3,761, forward strand.
GTAATGATTTTGCTCACTGACGGCCGACAGAACGCCGGGCAATATAGTCCGCTCGAGGCGGCGAAGCTTGCAAAAGAATGGGGCATAAAAATTTACACCGTCGGGATTGGTTCGGGCCAGGCCTTTACAACCATACAGACGATGATGGGAAGCTTCAAGGTCCCCGTCACACAGGACCTCGATGAGTCGCTGCTGAAGGCGATTGCGGAGACCACTGGCGGATTTTACGGCCGGGCCGACGATGCAAAGGCGCTGGAGAAAATCATCGAAAGGATTGATGAGCTTGAAAAGACCAATGTCAAGAGTATCCAGTACACCCAGTACGCTGAGCGATTCGGGCCTTGGACGCTTGCGGCGCTGGCGGTGCTGCTGTGTGAGATATTGGCCGGCTGTACGGCGCTTAGGAAAATTCCTTAAAGGATTCAGAAACGATTATGGATTTGGGAAACGACAGAGCGTTGTGGCTGTTATTCATAGTTCCGGCTGTATTGGTGCCGGTGTATCTCTGGTGCTTTTGGCGAAAGGCATCGGCCTTGAAGATTTTAGCCAGCGTGGAGATGCTGCGACAAATTAATACCGCCGTGAGCCTGAGGAGACAGATGATAAAGGCGGTCCTGCTGCTTTGTGCATTTGCAGCTATTGTTGTGGCTCTTACCGAGCCGAAGTGGAATCCGAGGCCTTTGCAGATAAAGAGCCGTGGCAGGGACGTAGTTATTTTGCTGGATACGTCGCGTTCGATGCTGGCGGAGGACATAAAACCCAGCCGGCTGGAACGTGCCAAGATAGCAATCGGCGACCTGCTGGAAAAGCTCGGCGGCGACAGAATCGCCATCGTTACCTTCGCGGGCAACAGCGCCGTGAAATGCCCCTTGACGCAGGATTATGCGTTTGTGCGAATGGCGCTGGCGGATATATCCACCGAAAGCACGGCGAGAGGCGGCACCGCGATTGGCGACGCCATACGCAAGGCGACCGAGGAGGTATTTGACAGGCAGGCGCGCGAATTCAAGGACCTGATACTTATAACCGACGGTGAAGACCACGACAGCTTCCCGGTGCAGGCGGCGGAAAAGGCCGCAGGCGAGGGCATAAGAATAATAGCAATCGGCATCGGCGACGAGAACGAGGGTTCGCGCATACCAATCACAGGCCCGGACGGCAGGACGACGTTTCTGAAATATCAGGGGCAGGAGGTATGGTCGAAGTTAGACGCCGATACGCTCCGTAAAATTGCATACGCCACGCCCGGAGGAAAATATATAGGTGTAGAACCGGGGACAACGCTTAACCTGGATGAAATTTATGAAGAGCTTGTTGCTTCCGCACAAAAACGCGAGCTCGAATCCGCGACTATGATTGCGTATGACGAGAGATTCCAGGTTTTTCTCGTTGCCGGTATTGTGCTGCTTGTTTGTGAGGTGCTGATAAGTGAGCGGAAAAAGGCGTGAAATAGTTTTGTTGGTTTTGCTGTTTATTGGAGCGGCGCAGTCGGCGCGGGCCGAGACGGCGAATCAGGCCGTGCGCGAGGCAAACAGGCTTTATCAGCAGGGACAATACGAGGGAGCCATCGACAAATACGACCAAGCGTTGACAAAGTCGCCGGAGGCGGTTGAGCCGATGTTCAACAAGGCCGACAGCTATTTCCGGCTCGATGATTTGCAGCAGGCGATTGACCTGTTCAGGGCCGTCGCGGCCGAAAGCAGGGATATGCAGCTTGTCGAAAAAGCCAAATACAATCTCGGCAACTGTTTTTTCCGGCAGGGCACGAAGCTGGCTGATTCGGACCTGAAAAAAGCGATGGAGAATATGCAGACCGCGATAAGCTACTGGCGACAGGTGCTGGATATAAATCCCGACAACGAAAACGCCGCAAAGAATATCGAGGTTGCCCGGCTGACTATTAAGGACATAATCGACCAACTCAACAAGCAGATGCAGCAACAGCAACAGCAGGCACAGCAGCAAAAACAGCTTCAGCAGGACCTGAAGCAAATTCTCGACGAACAGAAGGCCCTTGGCGATAAAACGCAGCAGACCAAACAACAGGCCGACAGCAATGATATCTCGCAACAGCAGGCGTCGGACAACTACAAGGATATTGCCAAAGAGCAGTCGGAGCTTAGAGACCGGACGGAAAAGGCGATGGAGCAGCTTCAACAGCAGCTCGACCCGAATACGGCCCAGCCACAAATGCAACAGGCGTCCGAACAGCTTGGCGTTGCGGTTGACAAGCAGAAAGATGCTGGGAAGAAACTCGAAAAATCCGATGCCGCCGGCGGGAAACGGTCGCAGGATGAGGCGGCGGAAAATATTGAAAATGCGTTGAAGGCGCTATCCGAGCAGCAGCAAAGCCAGCAGGATGTGAACCAGCAGCAACAACAACAGCAGGGCAGCGAGCAGCCGGAGCAACAGCAGGCCGGCCAGCCGCAGGAGCCGAACGAAGCCCAGCAACAACAGCAGGTCACAGCGTCTGATGCAACCGCGGAAGAGATACTCGACAAGGAGCAGCGTCAGCGGGAGAAGAGACAATTACTGCAAAGTCCCGGTTTCCAGAAGGTCGATAAGGATTGGTAGTATGTCATGGCGCAGAATACACATATTCGCAGTGATAGCAGCGGCATTTGTTCTTTCGTCTGCCAAAGCCGACGATGTGCGCGTCTATGCAAATGTCGATACCTCCGGAGATATTTATGCAGGCGAAAACTTTACTTACCAGGTAATCATAGATGGCTATGACCAGCCGGGCGATGTGGATTTGGCGCCGCTGGCTGAATACAACCCCCGCAGCGCCGGCGGGGGGAACGCTTCACAAACCTCCATTAGCATAGTGAACGGTCGAACCACCACCAACGTTGTCAAGCGTTACGTGATGAATTACGTCCTGACTGCTGCCCGGCTGGGCATTGTTCATATCCCGCCGGTTACCGTAACAGTCGGCGGTGTGCGCTATCAGACCAATCCGGTGGAGTTGAACATCGTCAAAGCTGGCACTACTGACCAGTTGGAACTTGAGGTTACATTATCGCAGGAACAGTGCTATGTCGGCCAGCCGGTTGTATTGACTGTTAAGTTTTACGTTTACGCCGACATTGGCGATTATAACTTTGATATTCCCGCATTGACCAATGAGGCGTTTGTCGTTGAGGACCTCGACGCAGGTGCTGGCCAGGCAAAGCAGTTTCGCGTTGCCCGAAATAACAGACAGGCGATTTTACTGACCTTCAGCAAGCTGCTCATACCGAAGCGGGCGGGCGAGTTCGAGATAGGCTGTTCTTCGGTTTCGGCGGACGTGGTTGTGGGGCGTGCCCGTTCGAGGGACAGATTTTTCGATGACTTCTTCGGGCGCAATGTTCAGTACAAGCGATTTGCGGTAAGCTCACAGCCGCTAAAGTTATCCGTGCTGCCTTTGCCCCAGCAGGATATGCCAAATGATTTTGACGGTCTAATCGGCAAGTACACAATTTCCGCATCGGCGACACCGACAAAGGTAAATGTTGGCGACCCTATCACACTGACGATAAAAATCGGGGGTGATTATCTCAAGCCGGTTCAATGGCCTAAGCTCGAACAAATTGATGCTATGGCCGAGAATTTCAAGATACCCGCGGGAAAAGCATCGCCTGCCTTCGAAGACGGCTACAAGGTTTTCACTCAGACGATAAGGGCCACTAATGACAAGGTTTCGGAGATACCGCCAATTCCGCTTGCCTTTTTTGACCCTGACAAGGGCCGGTTTACAGTTGCAAGGACTGAGCCGATACCGTTGGAGGTGGCGCCTACGAAGATACTGACGACTGCGGACGTCGAAGGCGGGGACTTTTCACCGGCAGGCAGGGAGGTTGCGGCCATCAAGAAAGGACTTTCGGCGAACTACGAGGGTTTTGACTGTGTTGAGAACGTCGGCTTTTCGTTATCGACGGCCATTGTAAGTCCGGTTTATTTAGCCGGCTGGGCGATTTCTCTGGCGGTTCTGCTGGCCGGTATCGTAGCGAAATCAATCGTGCATACGACACCGCAGCGAGAGGCCACCAAGCGCCGAAGGCGGGCAGCTCACAAGGCCATCAGTAAGATAAAAAGAATGTCATCGGCACAATCGCAAAACAGGCATGAGCTTCTTGCCGAAACGATGAAACAATACATCGGTGAGAGGTTCGACAAGGTAGCCGGCTCACTCACTGCTGACGATTGTCGAGGCGTAGTGATTGACCGAACCGGTGAGGCACAGTTGGCGGCTCGCTACAGCGACATCGTCAGTGATTGTGTTGCCGCTAGATATGCGCCGGTACAGACGCAGCTTGATTCTGCGAAAATCGATGAAGTCATAAAGTTAATCCGTGTAGTTGATAAGGCCTCGAAATTATGATTGCCCGGCTATCATTTACAGTCTTACTGAGTTTATTCCTGGCCGGAGATTCTTCGGCCGGGGAGACGCTGCCTAAAGAACAAATCCACACTCTTTTTAGCCAGTCCAATGATGCCTTTCGCCAGGCCAATTCGGTTGTTGACGACGCCGGCAAAGCCGATGCTCTTTACGAAAAGGCCATTCTCGGTTACGAAAAGATTATCCGCGAAGGTCGTATAGAAAATCCAAAGCTTTATTATAATCTCGCAAATGCCTATCTGCTGCGGGATGACGTCGGCATGGCGATACTTAATTACCGCCGGGCGGAAAAGCTCGACAAGTCCGATTCGAATATCCAGAAAAATCTGGCCTTTGCCCGCAGCAGGAGAATCGACAAAGTTGAGCCGAAGACCGAAACACGAATCCTTCATACACTTGCTTTCTGGCATTATGACTTTTCGATGAAAACCAAGCTTATTATTTCCTGCATTTGTTTTGCGGTTTTTTGCCTGACCTTGACCGCTGCAATATGGTTGGCGCCAAGCACAACGCTGACTGTGATTATGGCTGTCGCAGTGGTTGGGCTGATTTGTTTCGCTGGTTCTCTTTCGGTCGAGTCTTATAACCGGGCAACCAGTTTTTCAGGCGTTATCGTTTCGCCCGAAGTTGTAGCGTATCAGGGCGACGGCCGGAACTACCCGCCCAGCTTTAAAGAGCCGCTGCACGCGGGGATGGAGTTTGAGCTTATTGAACGTCGGCTTCGCTGGTTCCACATAAAGCTTGCCGATGACAGCGACGGCTGGATTCCACAATCCGCCGCCGAATTGATTTGATGATTTCGGGTATTCAGTTGGTATCCTACTCGTTGACTTCCGCCGGTTCTGTTGCCTGTTCCTGCTCCGCTGCCTCCTGCTGTTCGAGTGCCTGCTGCTCAATTGAAGTCTGGAGTTCGCGTATTACGGCTTTAAGCTGTTCGGCTTGCTTTTCCAGTTCGGCTGTCTTATTGGTCTGTTCGACCAGCAGGGGGCTGAGTTTTTCTAATTGTTGCTGGGCATCGTCGGCCTCGGTTATCACGGCGTCTCTGTCTTCCAAAAGCTCGTCGAGTTGTTGCTGAAGGTTATCCCTAGCCTGATTTGCAGTCTGGAGTTTTTCCTTAAGGTAGCTGATTTCACCTTTCAGTTTAACAATTTCAGCCCTGAGCTTGACAAGGTCTGTTTTCGCCTCGGCCACTTCTTCAAGGGCCTTGCGTTTTTCACGGTCTTCGCAGCCGATTGGCATAATCGATATTACCAACAGCACAAGCAACTTGCTGGTGTGTCTGATTGATTTTACTTTTTGTATCATTGATTTTACCCCGGACAAATTTCCGCACGGTTCCTTTACCGGTAATATCGGCAACTCGTGCTGTTTAGGATGACCTTATGACGGGTGCCTGAGGATTATGGTGACCAATCGACGCCCTTTATTCCGTGGATTGTCAAGTTCGGGTTTGGATTGCCGTCGTTGCCTATGCGAATGTCATTAGCGTCGATAAAACACACCTGGCCATCAGCGAACAGGTAATTCCGCTGGCCTTGCGTGTCCCACCATCCTTTGTCTACATCGGATTCTAACCGCTTGTGATTGCTCAGCCACTCGCCTGCAACTATCTTGCCGGCGGGTTTAGCTATGTTCTCCGGCCTTTGTGGTACAGGCCCTGGCACGCCCAGGTCGCTGGTCATGGTATCAATCTGTTCAGGGCTGTGATAAAACGCCAGCGAATAGGAGTAACTGGTGGATTCCCAATTTACGGGGGCAATATCGTCTGCCGGGCACAACAGCACCGACGGGTTATTGGCATCAATGTTTCCTCCGAGATAAGGCACCAAAAAATCCCGCCAGCCTCGTCCCATCCACAGCCAGATATTGGGGTCGGATGGATTCTTTTTGGGCAGGGGGTCCTGGGCACAAGGATATGTGCCGTCGTTTGTATTGAGATACATATGCATTGCGACGTCAATTTGCCTCAGATTACTTGCGCAGGCAATTCGTCTCGACTTGACTCTTGCTTTTCCCAGGCCGGGAATCAATAGCGCCAGTATTGCGGCAATTATAGATATTACCACAAGCAGCTCGATTAAACTAAAGCCGGACCATTTTTTTTCGGCACAGGATGCGTGGGTTGTAAGCCGCAAGTGTTTCTCCTGATTATTCGACGGTGACGCTTTTGGCTAGGTTTCGCGGCTTATCCACATCGTGACCGCGCAAGACAGCAGCGTGATAGGCCAGTATCTGCAACGGCACGACAGTAAGCATCGGCTGGAGGAGTTCCGGGGCATCGGGAATAGTTATCAAGTGGTCGGCGTATTCTTTGATTTGGTCGTCGCCTTCAGTGGCAACGATAATAGTTTTGCCCTTTCGCGCACGCACCTCTGAGATATTGCCTATAATCTTGTCGTATTGAGGGCCGGCAGTGGCGATAAATACGGCCGGCATACCATCCACAATCAGGGCAATCGGCCCGTGTTTCATTTCTGCGGCCGGCAGACCCTCAGCGTGTATGTAGCTTATCTCCTTAAGCTTGAGGGCCCCTTCGAGAGCCACCGGATAGTTGACGCCCCTGCCAAGAAACAGCCAGTTGTTTTCGTCGATATTTGCCTCGGCTATTTTTCTGATATGGTCCGATTGTTCGAGAATCTTTGATATGGTGTCGGGTATTTTTGAGAGTTCTTTGATATATCGTGCAGCTTCATCGCTGCTTATGTGTCTTCTTCTGCTAAGCTCTATTGCCAGCATAGTCAGTACGGCCACCTGTGCAGTGAAGGCCTTTGTGCTGGCGACGCCGATTTCCGGGCCAGCGTGCAGATATACTCCCGCGTCCGTGGCTCTGGCGATGGATGAACCCACAACATTGACAATCCCGAGCACGGTTGCTCCTCGTTCCTTGGCCTGTTCTACCGCTGCCAGAGTGTCGGCGGTCTCACCAGACTGACTTATCGCAATGACGGTAGTTCCGTCTTCTATGATTGGGTTGCGGTAACGAAACTCGCTGGCGTATTCGGTTTCGGTGGGAATCCTTGCCAACTGCTCGAACAGAAATTCGCCGACCAGTCCCGCGTGAAAGGCGGTTCCGCAGGCGGTGAAAATAATCCTTTTCGCGCGGGTCAGCTCGCGCAGGTAGGAATCGACTCCTCCCAGTTTGATTCTAACGTTGTGGACGTCAATCCGGCCGCCCATACAGGTGGTCAGCGCCTTGGGCTGCTCGAATATTTCTTTGAGCATGTGGTGTTTGAAACTGCCCAGTTCGATTTGCTCCAGCGAGAATTCGATTTCCTGTAGTTCCTTGGTTATCGCAACGTTTTCGATTGTCTTGGTGTGGAATCCGTCCGGTGTGATTGTTACCATTTCGTTGTCTGCGAGGTACACGGCGTGATTCGTATGCTCAACGATTGCGGCGGCATCCGAAGCCAGAATATAGTCGCCGTCGCCGACTCCGAGAATCAGCGGGCTTCCCTTCTTGGCACCGATGAGCATATTGGGGCAGTCTGCACACAGTATGCCCAGCCCGTAAGTGCCGTGAATCTCCCGCAACGCCCGTTGCACCGCCCATTCGAACCTGCTTTGGCCAGCCGGTTTTCTTGTCTGTTCGCCGGCGTCGCACTTTTCATAGAAATATCCAATCAGGTTGGCTATGACCTCTGTGTCGGTTTCGCTGGCGAAGGGGACTTTTTCGCTTTGCAGCCAGGTCCTCAGCGTTGCATAGTTTTCAATAATGCCGTTATGGACGACGGCTATCTTCCCGGTGTAGTCCTGGTGTGGGTGGGCGTTGATTTCGTTTGGCTGGCCGTGAGTTGCCCAGCGTGTATGCCCCAGGCCCAGAGTCTCATTGCCATTCGGCTCATCCAGAATCGCCTCAAGTGCGGCTATTCTGCCGCTTGCCTTTTTGACCCTGATAACACCGGCACCCATCAGGGCGACCCCAGCCGAATCATAACCGCGGTATTCAAGGCGTTTGAGTCCTTCGATAAGTATTGGCTGTGCCGTTTTTTTACCCAAGTAAGCTACTATGCCGCACATTTCTATTCCCTTTACTGTGAGTCAATGAACTGTATGGGCAATGGGTCGCGTGTTCATAAACCGAGGCCAACGGTAGAGCATAACATCCGGGCCTCATTTTTACAAGGTTCGCTTATTGTAGAGAAATGGTCTTTCGCAGGCAATTCAAATTCGTTAAACTCTGATATAAGATTTTACCGCTTGAAAGGCCTTTCGGTCTGCTGTTGAGTGTGATATATGCTTATTGTCATCGATTATAACGTTGGAAACGTCAAGAGCGTTTGCAATGCCTTTCGCCATATCGGCTGCGAGGTCGAGTTAAGCTGTGACCGTAGTAAAATCGAGGCCGCATCGGCGCTGGTCCTGCCGGGCGTGGCGGCTTTCGGTTTTGCCGTCGGCGCTCTCGGCTCACTGGCTTCAGTAATCAGGGAATTGGCACAGGCCGGCAAGCCGTTGCTCGGTATTTGCGTCGGCTTCCAGATGCTCTTTGACGAGAGCTGCGAATTCGGCACACACAAAGGATTGGGCCTGGTTTCTGGCGCCGTTGTTCCCATACCGGCCGGCCGGGTCATTCCGCATATGGGCTGGAACAAGGTTGCGCTGCCTGATGACAACCCGCTGTTCGCAGGATTAGGAAACGAGAAGCATTTCTATTTTGCGCACTCCTTTTATGCAAATGTCACTGACAGTGCCGCTAAAGTCGCGTATACCAACTATGGTTTTAATCTGCCTGCGGCTGTCCGTAAGGGCAGCATCTATGGCACCCAGTTTCACCCGGAAAAAAGCGGCAAACAGGGGCTTCAGGTGCTGCGTAACTTCGCCCGAATCGCCGGAGAAGACCGCTGATGCTTGCCAGGAGAATAATTCCGTGCCTCGATGTCAAAGACGGACGTGTTGTCAAGGGCGTGAAGTTTGTTAATTTGCGCGATGCCGGCGACCCCGTCGAGCTTGGCGCCCGTTATAGTGAGGATGGGGCCGATGAGCTTGTTTTTTTAGATATAACGGCGACGATTCGTTCTCGCAAGACTATCGTCGAGCTTGTCGGGAAAGTCGCGGAAAAAGTTTTTATCCCATTTACAGTTGGAGGCGGCATCAGCTCCGTCGAGCATATGGACCAGCTTCTGCGAAGCGGCGCCGAGAAATGCTCCGTTAATACAGCCGCCGTGGCAAATCCCGATATCCTTACACAGGCCGCCCAGCGATTCGGCAACCAGTGCGTCGTCCTTGCCGTTGACGCCCGACGGTCCAAAACGAGGGCGAGCCACTGGCAGGTGTGTGTCAAGGCCGGAACCGAGCCGACCGATATCGACGCCGTCGAATGGGCGGTCGAGGGTGCAAAACGCGGAGCAGGTGAAATTTTGCTCACCAGTATGGACGCCGATGGTACACAGGCCGGATACGATATTGAATTGACCCGTGCCGTGGCCGATGCCGTCAATATTCCCGTCATCGCATCGGGTGGCGCAGGCACGCTCCAACACCTCTACGATGTTATTGTTGCTGGCCACGCCGAAGCCGTTCTTATGGCCTCAATCACCCATTTCGAAAATTACACAATCAACCAGATGAAGGAATACCTCCGTTCCCGCGGAATCGCCGTTAACCTCTAAAACTTCAATTACGGCAGGAAAACATCTGCGTTCTCGCTGAAGCCCTTGAATGCGACGTTAAGCTTAGCGTCGCCGGAGTCGGTAATCTCGGTATTTTTTATTGTCAGCTTAAAAACACATTTATTGAAGTCAAACGTAGCAGCGGCGATCTCGCCGTCCGGCAGTAAAACCTTTGAGCAGGTGAATTTGCTTTTGGAATTCTTGAAAACGCCGGCCGGCATTGTAAATGTCTGTGAACCAACGGTAGCATAGAGTGGATAGGCAACAAGATCCGCGAGGTCAACTCTTCCAACTGAAAATCCTCCGCTTATAGCCACTCTGGTAATATTGCCTGTTTTCTTATCGCATGTAAATTTTGACTTATCAACTCGCAGTGAGTTTGCAACCCCCATCATCAAGCTCATGGGTATTGGTCTTTTGGGGCCATTGATAATTTTCTCATCTACTTGTGCATCGCTGGCAAAAGTCCCAATAATAATCGTCATAGCAATTGGAGAACACAAACCTGAAAGGTCAATATCTTTAGAAGAGAAATTAAATTTGTGCGTTTTCAAGTTATACATTAAATGACTTTTAGAATCGCGTGTAGTAAGTTTAAATGTATTATTGCGATAAGTATCTAATGTTATCGGAAAATATGAAACTCTGTTTGGGAGAAAATAATCGGAAAGAATTCCACAAAAATGAACTTCTAAAGCATCAGTACTGGCAAAATCTTCGTCCGTTGCGGCCATAAGACCTGAAATGTAAATCGAGCCGCCTGTGTCGCCATCTTTTACAGTGCACTTGGTAATGACAAGGTGACAACTGCCTTCAAAATTCCAGGCAAGTTTAGGATAATCTATTCCTTCACATATCGACCAGATGTCTTCTGTGCCATTTGTCGTTTCACCGGTAAAATCCCATCCAACGAAACTGTCCTGCTGTCTCATTAGTTGAGCCGACAGTGGGGTCCCAAGTTTATTATTTGGGCCGGTTCCTGAAAGAAAATAGCAACTGCTGATATTGTCACTGCTGATATTGCCGTAGCCATTTTGTCCCACCAGACCACCGGTGTATCGGCCTTTACCAACGACGGTAGTTGATAAGGAATTGATAACGTTGCCATAAAAGTTCAATCCGACAAGTCCGCCGAGATTGGACGAATTGGCAGCGCCAGCGACTTTGCCCGCTGCGAAGCAATTACTAATGGTTCCCTTATAATTATTACCCATCAACCCGCCAAGATTGGAGGAATTGTCCCCGCCGGTGATATTGCATTCTGAAAACGATGTCCCTACGTAGCCGTACTCGTTTTGTCCGACCAGCCCGCCGAAATTGCCTGACTCATCACCAGCAGTTATGCCACAAGTTGCATAGCAATCACTGATAGTGCCGTCATTTCTCCCGACCAGCCCGCCGAGATTACTTGACGCATCACCGGCAGCGATATCGCCAGTCGCATAGCAATCGCTGATAGTGCTGCCGGCGCAAAAACCCACCAGCCCGCCGAGATTGCTCGATTCGTCACCGGCAGTGATGCCGCCAGTCGAATATGAATTGCTAACATCCCGGCAAATACCAGCCAGTCCGCCGATTCCATTTGAAGAATCTCCGCTTGCAACAGACACCGTCGAAAAACAATTGTTGATGCTGCCGGCGCTGTTTCCGACTAATCCGCCTATGGCACTCGAAAAACTGCCGTTTTTAATGCTGCCTGTTGAATATGAATTACTGATAGCACCCTCGTTGCAAGTGCCCACCAGTCCGCCGATTCCATTTGAAGAATCTCCGCTTGCAACAGATACCATCGAAAAACTATTACTGATGGTGCTGTGGGAGCTATATCCAATCAGACCACCGAGCGAATCCGTATCACGTCCGTCTTCTATAATACCGGCATCTATAATACCGCCGGAAGAGCAACCGTTAATATCGGCGTGATAACAATATCCCGCCAGACCTCCGAGATTAAATGCAAAGCTTTTACAGATAATATTGACGTTTTTGAGTTGGAGGTTTTTCAGCTTGCCGCCGTCAACGTACCCGAACAGACCAAGATACTCGGTATGCGAAATTCCATTGCTATCAATAGTCAGATTGCTGATTTTATGACCCGTTCCATCAAAAACACCCGAAAACTTACCTCCGACGAAACCGCTGCTGAAAATATCCCACGTTCCACGCGCAATGACAGCGTTGTTGAAGACCTGTCCGCCGGGCAAATTGGGGTCAAGGTCGATATCATCAGTCAGAATGAAGCACTTATTATAATCGTTAATATCTTCGGCAAGAGTTAATAAGTCATCAACATTTGCGATTTGGTATGGGGCGTCGGCTGTTCCTGAACCGCCGGAGTATTTGGCCTGTACCGTTATTGAGACAACTAATATAATTAGAAGCACAGAAGACAGCCATTTCACAAGTATTTCTTCCTAAAAATAACAATCCACGTCTTTCTTAAGTTCATTGTTGTTTCCGTGTCCTCCAAGACAGGTTAATTATATCAAAACGACCTTTTTTATAAAAGCAAATCTTCCAAATTTTTGGGCTGGCCATAGAACCCACCTGCTGTCAGCAGGCAACATATCCCCTTGATGCTCTGAAACTTTCTTTGCCTTAGAGGGGCTGGATGTTATAATCTCGCGGAAACTAAGAGCATAAGTCATAAGTTGTAAGTGCACGATTGCGTAGGTGTCGTGCACTGTGTCGAAAGGAAGACCGTGAAGTTTCGAGTTTTCAGCGAAGGTAGCGTGGTTGGTGATTTCTCGCCGCACGGTGCGTATATGTTCGGCTCCGACGGCATGGCTGTTCGGCGTGCACAAATTCAGTTCGCCGAGGGACTGCTTCACTGTACCAAGCCGAACCAGGAAACCGCCGGGCTTGCATTGTTATGGCCGGTGGAAGGTTTTGGCAGCGTGTTATTGTCGACGACTTGTCTGCCCGAGAGGGATGAGCCGTATATTCTGAACGTGGAGCTGGCCCGCGGGCGATTAATGCAAATCATAAATAAGCGTGAAGACTGGTCTGTTTTTGAAGATTCCGATGATGCAGCCGATGTTTATGCCCAGGCGGAGGATTCGTTCATAAAAGCCGTTCAAAACATCTCGGATGGTTCTGCTGCGTCGCAATTCGCCGATGAGTCCCTTCAGAGGGCAATTGCCTTTTCGGAGGAGTTCACAGCCAGACATGCGAAGGTCCTTTTCGATTCGCGGGGAAAGAACCACGGTTTTGGACGCGGCTGTCTTGGCTGTTGGGTTGACCCTGCGCAAATCAGCAATCCGGAGTATATGGACCGTCTGGCCGATGCATTCGGGCTGGCGATGGTGCCTGTTAACTGGGGACAGATTGAGTTACGCAGGGGAACCTACAACTTCTCGAAGGTCGACGCCTGCGTAACGGCGCTTAGCAAAAGAAAGCTTGCCATAGGCGCAGGTCCTTTGCTTTGCTTTGACAGGCAATACCTGCCGAAGTGGCTGGTTAGCGCAAAGGTCAGTTTTGAGAAAATTCGTGAGTGCGCTTATCAGTTTGCGTCCGCTGCCGCGGCGCGTTACTCTGGTATGATAAGAACCTGGTGCACCGTCAGCGGTTTGAATGCCCAGAACCATTTCGGTTTCGGCTTTGAGCAGATTCTTGAAATAACACGAGCGGCAAATATGGCGGTCAAGGCCGTAACCGAACGGGCGGTGAGAATAATAGAGGTCAATAACCCCTGGGGTGAATACTACGCCGAAAGGCCTGACACTATTCCTCCGCTTGTTTATATGGATATGGTTATCCAGAGCGGCATCAACTTCGATGCGTTTGGTCTTCAGATGCGGTTCGGCAGGGACATCTCCGGTATGCACATTCGCGACATGATGCAGATTTCGGCGATTCTGGATTCTTTCGCCCCCATATCAAGGCCCCTGTATATTACGCATGTTGAGGTGCCCGGGCGGGATGCTGCCGGGGAGAGTACCGGTGAGCTTGCCGGCAACTGGCACGGCCCCTGGAATCAGACTGTGCAGGCGCAGTGGCTCGACCGCTTTTACAGGATAGCGCTGAGCAAGGCCTGTGTCGATGGTGTCTTCTATTCGAGCTTGGCAGATGTTAAGAACGGCCTGATTGCCGGTAACGGCCTTGTTACGGCTAACCTGGAACCTAAAGAGTCATACGTAAACTTGAAGAAGCTTCACGACCGTATCTTTGGCCGATAGACAGGTTGTGGCTCTGGACGGAATTACATCGCACATTTGGAAATAGTATGACCGATTACAGAAGAACATCATCTCCGATTTATATTCAGAACTCAGCTTTTCTTGTTGCGGCTGGTGTGGCCGTTGTTTTGTGCCTGGTCTTTACATTTAAGGGGGTAACCGAAGATACAAACGCCGGGACAATCGAGCTGCAATATTACATAAATCCGAATGATGCATCGCCAGCGAGTTTGGCGAGATTGCCGGGCGTCGGTGCCGTCAGGGCACAGGCGATTGTCACGTATCGGGAGAAATTCCGCGAGAGCGGTAGTGGGGAACCGGCATTTCGAGATTGCGATGACCTGCAGAAAGTAAAAGGCATAGGACCCAAAACGGCCCGGAGTGCGTGCGAATGGCTGAGGTTTGACTAAGATATGGACGAGTGGGAAATTGACAAGCCATTGGGACAGTGCTGTGCGACCGGCAGGGTGATTGAGCCAGGCCAGGAGTACTACGCAACCCTTGTTGAGACTGAGCAGGGTCTGGCCAGAAGGGATTTTTGTGAGGACTACTGGAATGAGCACAAGCCGGCGGTCTTCTGCTATTGGAAGACAAAGCTGCCTATGCCCGACCAGAAGAAACATATATTTGTTGATGACGATTTGCTGATGGTGTTCTTCGAGCGACTTGGGACCGAGACTGAGCAGGAGAAACTAAACTTTCGCTTTGTACTGGCGCTTGTCCTAATGCGCAGAAGACGGCTGAAATATGATTCGTCTCGAACCGATAACGGCGAAGATATTTGGCGATTGCGGCTGACCGGCACGCAGGATTACGTTGAAGTGGTCAATCCGAATCTTGACGAATCGCAGGTTGCGCAGTTGACCGGCCAAATAGGCCAGATACTCCAGGTGGAGCTGTAAGCGTCAAGCTAATCATACATCCGGTGCTGCTTGGGAAATTCGATAGCTTATAAAATGCTGTTTAGACCCGTTGCGTTATTGCTTGGTATATTGATTCTTGCGGGCTGCGCAGCCCAGGCCCGAAAGCCGACGGGACCCTGCGTCGGTAAAAAGACCGCAGCCGAGGCAATTGCGACACTTAATTCTCGTCGCGAGCACGTAGCGGCGATACGCGCAACCGGCCAGTGCCTGCTGAGATACCACGCAGAGGGCAAACGGCACAAAGAGAATTTCCCTGTTAAACTTTGGGTCAATCCGCCCGATGAGATTTATCTGCAGGGCGACGTGGCCTTCAATGCAACGGGCCTGGTCTTCGGCTCAAACGCCGACGAGTTCTGGTTCTGGCTGAGGCCCAAAGAAATCAGCAGCTATTGGTGGGGCAGGTGGACCGGGGCGGGCAACTGGGATGCGTTGGCTATAAGCCCGGCAGCGATGCTTGAGGCATTCGGAACTTTCGGTATGGGTGATGGTGACTGGTCGCTGCTCAGAGAAGCGAATCGCGATGTTCTCGTGCTCCGTAATGGGCAGGGCAATGTCCTTAAGCGATGTTTTATTGAACCGTGCGATTACCTTGTGGAGAAAATCGAGTACTTCGATTCGGCCGGGACAATTGCCCTAACGGCGAAATTTGACGACTATGACCGAATAAGTGAAGGTTATTCTGTCCCTGAGCTGATAAAGATAGTTGCTCCTGCGAAAGACGGTGATGAGGATTCGGTTAGGATATCGCTTGGCTCGATAAAGCCGACGCAGTTAAGTGAGCAGCAGAAGCAACGGCTTTTTGTTCGGCCGAAACCGCGAGGTTTTGAGCACGTTTACCAGGTGATTGATGGCACTGCAGTCGAACAAATATACGAGTAAACCGTAATTTCGTGGGACGGCAGTGAGAAAGGACAAATTTTCGTGGGTAAAGTGACTTTGAAAGAGCGATTGCGGCAGGGCGTTTTTGTGCTTGATGGCGCAATGGGAACACAATTGATTACGCACGGCATTCAGCCAGGCACCTGCAACGAGATGCTCAATCTCGATTCAGCGGATGTCATCCTGCGGATTCACAAATCCTATCTCGAAGCCGGCAGCGATGTGGTTTTGACAAATACATTCGGCGGCAATCGGTTCTCGCTGGCCCGGCACGGTCTGGCCGGCCGCGTCGGGGAGATAAACACGGCAGCAGCTAAACTCGCCCGTGAAGCCGCGGGACAGGATAAGTATGTCCTCGGCGATATTGGACCGACCGGTGATTTTCTGGAGCCGCTGGGAAGCTTGAAATCAGACGAGTTGAAGGCTGCATTCGCCGAGCAGGCGAAAGCGCTTTTAGATGGCGGCGTAGATGGCTTTATCATCGAGACAATGGCTGCCGTTGATGAGGCGACTATCGCGATAGAAGCGGCCCGGTCGGTAAGTGACAGCTTGCCGGTATTTGCATCGATGTCGTTTGACAAACGAGGGCCGGATTTCAGGACGATGATGGGAGTCGACGTGAAGACCGCCGTTTCAGTCCTTGTCTCGGCTGACGTTGTTGGATTTAACTGCGGCACGGAAACTCTCGACGAGTATGCAGAGCTTGCGAAACGATATATGGCGGCAGTGCAGGAATCAGGCGAAGGAGCTCTTGTATTTGCCGAGCCGAATGCGGGCAAGCCGGAATTGGTTGATGGCAAAGCCGTGTATAAGGTAACGCCGGAGGAATTTGGCGAAGCCGCGGTGAAGATACGCGCAGCGGGTATCTCAATCATCGGCGGCTGCTGCGGCACCAGCCCAGAACATATCAAAGCTCTGGCTAATAAATTAAGGGGCTAATCCGCAATCAATTCTGTTATCTGAACGACAGTCCTTTCAGTTGCTCCTTGGTTTTTTCGGATTATGTTTTGGCCGTTTTGCGCGATACTGCGGGCATATTCAGGTTCGGTAAGGCATTTCTGAAGTGCTTCTAATAGCTGGTCCGCATCTTTAACGAGGATAGCGCCGTTTCCGGTGAGCAGGGCGTCTACGGCCTGCTTGAAGTTAAAGGCGTGCGGGCCGAAAATCGTGCACTTTCCCAAAGCTGCTGCTTCCATCATATCCGAACCGCCCATAGGCACCAGCGACCTGCCGACAAAAATGACCGTCGCAAGCGAGTAAAACTTCCTCAAATCACCCATTGTATCGCCCAAAATAACATTGATGATTTTTTTCTCTTTCTCTGTGTCCTCTGTGTGCACTGTGGCTTTTTTCTTAATCTCGCTATAACGGATCAATCCGAATCCTGCTTGTTTGATGAAGTTAGCGACTTCGTTGAAGCGTTCAGGTTTGCGGGGCACGATAGCGAGGCGTAAATCAGCGAATTGTTTTTGCTCAATCAGCCGGCGGTAGACATCTAAAATAATCTGCTCTTCATCATTACCGGTTGCCCCCGCCACGCATAGCCGCTGGTTTTTCAAGTTGAGTTTTACCGCTAATTCCTCGTCCCCATCGACTTTGTCGGCGACCTGGGCGGTATCATATTTCAACGAACCGCTGACAATGACTTTATCCGGTGCCGCCCCGAGTTCACGGAATCTTTCGGCGTATTCTTCGGTCTGGGCAAGCACCAGTGTAATATCTTCAAAGATTTTCCTTATAACGGATTTTATCAGCTTGTATCTGCTGAAGCTTCGGTCGCTAATCCTGCCGTTGACGACGACTACCGGTATGCCTGACTGTCGGGCGATTCGGACAAGGTTAGGCCAGACCTCCAGCTCTATCAAAAGGCAAAGCGACGGGCGGATGTTCTCAAACGCCCGGCGCATCGTCCTCGAAAAATCCATTGGGAAATAGAATACGCTGAGCCGGTCGCTGAATAGCTTGCTTGCCCTGGCAAAGCCGGTATCGGTTGTGGTGCTGATTACGATTTCATAATCGGCAAACCTTTTTTCCATCTCACGGATGATGGTTGTTGTTGCGTTGACCTCACCGACGCTTACGGCGTGAATCCAGATACATTTTTTGTCGGGGCTTTTGCGTTTGATGTGACCGAAGCGATTATCCCAGCCGGCGCGATATCGACCGTGCCTGAGCATTCGATATATCGCCACCGGGCTTATAGCGACCGTGGCCAGCGCGTATGCGAGGTCAATAAGGATATTCATCTTAACCGGCTTCCCGAATATTGGGGCAATGATAAACGCCCGGAGTTGTCCTGTCAAAGAGTAGCGTAGTGCGAAAGCCGGAGTGATTTTCACTTAGGGAGTGATTGCCGAGCCCCAGTATCCTGCAAGCACGGCGAAATCCGGGAAATTGACTATGCCGTCCGGAGAAGCGACGGGGGCAAGGTCGCAGGCCGGGTTCCAGCCCGGTGAGGCGGTGGTCTCAAGCCAGTGGCTTGCAATGAACGCCAGGTCGGTGATGTTGACGATATCGTCGCCGTCATCTGGAGCAATGTCACCGGGGATGCCGGTGAACTGAACTTCGAGACTGGGGTCATCATGGAGGAACAGGCCGCCACCGCGAAGCACGATGTTTGAGTAGGCGAAGAGATTCATTCCTATGATTCCGTCGAGGGTTCCGCCTTCCGGTGACGCGACATCAATCAGTACGACGGGGACGTTTTCGAATACGAGCCATTCTCCGAGGGCTGGAATCTTAACAGAGTCAATGTAAAAGGCCGGGAACCATTCGGATTGGCCTGTGACGCCCTGTATCTCAACCTCGAAGTCTGGGTTGGCGGGATTAACGCCAAGCCGTGCGCCGATTCGCGAGCCGACGACAGTAACCTGAGCGCCGGTATCGAGCATAAAGCGGTCCTTGTCTATTGCTGTCTTGTCTGATTCGGCAAGGTCGACGCTGTGGACGAAGAAGACGCTCTGCGAGAGATTTCCCATAATGACTGACGGCGTCTGGGGCGTGCTGAAATCGATGTTGAAGATGTCTTCGAAGGCGTCGAAGATGTTTATATAGGGGACGTATTGGACTGATATACCGCCGAGTGGCCGCAGTTCGAGTGGCACTCTTATGGAATAGTCAGGTATTGCGCTGTCGGATTGCTCGTGGAAGGTGACTGCAGGCCCTGTGTATTGTTGACCGCCGTGGCTGATACTGATTTGCTGGTCGTTGTGGATGACGGCAGTGTAGTAAACCGCCAGCGGTGTGCCGATAGCCGTGGGCAGGTCCGGGGCAGGCGGGGTCACGGCTTTTCCGACTATTATGGCTGTGTTGTACATTCCAACGACTCCGGAGGTGTCTGTGAAAAGGCCGCCGGAGTCGATTGCGCCGAGTCCGTCTGTGAAGATTCCTATCGGCTGGCTCACGAGCGCCTCGACCGAGCCGATAACGCCGGAGATGTCAACGGGATTGTCAGAGACGAGGTTGCCGGCAAAAAGCCCCGATTGCACGGCGTCAGCATTTGCCATAACGTGGGCACTTGCACCCGTGTCAAATATGCCGATTGCGTAATCAGTTTGAGGATTGTAGCCGGGCGGATTGTTGCCGGTGATTGTTGTTGTCGGCACGGCTTCGAGTTCGAGCTCTGCGAGTCGTTTATCAGTAACGATGACGGCGACCCAGGGCACGAAGCCGTTTGTAGGAGGCGATTCGATTACGTTGGCAAGTATCGCGGGGCCGGTTTTCCCGGCGGGGTAGATACTTTTCTTTATTGGTTGTTTCGGCCCCTTGCCCGGGTGTGCGAGGGTGGGGGGCTGCCTGTCTTTCGGGTATCTGATTGATTTGATTTTGTTTCCGCCGGTCATTCGCCAGTCGGCCTGCTCTTTTTTCCAGTCGGGTTTGTCTGCGGACGAAACGGGGCTGTAACACAATATGGTGAGCAGAATACATATCGTGGGGCTTAAGCAATTTATTGTGGGTTTGCATTTCATCATCCATTTTTCCCGATTGTTTTTATTATACCGTATTGCTGATAAATCTGTGCGAAAAAATCAGGCCGTGTTCCCACAGGACGAAGGCCGTTTCATGCGCAAAAACCTTGACTTGCCGGCCAATTTGGCGTAGTCAGTACTAAAGCGAATCTGGTCCCCGTAGCTCAATGGATAGAGCGTTGGCCTCCGGAGCCAAAGGCTGTGAGTTCGAATCTCACCGGGGATAGTGTTATAAGTCTATCCATTCCAATTGGGCGAGGTTTTCCGGCATCTTGGGCAGTTGAATTCTTTTAACATCCCTGTTATGTTCAATCCTGGTTGCCATCGCTATTTTTACAGGATAAACAAATTGAAAATGGTAGTTGCAATGGATTCGTTCAAATCGAGCATCAGCGCAGTGGGTGCCTGTAAGATTGTTCAGGATACCCTGCAATTGATTTATCCCGACCTTAACATTATCAGTATCCCAATGGCTGACGGCGGGGAAGGAACGGCAGAGGCACTGATGGCAGCGCGCCCAAGTCAATGGGTTGACAAACGAGTTACAGGCCCGTTGCCGCAAATGCAGGTCAACACCGGATTCGCGTTTTTCCCGGATACGAAGGTTGCTTTGGTGGAAATGGCGAAGGCAAGCGGCCTGGAATTGCTGAGCCCGGAACAAACCAATCCCCTTAAAACGACTACCTTTGGGACAGGCCAGCTCATTAGGGCGGCCGCGAATTGTGGTGCAGACAGGATTTTATTAGCGGTTGGCGGAAGCGCAACCGTCGATGGCGGGGTCGGAGCGGCCCAGGCCCTCGGCTGGAAGTTTTTGGATTCGGCCGGTAAGGAAATTGGTTTGGGCGGCGGGCAGTTAGAACACATTGCTCAAATAATCAGGCCCGACGGGCTGAATTTGCCGGAGATTGAAGTCCTGTGCGACGTTGATAACCAGCTTGTCGGCGAAAACGGGGCCGCTAAGGTATTTGGCCCGCAAAAGGGTGCTACCCCTGAAATGGTCGAACGCCTCGAAGCCGGCTTAAAGCACCTTGCCGAGATTGTAAAATTCCAATTAGGAAAACAAATTGACCAAATCCCCGGCGGCGGAGCGGCTGGAGGATTATCAGCAGGAGCACTGGCCTTTATGGACGCGAAGTTAGTCAGCGGGATTGAGACGATTATACGCGAAAGCAGCTTAGCCGAAGAACTCCAAGACGCCGACTGGGTCATTACAGGTGAAGGTCGATTCGATTCGCAATCCCTGCGGGGTAAAGTCGTATCCGGGATTACGAAAGCCGCCAAACAAAACCGGGCAAAGGTCGTAGTAATCGCCGGAAGAGTCACGCTATCTAACAAGGAGTCGCGGGATTTCGGAATTACAGATGCGATAGCTCTCTCCGACGAAACAACAGACCTTGCCTATGCCATTGCCAACGCCAGGAGTTTATTAGCCGATGCGGCAAGGAAATTTGCGCTAACAAATCTCAGATAGCAATCTGTCAATTCATATAAAGCCCCCATAAACCCAAAAGCTTCATTGCGTAACGCGGCGGTTTTTGTTAATATTCGGCGCACAGCATTCAGCGTGGAGCGAACAGCGGACAGTTAAGACCAAAGACGCAGGACACAAGACGGACAAAACAAGCCCCCCGCTGCTGTCTATCGACAGCAAGGCGCGGGGGCAAACGATGGACGAAACTCGTTTGGAAAGGCGGTTATGGCGATATCCGCGGATAAGATAGCAGAGCTGGAAAAAATAGCGAAGAAGCTGCGTTACGATATCGTAATGATGATTGGAGCGGGCAAGCCCGGGCATCTGGGCGGGTCGTGCTCAATCGCCGATATCGTCGCGGTGCTTTATTTTCACAAGATGCGGCATAATCCCGATAATCCCAAATTTCCCGACAGGGACCGATTGTTGCTAAGCAAAGGCCACGCCGCTTTGGCGCAATACGCGGCACTGGCGGAATGCGGGTATTTCCCGAAAAAAGAATTAGCCACCTTAAAGGAACTTGGCACGATACTCCAGGGCCATCCTGAGATGTTAAGAACAGCGGGTATCGAGGCATACACCGGCTCACTTGGTCAGGGGCTTAGCGTCGGTTGCGGAATGGCGATGGCGGGAAAAATTGATAAAAAGGATTACAAGGTTTACTGCATAGTGGGAGACGGCGAGATTGCCGAGGGCCAGATATGGGAGGCCTCGATGACGGCGGCTTTTTATAAGCTGGACAACCTTGTGGCCATTTTTGATAAAAACGGCATCCAAGCAACCGGCCCCGTTGTCGAGCGCTACGATACCAATCCACACCCTGAAAAATGGAAGGCATTTGGCTGGCACGTAATTGAAATCGACGGCCATAACATTAAGCAGATAGTCGATGCGCTGGACGAGGCCGATAAAGTCAAGGGCAAGCCGGTGATGGTCGTCGCTAATACAGTTAAAGGCAAGGGAGTGCCTTTCGCCGAAGGCAAGGCGGAGTTTCACCACGGAATAATGACGCAGGAGCAGTATGAAACGGCACGCCGGCTGTTTGAGGATTGAGGGTAAGCTTGAATGAATATGCAAAATTGCAGAACCGTTTATGGTGAAACCTTAGTGGAATTAGGCAGGGAAAATGAGCGAATCGTGGTATTGGAAGCCGACCTGAGCAAAAGCACAATGACGCGTTTTTTCGAGCACGAGTTCCCGGGACGTTTCTTCGAGATGGGTATCGGTGAGCAGAATATGGTCTCCGTCGCAGCCGGTTTGGCGCTGTGCGGGAAAATTGCGTTTGTAAACTCTTTCGCCGTCTTCGCCGCAGGAAGGCCTTATGACCAGATTCGCGTCAGCGTTTGTATCGGCCGGCTAAACGTGAAAATTGTCGGTTCAAGCTGTGGGATTTCAGATTTCGGCGACGGCGCAACTCATCAGGGCATTGAAGATATTGCCATTATGCGGGCGATACCAAATATGACCGTCCTGTCTCCCGTTGACGGCATAGAGACAAGAAAAATGGTAAGAGCGGCTGTCGAGCACGATGGCCCCGTATATATTCGCATCCTTCGCAACGAAGTGCCGGATGTTTCCGATGAAAATCAGGAATTCAAAATCGGCAGGCCAACCGTGATACGGCAGGGAACGGACGTCACAATCTTCGCCCACGGCTATATGGTCTATAAATCGCTCAAGGCCGCGGAGACCCTCGAAAAACAAGGCATATCCCCGCGGATTGTCAATGTCAGCACTTTGAAACCGATTGACGAAGAAACAATTAAAAAGCTGGCCGATGGAGTAAAAGGAGTTGTAACGGTCGAGGAGCATACAATAATCGGCGGACTCGCAAGCATTATCGCTTTTGCGTTAAGAGGCACGGCCACACCGATAGAACCAGTCGCGATACAGGATTGCTTCGGCCAGTCGGCGCTTAGCTATGAAAAGCTGCTGACCCATTATGGCCTTACGGATACCGCGGTTGTCAATGCGGTCCAAAAAGTTTTAGCATAGCCCGATACAAGCATCTATGAAAACAATGAAAGCAGTAGTCAAATATGATAACGTCGCCAATGCGACCCAACTGCGGGAAGTGCCGGT
>CAZQWM010000032.1:0-27082 GCA_964597035.1 uncultured Pirellulales bacterium
GCTTTCTTCGACGTTGTCAAGAAAAATCTTGAAATATATTCAGCGGATTATTCGCAAGTTCTTATATAGGGGGGTACGAGCGAAAATTTTTTGTGTTAATACCACAGAAGTGAATATTTGCTACACGCACGGATGACGGTTAAACTTGTCCTGGGTATGGCTTACTAAGTATAAACCGTTGGGTGTAGCTTGATTCGGGCGGGGAATTGAGGTATAAGCAACTCGGCATTTAGCTCACTGCCGAAGGGCTGCTGTTGAAAGGCAATCAGGAAGATAATTATGACCAAACGAGAACTGTCGGACTATCAGAAAAACGTCATATCAAACTACTACGACAATCGCGAGGCCATTATGTTAGCCAAGCTGAGCGAATTAGTCAGCGAGCTTTATATAGCCGAAACGGACGCCAAACGGGAGCGCCTGTGGCAGCGGGCGGAAAAAGCAATGGCCAATCTGAAAATTCCCGCCTCTATTATCAAACATATAATGAGCAAAAAGGACGTCCGAATACTCGCCGGCAACCTCAACGACTGGTTCGCAAAGCCGCCTGACGGACGGCAGGCAAGGGCCAGATAACAGCTAAAAACAAGCCCGAATCGGCAATTTTCGACTTTTGCCGCCCCCTTTTTTAGCCGATATAAAAGCCGCGATAATTAGAGCCGGATTTTTGGAAGCAGCCGGACTGAAAGTTATATTTTGTAATGATAGTTTTGTGATGTAAGGAGTGTGATAATGACTACGCCTGCCGCAGCGACCGCAAAGGCCGTGTACCATACTGCAAATATGGGTGACCTGAGCATCGAAGATATGCTCAGCTACTTTGAAGAGCTTGGTACTATGCGCGTTTCGGACCTTCATCTGAAAGTGGGCGCCCCGCCCACATATCGAATCGACGGCGACCTTCAGAAACTCAAAGGCCCATCGCTGACCACAGAGCTGGCAGAGCAACTCATTTTACCGTTACTGAGCCCAAGCAGCATTGAAAAGCTGCGTGAGCTGCACAGCACCGACTGCTCGTACCGAATCGCGTCAACGCACTTCCGCATCAACGTTTTCAAGGAAAACGACGGGATATGCGCGGCCATTCGAGCGTTGTCGGCGGAGATACCGCCGGTCGAGAGCATCGGTTTTCCAAACGACATCTGGAAGGACATTATAAACCGCAAGCACGGCCTGGTCATCGTAACGGGAATAACAGGCGCAGGCAAATCGACGACCATCGCCTCTCTGATGAACCGCATCGTCGAAGAGCGTGCCAGCCGAATCATCACCATCGAAGACCCCATCGAATATCTGTTTGACCAAAAGCATGCCCTGATTTCTCAGCGGGAGATTGGCAAGGACGTTTATTCATTCATTGACGGGCTTCGCTCGATGCTGCGTGAAGACCCCGACATTATCTTCGTCGGCGAGATGCGTGACGCCGAGACAATCGCGATGACACTTATGGCCGCTGAGACCGGACACCTTGTCTTTTCAACTTTGCATACAAGAGACACAGCAGGGACAATCACGCGTATTCTCGATTACTTCCCGCCCGGCAGGCAAAATGAGGTCCGAAATCAGCTTTCGATGGGGCTGGCTTATATTATCAGCCAGAAGCTTATACCGAGGATGGACGGCCAGGGCCGAGTAGCGGCTATGGAAATACTCAACAACAACTACGCCATCGCGAACCTCATCCGAACCGGAAAGGTCGAGCAGATTTACTCGCAGCTCCAGACGAAGACACAGAACCGTCACGATGAGAAGATGGTTACGATGGAGCGTCACCTGGCTTATCTGGTCAAAGAGGAGTTGCTCGACTTCACCGAAGCCCAGAAATGGGCCAATAACCTCAACACTTTCGCCGAGGCGATGAACTTAGAATAACAACCGGACATCCCTCAGCAATCCCAAGCCCCCGGCCGATGAGCCGGGGGTTTTTTATTATACCTCTCCTGCTACTTTACCAGCTTCGCTACCTGCTTAAATTGGGGATGGTCGG
The DNA here is from genome assembly GCA_964597035.1 of uncultured Pirellulales bacterium. Taxonomy (GTDB): domain Bacteria; phylum Planctomycetota; class Phycisphaerae; order Sedimentisphaerales; family Anaerobacaceae; genus Fen-1362. The sequence goes on from CAZQWM010000032.1 coordinate 1,988, forward strand.
CGGATTTGAGTATTTCGAACAGGGCCATTTCCGTGCTGCTTATCTTCGCTCCCTCGGCGGCAATTCTATCCAGGCCGATATCCCTGTTTGCAGCGGCTCTCGATGAAACGGCGTCGGCAATTACGTCAACCTCGAAATCCTTTTCTATAAGGTCAACGGCAGTCTGATATACGCACACGTGCGCTTCTATCCCGCATATTAACACCTGTCCGCGACCCGACTCCTCCAGCTTGCTGTTAAACTCCTCGCACCCGCAGCAACTAAAGCTCGATTTGTTGATCGGCTCAACGCCGGCCAACAACTCCGCTATCTCCGCCACCGTCGGCCCAAGCGCAGCGGGGACCTGCTGGCACCAAAATATGGGGATATCGAGAATTTTGGCCGCCTGAATGAGTATGCGGATATTTTTGAACAAAGTTTCTTTGTCGTGCATCAGGCCGGCGAGTTTGCCCTGAACATCGACGACAACCAGGCAGCAATCCTTTTCTTCGAGCATCTCTGTAAAGCAGCTATAGGCGGTTGTTAGTTTTTCCGGCTTATCACAACAGCCAAATCAACGCGGACCTGCTGCGACTCATCCGCGCCTTGCTCTATGGTTTTTTTCTCGCCTGAGGTCAGGACGGGTTTGGGGATGGCGGGCATTTCCAGGTAGTCGCCTTCGGCCAGCGCCAGCATGCGCCTTGCCGGCAAATTTTGCTGCAGACTGTTTATCACCGCAAAATCTTTCGCCAGTTGCCTGCGTTGCTCCGGCGTCCGCTGATTTGCAATCTCGGTAATCTGCTCCGGCTGAACCGTCTCGACAGCTACATACTCCCTTATATTCCCGGCGTGCACAAACAGCGTAGCCGAATCAAATCTGGCCCATACGGCCGACAAGTCATTCACCAGTGTCTCGAGGGCGCTTCTACTGCAAAGCACCCTGTAGGTGCTTCGTCCTGTCTGCTCTTTTGTCGCCTCATATCGCAGCGAGGGGTTCTCATCCAGAAGCTTGTTCACAAAAGCATCGACCCCTGTAAAGTCCGAAGTCTTTAATTGCAGGGAGTAGAACTGCACTCCAGCCGGCCCCGTGGTGTCCCCGACTGGCATGGCCGTCTCGCGGGCAATTACCGCCGGCTTCACCGCCGGCTGCGGCTGCGAAACAACATATCGGCCGCCCTCGCCCTGCGGTCCCGCAATCCTGTATATTACCGCCCCGAGCAATCCGAACAGCCCTATCAATACCGCGGCAGCCAGTGCGTGACGGGCAAACAGATGCCGCTTGCCTCGCTGCCGGTCGATATGACCGAGTCTCGCCTTTTCACCGGCACTGCTGTCCTGCACGAGTTGCCTGATTGCCGAAACCACTTCCGCCGGCGGCTCGGCAGGCGGCAAAGCCGAAACCAGCGTTTTGCACTGCTGGAGCTCGCTCAGCCGGCGTGCAACCGCCTCGTCCTGGTCTATAAGCCGCTGCACCTGCTCCTGTTGCTCGGACGAAAGCTCATCATCGAGGTAACAGTTCAGCAATTCCTCTGTTTTAGAATCCTGCTCGAAACTCATAAGGCCTCCAGAATCTGCCTTAACGCGGACCTGGCCCGGCTGAGCCGGCTTTTGACCGTCCCAAGCTCGACGCCAGTAACCTCCGCAATCTGTGCGTAATCCATACCTTCGATATCCCGCAGCACAATTACCGTCCTTTGGTCATTTTCGAGTTTGCCGAGTGCCTTTTGAACAAGCTCGCATAGTTCCCTGTTTTCCGCAACCTGGTCCGGCTGCGGGGTTTTTTCATCCCTGAGCACCGACGCTAATGTTTTACTTGCCTTTTCGTCCGCTGCGTCAGCTGGCGTGTCCAGCGATGAAAAACCGAGCGCTGATTTTCTCTTGTAATAGTTCAGCGCCAGATTCACCGCTATCCGAAACGCCCAGGTGTAAAACCTGCTGCGACGCTCAAAACCTGCGATATTCTCTATTATTTTGACAAACGTCTCCTGAGTTAGTTCCGCGGCATCGTCGGGATTTGCGCATATCTTCAATATAACGTTGTATATCCGCCCCTGGTATTTGGCCAATAGGCGCTGGCCCGCATCGCTCTGGCCACGACGCCAATTCTCTATTAAAAGCTCGTCTTCTGCGTTTATATGCTGCCTTTGTACCATTACGATGGCCTTATTATAGGACTATGCCCATACTAAAACATACTAAGCCCCGATTTATCCGGGCTTGTCAATGTCGTTTACCCTGTGGTATGCCTTAACCCTATATCGGCAAACGACCGCCGCCAACACCCCCGCTGAGCATAATATATCCCCCCTCCGTCACTAATATATCGTCTTCGAGCCGAACCCCCAGCTTACCCGGGATATACACCGCCGGCTCGATTGTAATCACGTCTCCCGCCTGCAATTTCCCTTCTGCCTTGTCCGAGACAACGGGCAGCTCATGCACCTCCAGCCCCAGCCCGTGACCGGTGCCGTGGCCGTAAACCGGCAGGGCACTATCTCGTATAGCCTCTCTTGCGGCCGAATCAATCCTCTTTATTTCAACACCCGCTTTAATCATTTTCAGTGCCGCCTCCCTCGCCCGCTCTACGGCTTCATAGACCTCACCGAACAACCTGCCCGGCCTACCCACAGCAAAGCACTTCGTTACGTCGCAGCAATATCCTTTGTACCGGACGCCGAAATCTATCAGAACGGTATCGTTTTTCTTAAGCTTTCTCGTCCCCGGCCGATGATGCGGCCGAGACGCATTACCGCCGAAGGCCACTATTGTCTCAAAGCTGCTCCGGCCGCCCAGCTTGCGAATCTCAAAATCTACAACACCCGCCAGCTCATTTTCCGTCATCCCCGACCGTACCCGACGCCGCACTCTCTCAAACACGCGGCCGGCAATTTCCCCGGCTGTGCGAATCGCCCGCACCTCTGCCTTGTCCTTCGTGCGCCGAACTGTCTCCACAATCGCCCCGACCGCCTTGACCCGACACTTCAAATGTTTCTTCAATCTCTCAAATGCCGCCACGGATGTCGACTTCTCAATCCCTGCCATTTTTACTTTGCGCTGCCTGCTCACTACGTCCGCGACTGCCTTTGCCATACCTGCCTTTCGCTCGATTATCCTGCATCCCTGACATTCCTGCCCTGACTGCTCGGTGTATCTGCTGTCGGTGACAAGCGCCGCCGTCCTGTGAAAAACCACCGCCCAACTGTCGTCGCCGGTAAAACCGGTTATATATGTGACGTTAGCCGGCTTTGTCACGACAAGGCAATCCACCTTCAACCGCCGCATCTGCTGGCGAATACGTCTTAGACGAACTCCGGTAATTTTTACGTCCATATTGCCTGACCTCTTAAATCACCAATCGGCTGATTTGTCGCACAGATAACACTCCCTGCGACAAAAATAAAGATTTTTTCCATCACCGATTTGGCGACTCGCAATACTTTTACTATATTTTGTTTGATAGCAGCGATTCGGCTGGGGGGAAAAGCCGGTTAAATATAGAACGTTTCGCCTCACTGCCAGATGAGGCAAATAAGTACCTGTTGCCAATGAAATATCCACCTCTGAACAGGACGGCGCAAGTCGTCCTTTTTTTTATGCCTTGCCCGCACGCGCACCAGCCATTAGAATGCTCACTTTCGGACCCGAATATCAAAGGTGAGATGATTCCGATATGATTTTGCCCATTCGCACAAGCATCAGACCCGCCAGAACATCATACGCCAACTACGCTCTCATAACCCTCAACATCGTAGTATTTGTCATAACCGCCTGGCCCCAGAAAAGCCACAATCCCGAAGCCGTTCGAGCTGCTCAGCAGTGGCTCGAACACCTTATGCTCACCCCCGCTCGGCCACATCTCTGGCAGTTCATAACATACGCCTTTCTCCACGGCGGCCTGCTGCACATCTTCGGCAATATGTTCTTCTTGTATATCTTCGGCAACAATGTAAACGACAAGCTCGGCACCTTCGGCTACCTTTGCTTCTATCTCGCAGGAGCCGTCTTTAGCGGCGTTGGACACACGCTCGTAAGCCAAACACCCGTAATAGGCGCAAGCGGTGCCGTCGCCGCCGTCACCGGTGCATATCTTGTCCTGTTCCCACAGACCCTCATCACCGTCGTATACTGGTTCTACATCATCGGAGCATGGGATATCCCCGCCATATACTTCATAGCCCTGAAGATGATTATCATTGACAACGTAATCGCCCGATACACTCAGCACGTCGCCTATGACGCCCACCTCGCCGGCTACGCTTTCGGAATCCTCGCAACTTTGCTTCTCCTCGCCACAGGATTGCTTTCCTCCTCGCACTTCGACCTCTGGGCGATGCTTAAACAGGCCAACCGCCGACGCAGATATCGCGACGCAGTCTCTACCGGCTACGACCCATACACAGGACTCGGCGCAAAAAGAGTAAAGGCAAAAGAGGTAAAGAACGCAAACGCGAAACCGGAAGACCCCCGAATCGCCCGGCTTCGCAGCGAAATCGCCGAGCGAATCTACCAGCGAAACCTCCAGGCCGCCGCCGAGTTGTATTTAGAACTGCTCAAGCTCGACAGTGAACAAATCGTTTCCCGCCAGCACCTCCTGGACATAGCAAACCAGCTCGCCAGCGAGGGCCGGCACGAACAGGCCGCTCTCGTCTATGAAAGATTCCTCGCCCACTACGCCAACTACGAATACGTCGAGCAGGTGGAGCTGATGCTCGGCTTAATTTACGCCCGCTATCTCGATAAGCCACAGCTTGCCTTAAAGCACCTCACGATTGCCGAGCAGAAACTCTCCAACGCGGACCAGTTACAGATGTGCCGCGATGAAATCAAGAAACTGCAGGAACGTTGAAATTGTCCCCCATACTCAATCTTATTGATATGCAGCAAATCACTTCGGCAGCATATGTGCCCAGTAAGCCAGGCAGGCCGTCCAGGCCCATATACCCGCAGCCGCAAAAAGCACGACAGCGCCGATGACCCGCAGGCCCTTCTGCTCCTCCTGCCAGACCACTATGGGCGCAAAAACCCCCGCGGCGCCACTGAGAATAAAACCAGCGCCCGAAAGAATCGGACTGTTCGTCAGCCCGAGGTCGATTATGCGCACGCCCAAGAGAATCGCCGCCGAGCCAGCGAAAAAACCATACAGAGCAATCGGCACAAGCCCCCAGCCCTTCGCAAGCGCAACCGCTGTCCCTAAAAACAGCACACCCAGCAGAACAGACATCTCGCCGAACGCGATATTGTATGGATAAGGCAGAGGCCAACTGAACGTCATCACGAATCCGCAAACAGTCGCAACCAGCCCGCATATCCCGAAAGCCGGCGCCCAGTTGTTCTTGTCCTGAGCATCCAAGCCGTGCAAAATGAAGCAGCCGAGAAGAAAGAAGCCCGCTACCATATTTATCAGCAAGAGTGTAACGTAGTCTATCATCATAATTCCGGCCTCCGAACCATCATTCCGGCTTCACCTCCTACAATCCTGCCGGGCTTTACTTCATTACAATAATCGACGGATTTGATTACTACCCGAAGTTGTAGTGTTTCTTTACGGGCTTGGTAACCTTCCAGGTGCACTCGAGGTCAACCGGGAAAATCACAAAATCGCCCGGCCCGAAGCTAACCTGGCCCTGCTTGTCCGCAATCGTCACCTCACCCTCCAGAATCAGGCACGTCTCCTTGTCAGTATACGCCCAGTCAAACTCACTTACATCACACCTCCATATAGGCCAACTCTCGCACTGCTTCTGCTCCTCGGCACTGGGCTTTCGGATTACTATGTCTTTTACCGTAGCCATAATATCCTCCTTCTGGCATTTGTATCGATTTTGTCCCCTGCATTATATCCCCATTTTACCCTTCTGCAAGCGGACTGTTAAGTGTCAGGAATTGATTTCTTTTTGAATTTTTCCTTTTTCCTTTTGCCTTGCTTACGGCTTTTGTCTTACATTACTGACTTTCTAACCGCCGCACCTCAATTTGACTTATGAATAATGAACAATTAAACAAACTTAAGTCCTGGTTCGACGGCTTCGTCGCCGGCTTTTACGGCGACGACGAATACGTCAACGCCAATATAAAGATAAAGGACGACCACAGCAGGCGTGTCTGCGAGGAGATGCTTTATTTGGCCGACGAATTGAACCTAAACAAAAACCAGCGTCTGCTGGCCGAGGTAATCGCGCTGCTGCACGACGTCGGCCGATTCCCCCAGTTCACCAAATACCGTACCTATCACGACCCCCGCAGCGTCAACCACTGTCTGCTTGCTCTCGACGTTATCCAGGAGCAAAACCTGCTCTGTGAGCTAAGCCCCGACGAAAAACGCACAATCGAAACCGCCGTCAAACTCCACGGCGACAAGCAGCTTCCCCCCGACCTGGCCGGCGATACGCTGCTGCTGTCAAAAATGATTCGCGACGCGGACAAGCTCGATATTTATTACGTCGTCATTGAGGCCTACATTCAGTACCGCGACGACCCTGATAACTTCAAGCTCGAAATTGAGCTGCCCGATAACCCGCAATACTCTTCCGAGATTCTCCTCGCCGTTGCTACAGGCGGGCTAATTGACTATAAATTGCTGCGGACATTGAATGATATGAAGCTCTGTCAGTTGAGCTGGGTTTACGATGTCAATTTCACCCCGACGCTGGAACGCATAAAAAAGCGCCGCTATATCGAGCAGATTTTCGAATTCCTCCCTAAAACTGACGACATCGCCAACGCCCGCCGGAAAATCTTCGCCTACATCGATTCAAGAACAGCACACCCGCAGTAACCTGCTCAACCATATGTTTGTGCGCCACTTTAGTCCGTCGGCGACCCTTTTTCTTCGTAAATTTACTGGTATGGAAATTACTATTGCCCAGCGGGATTTGACATTCCGCCGAGACTGTATATAATAGATTGGCTTAACGATGGGATTCGAATCACGTCTTGTTTATTCCTTTACCCATTTTGAGAACCGTCTATGTATGCGGATTATATTCGTAATGTTGCGATAATTGCCCACGTTGACCACGGCAAGACAACGCTCGTGGACCAATTGCTCTATCAGTCGGGGATGTTCCGGCAGGCCGAGCTTGACAAGCTCACAGCCGGACAGCACGGCCTGATTATGGATTCCAATCCCCTCGAGCAGGAGCGCGGCATTACAATCCTGTCCAAGAATTGCGCTATTTACTATACCGACTCGCAGGGCGACCAGTACAAAATCAACATTATCGATACCCCCGGCCACGCGGATTTCGGCGGAGAGGTTGAACGAGTCCTCAAGATGGCCGACGGTGTCCTGCTTCTGGTTGACGCCTTCGAAGGCCCGATGCCGCAGACAAGATTCGTACTGACAAAGGCACTCGAGCACAAGCTCAGACCCATCGTAGTCATAAACAAAGTCGACCGGCCCAACAGCAGGCCCGATGACGTCGTCAACGAGGTCTTCGACCTGCTCGTTCAGCTCGGAGCCGAAGACGACGCACTCGATTTTCCGTTGATTTACGCCTCCGCCAGACAGGGCTGGGCAACGACTAATCTCGCCGAAAGGACGGACAACCTCCAGGTCATATTCGAGGCAATCATAAACAGCGTCCCTGCTCCACAGGCCAGACCCGATGCTCCCCTGCAAATACTCGTCACTAATCAGGAGTATTCCGATTACGTCGGACGCGTCGCCGTAGGCAGGGTCTTCGCCGGCCGGCTCAGCCAGGGCCAGCACGTTAACGTCATTGACAAACAAGGCCTGCATACCCAGCAGAAAGTTTTGCATATTCATCAGTTTCATGGTCTTGGCAGAACGCAGGTCCCTACAGTCGAGGCCGGGGACATCTGTGCCATATCAGGCCTTGACCCCGTTGAAATCGGCGACACCATCGCCTGTGCCGAAAACCCATCACAGCTTGTCGCCGTCTCCGTTGACGAGCCGACTATGACTATGACGTTCAGGGTTAACGACGGACCGTTCGCCGGAAGAGAAGGCAAATACGTTACCGCAAGACACATCGGGGAACGACTCGAAAAAGAGCTTCAGCACAACGTCGCGCTGCGTGTCGAGCCGGGCCGGACTCCGGAAGAGTTCAACGTCGCCGGCAGGGGCCTGATGCATCTCGGAATACTGCTGGAGAATATGCGCCGCGAGGGATACGAGGTATGCGTCGGCAAGCCGGAGGTAATCCTCAAAGTTGTCGATGGCAGGCGTCACGAGCCGATTGAATTGCTCGCCGTCGATTGTCCCGTCGATTCGCAAAGCGCGGTGATGAGTCTTGTCGGCGACCGACGCAGCGAGATAGTCAAGCTCGATGTTAAAAGCGGCGCAAGCGGTTTTGTCCATATGGAATTTTCGATACCATCTCGCGGCCTGTTCGGCCTGCACACAAGGATGATGAACGCCACTCAGGGCCGAGCCGTTATGCACCATTCGTTTCAAACTTACGAGCTGATGCGAGGCGCCATACCTCAGCGAAAGACCGGAGTTATGATTGCCACCACCACAGGCCAGGTCACGGCCTACGCGCTCGACGCCTTGTACGACAGGGGGATTTTCTTCGTCGAGCCGGGCGAACAGGTGTACCAGGGCCAGGTTGCAGGCGAACACTGCAAGGAAAACGACATACCCGTAAACGTGACAAGGACAAAGCAGTTGACCAACATCCGCGCTGCCAGCAAAGACGACGCCGCCAAGATCAGGCCCTGCCGAAAGATGAGTCTTGAGATTGCGCTGGAATACATTCAGCAGGACGAGCTTGTCGAGGTTTGCCCCGGCTCCATTAGAATAAGAAAGCGACTGTTGACTGAAGCCGACCGTCGCCGCTTCGCCCGAAAGGGCTGAAATTTTTTATTTTAAGACCGGCTCAAATGTTCAATCCAATACCTCTCGAACCCGCCTGCTGCCTCTGCACCCGTCGTTAACCGGCTTACCGGCCAAAGTCCTTGACGAAAAAGGCCTCGCGCCGTAAGATACTCAGCCGTCTGAAAAGTACTCGAAAGGAGATATGATGGAAGCCGTGCTAAAGACAAAAATCACATCAGCAGAACCAAAAAGAGGCAAAGTCCGCGACATCTACGACCTTGGCGACCAGTTGCTAATCGTCGCTACTGACCGAATCAGCGCCTTCGATGTTATTATGGCAAACGGCATCCCCCAAAAGGGTATTGTGCTGACCCAGATTTCGCTGTTCTGGTTCGACTTTTTCAAAGACGACATCGAAAACCACCTTATTAGCTCCTCCGTCGCCGACTTTCCCGCTCCTTTCAACGAATTCGAAGCTGAGCTTGCCGGCCGGACAATGCTTGTTAAAAAAGTCGAGCCACTGCCCGTCGAGTGTGTCGTCCGCGGCTACCTTGCCGGCTCCGGCTGGAAAGAATACAAAGAACACGGCACTATCTGCGGCGTCAGATTGCTGAAAGGCCTCAGGCAATGCGATAAATTGCCCGAGCCAATCTTCACCCCCGCCACAAAGGCCGAGCTGGGCACGCACGACGAGAATATCGACTTTAATAAGTCCGCCGAAATCCTCGGCGCCGAGGCCGCAACCTACGTCCGCGACAAAAGCATCGAAATCTTCGAAAAGGCCTCACGCTACGCCGAAAGCAGAGGCATCATTCTCGCCGACACAAAATTCGAATGGGGCACAGTTGACGGCAGGATAATCCTCATCGATGAAATGCTCACCCCGGATTCCTCCCGCTTCTGGCCCGCCGACAAATACCAGACCGGCCGGGACCAGGAATCGTTCGACAAGCAGTTCGTCCGAAACTATCTCGAAAGCGTCAACTTCGACAAATCAGGACCCGGCATAACTCTGCCCGATGACATCGTCGCCAAAACAAGCGCCAAATACATCGAGGGCTGCGAAAAACTCACCGGCAAAAAATTCGATTTCTGACTTTAACCTCGTTCGCCGTTATGCGTTCGGTTTGAACCAGAGAATATGATTGCACAAGTCTACAACCACCGCGTTCTGCTGCTCTGTGTTATTCTTGCTGTCGCAACCTTTGTCGTCTATCTGCCCGTCCGCAACCACGAGTTCGTCCGCTACGATGATGACGTTTACGTTACCAAAAACCAAAATGTCCAGTCGGGCCTGTCCTGGCGTGGCGTCAAATGGGCCTTCACGACACGTCAGGGTTCCAACTGGCATCCGCTCACCTGGCTGTCTCACCAGCTTGACTGCACCCTGTTCGACCAAAAAGCCGGCTACCACCACCTTGTAAACGTCCTGTTCCACGTTGCAAATACTATTTTGCTGCTCATCGTCTTCAATCGAATGACGGGGCGTCTCTGGCCCAGTGCTGTCGTTGCTGCATTATTCGCCCTGCATCCTTTGCACGTCGAATCCGTCGCCTGGGTGGCCGAACGAAAAGACGTCCTCAGCACGTTCTTCTGGTTTATGACTATGCTCGCCTATGCTCACTACGCTGAGCATCCGTCAGCCGGCCGATACATCGCTACTGTTGTTCTCTTTGCGCTGGGCCTCATGGCCAAACCAATGCTCGTAACAGTCCCGTTCGTTCTGCTGCTTCTCGACTACTGGCCTCTTAATCGTTTTGCTGGTTCCAAACGTTCGATTAGTTTTGTGCTTCTTGAAAAAATCCCGTTGCTTCTCCTTTCGGCCACATCGAGCGTAATCACCTTCATCGTCCAGCAAAAAGGCGGCGCAATGTCCGTAGCCGCACGACTTCCTTTCAGGAACCGCTTCGTCAACGCATTTTGCTCATACCTCGCCTACATCGGCAAAATGACTTGGCCCGGGCGACTCGCAGTCCTATATCCCCACCCCGTCGGCACAATACCCATCGCCAGAGCCTTCATATTCGCCGGGATACTTGTCCTTATAACCGCTCTCGTCCTCTACAACGTTCGGCGCCACAAATACCTCCTTGTCGGGTGGTTCTGGTATCTCGGCACGCTTGTCCCCGTCATCGGAATCATCCAGGTCGGCACCCAGGCAATGGCCGACAGATACACCTACATACCCCTGACGGGACTGTTTATAATCATCGCATTTGGCGTCCCCGACCTGCTTATAAAAGTTCCGTTCAAAAAAATTCTCCTCACCTTTTCCGCCGTTGTCGTTCTCGTCGCCTGCGCCATTGTCACCTCAAACCAGCTCAGATACTGGAAGGACAGCGTCTCCCTCTTCGAGCACACGCTGGTCGTAATCGAAAACAGTCACGTGATGCAAAATAACTACGCTAACATCCTCAGCGAGCTCGGCGAACCCGACAAAGCCGCCGAACAGTTCACCAAGCTGCTAAAGAGCCGCCCCAACTCTCCCGAAATCCACAACAATTTCGGCAACGCCTTAAGAGACCTCGCTCGATATGACGAAGCCATTACTCACTACAAAATAGCATTACAGCTAAAGCCGAATTTCCCCCTCGCCCGCTACAACCTCGGGCAGACCTACGTCAAGCTCGGAAGATACGATGAAGCAATAGAGCAATACAAGCTCTACCTCGGCCCCGACGTCAATATTGCGCAGCTTCACCAGGACCTGGCCCAAAACCTTGTCGAACAGGGCAAGGTCGAGGACGCCGTCGGCCAGTTCCAAAAGGCGCTTGTCGCCAGCCCCGATTCCGTCGAGGTCCTCAGTAATTTCGGCTACGCCCTTGCCCAGAGCGGCCATCCCGACACGGCCCTGGATTACTATAATCAGGCCCTGAAAATCGACCCTGATGACATCATAACCCACGGCCGGCTCGCACTGGCTCTTGCCGCCCTCGGCAGACTCGACGAAGCAATCACTCAATGCCGAATCGTCTTAGCCGAGCGGCCAAACGATTATGAAATGCACACCAATCTCGGCATTCTCCTCGAAACAAAAGGGCTCCTCGACCAAGCCGCCCAGTCTTATAAAAAAGCACTCGAAATTAATCCTTCATTTCAAACCGCCGGTAACAAACTCTCCGCCCTGACCCAGAGAAAAAACCCTCAAATAGAGACTCAAAATCCCAACATTGTACCTTGACAGGGACATTACTTCTCAATACAATGAATTTTTAAGGTTTCCGGGGGGAACCTTATCAACACACCTCTAAATGCACAGGGAGAGTTTGTGCGCAGGAATAATTAAAATAAGGAATTTGCGCAAAAAATATTGTCTTATTATTTTACGAAAGGACGGTAGGAGAAAATGAAGAAGTTTCTGTTGGCCTTGTTTGTGCTGGGAGTGTCCGCCCAGGCAAGTGCCGAAGTGCTGGTCTATAACTGGAAAGAGAACAAGACCGGCTTCGAGAGCGACGGTATCGAGTGGGAGCTGGTCAGGGACAGACCCGCCGGATACAACGTTATTGAGGCAGATGACAACGAGATAACTATCTGGAGTATCATAACGTGGAAAGGGAAGGACAAAAGCGGCAAAACGCAAAAGTTCTGCGAGCTGGATTTCGTCGAATCATACGAGCTGTTGCAGGCAACAATAGCAAACAAGCAAATGTGGATTATACCCAACGTCGCCGATACCTGGGGAATGCTGCTGACGGGTGAGGCCAAGCCGAACAAAATCAGCGGTTCGGCTATACCGGTAAAATTAGACGGAATTGTCCTTGTAGATGATTATGACGGCAGCAACGGAGAAATTCTTAACGTAAAAACATCTTTTCGCTTAAATACCAAAATGACCGTCGCCTGCAAGGGACTCATAGCCGATGAGGCCATCGATTACATCCTCGGTTCTCTCGACGGCAAAGGTTACATAGATTGCCAGAGCAATCCCTGCCTGTGCAGCGCGGAATGGGTAATCGAACCCCCTATGAATATAGCCAGAGACCAGTTTGCCGGCGGCGTGATCGACGGCAATATTTACGTCTTCGGCGGCAATGGAAATCCAGGGGGAATCAATCTGAATTCAACGGAGGTTTACGACCCGCTCAAGGGAATATGGAGTTATCGTGCGGAAAATTCTTACCACGTCGAAGAGCTTACCGCTGCCGTGGTAGACGGCAACCTTTACGTCTTTGGCGCCTGGGGCGGCGGCGTTATAAATTTCAACGAAAAGTATAATCCCGCTGACAACGACTGGACAACACTTGCGGAAAGGCCGAGGACGGCTACCGCAGGTCCTGCTGTTGTTTACAAAGGTAAAATTTACATTTTTGGCGGTTATTTCTTTAATGCCGACGAAACGGTAAGGATTCATTACGACGAAGTCGATTGCTACAACCCGGCTACCGATTCGTGGAGCCCGGCAGTTACAAGTTTGCCAAATGCGATGTCGAACTTTGCAATAGCTGTCATTGGCACCAAGGCATACCTGTTCGGCGGCGCCGAAGGAACCCAGCCGCCAAATATTCAGCTTCTCGATGACGTTATCACCTATGATTTCGAAGATGGGCAGTGGAATACTACTACAGGCCGGCATCTGCCGGTTAAAAACGCTTATGGTTACTGGGGCGAATCTCCTGTTATTGATGGAAAAGTTTACCTGATAGGTGGAATCGACAAAAAAGGCAAAAAGTTCGGTCCCGGCAAAAGAGTTGATATTTACAATACTGTAACCGGTGACTGGGAAAAAGGCCCTGATTTGCCCAAGCCGTTGGAAAGTCACGTTGCCTTAGCGCTCGGCACCAAAATTTACGTCCTGGGCGGCAGCCATACGATTACTCCCGGAAATGTTTCGCTTAACGAGGTCATCAGCATGGATACTCAGTCCTGCTCTCCCTAAAAAAACTAAACGTAAATGGATAGAACGATACGAAAACTTTATCTCTATATCAGAAAAGGATGGAAAGAAAAATGAAACGATTGCTTTTTGTTTTTATTTTGCTGGGATTGTGTATCCCGGCGTGCGCGGATGTGCTTGTTTACACTGAGAAATACAACGAAACGGGATTCGAGATTGACCCAAATACTGGAGTTGGAGTTCTGTATAAACATTCCGGTCGGGCTTACAGAATCCTTGAACAGGTCGGCGACAAAATTGACGACTGGACAATTGAACTGTGGAGGGATAAGGACGCCAACGGCGTAAAGCAAAATTACTACGAACACGACCCGGACGACGACGAGTGGACGGGTGATTTTGTCACGGCAAGTAGCGGGAAAAAACTTACGTGGGTTATAAGCTATGCAGACGAGACGGCACGTCTGCTGCTTGCTGGCAATGCAAAGCATAATAAAACCATCGGTTCGTCAATCGCCGCAAAACTTGATGGTTATGCAATCTGGGATGTAGTCGACGACGACCAATACGACACCAAAAGAAACATCGGCTCCGCAAAAATTTCGTTTCGACTGGATACCAAGTTTACCATTAAAGTAAAAGGATTAAGCGGCGATGATGCGGTAGCGGAAATCGAAAAAGAGCTCAAAAGCAAAGGATATAAAGAAGGTGATTAACTTAACCTGGATAGATGATAGTTAGAAAGGGCTGGATTGAAACATGAAACGATTGTTATTTATTTTGATTGTGCTGGGATTGTGTGTTTCGGCGGGAGCCGGAGAGTTTTGGCCGATGCAGGTGGGCGAAAAATATGAGTATAAAATGACGGATGGTTCTCATAATGAATGGACGGCACGGATAGAATTTGACCGCGAAAAGAAGCTCGGCTCGCACACTTACCTCCATCTTAGAACATGGAACTACGAAAATGACGGCAAATGGGAGGACGAAGGTTACGTCAGGTCAACCGACGACGGAATCTACGGCTACAATTCGGCCGGCCAGGATTATCTCGAACACCAAATAGCCCCGGTCGGAACCAAATGGAGCTATTACCAGAAACGCGGCGACGGGCTTAACTATAAGGTCATCGAGGTTGTCGATGTAGGCCCGGTTACGGTTCCCTACGGCCACTTCGACGAGGCGTACAAGACCAAGAGGTATCGCTGCAAGGACCCGGACGACTTGAGCAAAGGTCAATCTCCGGACTGGTACGAATGGATTGTTCCCGGTGTTGGGTGGGTGAAGCAGGAAGACTACTGGGTTGACGACCCGCCCTGCACAATGGAGCTGGTCAGCGTAACGCGACCCAGCAGCGTGCTGGTATATAACGAAAAATGGAGCGACTGGGAAATCGTAGACTACGACCTGGATGACCAGTGGGAAGATGACAGCGACAGCAGCAAGGCATACATCATTGTCGAGCCGAATGAAAGTACGGCCAAGGTCCTGTGCGTAGATATATGGAAGGGCAAAGACGACAAGGGTAAACCACAGAAATACTACGAAACAGATACCATAGGAACGTTCGAGCTGCTGACGGCGCCGGTTGGGAAAAAGACTATGTGTATTATGATTGCCAATGACGGCCAACATATCATCCTGCTGACGGGCACTGAGAAATCCGTAAAAATCGGCAGTATTAAAAGGAGCATCGCCGCCGCCTTAACGGGCCAGGCGATTTGGGATGAAACCGATGGAGACGAACGATACGTCGGAACCGGCAAACTCTCCTGGCGCCTCAATACTAAAATGACCACTAAAATCTCGCTGGAAGGTCTCAACGCAGATGAGGCGGTCGAATACATAGTTGGTGAACTTGAAAAGCAACACTATATAGAAGGTGATTAACCGAATCCATCGAAGCGAAACATAACCGACACTTATGAAAGGAAGGTGCGAAATGAAGAAATGTTTATTTGTGTTGTTGCTGCTGGCAATAGCAGCCCCGGCCGGCGCAGATGTCCTGGTCTACAAGATGAGCAACAAATGCGTCTTATACGATGAAGGGTCGCCGGACTGGGAAATAGAAAAGGAGAGTACAAAGGGCTACGTTGTCCTTGAAGGCGGGCCCGGAGACGATACGGTAGATTTATGGTCAATCGACCTCTGGAAAGACAGAGACCCGAATACGGGCAAGATGCAGAAATACGCCGGCAGTTTTCATGTCGGTCAGTTCGAGATTATCGAAGCCGAGATAGGCGGAAAAACTTACTGGATAATCGCCGGCGGCGATGAACAGGAGCAGCTCTTTCTATCGGGCATAATGACCAAGGCCAGACTGGGCGACAGTGATGAAGCGCATTTCGCCAAGAAGCTGACCGGAACATTCATAAGCGATGAAGAATTAGAAGGCGAGAGAGAAATTGAAAGCATTAAGGTCACTCTGACTTTGCAGAAAAAGCAAAGCGCCGGAATGCAAAGTCTCGATGCTAAGGATGCAGTTAAAGAAATTCTCGACGGCCTCAAAGGATATAAAATCGTACCAACTGGATAAAAGACTCATATCACTTCGGTCCGCCTAGCCTGCATCCAGGCGGCGTGTGAAAGGATAGACAAAAATGAAAAAAACAATATTCATACTACTGGTGCTGGTTATTTCCGCTCCCGTTTTTGCTCCGCCGCCATCAACCAGCGTGCTCGTTTACAACTGGAAGGAAAAGTATACGGAATACGAGCTGGAAGACAGCGGCTGGTATCTTTGGAGGGGAGGATTAAAAGGATATATCACACTGGAAATAAGCGGCGATAGCGCATACGCCGTATTCATTGAAACCTACAAGGAGAAAATAGGCGGCAAGACTTATAAACTTATGGACGCCTGGTCCGAGGATTTTGACATAGTAACAGCTCAGAACGGCAAAAAAACATTACTTATTGCCTCCGCAGGTGATGACGAATACCGGGTCCTGCTCACAGGCCTGTTGAAAAGCACCAAGATAGGCGACACGCAGGTTGATATTGCCACAAAACTCGACGGAGACCTGATATGGAACGAGCCGGACGACCCCAATAACAGAGACCTCGGCATATCAAAAGAGTCGGCCCGCCTCAATAAAAAAATGACTAACTTCGCCAACGAAGAAGGATATGATGCTGATGATGCTGCGGACTGGATTGTCGATGAACTCATAAGACAGGGCTACGAGTGGGATTAGTAATTCCCAGTAAAGCCGGTTTGACGAAAAAAACATATTCGCGTAAACACAGCCGGCGGCTCCAAAAAGCCGCCGTCTTTTTTCTAAATACCAGATAAGAGACACAAGCGACGAATCAAAGTCCCCACGCTCTCGCAAACGCCTCGAAGCTGCGGTCGTAAGTCTTTTCCATATCCGCCGGAAAACAGCACGCCGGCAGCTGCCTGCTCAATAAATGATAACTTATACACTCGCAGCACATACCCTTTTTATCGCAACCAGGATACGAACAGTTACATACCCTCAAATTTTCGCTCTTTTTGCATTCCATATTCAAAACTCCTTTCTCCACGAACTGCCCCGGAGTACCTCTGTAGAATCAATTTATCGGCAGTTCATAGATACTCACGCTATACGCCGGCACCGCCAGCTCATCCGCCGGCCCTGAAACCGTTCTTTCACTGATTACAACTTTTGGCACCTCGCCCGGCTCATTATACAACATTGGGTCGTCTCCCGCGATAAGCCACTGCCTGCCTTTGCCTGCTATTGTCGCACCCTTCAGCTCAAGCCCCAGTTCAAAATCCCTGTCCAAGGGATTGACCACTCCGATGGTCAATGCCTTACGGCCATCCGTCCACGCCGCGGCTACATCAAGCTCGTCAATACCACCTGTAACCTCAACCGGAACCGTTCCGTAATGCTGCCGATACATCTTCAGCACAAGTCCCGTCGTCGCAAACGCCGAATCCGTCCGTGTCGTCTTGATTGCACCTATAACGTTTACCGTCTGGGCGTAATTCGCCATAAAATACAAATCGCTGTTCCTGAAATACTCGTGCAATCCCATAGCCACGCCAATCGCGTCCTTCAGGTGATACCGCACTCCCAGCTCGCCGTAGATGTAGTCACCGTACCAATAATTCCACTCATCCATCGCGATGCGAATATCCTTCTGTTTCAGTCCCTCAATCTCCTTGCGGTACTTTCTGTGCTCACGCGTGACTCGCCTGATATTCGACATCAACTGCCTCGTGTGCTGAAGAACACTTCTCGACCCTTTACAGTAAATGTGCTCGCTTATCAGGTCCATATAATCCGGGCAGTCTTT
The DNA here is from genome assembly GCA_964597035.1 of uncultured Pirellulales bacterium. Lineage (GTDB taxonomy): Bacteria > Planctomycetota > Phycisphaerae > Sedimentisphaerales > Anaerobacaceae > Fen-1362. The sequence continues at coordinate 19,870 of CAZQWM010000032.1, forward strand.
CAGCATCGTCCTGCTCCAGTTGCCCACTTGGCCGACTGCTACCAGCTTCGCATCCGGGTCAATCGCCCATATTGCCTTCGCCACACGGATGTGTTTCTTCACGTATTCCTCTAATGGCATATATCCTAATTGCCAGTCGCCATACATCTCATTACCCACTGCCCACCACTTGACATCGTATGGCTCAGTATGACCGTTGTCTGCTCTAAGCTTTCCCATGGGCGTATCAGCCGAGCCGTTGCAGTATTCAACCTCCGCCCCAACCTCTTCCACGGTTCCGAGACCAGTATTAACCGCGATAAACGCCTCCGCTCCGATAAGCTCCATCAACTCCATATATTCGTGAATACCGACGTCATTGTGCTCTATACCTTTCCACGCCGGATTCTTCCTCGGCGGCCGTCTGTCTCGCTCGCCAATACCGTCCCGCCAGTTATATCCGCTTACAAAATTCCCTCCCGGCCAGCGATACACCGGCGAACCAAGCTCTCGCAGCAATTCGACCACGTCTTTCCGCCAGCCCTTTATATTATCCGCAGGCATCAGCGATACCGTCCCTATCCGCAACGTACCGCTGCCTTCGCCGACAATATCAATCGCCACATTGTCACTCGATTCCTCAGCCGTAAATCCGAATGAGTATTTTCTGAACTCGCCGGTTATCTTTTTCATTGCGATATCAATTTGCTCGCCAACCTCCGGCACAATCCGAACGATAACCGGCGCCGCGTTACTGTCGCCGGCCAATATAATCCTGCCCACATATACTTTGCCTTTTTCAATCGCCAGCCCGCTTTGCGAAATACCCGCCGGCGTCCCGTCACCCGGCAAATGTATCACCGGCGTATGTTCACCAACATAAGGATTATTCGCATCCATCGTGACCGTCCCTGCCGGCCCGACTACCGCCCACGGCGATGCCACAATATACTTATACTCTCCAGACTTCCGGTATTCGTCGCTCGCCGTCGCCCAGGGCGAGTATTCATCTGTAATCGGATAATAGAACTTGCGGTCCTCTAACATCTCCGCCCATATCCCACCGTATATGCACCTGCCCAAATGCTCTATGAATTGGCCATATATGTATTTCGATATCGGCTCTTTCGTTCTGGCGGCATTGATTTCGACCACCGGCCCCGGCTCTTTGCGGCCGAGCCAAACCGCCATTTGTCCTTGCCCGCCCTGAGCAGCATCGTGGGGCCCGCGATTCGCCCACGCATAGTAAGGTATCAGCGTAACGTCTCGCCCGTCGGCCGTCTTGCCGCGAATCACCGTCACGCCTTTTAGCATATCCTCGTGATACTCCGCTGTTAACGTCTCATCGTCCCTAATAGTCAGGTCAAGAACGTTACCATCGTTATCAGGCCCTTCCGCGCAGTAAACTATCGGCCCACGCTCAATCGCAACCTTCCCGGTATCCGCCTCGACTTTCTCATTCGCCAATACCCGCCGCACCGGCATTGGCAAATCCAGCTCGACAACATCCCCCGGCTTCCATATCCGCCTGATGCACGCATACCCGTCTTTCATTTCCGCCTGTATCGCCTCGCCGTTTAACTTCAAACTCACCATGCCTGCACTATCAATATACCGGTACAAATCGCTCGACACCGGCTTGCCCCTTGCCCAGCCCGGTATCCGAACCGCAATTGTAAATTTCTTCGCATCCTCACTCGTCGAAGTCGGCTCAACCGCAATCTTCACGGCGCCATCCCAGGGATACTGCGTATGCTGCCTGATTAGAACAGCCGTATCTTCCAATTGAATTGTCCCCTCTCCCGCCACGAAAAGATTAACGAATACTTTGTCGTCCGCCTTCGCATAAATGTATCCCGGCAGCGAAGCGATAAATCGCGCCAGATTCGGCGGACAGCACGCACACTTAAACCAGGGCTGGCGATTGTGCTTACCGTCCGATGCCAACGGATTCGTATAAAAGAATCTGTTCCCCTCCAGCGATACTCCCGAAATCAATCCGTTATAAAGCGTCCGCTCAAGGACGTCGATATACTTCGCCTCGCCAGTCAAAAGGAACATCCTATGGTTCCACATTGCGTTGCCGATAGCCGCACAAGTTTCATTATACGCCGTCAGATTCGGCAGCTCGTACTCCTTACCGAATGCCTCTTCACTCCCGGCTGCGCCAACCCCGCCGTTGATGTATAGCTTCTTTCCGACAACATTATCCCATAGCCGCTCAGCCGCTTCTTTATAGCATTGGTCCCCCGCCAGCGCTGCGGCGTCCGCCATCCCGCAGTACATATACGTTGCCCGCACCGCGTGCCCAACCGCCTCCGTCTGCTCGTATGGCTTCGAGTGTGCCTGTGCATATTCTCCGCCGCCCGGCCCGCGGGTATCCAGAAAGAACTTTGCAAGGTTCAGATACTTCTCGTCCCCGGTCACCCGATATAGCTTTACCAGCCCCATCTCGATTACCTGATGTCCCGGCCATTTTTCATTTTTCCCCGGCCCGAACTCTTTATCTATCAGCTTCGCGTTCTTAATCGCGACCTTCAGCAGGTTTTTCTTTCCCGTCGCCTCGTAGTATGCAGCCGCCGCTTCATAAAGATGCCCCATATTGTAAAGCTCGTGACTTTTCGACAGCTTCGACCAGCGCTGCCGACCGAACCAGCTCGCTAATCTCTTTGATTTGTTGGTCCTGGCCGTGTAAAGATACCCGTCCGTCTCCTGCGCAGCCGCAATCTTGGCAATTATATTATCTATATATTTCTCTAATTCCCTGTCCGGCTGAACCATCAGCGAATACGACGCCGCCTCAATCGCCTTATAAACGTCGGTATCATCGAAAGGATACGACCCGCGATGCTGCCCTTCCATCAACCCGGCTGCTATCGCGAAATTATCAATACGGCCCGCCTTCTCGCACATCCTGAAAATATGCGGAATCGTAACCGTCCGGTTAGTCTCTATCCTCGGGCCCCAGAACCCATCGGTTATATTCACCGCTGTAAGCGGCACTGAATCTATCGGGTAGTCTTTCTTTAACTTTGCGACTTTTCCGCTATTTGCTCCTCCTTCGCATCCTCCGGACAGAATTGTGACTGCTGTTACGCAAAAAAATGAAATCGCGATTGCTCTTTTACTCTTCATGACATCTCCTTTCTATCTTGAATGTTTTGCGGTCATTCCTGCGAGTTGGAAATCAGCTAACAAGGCATGATTATAGGAACAGCTCACGAAAAATGCAACTCGACAACGTCCTTGTCGTGCAGCACATGCGTCAAATGCACGTTCTGACCGTCGTAAACCCCCGTCCCCCAAATCCTGGCGTTCTTGAGCTTTTCGGCAAGCTCTCGATGTATCGACTTCGCCAAATCCTGCACAGTCGCCCCCGCTGGCATCGTAAACGGCTCCTCCATATCCGCCTTTTCCCCTGGCGGTTTCGCATACACCCGGATAATCCGCAACTGCTCGAACAGCACCTTCGCCAGTGCCTGTATTTGCTCCTGCGATGCCGTCGATACCGAAACGCACTCGAATCTGTTCCCTGCCGCCGCTTTCAATTTCTCAATCGCAACCGGCTGCGCAATATCACTTTTCGTGCAGATACAAATCGCCCGCTTGCCTAAAACGTTCCCCTGCTCATCGTATGCCGGCGTCTGCTCATCCAGCAATAAGCTCCGCTCCTCCAGAAACTCCAGACACACCTTTAACTGCTCCTCCGCATCCCCCGACAAATCCACGATAATCCCAATCAAATCGCAGTTGCGATACGTCCCCACCTGCCCCGGCGTCACAAAATCCGCCGTTATAGGCGGCATATCAACAAGCTGTATATGCACGTCCTCATACTGCATCATCCCCGGCACAGGCCCGCCCGTCGCAAACGGAAACTCCGCAACGTTCACCTTCGCGTTCGTCAGCGCCGCAACTATCGAGCTTTTCCCGATGTTCGGCGTCCCGATAAGCACCACCTGCCCCGCACCCGTTCGCGGCACGTGGAAAATATCGACCTGAGATGACTTGCCCTTCTGTGCCCCCGCCTCCCTGAGTTTGCTGAGCTTGCGCCGCAAATCTGCCTTGAGGTGGTCCGTCCCCTTGTGCTTCGGCATAACCGCCAGCATACGCTCCAGCGCGAGAATCTTCTCGTCAGCGGTCGTCGCCTCCCGATACCACCGCTCCGCTTTGAAATACTCTGGCGTCAGATTCGCAGGCATCGTCCAAACAAGCTCAACTCTTAATCCGCCACTTTCTCCACGACCAAATTGCCGACTTCGCTCGTCGAGTATCCCATTCGCCCCGCTTGTAAGCTCTTCACCTTGTTGGCCGTAACGAATTTCACCGCGTCTTCAACCGCGACCGCCGCCTTTTGCTCGCCTAAGGTTTCCAGCATCATCCCGCCTGCGCAAATCGCAGCTAACGGATTGATAACACCCTTGCCGGTATATTTCGGCGCGCTTCCACCGATTGGCTCGAACATACTCACTCCTTCCGGGTTGATATTGCCGCCAGCCGCTATCCCCATCCCGCCCTGAATCATCGCGCCCAAATCCGTGATAATATCGCCGAACATATTGCCAGTGACTATTACGTCGAACCACTCGGGATTTTTGACAAACCACATACACGTCGCGTCCACGTGGTAATACTCGCGCACAATATCCGGGTACTCACGCTTGCCCATCTCGTGGAACGCCCGCTCCCAGAGGTCATACACGTATGTCAGCACGTTCGTTTTGCCGGATAGTGCTAATGTGTTGTTTTCGCCCTTGCCGCGCGCCTTCTTGCCGAATTTTCTGGCATACTCGAACGCGTATTTAAGGCACCTGTCCACCTGGAAGCGCGTATAAACCGCCGACTGCACCGCAACTTCGTTAGGCGTGCCCTTCATCGTAAATCCGCCCGTCCCGGTATAAAGGTCGCCGGTATTCTCTCTCACCACGACAAAATCAATATCTTCAGGCCCTTTATCCTTAATAGGCGTCGCAACGCCCGGGTACAACCTCACTGGCCGAAGGTTTATATACTGGTCAAGCTCGAATCGCGCCTTGAGAAGTATCCCTTTTTCCAAAATCCCCGGCGCAACATCCGGATGACCGATAGCCCCTAACAGTATAGCGTCGAATTTACGCAGCTCTTCTACAGCGCTGTCCGGCAGCGTCTCACCGGTCCTTTTATATCTCTCACCGCCGAAGTCAAATTCCGTCATTTCCAGTTTGAAGCCGAAGTTACCTGCCGCTGCATTAAGAACCTTCACCGCCTCAGCCGTTACCTCCGGCCCAGTCCCGTCGCCCGGCATCACCGCAATCTTGTAACTCTTCGCCACGTCAATATCTCCTTACATTCGCCAAATCGTCATTCCGAGCCCCCGTGCTTGACTGCGCAAGCAGTCGCGGGGGCTGAAGCAGTCTCTTTTTCCTTTTACCCTCTTACTTTTGCTTTTTTATGTGCTCCAGCAGTCCACCGTCGCGTATTATCTCAAGCGCAAAATCCGGCAAAGGCCGAAACTCTATTTCTTCTCCTTTTGTCCTGTCGCTGATTATACCCTTGTCGTAGTCGATTTCCACCTCGTCGCCGTCGCCGATTCGCTCTACCGCGTCCTTGCCTTCTATTAAGTAAAACCCGCAGTTTATCGCGTTGCGATAGAATATCCGCGCAAACGTTTTCGCAATCACTGTTTTAACTCCCACCCCTCGCAGCGCCCACACTGCGTGCTCTCTCGACGAGCCACAGCCGAAGTCCTCACCCGCGACAATTACATCACCTGCTTTGACTTTTTTTACGAAGTCCTTGTCCAGGTCTTCCATACAATGCTTCGCTAATTCTTTTTCGTCGTCGGTATTTAAGTACCTCGCCGGGATTATCTCATCCGTATTTATATGGTCTCTTTTATACACCCACGCCTTTGCCATTATCGTTCCTCTTTCATTGTCATTCCCGCGCACGTGGGAATCAATTCCTTATTTACTTTCTTGTTCCCGTGAAGTTGCAACTTTGGCTCAGCAACAGGGAATCCATTTTTTACTTATTCTCTGTAACCTCTTTGTTCTCTATGGCTATAAATATTTTCTTGGGTCAGTTAACTTTCCTTCGACAGCACTCGCCGCTGCCGTCACCGGGCTGGCTAAGTACACTTCACTTTTCGGATGTCCCATACGCCCGACGAAATTCCTGTTGGTCGTGCTGACGCACTTTTCGCCTTCGGCTAAAATCCCCATAAATCCGCCTAAGCACGCCCCGCACGTCGGCGCTGCTATTACGCATCCCGCATCGTAGAAGATATCGAAAAGCCCTTCATCCTTGGCCTGCTTCCAGACCGCAGGCGTCGCCGGCACGACAATCGTCCGTATCGCTACTTCTTTACCCTTGAGAATCCTGGCTGCAATCCTGAGGTCTTCAATCCTGCCGTTCGTGCAGCTCCCGATATAGACCTGGTCCATCGGCTGGCCTTTGCACTTGCTTATCGGCACGGCATTGCTCGGCAGATGTGGTAAGGCAACCATCGGCTCTAATTTCGAGCAGTCGAATTCTTCCGTCGCAGCGTATTCCGCGTCCGCATCCGATTCGAACACCTCGTAGTCCTTTGAATCTTTGAGATGCTCGTCTAAGTATTTCTTAGTCGTCTCGTCGAATCCCATCACGCCGTTTTTCGCGCCCGCCTCTATCGCCATATTCGTTATCGTCATCCGCGCTTCCATCGACATCTCTTTCAACGCAGGCCCGACGAATTCCATCGCCTTATATAGCGCGCCATCCACGCCTATCCTCGCTATCACCGCGAGTATTACGTCTTTACTGTAAACGCCTTTTGGTAGTTTGCCGTTCAAAACAAATTTCATCGATTCAGGCACCTTGAACCACAATTCGCCCGTTGCAATCGCCGCCGCCAAATCCGTCGAGCCGATACCGGCGCTGAAACACGCAAACGCACCGTACGTGCACGTATGCGAATCCCCGCCGACGATTACCTCGCCAGGCCGAATATGCCCCTGCTCCGGCAATAGCGCATGGCACACCCCCGCCCGGCCAAGCTTGTAGTAGTTCTCGATTTTATGTCGTTTCGCCCATTCGTCTAAGCGTTTATGCAGCTCCGCGCTCTTGATATCCTTTGCCGGCTGAAAATGGTCAGGCGTAACGACGATTTTGCTCGCGTCGAACACCTTATCGATACCCTTTTCGACAAGCATCGTTATCGCCGCAGGCGTCGTCACGTCGTGACACATCACGATATCAATCTTCGCGTTAACCA
>CAZQWM010000033.1:0-27073 GCA_964597035.1 uncultured Pirellulales bacterium
GTCAAAGGTGCCCGCCTAAAGGCGAGGTCTCGCCACGCTGATGCGTGGCGGACGTTCGGCCTCTTGCTATTATTATCCTCCCAATTGTCGCCAAAGGCAAATAAAATCAGCGCTCAGCGGACAGCGACAAGTGGTGCTAATGAGCAGGCCGCGGATTAGTATTTGGCTTTTTTTCCCATTTCCCGGTCAATGCCAGCGAGGCCAGAATGCCCACGGCGATACCAATTAACATCGTGAGCGCCAGCAGCGCCGCACGGGGCATTGTCACTGTAACGAAGAGAAACTTCGTATCTACAGATTCGGTGTTCTGCAGGACCAGGATGATGGCGAGAACCGCCAACACAAAAGCTGCTATGAGTTTCGCTTTTACCATTTTTTGACCTTCCTTTGTTCTTCAGAGCTTACAAACCCGCCATCACCGTATTAGATTCCGTCTGCCTAAAAGGCAGTCTCATATCTCGTTACTTTAATCTCTTTGTCAGCCCTTATACCGAGCATTATTACAGTACCACCATCACCGTATTAAACTCCGGCCCTTCGGGCCGGTTATTTTTCTTGTCGAAGGTGCGTAATAAGCCTGTGTTGGGGGTATTATCCTCTTGATTGTCGGGAAAGGCAACCAAGAAATGGAATGCTATACTTCTCTTGCCCCTGTTTATTTATCCCTAAGGTTTGCCTCTATGAAATTTGGGATATAAAAGAAAGTAACAAAGCGAAAGTGTTACGACAAAACAAACGATACCCGAAAGCACAGCTATTTCAAGACTGCGAGCCAGGATTATTTTAAATGCCAAAACAATCCCAATCGCACTTCCTAAAGCAACAAGGCCGCTGAATAATATTCTTTCTTTCATTGTTAATCCTCCAATGCAGATATTTTAGTGCAAAAAGGATTAAGCGTCAAGCCCCGCTCTGCAAAATTTGATTCCGTGATGAACACGGAATGACCCTTCTTAGCTTCCTCTTTCGCCCCTGAGGGCTTCCGTCTCCGCTTACGCTTCTCTGAGACAGGTCCGTCTTATAATCGCTTCGCTTGCTAAAGACTGGTAAAATATGATATAATGACTCAAGCTGATTATTGATGGATAAACGGGAAATGGCAGATTGAGAAGGTGTGAAAAGTATAGAGCCCCGACAGCATATCCTCACGAAGCAGCAATCGAGAACCTTCGCTTCGCTACAGAAGTAAAAACGCGGGACATCAGCATTCTAATGGTTGAAAACAGACGGAGATAAAAATGAGAATATTGAAGAAAACAAGTTCAGCAGGTTTTGTTCTTTTAATACTGAGTATTTGCTGTGTCTGCCATACGGCATCGGCGGCAGAGGCCTGGGTAGGCACCTGGGCGACCGGCCAGCAGTTGACGGAACCGGGAAACAATCCGGCTTCTCCGGGATTAGCCAATAATACACTGCGCCAGGTCGTGCACGCAACTTTGGGAGGGAGCAGAATACGGGTGCAGTTTTCCAATAAATATACAACATCCGGCGGCCCGATAACTATTAATTCCGCCCATATAGCGTTATCAGCCAACAGCAGCCCGGTAAACGGGGCAATAATTACGTCAACCGACACGGCACTGACGTTTAACGGCGGGTCGTCATCAGTAACCATCGCCGCGGGAGCGGAACAATATTCGGACGCCGTAGATTTCAATTTTCCGCCATTGAGCGACTTGACGGTGAGTATTTATTTCGGGTCGGCGTCGTCATCGAATGTTACGGGGCATCCGGGTTCGAGGACCACATACTATCTACAAACCGGCAATACAGTGTCAGCGGCCAATATGTCGTCGGCAGCTAAAGCAGCCCACTGGTATATTTTGAGCAGGATAGATGTGCTGCTCGATAATTCATACGGATGCGCGGTAATCTTAGGCGATTCGATAACCGACGGCAGGGGCTGCACTGACAATTACAACAACCGGTGGCCTGATTATTTTTCAAGCCGGCTACATGCAGACCCGAGCACCGCGATGGTCGGCGTAATAAATGAGGGAATCGGCGGCAACACCATTATATCCGGCGGGCTTGGGCCGACAGCGCTGGCGCGTTTTGACCATGATGTGCTCGGAGAGCCCGGGGTGCGCTGGGTGATAATTTTTGAGGGGGTTAATGATATCGGCGGCGGCAGATCAGCCAGCAGTATAATTTCCGCATATCAGACATTCATAACCAAGGCCCACAACGCAGACCTGCTGATATACGGGGCGACAATAACACCTTTTAAAGGAAATGGTTATTACTCAACTGAACATGAGGATGTGCGCGATACAGTTAACAACTGGATAAGGACCAGCGGCCAGTTCGACGCAGTTATTGACCTGGATGCCGCAATGCGAGACACGGCGGACGAGGACCGACTGAACCCGGCCTATCAATTCGAATGGCTGCACTTTAATCCGACAGGTAATCAGGCAGCGGCCAATTCCATTGACCTTACTTTATTCGAGCAAAAAAAAACAGCCGACCTTGACGAAGACGATGCTGTGGACTTTGTTGACTTTGCGGTTTTAGGCGGTCAATGGCGACAAGCGCCTGGTATCCCTTCCGCTGATATTTCACCGATAGGGGGAGACAGCACTGTTGACTTAAAAGATTTCAATATAATGGCTCAAGAGTGGCTGTGGTAAAAAATTAAGACCCAAGACTCAAGACGGAGGACGGAAAAACAAGTGTTAAGTTTTGAGTGCCTGCCCGCCAAAGGCGGGTAAAGTTTTGAGCTGATTTCGATTGATTCACCCGCCAGAGGCGGGTAAACCCGGGGATATAAAAAACATCCAATGTCCAACACCGAATACTGAATGCAGAATTTATTATTCGGTAGCGGTTTACTTTGAAGCGGCACTTCGACAAGTTCAGGATTAGCGGGTGATTATTTGCTGTCTGATTTAGTTTGCTGTGGGAGGGAGATGTTGAGTTTTTCGAGCATACGATTTAGCTTTCGGCGTTCGATACCGAGGATACGAGCGGCGGCGATTTTTCGGCCTCGAGTATATTCGAGCGTGCGCGTAATGACCCTTCGCTTGACCTCGTCGAGAGTGGGGAGCTTGTCTTTTGGATAATCGGGAGAATCGGCGATAATGATTTCAAAGGGCATAACGGCCGGCTCGATTTCGCGGCCTGGAGTGAGGACGTAAGCGCGCTCAACGGCGTTTGCAAGCTCTCGGACGTTTCCGGGCCAGGCATAGTGAAGCATCAATTCCTTAACCGATTCGCCGAGGACTTTTTGCGGCTCATTATAGAAGGTTGACTGGTTCCGCAGGAAATACTCGGCCAAGGGCAGGATGTCTTCCTTGCGGTGACGCAGCGGCGGCGCTTCGATGCTAACGACGTCGAGGCGGTAATACAGGTCGGAGCGGAAAGTATTCTTCCTGACCATTTCCTGGAGGTCCCTGCAGGTTGCGCATAATACCCGAACATCGACAGGATATGATTTTATCGAGCCGAGGGGCGTGACACGCCTTTCCTGCAGGACGCGAAGCAGCTTGGCCTGGAGTTCGAGGGGGATTTCGCTTATTTCGTCGAGGAACAGAGTTCCGCCGTCTGCGGCCCTGAAAAAGCCGAGCGTGCTGTCGACTGCGGTAGTAAATGCGCCTCGCATGTGGCCGAACAACTGGCTTTCGAAGAGTTGGCCGGTAAGAGTAGTGCAGTCAACGGGCACAAAGACGCGGTCGCTGCGATTGCTTGCTGCGTGGACCTGTCTTGCTATCATTTCTTTTCCGACGCCCGTTTCACCGGTTATGATTACGGGGCAGGCCCTCGAAGCAACCGCTCTAATGACCTCGAGCATTGAGTTAAATGCGGGTGAGTTACCGATGAACTCGGTATGAGTCCGGGTATATAACGGATTTGAGCGCAGCCCTTCAACGCCGCGTCCGGCGCTTGTATCCATAAAGCGCAGCTCTCTCGCCCCGGAAGGCTCTTTCCGCGAATGTTCTTTCATCACCTTCGCCAAAGCTCCCGACTGCAGTTAAACGTACACCTGCACAGTTGCATATCTGTGTTCGTGGTGAGAAAGCCCTTAGGCGCAGCCCAAGATACTCTCTCCCAATCTTCTTAGTTAATGATTTTACTACACGAATCAGGGGAAATCAAGCAAATTATAGGACGTTATCCTATTTTTTATATTTCAGGTCCTGGCGAGTTGTTCTAACCACTTCGTTTTCAGAGACTTAGAAAGCAGCCATAAAAAAAGGCCTATTTTTTCAAATTCGGCATATTGGCGGAAAACAGCCCTTCGGGAGACGGTAGATTCTGTGGACGGGGCCGCTCAGAACAGGGATTTTTAAGCGGCTATCCGCCTAAAATTGGGGAACAGAAAACACCGTTTTTGTCACCAGCCGGTCGAGACTGTACAGGTATTCTTAGCGTGTTTTTAGTATGACAAAATCGGGAAAGTCAGTGCGGTTTTTGCGATTAAAAAATCCTGTGCGTAGTCGTTCTGAACGGCATCGCATCCCGTTGTTTTCGGCGGATTTTGTAATGAGTCCGGCGATTGTGTCGCGGCCGAGCCGAACGCTGAGTATGGGTTCGAGCGGTAAGCTTGTTGACCTGCCGGGGGTTTGGCTGCATAATGGCCCGTTCGATTATGAATGGCGGAATCAAAGACCATCGGCAGAAAATGCAGTGACAGAGTAATCAAAAGGAAAGGCCGGAAGCTACGTGCAGAAATCGAAGAAAGCGGCTGGCAGGACAAGGGACCGTGCAGCGGAGGTAGCAAACGTTTTTGAATGGCTGATAACGGCGTTTGTGCTGGCGCTTGTTTTTCGCGCGTTTGTGATGGAGGCGTTTCGGATACCGACGGGCAGTATGGCTGATACGCTTATGGGGGCGCATTACAGACTGCGATGCACGCAGTGCGGGTACAAATACCGTTACGGACAGACCAATGCCGGCCCCCGCGGTCGGCCGATACCGAGACGATACGTCGGTCGGGATTATTCGCGATGTCCGAGCTGCGGCTATTCTCAGTCGGCCCGCGATACGGCGTCGGTATCGAACGGCGACCGCATACTGGTTTTGAAATGCATCTATCAGTTTTTCGAGCCGAGACAGTGGGACGTGATAGTATTCAAGAACCCTCTTAATCCGTCGGAGAATTATATAAAGCGGCTAGTGGGCAGGCCGGAAGAACATGTGGAGATAATTGACGGTGACGTATATATCGACGGCCAAATCAGCAGAAAGCCGGCGAAGGTTCAGGAAGAGTTATGGATGCCTGTTTACGACAATGACTACCAGCCGGCCAGGCCCGAGGAGCCGTCGTTCAACGGGCATACGTGGGAGGAGCCGTTCAGAAACGAGGGGGACTCAAAGTGGATGAACGACGAGGAGAATCCGGTGGTTTTCAAGCTGGCCAGCTCGCCCAACGAAGTGCAGACGCTGGTTTACGATACGTCGTTGGGCAATGACTTCAGGAGCACCTATGCTTACGACGAAACGACCGATTACAGGTATATGCCGTTTTGCAGCGACCTGATGGTACAGTTCTGGGCCAATTCGAGTATTCAAACGGGTCTGGCAGGTGTGTCGCTAAGCAAGTACGGGATACAATACACGGGGCGGGTCGACTTTAACGGGGAGATGTCAATAGCACAGGTTGCGGACGGCAACGAAGAGGTGCTGGCGACGAGAACGATTGCCCCGGCTGCAATCGGGAAACCCGCGATTCTGAGATTTGCCAACGTTGACCACAAGCTTGTGCTGGAATTCGCAGATGAGAAGCTCAGTTGCGACATGGGCCGGGAACCGAATGATATGGGGCCCAGAAGGACGGAGGTTGAGCCGAAGGCCAGGATTATCGGCGCAGGCAGAATTGAGGTATCGCATATCGCCTTGTTCAGGGACATCCACTATACCGCGAGGAATCCCAACACCAGCGAGGCGGGCAGGGCCACGGAGGGACATTCGCTGCTGCTCGAACAAGACCAGTTTTTTGTGCTCGGCGACAACAGCCCGAGAAGCGAGGACGGCAGGTGGTGGAGCCGGCCCGGCAGAGGTAATAACGGTAAGAGCTATCCTGAGGGCATTGTGCCTCGTGAATACTTAGTGGGTAAAGCGCTGTTTGTATATTGGCCGGCCGGCTTTAGACCATACGCCGGGTTTCCCCTTGCGGTTATCCCGAACGTCGGCGAGCTGCGTTTCATTTACGGCGGCTCAGACAAGGTCAAATAGCACCCTGCCTATCGGTCGCATCTTTTGCGGACGGGACGAATGACAGCTTCGCGCGCTTATAAGAAGTTAATTGTTCGGATTTTGAAGTGGGCCGGCATTTGCCTGGTTCTGGCGGCGGTTGTGATGCACGTTTCGGTGAAGCTCTGGCTGGGACCTTCTTATGTAGCCGTGCGCGTGGAGCAGGCATTGTCGCGATTCTGGTCGGGGCCCGTGTATGTGGGCGAAATTGAGTTTAACTACGACGGCATTATGTTCGTCCGGGACATTGTATTTTATGACCAGGGAGGGGCAGTGACGATAGAAGCGAACGACGTGAAGCTGGTTTTAGGGGATTGGCCGAGTTTCGCGTCGCCCGCAGAGGATATCGAAGTTGAGAAAGTCGACGCGCACCTGCGAATCGATGACGGCAAAGTGAGTGTTCCGCTGCGGTTTCTTCAAAGCCGGGATGGTGAAAAGCCGCGTATGAAACGGTTGCAGGTCAGGCGTATGGCTGTGCGTATTGAAGACGGACAGTCACAGGTTGTCCTTGACCGGCTGGGTGTGGAGGTGAACAGAAAAGGGGAGCCATACGAGTTCAATGTGGATAGCTATGATGAAGATGATGCCTCGCAGTTAGATATCGAGGGCAATATCGATTTGGAAAGCAGGGAGGTGGTGACAACACTGAAGTTTGCCCGGAAGCTGGAACGCGAACAGACGGCGATGCTGTTGTCGGTGTTACGTGTTTCGACTGTATGGAGCTGCGAAGGCGGGGTCCGGGCGGACTTACGCTTAAGCGGGAATTTTGCGGATACAGAGAGCTTGTGGCCCGAAGGGATGGTTGTGTTCGAGGACTGGGCCGTCGATGCGAACGAGCGCTCCGTCGGCAGGGGGGTGAGCGGGGATTTGCTTGTTAGAGGACGGCATCTGGATTTAGAGCAGATTGAGGGGGTTCTGTGCAAGGGCCAACTGACCGGCTCATTCTATGTGAATGTAGTGAGGGAGGGGCCGGTCGGATACGGGGGAGATTTTGTTGTTGTGGACGTAAATCTGCCGCAGCTTACGGAGCTGGCGGGCACAACCAAGAAATTTACGAGGGGAACGGGACGGCTGAGCGTGCAATTTTCAGGAGATACCAGCGGCGTGGAAAGCGTTCGGGCGAAGGGAGCGGCATTTCTGGATGATAGCGACCTGTGGCGATTTCCCTTGATAGGGCAGGTATTCAAGAGCATCGGGATATGGGAATATCAGGTCGGCGGGATGTCTGACGCCGAGGTTAAGTTTGCGTTGTCAGGCCCTGAGATGACGATTGAGCGGGGGCATCTGTCAAACCGTTTCAGCGCGATAGAGGCCGAGCCGGGGGGTAAAGTTAACCTGAAAAGCGGGCAGATTGATATGTATATCGTGGCGGCACCTTTGAAACAGGTGGACAAAGTTGTCGGCAAGATACCGGTAGTTAACTGGTTCGCATCGTTTAAGGACAAGCTCATTCGGCTTCGGCTGAAAGGTCACTGGTCGGAGCCGGCGGGTAAGCTGATTAGCAAGCAGCCGCTTAAGGACATCAAGGATGGAACTATCGGGTTTATTGTGGACATCATAGAAAGCGGGGGGCAATTTACAAAGAAGACGATTCAAGGGTTTGGGTTAATATTCAGCCGTCCGAAGAAAAAGGCAGAAGGCGAACAGTAGGATGCCAGTCGGCTCACAGTTCCCGGGCAATGGGGGTCTGTTGACAAGTATTGTTTATTGCGTTAGGTTTTTACAGATGGCATTTTTGGCGTGAAGAAGGCGTATTAACCGGTTTTGGAGATAGTTTAGCAATGTCGTTTTACGATTCAGCGGTTTTCACATACGCGGTGCTGCCGATTCTTATTGCGCTTGCGAGGGTGTGCGACGTAACCATAGGCACGCTTCGTATAATGATGCTGTCGCGGGGGCATAAATATCTGGCGCCGCTGTTAGGATTTTTCGAGGTGCTGATATGGATTATCGTTACAGTCAAGATATTGCAGAATTTGAATAACGTGATGTGCTACGTTGGTTACGCGGGCGGATTTGCAATAGGCAATCTTGTCGGCATCAAGATAGAAGAACGGCTGGCGATGGGCACGGTGGTCATCAGGATTATCACCGGGCAGGATGCCTCGGAGCTGATAGCCCGGATGCGCGAGGCCGGCCATGGTGTAACCAGCATCCCGGCACAGGGCAGCAGCGGGCTTGTACACGTGGTTTTTTCCGTCATCAAGCGCAGCGAGCTTGACAAGGTTGCGGAAATAATAAAGCGGTTCAATCCGCAGGCGTTTTACTCAATAGAAGACGTGCGGTTTGTGAGTAAGGGAGTATTCTCGCCGCGGACAGCTATGTCTTACCAGGGCGTTTTTTCGCTTCCGAGGGTTTTTAGAAAGAGCAAATGAGCTTGCAGACCGGCCGGTGATTTTGCAGTTGATGGTGCCGGCTTTTAAGTATAGGCGTTTTTGAAAAGGGTGTTTTATGATGAGATTAGGCAGGGGTGAGCTGTTTGAGCGTTGTCCGAGAAATCCGATTCTCACGGTAAAGGACTGGCCTTATCCGGCCAATTCGGTTTTTAACGCCGCGGCGGCGATAGTGAACGATGAGACTTTGCTTCTGGTTCGGGTCGAGGATTTTCGCGGTGCTTCGCATCTTACCGTCGCTAGGAGTGCCGACGGCATCGGCGGCTGGCAAATCGACGCGGAGCCGGCGCTCGAGCCGGACCCCGGATATCCGGAGGAGGTGTGGGGAATCGAGGATGCACGTATTACGTGGCTTGAGGAGCTGGGCGAATGGGCGATAACTTATACGGCGTTTTCGGAAGGCGGGCCATTGGTGTCGCTTGCGACCACGAAGGACTTTCACAAGTTCAACCGGCTGGGGCCTGTTATGCCGCCTGAGGACAAAGACGCGGCGCTTTTCCCGGTAAAGTTCAACGGGCTTTGGGCGATGCTGCATCGGCCAGTCGTGAGCTTCCCGCATATCGCCGGACACATCTGGTTATCCTTTTCGCCCAATCTGAAGCACTGGGGCCAGCATCACGTCCTGTTGCACGCGAGGCAAGGAAGCTGGTGGGACGCTAATAAAATCGGGCTGTCGGCACCGCCTTTGCAGACTGAGCAGGGCTGGCTGGTTTTGTATCACGGCGTGCGAACCACGGCTTCGGGCTCGATATACCGGCTCGGTCTTGCCCTGCTTGATTCGAATGACCCATCGCGCGTGCTTCGGCGGTCTGATGAATGGGTATTCGGGCCGAAGGCGTCATACGAGCGCGAAGGCGACGTGGACGACGTGGTTTTTCCGTGCGGCTGGACGGTCAGAGATGATACTATATATATGTATTACGGGGCGGCGGATTCGTGTATTGCGCTCGCGACGGCGAAACTGAAAGACATAGTAGATTATATTCTCGGCTGTCCCGCTTGTGAGCCGGCTGAGCGGCAATAATGAAATGCAGGTTTGTGCGATTTTTGAAAGGTAAGGGGGCAATATGAACCTGGCTTTGTTTTTGATAGTGCTTGTCGTCTCTTTCATAGCTGTTCGACTCGGGGCTGTCGCATTTCAATTGACCGGTCTTGAGTGGTCGATGGCGAAATTCCAGTCGCTTTCCTGTTTTACCTCGACTGGCTTTACGACCAGAGAGGCCGAGCACATTACCGGGCATCCTCAGCGACGGCGGATTGCTTCGACGCTGATGGTTTTGGGGCACGCGGGCCTTGTTACAATGATAGCCACGCTGGCAAATACGCTGCGAGCACAGGAGGTAATAGAGGAGGGGCTGTCCAAGCCGTTTCTGCCATTTGATATGCCGCCTTATCTGGTGAAGCTGATAAACCTGCTTGTCATCGTTATTGGTGTCTTCATTATTTACAAGGTTTTCACAAACACGGTTATTGCCAAGAAGCTGACGGAAATATTACGAAAACGGCTTATCAAGAGACAGACGTTTAAGACGATATCGCACGAGGACCTTTTGATTACCACGGGCGGCTACGGCGTTTCGACCGTAAGAATCCGGCAGGACCATCCTATAATCGGGAAACTGTTGTCGGAATCAGGGCTGCGGAAAGACGACATCAACGTTCTTGCGATAGTGCGGGAGGATTCAACCGTGGCCAACCCGGCGCCCGAAATGAAAATCCTGCAGGGTGACGAGCTTATCTGCTTCGGAAAGCTCGAAAACATCAGAAAAGAATTCATATAACCGTAACTTTTCTGATTGCGGTCAGAGGTTCTCCCCGGCGGATGTCTTGTCAGGCCTTTCGCCGGTAAATTTACCCAGGGGAAGAAAGAAGCTCCGCTGTCCGATTTTCCCGCTGAATGTCTCAACACCGAAAACCTTCTCGACCTGCTCGGCTGTTAGTATTTCATCGGTCGGCCCGAATGTGTAACTCGCCCCCGCTGCTGTCTTGCGACAGCAAGACGCGGGGGCCGAAAGCAGCAGTGTCATATCGCTGTATTGAGAGCATAGGTTGATGTCGTGCGTGACTGCCACGATTGTCTTTTGCTTTTCGAGCTGCATTTGCTTAAGCAGGTCGTATATGCCGACGCGGTGTTTCATATCGAGAAAGCTTGTCGGCTCGTCCAGGAACAAAATCGGGGTCTGCTGTGCGAGGGCGCGGGCGATAAAGATTTGCTGGCGCTCGCCGCCGCTTAGCTGTGCGAGGGGGCGGTCGGCAAATTGCGCGGTGTCGGTCATCTCGAACGCCTCGGTTATCGCCTTTCGGTCGGCTTCGGATTCGAAGGCGAGTGCGCCGAGATAGGGCGTTCTGCCCATCGATACGACCTGCGCCGCGGTGAAATCGAAGACCGGAACGAACTCCTGACGGACGAAGGCGACTTTTGCGGCAAGCCGCCTGATGGAATATGATTGCACGAGCTTCGAGTCTATTATGATTGAGCCGGAGCTCGGCCTGATTAAGCCGGCAAGGAGATTGAGCAGGGTAGTTTTACCGGCGCCGTTCGGGCCGGCTATGGACAAAAAGACGCCCTTGTCCAGCCGGAAATTAAGATTTGTGAGTATCGAGGCGCCGTACCTGTAGGCGAAGCAGAGGTCTTTTACTTCTATACAGGCGTTCATCGCAGGCCTCCGAGCTTTCTGCTGCTTCTTGCCAGCAGCAGCAGAAAAACAGGTCCGCCGACAACGGCGGTTATTACGCCGACCGGCAGTTGGGCCGGGGCGATTATCGTTCGGGCGACGGTATCACAGGCGACCACAAATGCAGCACCGATAATCGCGCTGGCGGGCAGTAACTGGCGGTGGTCGGGTCCGAAGACAAGCCGAACCGAGTGCGGGACAATCAACCCGACAAAACCAACCAGCCCGCTAAGCCCAACGGCGACGGCGGTTACTAAAGAGGCAAGCGCGAATGCAATCAGGGTGACCGCACGCGGATTGACGCCGAGCGACTGCGCTTCGGCCCGGCCGAATGTCAGGACGTTGAGCTTATGGCATAATATAAATAATCCGAAAATCCCGATAACAATCAGAATTGCGCTTAGCAGCAACGTGGAGAAGTCTTTCTCTGTGATATTTCCCATCAGCCACAGCGTTGTGGAGCGCAACTGCTGGCTGTTGAGCAGGTTTGTCAGAAGCATTATCACCGCGGAAAAGAATGCGTTAACGACCACGCCTGCCAGAAGCAGACTTATTACGGACGAGCCGCCCGCTAAGTGTCCGATGAGCCAGACCAGCCAGACCGTTCCGAGCGCGAACAAAAACGCCGCAGCCGAGATAGGCGAGCCAGCCCATAGCCGCCAGCTTGCGCCTAAAAGGGCCGCTGTAATCGCGCCGAGTGCTGCGCCGCTGGATATACCAAGAATGTACGGCTCGGCGAGGGGATTGCGGAGAATCGCCTGCAGGGCGACGCCGCTCGCAGCCAGGGCCGCTCCGACGAGCGCGGCGACGATGATTCGCGGAACTCTAACACGGACGAATATATCGTAGTCAGTGTTTTGACACTGTTTGTCGAGCAGCCCGATGAGAACCGCCGGCAGGGATACCTTTTGTGTCCCTATCATAGAACACACGCTCATCACCGTGCTTAAAATTATCAGGCACAAAAGGATTTTGAATCCGAGCCATCTTAGTGTCAGTGGTTTAGTCATTTGTTTTTTCCCATTCCGTGACTTACTTTGTGCGGCCTGGCGAACAATTCCGGGTGCAGGCATTTAAGCACGGCCTGCACGCCCTGCGGCAGGCGTGGGCCAAGGCGCAGCACCGTGTCCGGGTCGATGACGTAAATCCTTTTGTTCTTTACCGCCGGCAGGTTCGTAAAACCGGCCCAGAATTTCTCGGCTGCGGCCTGCTGCTTTGGCAAATCCCTTGTTCCCATTGCCGCCTGAATTATCACTTCAGCACCGCACCTTATGATTTCTTCGGTGGGAACCGACGGATACTGTGTGGCGGTCGGCGCTATCGCGTTTTGTCCGCCGGCCATTTCGATAATTTCGTTTACGAAGGTATTTACCCCCGCCAGACGCATCGGCTCGTTCTGCACTACCCATAGCACTTTGACTTTTTCAGCAGAAGACGATATCGCTTTGATTTTATCGAGCTGGTCTTTTGTATATGCGACAAGCTGCTCGGCCTCGAGTTTGCAGCCGGCTGCATCGCCGATTTCCATAATTGCGGTGTAAAGCTCATCCAATGATTCAATCGACATCGAAAGCACGTTCAGTCCCGTCCTTTTTAGCGTTTGCGCCACCTGCTGCTGCTGGTCAAAGGTCTCGCAGACAACCAGGTCGGGCCTGACGGCTATGATGGCTTCGGTGTTCGGCTGCCAGAATGTCCCTACCTTCGGTTTTGCCTTTGCCTCGACGGGCCAGTCACAATTGTTTGATACCGCAACGATTTTGTCACCGAGCCCAAGCGCAAATAATATTTCCGTCAAATTGGGTGAGAGCGAGACGATTCTTTGTGGTGTTTTCGGACTATCGGCGGCTTTTGTGCCTTCGGGAACAATTCGACGAGCGATGAAGACCACAAGAATCATTGTGCAGACGGCAACAATCACAAATATAGCCAATGGCTTTTTCATATTCATGTCCGCTTGAACTGCTTTTCAAGCTCGGCGATGGTGAATTTTATCGTTGTCGGTCTGCCATGGGGACAGTGACTTGAATGTTCAACCTGCTGTTTGTCGGCAAGCAGTTGTTCTATTTCGCCATTGGTTAGTTTGTGCCCGGCTTTAATCGCCGCCTTGCAGGCCGCCATATGCAGCACCTCGTCGAGCAGTCCGTCGGCGTCGAGAGTCGAGGCCTTTTCCGTGAGCATATCAATTAAATCCCGCAGAAACTCGACCGGCTCGGCGCCGGACAGCAGAACGGGAAAGGCCTGGATGGCTATGGTCTTCGGTCCGAAGCCGACCAGCTCGATTCCGAGCTTCTCGAGCAGCTCTGCGTTGTTTTCAATGGTATCCAACTGGGATTTGGTAAGCCCGAAACTCTGCGGCACCAAGAGTTTCTGTGATTCGAGCTTGCTGTTATGCACACGCTTGAGCAACTGCTCATATATGATTCTTTCATGCAGTGCGTGCTGGTCGATAATTGCAAAGCCGGCTTCATCTTCGGCAATGATGAAGCTGTCGTGTATTTGCAGAAAATTTCTGCCGACGGGTTCGGGGGCCTGTGCCGGGCCGGTGTGTTCGATTCGGCCGGGGGATTCCCGGCCTGCGCCCGGTTTGAAGTCGAGCTGGCGTTGTCCGGCGGGGCGATGCCTTTTGAAAAAATCCTCCATCGCCTCGACGATTCGGCTGTCCCGACCTGACGTTGAGATTGTCTGCTGCGGAATCCTTGCGGACGTGTCGAGGTCTGTGCCGAGGAGCTTTTCGCGTATACAGGCCAGAATTTGTGAGTGAACGAGATTTGAATTATAGAAGCGCACTTCGACCTTGGTCGGGTGAACGTTGACGTCGTAATCCTCGCAGGGCATTTCGATAAACAAAAAGGCCGCGGGGAACCTGCTCGGGTCGATGCTGCCTCGATACGCCTCTTTGACGGCGTGCGAGATGAATTTGTCGCGTATGAACCGGCCGTTTAGAAATATGTACTGGAGCCGGCTGCTGGTAGTGGCGATGGCGGGCCTACCGAGGTAGGCGAGTATGTGCAGGCCCTTTTCGTTGCTCTCGGTTTCGAGCAGTCCGTCAGCTATTTCCGGTGAGAATAATTCGGCGATTCGTGATGGGATGCTCTGTCCGCCGGCCAAGTGGAAAACATTTTTACCGTTGTGGCTTAGTGCAAGCTCGATAGCGGTATTGCCAAGCGCGATTCTGGTGACCTGCTCGGTGACGTGGGTCATTTCGGTATTTGCTGTTTTGAGGAATTTGCGCCTGGCGGGCAGCTTGTAGAAGATGTCACGGACCGCAATGGTGGTGCCCACGTCGGCGCTTGTGGGCGAGACTGAGACTTTTTCACCGCAGTCGATTTCAACGCAGTTGCCGGCCAGCTCGTCCGCCGTTCTGCTGACCGCTCTGACCTGCGCGACCGAAGCGACACTTGCCAGCGCCTCACCGCGGAAACCCAGCGTCGATATCGCCCGCAGGTCATCTGAGGTCCTGACTTTGCTTGTGGTATGCGACTCGAATGCGCAGGCGAGGTCCTCGGTGTCCATACCGCAGCCGTTGTCGGTTACCGATATGAGCTTTCTGCCGCCGTCCTCGACGGCGATGGTGATTTTGGTTGCGCCGGCGTCGATACTGTTCTCGATGAGTTCCTTGACCACGCTTGCCGGCCGTTCGATTACCTCACCGGCGGCAATCATATTAACCATATTCTGGTCGAGGACAATTATCCGGCTCATCCTGGCGCCTGCTCTGGTGAAAAGGCCCCTCTCACGAGGCACTATGTGTGTTGCAACTTAGGCCGTCAGCTTTGAAGCAAGCTTCGGCCGGTCATCTCTTTCGGCTGCTCCAGGCCCATCATCTCAAAAAGCGTCGGCCCGATGTCCGCGAGCGTCCCGCCCCGGCGCAGCTTTGCGTTCTTGTATTGTTCGTCAAAGACAATCAGCGGGACATCGCCGACGGTATGTGCGGTGTGAGGATTGTCCGGGCTGCCGTCTATCATTTTCTCAAAATTTCCGTGGTCGGCCGTTACTATAGCGGCCCCGCCTGACTGTTTTACCTTTTCGAGAATTTTACCGACGCAGGCGTCCACCGCCTCGGCCGCTCTTATAGCCGCATCTAAAATGCCGGTGTGGCCGACCATATCCGGGTTTGCGAAGTTCACAATCACAATGTCGTATTTGTTCGAGTCCAGCCGCTGCAGCACGATGTCGGCAACCTCATACGCGCTCATCTCCGGCTTGAGGTCGTACGTCCTTATACGCGGCGAGGGGACAATCTGCCTGTCCTCGCCGGGGAACGGCTTTTCGGTATAGTCGTTGAAGAAAAAAGTTACGTGCGCGTATTTCTCGGTTTCGGCACAGCGGAACTGTTTGAGTCCCAGCCAGCTCCAGTACGCACCTAAGATGTTCTTCATTTTCGGCGGTTTCGGAAAAGCCACGGGTGCAGGGATGGTCGCATCGTATTCGGTCATACAGACGTAGTAGATATCCGGCCTGACGGTTCGGGGGAATTCCTTGAAGTCGGGGTCCACGAATGCCCTTGTGATTTCGCGTGGTCTGTCGCCCCGGAAGTTGAAAAACACCACGCCGTCTCCGTCGGCTATTGTCCCTATCGGCTCGTTATCCTCATTGACGATTGCAGTCGGCTCGATGAATTCGTCTGTTACCTGTTTGGCGTAGCTGTTGGCGATTGCCTCTGCGGCGGTTTTGGCCTTTAGCCCTTTTCCTACGCGCATACAGTCATAGGCCTTTTGCACCCGCTCCCATCGGCTGTCGCGGTCCATCGCGTAGAACCTGCCCATAACCGAGGCGATTTTGCCGACGCCGATTTCTCCGGCTTTGGCCTCAATTCGCTCTATGTAGCCGGCGCCGCTGTCGGGCGGTGAATCCCGGCCGTCGGTAAAGGCGTGTATGAAGACGTCTTTGATATCGTTTCTTTTGGCGAGCTCCAGCAGGCCGTACACGTGGTCCAGGAGCGAATGCACGCCGATATCGCTGCACAGGCCCATCAAGTGCATACTGCCGTTGTGCTGACTGATGAAGTCAACCATTTTATGAAACTGCTCATTTTCGAAAAACGAGCCGTCGCGTATGGCCCTGCTGAGCCGAACCGATTCCTGCGGGACGATTCTGCCTGCGCCGATATTCTGATGGCCGACCTCGCTGTTGCCCATTGTCCCTTCCGGCAGACCGACATATTCGCCGCTGGTATGAATAAGAGTGTTGGGGTAGTCGCGCATCAGCATATCGTCGGTAGGGGTATTGGCGCATTTAATTGCATTGTATGCGTCCTCAGCGGGGTCCGGATTGTAGCCCCAGCCGTCGCGGATAATCAGCACAAAGGGCCTGCGCTTCAGTGTCGTCTTCTTCGTCATAAAAACAAAACCTTTCCGATAAAACAATACAGGCCGGACGTCGGTATAATCTTTGTTTTTATACCGGTCAGGCCGGCCCGATATGATAAGAGCTGTCTTCGCGGATGTCAAACCTTTGAAACGGGCGTCCCGGTGCGGCCGCACGCGATTGACATCGCCGCTTATCGCGATATAATGTGAGGACTTACGGTATATTGTGACGATATACTAAGACGGATTATGTGTATTGTTTTCGATTAGACGGGGAAAATTGATGTCCGATAGCGGGGACTCTCGCCTCCTGGGCCGCGTAAAGATGGCAGCCCTTTTGTTATTGTTTGCCGCCGGCTGCGCACCCCGGCAGCAGGCCGTTGAGCTGTATGTTGACGCGATGATGCTCAAGGAGCTTAACGAAAACGACAAGGCAATACAGAAGCTCAACCAGGCGGTAAAGTCGAATAGTCGTTTTTCGCTTGCCTATTCGCTTTTGGGTGAGATTTACGAGCAGATGCACGATTACCCAAAAAGCGCCGAGGCCTATGAGACCGCCACCGAGCTTAACCCGTGGTCTTTCAAGGATTATTTCAGCTTGGGGCGGGTTTACCAGACGATGAGAGAATTTGCGCTGGCCGTAAACGCATATCGCAGGGCGACACAGCTAAAGCCCGACCACCTCGAAGCCAATCTCAACGCCGCAAAGTGCCTTTACCAGATAAATGACTACGACGAGGCACTGGTTTACGGCAAAAGGGCCGAACAGATTAAGCCCGACATAGCCGAGCTTCAGGAGCTGCTCGGCAACATCTACGATTCACAGAAAGATTACGAACAGTCGGTTCGGTCGTATAAGCGGGCGCTGGAATTAGACAACAGCGACCCTTGTATTATGATGTCCCTTGCCGTGGCCTATCTGCGGACAAGTCGTAACGAGCCGGCCAAAGCACTGCTTACGGCGGTAACACGGTTGCAGCCGGAAAACAGCAGCCCCTGGCAATACCTCGGGTATTGTTTTCTTCGGCTCGGCGAAAATGAGCGGGCGGTCGAAAGCTACAGAAAGGCAATCGAGATAAACAGCCGCGACTGGGAGGCATACCGCGGACTCGGCGTGGCCTATATGCTCGAGGCGATTTCAAAGGAAGATACAGCCCTTAAGGCCCAGGCGATTGAATTATGGCGGCAGTCCTTGAGCATCAAACCGGACCAGCCCAGACGCGACCGGCTGATAAAGCTCATAGAAAAATACTCCCAGTAATTCCCTTGAAACCCAGGATGTCGATAACAGATAACACAGGACATAGTGCAGGTATCCGTCGTTCGTCTTCGGCCCTCTGTATTCCGGAGGTTCGGGCACATCTTCTGTTCTGGCCCATCCTGGTGTTCGGCGTGGCGCTTGATTTGTGGAGTAAAAGCGACGTCTTTAGCTGGCTCAAAAGTTCCGGCCGGGACGGCTTTACAATTATCGATGGTTTTCTGCGGCTGCAAATGGCTGAGAATTCCGGGGCGGCCTTCGGCATTGCCACCGGACAGAGATGGCTGCTTGTTGCCGTCTCAGCCGTAGCGCTGGTGGTGGTGCTTACGGTGTTTTTCTTCGCCGCGGGCGGCCACAAAATAGTGCACGTTGCGCTGGGCCTGTTCGCGGCGGGTGTTTGCGGCAATCTTTACGACCGGCTGTTCAACGAAGGCAGGGTTCGGGATTTTATCGACGTTGTTTATTGGCCGGGCAAACACTGGCCTGCCTTCAATGTCGCTGACTCCATGCTGTGCGTGGCCGTGGGGCTGATGATTCTGGTCGGCTTTGTCAGCCCGAGAGCTTGTCAAAAACCTCCTCGGCCACAAAAATAGGCGCTCCCGATGCCGCGCCGAGCGCAATTGCGTCCGACGGGCGGGAATCAACCTCGACGGTATGCCCGTTTAAGCTCAGGATGATTTTGGCGAAAAAGGTGTGACTGCGCAGGTCGTTTACGATTATCCTTTCTATGCGGGCGCCTAAGGCCTTAATCACGCCGTCGAGCAAATCGTGCGTCATCGGTCGCGGCGGCTTGATACCCTTGAGCCGGCGGTCAATCGCAAATATCTCCACTATCCCGATTACTATCGGAAAACTCCTCTGCCCGTGACGTTCCTTGAGAACGATTACCTGCTGGTCGGACGCCTCGTTTATGAGTATCTTCGAAAGTTCAACCTCGATATCCATCACTGCTCCCCTTTCAATTTTCCAGCTCGGCAAGGTGTTTGTTTATAGTCTCTAACTGCTCCGTCAGTTCAGCCAGCCGCTCTCTGGCCTGCGTCACAACTTCCGGCTTGGCCTTTGTGACAAAATTCTTGTTCGCAAGCTTCGCCTCGACTCCCTTTTTCGCTCCTTGGACCTGCTCTTTCTGTTTATTGAGCCGGGCACGCTCGGCCTCTATATCTATCGCCTCGTGCAGGTATATCTGCATCTGCCCGGCTATGGTGGCCGCGGCATTTTCGGGTTTTTCGGTCGTCTGTGAGGCCGAAAACTCCTTTAGCCCCGCGAGCTGACGTATAAGCCCGCCATTGGTATTCAAAACTTCCGAAATATCTTCGGGTGCACTTACCGATGCGACAAGTTTTTCAGATGGCGCCCTGTTGTATTTGCTCCTTATGTCGCGAAGCACCCGGACTACCGTCTGGATTTCGTCGATTTGCTGTTCCGCCTCCTCGTCAGCCAGCGAATCGAGCCGTTGGGGCCAGGCTGCAATTACCATTGCCCTCGATGAACCGGCCTCCGCTAAACCATTAAGTTTCCGCTCCGGCGTTATTTCATTTAGTTTCTGGAAAATTCCCTCGGTGATGAATGGCACAAAAGGATGCAGCATCCGAAGCGTCTGGTCGAGAACGAAAGCAAGGACGTTTTGCGCGGTCTGCTTTTGCCCGGCATCCTGAAATCTCGGCTTGACCCATTCGAGATACCAGTCGCAGAAATCGTTCCAGAAAAATTTATACAGCGAATTCAGCGGCTCATTGTATTTGAACGCGTCGAGTGCGTCGGTAACCTCGCCGATTGTCCGAGCTAAGCGGGACAATATCCATTTGTCGGTTACCGTGAGCTTGTTCTTGTCGAATCCGTCGGGCTTGATTCCGTCGAGGTTCATCATCGCAAATCGCGAGGCGTTCCACAGCTTGTTACAGAAATTCCGCCCGACGTCGAACTTCGGCGAGGTATTCTCAACCCGGCCGTCGGGCAGCGTCATCGCCACTACAGGCATTCGAATATCCTGCGTGTCGGTGGTCATACTGGCAAGAGTAAAACGCATCGCGTCCGCGCCGTGGCTGTTAATTGCCACTAACGGGTCGATGCCGTTGCCCAAGCTCTTGCTCATCTTCCGCCCTTCACCATCCTGTATCATTGCGTGAATATATACGTCTTTGAAAGGTATGTCCCCAACACAATACTGACCCATCATTACCATTCGCGATACCCACAGCGTGATAATCTCGCGGGCCGTGCAAAGCAGGTCGCCGGGATAAAAAGTCTTCAACTCCGCCGACTCCTCAGGCCAGCCAAGCGTGCTAAATGGCCACAACGCCGACGAAAACCACGTATCCAGAACGTCGTTGTCACGTGTGCAGGTTTTAATTCGCTGGTGAAGATTATCCATGATATATTTAAACGCACCCCCCCCGAATTTCTCCTTGAATTCGTTATTGTCCGCGTTGTCTTTCTCAAGTTGGTCTTTTGGTCTGGATCCGTATTTGTGACTGAGAATCTTACTTAGCAGTTCTAATATCTCATCCACCTTCTCGATTTTCCCACAAACATAAAATGGATAAGTCCCTTCGATAAGAAGAGGAGAACGATAAGATGCTACTTCTTTAATTACATCGACATTACATAGTCGCAAGAACTCCGTTACATGAGTTTCACATTCTTTGTCGTGTTTGTTGTCTGGTTCGCCTATTTCTCTATAATGGGCAGACGAGAATGTTATTGTCCAAACCGGTATTCTGTGTCCCCACCAGAGCTGTCTGCTGATGGGCCAGTCGCGGAGGTTCTCCAGCCAGGATTGATAGGTTTTGGCGTAACGTTCGGGATTGAATCGCAATCGGCCATCCAATAACGGCTTCAGCGCCAAGCCCGCCAATGAATTAACCGGGACGTCCGTTCCTTCGATAAGCCCTTGGCCGAATTTCTTGGCTAAATGCTCAATGGGTTTTTTCACCGCGATATACCACTGGTCCGAAAGATACGGCTCGATGGGGACGTGGCTGCGATAGCTGTGGCCGACTTCGTGGGTGTATTCGCGAACCTCCTCCAGCAGCTCTTCCTGCCTGAACCACTCGACTACGGCCTCGCGCGCCTCGAACCGGTCCATCCCGATAAGGTTTTCAACGTCTGGATTCTTAATCTCGTCCCAGTCGGTCCAGTCGTATTTGTCGCTGATTGAGCCGTCCGGGGCCATCACGTTAATGACCGGCAGTTTATGCCGCTGACCGATTTCCCAGTCGTTCGGGTCGTGAGCGGGCGTCACCTTCAAAAAGCCCGTCGAGAACTTTGCCTTTTCATCTTCGCTTGTTGAGTTGGCCAAAACAACGTGCTCATCGGCTATAATCGGGATTTCCCTGCCGACTATCGGCAGGCGGACTTTCTTGCCCAGCAGATATTTTGCCCGCGGGTCCGCGGGATTCATCGCGACTGCCGTATCGCCCAACATCGTCTCAGGCCGGGTCGTCGCAACAGTTACATACTCAATGCGTTTTCCATCTATATCCATTGACTCGACAAGCGGATACCGCATATACCAGAAATGGCCCTGCACGGTCTCGTGCTCGACCTCGTCGTCGGCTAATACCGTCTGCGTCGCCGGGTCCCAGTTCACCAATCGCTTGCCGCGGTAAATCAGGCCGTCTTTGAACAGCTTGAAAAACGTCGCCCTCACCGCCCGGGCGCACACCTGGTCCATAGTAAACCGCGTCCGCTGCCAGTCACACGAGCAGCCCATCGCCTTCAACTGCTCGATTATTTTCGCTTCGTATTCGTCCTTCCAGGCCTGCACACGCGCGACGAAATCATCCCGTGAGAAGTCCGTCCGCCGTTTGCCCTCCTCTGCCAGTATCCTCTTCTCAACTACCGTCTGGGTTGCGATTCCGGCATGGTCGGTGCCCGGCATCCACAGCGTATTGAAGCCCCGCATCCTGTGATAGCGAATCAGGATATCCTGCAGCGTGTTATTCAGAGCGTGGCCCAGGTGCAGCGGGGCGGTAACGTTCGGCGGTGGTATTACGATGGTATAGGGCCGGCGTTTGTCGTCATCGGTGCAGTCGGCGTGAAAGTAATTGCCGTCAAGCCAGACCTTGTTGGCCTGCTGTTCGGTTACCGGGGGGTCGTAAACCTTCGAAAGCTCTTCAGGCATAATATTGATTATCGATAATTGATTATCTTTCAGTCTGTCCTCCACTGCTGCAGAGGACCAGCGCCAAATCCCAATTATCAATTATCAATCATCAATAATCAACTATTACTTAGTCGACGTTCATCGTCATGAGGAATTCTGCGTTGGTACGGCACTTGCCCAGCCGGCCCTTTAACAGCTCGATGGCCTCGATGTGGTTCATCTCGCTGAGCACTCTTCTCAGCCGATATGTCAGTTCGAGTTCCTTCTGGTCAAGCAGCAGTTCTTCTCTTCTGGTTCCGCTTCTGTTGATGTCGATAGCCGGCCAGACGCGCCTGTCGACGAGTTTGCGGTCTAAGTGCAGCTCCATATTGCCCGTAGCTTTGAATTCCTCGAAGATGACCTCGTCCATCTTCGAGCCGGTGTCGATTAGCGCAGTTGCGAAAATGGTCAGTGAGCCGCCTTCCTCGACTTTTCTTGCGGCGCCGAAGAATTTCTTGGGCATCTGCATTGCGCTGGCGTCGACGCCGCCGGTGAGGATTTTGCCGGAGTGCGGCATCTCGGAGTTGTAGGCCCGTGCCAGCCGGGTGATGGAATCCAGAAGTATGACCACGTCGTGGCCGTATTCCACCATTCGCTTGGCCTTCTCGATGACTACCTCGGCGACCTGGCAATGTCGTGCTGCCGGCTCATCAAAAGTAGAGCTTATCACCTCGACGTCTGCGCCCGTCTTCCTCTCCATTTCAGTCACTTCCTCAGGCCGCTCGTCGATTAGAAGAACAATAAGCTTTATCTGGGGGTTGTTGGTCGTGATTGCATTGGCCATCTTCTGCAGAAGAATCGTTTTGCCGGTTCTCGGCGGCGCGACGATTAGTCCCCGCTGGCCCTTTCCGACCGGAGTGATCAGGTCGATTATCCGCATATTCAGCTCTTCCGGAATTGTCTCCATTATTATCCGTTCGAGCGGGTGCAGCGGAGTAAGGTCGCTGAAGACCGTTTTTTCGGCCAGCTTGTCGGGGTCCTCAAAGTTGATGGCCTCGACGCGCAGCAAGGCAAAATATTTTTCGGAATCCTTCGGTGGGCGTATCTGGCCTGAAACGGTGTTGCCCGTTCGCAGCCCGAAGCGCCTTATCTGTGAGGGCGATACGTAAATGTCATCGGGGCTTGACAGGTAATTATAATCGGGATTGCGCAGGAAGCCGTAGCCGTCCGGCAGCACCTCCAGCACACCCTCGCCGTACATCAGGCCGTTCTGGCGAATCCGCTCCTTGAGAATGCGGAAAATCAGGTCCTGTTTTTTCAGGGCTGTATATTCGGTGATGCCGTCTTTCTTGGCCATCTCGTGCAGTTCGGATACGCTCAGCCGCTGCAGGTCCGTCAGATAAAGTTGTCCCTTTTTAATCCGCTCGTATTTCTCGTGAGTGGACTCTTCCTCGGCTTTCTTCCTCTCGGCCTCGGTCATCACGGCGCCGCCCGAATTGCTGTTTTCGGTTGCCGTTGTGGTCCGGCCTTGTTCCTTTGTTTGCTCGCTGAATTGTTCCTGAATCGTGCTTTTTCTTTTCCTTCTGGCTTTTCCGCTACCCTTAGCCATAGTCGCTCCTATATCTGCCAAAACATAATGTTAAAGTGATTTTGTTTTTCCGCTTTGAATTCGCTGGGTGCCGACCACCAAATTATTCTCTCCAAAACCGCCGGCCGTCATTGTGATGCCGCCTCTAAGGGCCTCTGGCGCCGTTATTAGCTCCGGGATAACAGATTGCCTATCGAAGGCCCCCGCCTTGAGCATTTTGCACTGGTTAAGCTTTGCCTCTAATGCGGTAACTTTTTGGGTTGTTTTTTGGATTTCACAGGCCGGCGCTTATTTCCGCGGCATACTACCGGCTACTGATTCATCCCGCTTTTCAAACTTCAGCGCAACTTTTATCCCGCGCTGCTTTTGACTGTCTGGTTTTGATGCTCCCAAACCCGCCAAAACTACATAAGTCTAACTCGAACTCCGCTTACCCTTTATCCGTTATGCTTGAGAATATGTCAGCGATTTGTCCGGACAAGTATGATAAGTCGGAATTGTTATCGACAATAGTATCGGCGATGCGCCTCTTTTTGTCCAGAGAAATTTGCAGATTTTCTCGAATTTTTAGCCCCGCAGCCCCAAAAAGACCCGTTTTTAGGCCTCTTTCGAGGCGTGTCTGCTCCCCGCAGTCCACAAAAATTACGTAATTACAGCGTTTATCCCAGCCGACTTCGACCAGCAAAGGCATATCCAAGACAATCGCCCTCACCTCCGGCTGGCCCTCATATCGGCCAATCAACTCCTCCACCCTCGCCAAAACAGGCGGGTGCAGTATAGCATCCAGCGATTCGAGCTTGCCGGCGTCGGCGAATACTATCTCGGCTAACTTCGACCGGCTGACCTTCCCTTGGCTGCCCAGCACCCCTTCGCCGAACAGTCCGACAATCCTGCCCCGAAGCCGCTCATCTTCAAGCAACTGATGCGCTATTTCATCGGCGTCTATCACCGCGCAGCCAAGCTTCGCTAATTCGGCCGCTACTGTGCTTTTCCCCGAGCACACACCCCCGACGATACCAATAACCGGTTTACTGCCTTCCTTTTCCATATCCCAAAGCTTAATTGCCCCCCGTTGTCTCGTCAAGCCGGTAAATAGAAGACAACTTTCCTAAGGTGGTGCGTGGTAATCCCCTCGTGGCACCGTGCCTGTGTCCGTCGTAACAAATTTCCGGCTCACCAATTCGCCTTTATAGATATCATTGCAATCCGGCAGATTGCTGTTGTCGAAATTGCCTGTGAGGCCTATGCCCGTCTGCCGTTGGTTGTCGGACATTATGGTGAAAGTGAAAAAGTCACCAGATTCGTTGTTATTCAGGTCGGTGATAGTCGGCTCAAACCTACCGCTGGCCAAAGCAGGGTCTGACATTGAGACTAATACAACTCCCGCGAATGTAATCACTTTTGAATTGCTTATAGAATCCGTTCCTTAAGGGGGAATGTCTTGTGTCACAACGTACTGAATAAAGCTCATACTGAAAACAGCGTCAATAAGTCCCGCGCTGAGCCCCGGCTTGTCGGGGTTGAACCAGGTTGAAGGCTTTGAGTATGGCACCTTGCGCAGCCGTTCGAGGACTTGCAGAAGTCAGACGATGACACCCTGGCCGGCTCGCATCGGACTCCTTAAATCCCTGTTTGTCAGGCAGTTACATTTAGAGGGTATTTTCCGGCGGATGCGCTTCTGTAATAATACTTCGATGTTTGCACGTCACTCAAAAAACCGGCGTCAAAAAAATACGTTCTACAGCACCCAAACCACGTTTTAACCACACAGGCAGGACTGAGCACGCAAGATAAAATTTTTCGACAAAATTTGTTTGCTGTGCAGAAGTCGTTGTTGTATAGTTACTTGCAGTTGCTTGACTTGTTAACCTTGGCAGTGTTAAGATAGAGCTTCGCAGATATGTGCGGTTGAGACCGAGAGAGGCACTATGTGCGTTTGGGTCACAAAACAGCTTTCCCGCAAACAGGAGGTTTTAATTCGCTACCGGCTGTTCGTTAAAGCGAGGTAAATATGCCAACCGTTACTAAGAAAGAACTTATCGATCGTATCTCAAAAAACACCCAGGCAAAGCGTGTTACTGTTAAGCGCATCGTTCAGACGTTCCTCGATGAGATGACCGCGGAGCTGTCCAGGGGCAATCGAATAGAATTTCGTGATTTTGGGGTCTTCGAAACCAAAATCCGCGCCTCTCGCGTCGCGCAGAATCCAAAGACACTGCAGCGCGTGGAAGTCCCTGCAAAGAGAACCGTCAAATTCAAAATGGGCAGATTGATGAAGCAGCGGCTTAGCTCAAACATCCCCCAATCGGCGAAGGCAAAATAGACTTGAGGTGAAGGCTGCAGGACGTCGAAATAACGGCCCGGCAGCAAAATGGTTGGTCGCCGAACAATTACAGGCCGGCGTGTCCGGGGAAATGCGGCGTCCGGAACACCGGGTGTTCGGCAAAGTTGTTCAAGGGAGTTGTTTTTATGTCAGAGGGAACAGTCAAGTGGTTTAATCCAAGGAAGGGATACGGCTTTATCGCTGCCACCGATGGAAACGATGTTTTTGTCCACTACTCAAGCATCGACAGCGAGGGATACAAAACTCTTGAAGAGGGCGATACCGTCAACTTCGACATCGTGAAGGGTGAAAAAGGCCTGAGAGCTGAAAATGTAGTTCCTCGCTCAGCCGACAAGGCGGCAGCAAAAAAAAGCGAGAGAAAAGTTCGAGCAGAACAGTAAACTTGAATCTGTATACCTTCTCGCCACAAGAACAGTTCTGACCTGAATGAGCTTTTCACGGTGGCTGATTCGCCAAACGCCATCCCGGCCGGCCAATCTAAGCACATCCGCAACCACCCCAAACCGGCGCCGGTTTTTTCTTGCAACTTTGCCGGGTATTTGATATGGATTTAATAAATGATGAGTGGATAGCCAAGGTACTGAGGTGACTTCCAATTATGCTCGCTGCAGAGCTTAAATCCGGCTTGGACTGCAATGTGCTTGTCCTCAACAAGCATTATATGGCGATTCGCATTGTCGGCGCCAGACGGGCCTTTTCCCTGCTTTGTCGACAGCTCGCCGAAGTTATCTCTTTCGAGGAAGGCACCTACGCCAATTACGACTTTCAGAGCTGGTGTGACGTCAGCGAATTCAAACGAAGCTTCGAGCCGGACAACCACGACTGGGTCTCGACCGTCAATTTCTACGTCGCTGTCCCGAGAATCATCCGCCTGCTGTTCTACGACCGCCTGCCGCGGACCGAGGTCAAGTTCAACCGCAGAAACATATTCGCACGCGACAAAAGCCGCTGCCAGTATTGCGGCAGGAAACAGCCCACCAGTGAATTATCCCTCGACCACGTCATCCCGAGAAGTATGGGCGGCAAAAGCATCTGGACGAATATCGTCTGTGCCTGCACCGACTGCAACGTCAAAAAAGGAGGCCGGACTCCCCACCAGGCCGGAATGACTCTAATACAAAAACCCGCCAGGCCCAGGCACAATCCTCTCGTTCACGTTCACCTCGGCCACGAACGTTATCAAAGCTGGAAACAATTCTTAGACAACGCCTACTGGTCCGTCGAACT
>CAZQWM010000034.1:0-1630 GCA_964597035.1 uncultured Pirellulales bacterium
AAGGAGTAGAACAATGGCCGAGTATATGAATCTGCTGTCAGTGGTCTTACCGAGGACTCTTCAGTTTCTCAACGGTGGATGGTGGTTAGTGCATCTTATCGGCATAGGCGTGGTCGGTTATCTCGGATATAAACTCGGCCGGCTTAGACAAAGTTAATGCCAAATCAGTATTGACTTGCCCGGCTGGGGCCAAGCTTGACGGACAAAGGTGCGATTCTTTTCCGGCCTTGAACGCTAAATTAACTTTGTCCCGCGGCAAAGTTATTACTGAAAGCCCATCCGGCGAATCCTCATCCTCAATCATCAGTCAACAATCATAAATCAGAAATGAATAACCACTGCGGCAACAGATTCAGTGGAAAAGCTTGTCCGCCTTTGGCGAGACCCCTCGGCTCGAAGGCCGCGAGGCCTGCGGCTCGCTGAAAGCTTGTTAATCAGTGTCAGAAGCCCGTTATTTGGAATTTTGAATAAATTTTTATTATTTTTGTTGTGGGCGAGGGGATTAGTGGTATAATAGTTGTCTTGTAGAGCATATCTTTCCGCCTTTCAAGGATATCCTCCCAAAAACAAACGTGAGAGGCAAATTATAGATTGACGGCCAAATAGAAGGCCAAGGAGTATTGTAGTGAGTACAGGAAAAGTAAAATGGTTCAATGATTCAAAGGGTTTCGGATTTATCGTCGCCGACGATGGAGGCCCGGACCTGTTCGTTCACCACTCGGAAGTCAAGACAACCGGGTACGCGAGTTTGAGCGAAGGACAGGTAGTTGAATACGTGGTTGGCGAGGGGAAAAAAGGACCCTGCGCGACAAGCGTTACGCCCCAATAAACCACTGACAATTGACGCCAAAGAAAGGCCTCGCAACGCGGGGCCTTTTTTATTTGATAATAATCACCCCGACACCCCTGTCAGCGAACCTCACTCGGGAACCCTGCCATTGTCCGACGTAAAACGTCGGTTGAAAGTGCCACCCACCGCTCCCGATTACGACATTCGAGTGCAGGCAGGCATGGTCTAAACAAAAAAAATCTCTGTGTGCTCTGTGCCCTCTGTGGCTATAATTTTGCAGCAGGTTTAATTTCTCTATGGCAGGTGATACTCGCGGAAAGGGATGGATTTTTTAAGGGGTATAAAGATGGACTACAGCAAGCTAAGAGGATTGTCGCTGAAGGTTTTCATCGGCTTTCTTGGGCTGACGGCGATTATTGCGGTAATCACGGTGCTGACGGGTGAGTTCGGCGAACTTCAAGGAAAGATTCTGGCAACGACTTTGACGATATCCGCGGCGAGTATATGTTCGATGTCATGCGCGGCCTTCATTGATAAGAAGAAACAGGTTTATCTCGGCCTGTTTGGAATTGGTCTGTCTGTGGCGGCAGCGGTCCTTGTGATTGGGGGGATGTGGTCGGAAATCGACAATGAGGTATTCGGGAAGATTACGGTTACGTTGGGTGTGCTTGCTGTCGGGTTTGCTCATGCGTTTTTGCTGGCTCTTCCAGAGCTTGACAGCAGGTGCAAATGGGTCCAGCCGGTATCGTCGGTTACTATTGGAATACTTGCTCTGCAGATAATCGGCATAGTATGGGTTGATAGTGAGAATGATTGGTATTTACGATTTCTGGCAGTTGT
>CAZQWM010000034.1:1730-26620 GCA_964597035.1 uncultured Pirellulales bacterium
TTGGCTGAGAAGGGACGGGTATATAGCTTGGGGCCGATTATTCATAACCCCAACGTGGTCGAACGACTGGCAAAAAAGGGACTGCTCGCAGTTGACGACGTGGAGCAGATACCGGCAGGGTCGGCCGTATTGATTCGCTCGCACGGCGCAGCTTCCGAACAGATAAATCACCTCAGGGACAAGAACGCCGAGATTGTTGACGCGACCTGTGTGCTGGTTAAAAGAGTGCAGGAGATAGCCGCCCGGATGGAGGGGGAGGGCTATAAGGTTGTGATAATGGGCGACCGGAACCACCCCGAAGTTCAGGCGGTGGTCGGCTGCACGAAGGGGGCGGTGGTCGTCGGGGATGAATCGGATATTGATAAAATCGGCAATAATGGGCGATTGGGGATTGTCTGCCAGACGACGCAAAGCCCGGAATTTTTCGGCAGGATGCTCTCAGCCATAGTCAGGAGCCAAAGCGGCTTCGATGAGCTGAAAGTGCTCAATACGCTATGCAAAGAGGCCATCAAGAGGCAGCAGGCGGCGGTGGAATTGTGCCGAAAAGTCGATGTTATGTTCGTTTTGGGGGGGCTGCAAAGCGCAAATACCCGAAAACTGGCTGAGTTATGCAAAATAAATAATAGTAAAACGTTTCATTTGCAGAACTGGCAGGAATTTGATAAAAATATGGTTTCGGGCAGTCGGACCGCGGGCGGATTCGACCCATTCGACAAGCTCAGGGCAGGCGAGCTCACCGCAGGCGTTACGGCCGGTGCCTCGACCCCTCAGTGGATAATTGACGAGTTTGTTAAGAACCTGGCGGCGATTGATGCCGGCAGCGTGGAATAGTGGCGTGCCGGGCAAGACGCGGGGCGCAGAAAGTAGTACTCACAACGAGATATGAATATCTGCATTTGCTGCGTGGGCAAATGCGTTTTTTTAGATTATTAACCTTACGTCAGTGGCTTGTCGGCGTAAATGTGGGGCGCCGGCGGGCATTAGTCCGCCTCGGCGGATAAAACCAGACTCCACAGAGGAAAATCGAATTTATGGTTGACAGAAACATAATTAACAAATTGGGTATGTCGGCCGAACAGGTTGACCAGCAGGTCGCGGAAATGTTCGGCGAGAAGGAAGACGAGCTGTTCCAGAACGTTCTTCAGGCGAAGGTGGATTCCCACCTTCCGGGAACAATCCTGAAGGGTAAAATTGTAACGCAGATTGGAAACGACGTTATTGTCGAAGTAGGTCTCAAAAGCGAAGGGATTGTTGATGCGGGTGAATTTGAGGATGCTTCGGAGATAGTCCCCGACAAAGAGATAGAGGTGTTTCTTGAGGATACCGACTCTGAGAGCGGGCTTATACTGCTCTCGAAGCACAAGGCCGACCGCATCAGGGGCTGGGAGAACATTATCAACACCAAGAAGGAAGGCGACATTGTCAAGGGCAAGGTCGTCCGGCGAATCAAGGGGGGGCTGCTGGTCGACATCGGCGTCCCGGTATTCCTGCCCGCCTCACAGGTAGACATCAGAAGACCGGGGGACATCAGCAGATTCATCGGCAGAGAGGTGGAGTGCGTGATTCTTAAAATTGACGTTGAGGGGCGCAATATCGTTATTTCACGGCGTAAACTCATCGAAGAAGAACGACGGGTCAGTAAAGAGAAGATTCTCGAGGAAATCGAGGTCGGCCAGCGGCGAAAAGGCATCGTCAAGAATATAGCGGACTTCGGGGTGTTTGTGGATTTGGGCGGCGTGGACGGACTGCTGCATATATCAGACCTTAGCTGGGGACGCGTGAGCCATCCGTCCGAGGTGGTCCAGATCGATGAGGAAATCGAGTGCGTGGTGATAGGTGTTGACAAGGCGAATGAGAAGATATCGCTTGGCCTGAAGCAAAAGACGCCCAGCCCGTGGGACAGCGTCGAGGAGAAATACGCCATCGGCTCACGGGTAAAAGGGAAAGTAGTCAATGTTATGAATTACGGTGTGTTTGTGCGGCTGGAGGACGGGATTGAGGGGCTTGTGCACATAAGCGAGATGAGCTGGACGAAACGGCTTAATCATCCGAGCGAAATGCTTAACCTCGGTGATGAAATCGAGGTTGTGGTTCTG
Organism: uncultured Pirellulales bacterium; assembly: GCA_964597035.1. GTDB lineage: Bacteria > Planctomycetota > Phycisphaerae > Sedimentisphaerales > Anaerobacaceae > Fen-1362. The sequence continues at coordinate 3,827 of CAZQWM010000034.1, forward strand.
AACGTCAACAAGGACAAGCAGGAGATTTCACTGGGATTGAAACAGACGGAGACGAATCCGTGGTCGGTGGCGTCACAGAAGTATCCGCCGGGGACAGTGGTTACGGCTACCGTTCGCGGGGTCACCAATTACGGGGCGTTTGTCGAGATAGAAGAAGGCATCGATGGAATGATTCACATCTCAGACCTTAGCTGGACGAGGAAATACAGCCATCCGAATGAGGCGGTGCAAAAGGGCGCCCAGATCAAGTGCGTTGTTCTGGATATAGACCCCGAAAAGCAGCGAGTGTCGCTGGGCGTCAAGCAGTTGACCGAGGACCCGTGGATTCGGGCGATTCCGGAAAAGTATATACCCGGTCATATTGTCAAGGGCAAGGTTACGAAGCTGACGAATTTCGGTGCGTTTGTGGAATTAGAGCCGGAGTTAGAGGGGCTGCTGCACATTTCGGAACTGTCGGACCAGAAAATCAAAAAGCCACAGGACGTGGTCAAGGTCGATGATGAGCTTGAGGTGAAGATACTGAAGGTTGACGGAGAGGCACGTAAAATCGGATTGAGCTTGCGTCGTGCGCAGTGGGCGGCGGAAGACCAGGCAGGCGATACGGCCGAGGCGAAAGCGGCTGAAGGGGAGGAGGAGAAAAAGGAGGAGCAGGCCGGCCCCTCGACCGAGCTCGGGACAGGCGGGGAAGCTTCCGTTGCAGAGGTCGAAGAGTCGAAAGCTGAGCCGGAATCATCGGGTGAAGAGCGGCCGGTAGCAGAGGTCGAAGAGCCGAAAGCTGAGCAGGAAACCTCGGGTGCGGAGCAGCCGGTAGCAGAGGTCGAAGAGTTAAAAGCTGAGCAGGAATCGGCGGATGCGGAGCAGCCGGTAGCAGTGGACGAGTCTGTTGCGGGCAAGGACGAACAGCCCACGGAAGGTTCCGATACGACAGGTACAGATGAGGATGTGTAGCCGGGGACTTTAGGGGCTGCTGACAAGGCGGTTTGTGATACAGATAATAAGAGGCCAGGAAATAACCCGGCCTCTTTTGTTTTTACCGCGGAGAACGCAGAGAACACAGAGTTTTAGCCAATAAGGCACTAATGGCTTGGCCATCCCTTACAGGAGACACAAAGAATTTTAATATAGCCACAGAGCACTCAGAGGGCACAGAGATATTGCAACCACGGATTACACAGATTTACACGGATTCCTTCGACAAGCTCAGGACAAGTTTAGTCAGCCGGTGAGGCGTTCAGTAGGTGTTATTGCCACCTAGCGCAAAACAAAGCAGAACATTTTGGCCACAGAAGATTTTCGATTTTCAATTCCACCGACTCGCCACAGGCGAATAAAAAGCGGTCAAGTAACACTGTTTTAACCTCAGAGGCCTCGGAGAACACAGAACGCTGCTGGAGGCGGATAGATAAGGTCGATGCTGGTTGACGGTTGCTGGGTGCGAGTCACTGGTTGATGGTTGAATATTACGTACTGAGTATCAAGGACTGAGTACTGAGTTAATCAGGGGGACCCCAGATAAAGTCTTTCTGGGGCCTTCGCTACGCTACGGACGGCGGCTGAAAAAAAAGACTGTCCCCAGGTTACCCAGTTTGAATAAATCAGTTTTCGGGGGGAAGGTTATTTCGCCTTTGCAAATTCACGAATCGCTGTTTTTATTTCAAAAAACGCATTTTAAGCTTACAAAGTGCCTTTGCAAGTATGCGAATCGGTGTTAGTGTGAGGAATTTTACCGACAGGCGGATAGGCAATTTGTCTTATATTATAATCAGTTTCTACACTATGATTTACAAAAGAATCTTTGTGGTTATAATTAGGTAAGCTAAGCCGAGGTGTCTATGTATAGTAGAAAAGGTATCCAATATTAACAATTTAATTGGAGGTACAGAAAATGCTGGCTGAAATAGAATGGGGAAATCTTATTGTTGACCCGGTCCGCCAAATGCTGACGAAGATACTGGCCTATCTTCCTGTACTGCTGGGCGCACTATTAATTCTGATTGTCGGCTGGATTGTTGCCAAAATAATCAGATCGATAGTGAACGGAGTGCTCAAAGTGGTACGCTTCGATACGCTGGCGGATAAGGCGGGAGTATCAGAAATTCTAAGCAAAGGCGATTTGAAGATTACCGCAGGGGAGGTCGTCAGCGGCCTTGTTTATTGGCTGGTTATCATCATGGTGCTTGTGATGACAGTAAACGCATTAGGGCTGCCGAATACTTCAGACGTTCTTGCCAGCTTGTTTGCTTACATCCCGCAGGTCATAGCGGCGCTGCTTGTTCTGGTGGTTGCGATGTTTCTGGCCAGCTTCGTGTCGGGAATAGTGCAGATAGCAGCGGCGAACGCGAAATTACCCAAACCGGAGCTGCTGGCCGGCATAAGCAGGTGGGCGATTATAATTTTTGCATTAACAATTGCGCTGGCACAGCTTGGTATTGGAACGCTTTTGGTGACTGCTACATTCAATATTATCCTTGGCGGCATTGTCCTTGCTTTGGCGCTTGCCTTTGGATTAGGCGGCAAGGATGCCGCGGCAAGGTATCTCGAAGAATTAAAGGAAAAACGCTCCGGGAAATAATCCAGGTAACAAAAAACTGTTTCGAGTCGGCATAGAAAATAAGTATGTGGGTTTGGCCGTCAGGCCGCCTGGCCGTGTGCGGTAAACACTAAATCCGAAAAAAGAAAGGTTGGATTGTTATGCTTTACACTATCGCTGTTGTTCTGATTATATTGTGGCTCCTGGGATTACTGACTTCCTACACCATGCACGGTTTCATTCACGCTCTCCTGGTGATTGCCATCGTGGTCATCTTGCTTAGAGTCATCACCGGACGAAAGCCCCTGTGACCATTTCGTAGAGCCAGGTATGAAAATCAGAAGGAGGTTATTTCTATGAACAAAGCAGTCTCGCTCGTAATTCTTGCCGTGGGTATCGTTCTTGTGGTCTTTGGCGTTGCTGCCACAGAGTCATTCAGCTCTGACGTTTCCCGATTTTTCACCGGCTCGCCTACCGACAAGGCGATATGGATGCAGCTCGGCGGGCAGTCCTATACCGAGATCATCTGCTTTGAAACCGGGCAAAACGTTGAGAACTTCAAGCAGGGCAACTTCCGGTTCGACGCCCAAGCCACAGCCGTGGCGATTAAATCGGGCGCCGGCGCTAATGCCAAGTTCACAAACGGTGTGGCGGTTTTCACAATGGACGAGGCGGGCCTGATGTTCGAGGCTTCCGTGGGCGGACAGAAGTTCAGCTACCAGGCCAAGTGACCGATCGGTAAAACTCGTATAATAAAATCGCTGCGGCAGAATGTCGCAATGGCAATCGAGACAGAATCAACTTTGGTTGAACAGCCGAAAGACGCGGAACTTGAATATCGTGTTATAGCAATAAATAAATCCGGCGAAGGTCAGCCGAGCAATACGGTGATAGTAGTTTTGTAAAAAAGTAAAATATGAAAGGAATAACGATGGCAAAGAGCGAAAAAACCTCAAAACGAATGGGCAAAATCGCTTCCCAACAACTGCGAAGCAAAAGTACCTCAAAAAAGGCCAAGAGTACCGCCGCCTCTGCATTAGCCCAGCGGCCAGACAGAAAGAAAAGCAAGAAATAAGCTTCACATCATGATATTGTCGGCTTACATCGTGGCATTGCAGGCTTACATCAAGGCATTGTAAGGTTACATTGAGGTATAGAAAATGAGTATGTGGGTTTGGTCCGTCAGGCGTCGTGGCCGTGTGCGGTGAACACTAAACCCCAAAAAAGAAAGGTTGGATTGTTATGCTTTACACTATTGCTGTAATTCTGCTCATATTGTGGCTCCTGGGATTGCTAACTTCCTACACCATTCACGGTTTCATTCACGCTCTCCTGGTGATTGCCATCGTGGTCATCTTGCTTAGAGTCATCAGCGGACGAAGAGTCCCGTGACCTTTCGTGAGTTAGACATAAAAATTTAAAGGAGAATTCAATGAATAAACTAATCTCACTGGCAATTCTTGCCGGTGGTATCGTTCTTGTGGTCTTTGGCGTTGCTGCGTCAGAGTCATTGAGATCTGACATTTCCCGATTTTTCACCGGCTCGCCTACCGACAAGGCGATATGGATGCTGCTCGGCGGAATTGTTGCGATAATTATCGGGCTGGCTGGTCTATTGCGTGGTCAATTTAAGGGAACCTGAACGCCTCGATAGGGAACATGTACCTAACGTCAAGGAGTGTATTGTATCACTCCCTATTTAATAATTTAAGAAAGGAAGAGCAAATGAAAAATGCAATTACAATTGTGATGACGTTGGTTCTGGCTACCGTGTTCGGCTGCCAATCGAGCAGCCAGAGAGGCGGCAGCGCGCTCAAGGCCGAAGGGTTCAAAATCGCTGTCCCAACCTTCGGCACAGAGGTCAAACAGGGTGAAGTCCAAATCGTTACCGTCTCACTGGAGAGGGGCGAGTATTTTAAGCAGGACGTGAAGCTGCAAATTAAAGCGTCCACAGGCATCAGTGTCGACCCGACCAGCGTTATTATCGAGGCCAGCGACAAACCTGATGTGCAACTCCGGATTGCTGTGCCCAAGGACGCCGCCATCGGTGAGTATCGCGTCTCTGTTAAGGGTATCCCGAAAACCGGGGCGTCGACCTCGACGGAGTTTAACATAAAGGTTGTTTCTCCGTAGATTCCCATTTGTTTGTTCGAATGAGAGTACGCTTGACAAGCGGCAAAGCATATGTATGAAACCAAAACGAATTTACAATTATAACGCTAATTAAAAGGAAATTTAAAATGAAAGTAAACTCAATTTACAAGTATGTCCTGGCAATCGCCCTTTTTGCACTGGCAGCTTTTATGAACGGATGCCATGGCGTTAATTGGTAGAACGTTTCAGCGATTCACGCAGCTGTAGCATATATCAAAAAGAACAGTGGTGGGGACATAATGTTGTGCTTTACGCGCACGACTGAGTGTTCGTGTGTGTATTGTTGCGTGCGCACCAACTGCGCTTTTGGGGATTAAAATAACAAATCACACAAAGAGAAGGACTCTGAAAAATGAGGAAAGCCAGGATTGTCGTAATTCTGATTATTTTATTGTTGTCGCTGATAGTGTTTGTCCAGAACAGGCAGGCGGTGGACACAAAGCTGCTCTTTGTCACGATTACGATGCCGTTAGTCCTGCTGTTGATTCTTACTTTCATAATGGGCTCTATTCTGGGGCTTGTCATAGCCAGCTACGTTCTGCGTGAGCCTCGCAAGCCCTGGTCGCCGGGCGAAAAGCAATAGTAAGGATTTGTGCCGAACCGGGAAATAGAGTTTTATGATTATGCGACCATTAAGTATGATACCAGGGGTAATAAACTCCGGGTACGAAGATACAACGGACCGGGAACCAAAACAAAGTATGGACTGTTCCGTATCAGGAGTAAGCTATGCAATTGTATGTGATGAATGCACGAGTACTTTTAAGAAATAACCGTCTAATCGCTTTATTTGCAGTAATCTTTATTTACAATTTTCTTCTGACGTCCTGTGTCGGGATAAGTTCCGACCCCAACGTCAGCATAAGCGTCCACAGTAATCTTGCGGCGGACGGCAATAATGTTGTCGAAGACAGCAACGGACCCACTATGATAATGAGTTATAGTAAAAAGAAATTTGTAAAAAACCCCATAGCATCTTTTATGTATTTTATTCCGCTGATAGCTCCGACATTTGTTGACAATATATCAAGTGTCAATAATGACCAGCAGGTAGGTATAATCTCGCATGAAAAAAAGGGTACTTCAAAATCCTTCTATCTGGCCTGCGAATTTGAAATATTGGGAAGTGGTTTTCATATGAACACATTTGATTCCGCAGGGATGATAGAGGCACATACCGACGAGTTGAAAAAAGGAGAGTCGCTGACAAATATGCTTGATTATATCAAATTTGATGGGGAAGGGTTCGGCCGCATCGAGGTTAAGGGAACTATGACCGGTTCTACTCCGACTGTTACCGAGGTGGGCATGCAGTTCAATGCAAGAGGCCACAAAAGCCCCGTAACCATTGGTCTTTATGATATTAAACCGAAAGACGGACAATATAAGTACGAAAACAGATCGAGCCAGATAGTTGCTCGGGTGAATTCACTTATATTCAAAAAGACCGAAAAGACTCCCCGCATGGAAATAAAAGTGGCGTCTATCAGTGATGCAGGAGAATCTGAGGGTTTCTTCAGCAGCATCAAGGGGGCCATAGCCAATTTGTTTATAACGCCGCCGAAAGTGACTAAACTCGGCAATACTACGATGCTTGAATTTGGATATGCATTACTTCAAAAAAAAACCACGTTCACTTTCCCCAAAGCTAAAAATATCAGGGAAAGCAAAACGTTGGAATAACCGGGGACAGCTATTATTTCCCTTAGCTTTTAACTTTCGAATGTCCCACAATCCGGCAATCGAACAGCGGATGAATTTTACGCAAACCGAATCTTGTCCGCCATAGGGGGATAAGTTTCAACAGCTAAATCCACCAAAAAAAGGCGGAAAAATCGCGCCTGCAGCGTACCCCCGCCTAAATCTTGCGAGGATAAATTTGAGGTCTTGAAATCCGGGCGGATTCAATTAGAATTATGGCACGGTGATGGAAAAGCGTCGACTGTGGGGCTGTTTTTCTAAAATAACAAAGTTTTTTCAGTATTTCAGTATCAGGGGTAAGTTATGCAATTGTATGTGATAAATACACGTGCACTTTTAAGAAACAACCGTCTAACAGCCTTATTTGCAGTAACCATTATTTGCATTTTTCTTTTGGCGCCCTGTGTCGTGTTAAGTTCCGACCCCAACGGCAGCATAAGCGTCCACAGTGAGGAATCTGCGGCGGACAGTAACGATGCCGCCGATGATTCCAACGGCCCCACGATTATGTTGAGTTATAGTAACGAGATGTTAATAAAAAACCCTGTTTTATCTTTCGCGTATTTTATCCCGCTGATATCCCCGGTTCTTGTTGACAGGGAAGTCAGCGTCAATAATGAGCAGCAGGTAGGTGTAATCTCGTATGAAGAAAAAGTCACTTCAAACTTTTTTTATGCGGCCTGTGAAATTAAGTTGACGGGAAAGGGCTTTCACAAAAACACGTTTGACCCTGCAGGGATGATAGCGAGAAATATCGGTAATTTGAAAGAAGGAGAGCCACTGAAAAATATGCTCGATTATATTCAGTTTGAAGGAGAAGGGGTTGGTCTTGTTGAGGTTGAAGGAACGATTAGCGGTTCTACACAGACCGTTACGAGGGTGGATATATATTTCAACGCAAAGGGCCATAAAAGCCCAGTGACCATTGGGCTTTACAGTGTTAAGCCGAAAAACGGACAATATAAGTACGAAAATAGGTACAATGAGATAATTGCGGGAGTGAACTCCCTTACATTCAGGAGGAGTGAAAAGAACCCCAAAATGGGAATAGAAATATCATCTATCTATAGGAAGTCCGAGGATGAGACCCTCTGGAGCACTATCAAGGGATTCATTGCCAATTTCTTTATAAAGCCGCTGGAGGTGGATAAGCTCGGCAATGATACAATGCTCGACTTTGGGTATGCGATACTGAAGCAAAAACCTTCGTTTACTTTTCCAAAAGCCAAAAATTTAAAGGAAAGCAGGACGGAATAACCGGGGGACAACCACCTATTATTTCCTCTTTAACTTTTTAATATTTTTCAATTCTACCCAAATCTTTCCCTTTCCGCCAAAGGCGGATAAAATCCGCCGGAGGCGGACAAGTTTCGGATTAACAATTGGATGAGATTGCCAGGGTCGCCACAAGGTGGCGAGGCACGCAATGACAAAACTGGATTCCGTGTCCCCTGTCAAAGGCTTTCAGGAACAGGCAGGCACGGAATGACAAGAAAGACTGGGCCCCGGATAAAGACATTCCGGGGTCTTCGCTGTGCTACGAAGGGCAGGGATGCAGGTGATACCGATAATACTGTCGGTAGTAGGGTTTCGGGGGCTGGGTGAGGCGGCTGTTAGGCCGAACAATGTCTTACTAAACCCGGGGGCGAAGTTAGTCGATATTTAATCAGCGGAGAAAGGGTTACCTCCAAAGGAGCGAGGGGAATCAGCGGAGTCGGCCTTGCGGCCTGGGCTGGAGGGTTTGTAAAAAGGCAGGAGGAAGGGCAATCGCATTCGACGCAACCATAAAAGAGTACCTTCAGGAAATCGACGAGGCGCCACTGCTGTCGGCGGAAGAGGAACATCGTTTAGCCAAGCTGATTGTCGAGGAAAACGACCCTGCGGCCAGAGAGCAGTTAGTTCGCAGTAATCTTCGGCTGGTAGTGAACATAGCCAAAAGATACGGAGGGCGGGGCGCACTGACGTTAGGCGACCTTATCGAGGAAGGCAACTTAGGGCTAATCAAGGCGGTAGATTATTTCGACCCAGACCGGGGGACGAGGTTTAGCACTTACGCGGCGTGGTGGATAAAGCAGAGCATCAAGAGCGCCCAGCTTAGCGACGTTCGGCCCGTTCATGTGCCCGGCTATATGATTGGGCTGATTAATCAGTGGCGGCATATTGCGGCGGAGCTTGAGGTGAAGTTAGGGAGAAAGCCCGACGTTGAAGAAATGGCAAATCTGATGCATCTGTCGCTGAAAAAGGCGAGAGTCATATACGAAACCGTCAACGTTCTTTGCTCGGTAAAGGATAATCAGCAGGCAGATACATCGGATGAAAACCAGATGTTGGAGGTGTCGGTTCGGGGGCAGGGGACGGCCAAGCCGGAAGAGGAGCTGGTGTGGGACGAGGAGAAGGCCAAGGCCATCCGGCTGTTAGACGAAATCGCCCCGCGCGAGGCCGAGGTGCTTCGCCTGCACTATGGTCTTGACGGCAGCCAGCCGATGGGCTTCAAGGAAATCGGGGCGAAGCTGGAGCTCACACGTGAGCGAATCCGCCAGATTCAGCATGAAGCACTCACAAAACTGTATGAGCTTATGAACGAGGAATAGCAGCTCGCAGTTAATACCACTTGTTTCCCGTCAATAATCTGCTAACTTAGAGCGACCACAGCCGGATTATGCAAGCACATCGAATGATTATGCAATAAAGTTGGAGTGCAGGTATTATGGATAAGGATGGGATTGAGCTGAAGGATTATATTCGGGATGTTCCAGACTGGCCGAAGAAGGGAATTCTGTTTCGTGATATAACCCCGTTGCTGGCTGAGCCAAAGGTGTTCCGAGCGGCGGTAGATGCGCTGGCCTGTGATTATATAGGAGCGGGGATTGAGTATGTTGGGGCTGTGGAGGCGAGGGGTTTTATTTTCGGAGCAGCGGTGGCAGCGAAGCTTGGCGCGGGCTTTGTCCCCATACGCAAAAAGGGCAAGCTGCCATTCGAGACTGAGCGAGTTACATACGAGCTTGAATACGGCAGCGATACCTTGGAGGTGCACCGGGATGCCGTAACAGATTCGGCGAAGGTGCTGATGGTTGACGATTTGCTTGCTACGGGAGGCACGATGGCAGCCGCGTGCAAGCTGGTCGAAAAAATAGGCGGGCGCATAGCGGGTATCGTATTTCTTATTGAGCTGAGTAAGCTTGGCGGAATCGGCAAGCTGGCAGGATATCAGGTCAAGTCCATTATACGCTATTGATTTATATGTTAGAATTGACAGTCAAAGTGCCTGCAATAAAAGCCGGCGAATACAGGATAGAAATCGGGACTGGTATTCTGGAGTCGGTGTGGCCGAAGTTAGATTCGCAGTTTGGTGGATGGGGCAAATTCGTCATTACAGACGCCAACGTGGCTGAAGCTGGTCATCTCGATAAGCTTCTGTCGGGCAGGGATATTCCCACTTACGTTATAACACCAGCGGGTGAGAGCTCTAAGAATATGGGCACCGTCGTATCGATTCTGGAGGCGATGGAGCAGGCGTATTTGGGCAGGGACACGGTAGTTGTGGCGCTGGGCGGGGGGACGGTCGGCGATATTGCTGGTTTTGCGGCGGCAGTATTCAAAAGGGGCGTAATGGTAGTGCAGATCCCAACGACGACTTTGGCCCAGGGTGATTCGGCGATAGGCGGCAAGATGGGCGTTGATTCATCGCTTAGCAAAAACGCATTCGGCGCTTTTTGGCATCCTTCGGCTGTTTATATCGACGTGGCGACTTTGAATACACTTGACGAGAGGCAATACAGGGCGGGATTAGCGGAATCGGTGAAACACGCACTGATTGCGGATGAGCAATACTTTGAGTTTCTCGGGAAGAATTTGGACGCGATTCTGGAGCGCCAGCCGGCAGTAATGGAGCAGATTGCATATTTCAACTGCAAAGTCAAGTCGGGTGTTGTTGAGGCGGACCCGTTGGAGAAAAACCAGAGGCGAATGCTGAATTACGGCCATACGGTCGGCCACGCAGTAGAAACGGCGAGCGGCTTCGAATTACTGCACGGCGAGGCCGTGGCAGTAGGGATGATTGCGGCAGGGCTGATTGAAATCGAGACGGGGTTGGGTGACATTAAACGCCTTGAGAGAATCAGGAAAGTACTTACGGGGCTGGGTATGCCCGTCGGGATACCTGGAAGCGTCGATAGAACAACCCTGGTGGATACCATCAGACGCGACAAGAAGGCGATAAATAAGTGGCCAAAGTTCGTTTTAATTGATAGAATAGGCAGCGTCCATCGCAAGGAGGGACAGTGGGCCATCGAGGTAGGACAGGAAGTCGTAGAGAAAATACTTGGGAAATTATAGTTTGTGACAGGGGTTAGACGTGTACAGAGAGAAGATAAAAGTATTGGACTGCACCATAAGGGACGGCGGATTAATTAACAATCACAGGTTCACGGATGAGTTTGTGCGAGAGGCGTATAGGGCGCTTTCACAAAGCGGTATCGATTATATGGAGATGGGTTATCGCAGCAGCAGAGAGCTTTGTCCTCCGAAGGATTTCGGGAGCTGGAAGTACTGCGACGACGAGAAGATAAGAGAAATTACAGACGGCATCGAGTCGAACCTGAAATTAAGTATTATGGTAGATGCGCACCGTGTGAAGGAGCAGCAGTTTGCGCCCGCCGACGAAAGCCCCATCGATATGGTTCGCGTGGCAACATACGTCAAGGATATGGACAAGGCAATCGAGATGGCGAAGAAGTGTCACGACCTCGGATACGAGACTACCGTGAATATTATGGCTATCTCGAAGGAGATTGAACCGGACCTTGTTGAGTCGCTTGACCAGCTTGCCAGGTGTCCCGTGGATGTTGTGTATGTTGTTGACAGTTTCGGGGCGCTTTATTGTGAGCAGATTGAATATCTTGTCAAGCTTTACAGGGAGCATCTGCCCGAAGACAAGGAAATCGGCGTTCACTGCCATAACAATCAGCAGCTTGCCTTCGGTAATACTATCGAGGGGATAATTCACAACGCGAACTACCTGGACGGCTCGCTTTACGGCATCGGTCGAGGGCCGGGTAATTGTCCGCTCGAGCTGCTTGTAGGTTTTTTGAAGAATCCCAAGTTTAAGCTAAGTCCCGTTCTAAAGGTTATAGAAGAGCAGATGCTGCCGATGCAAAAGGAAATCGAGTGGGGTTATATAATACCCTATGCGATTACCGGGATACTGAATGAACACCCGCGTGCGGCTATAGCGGTTCGGAAGACCGCGAACAAGGACAATTACGCGGAGTTCTACGAGGAGACACGGGACGCTGAAGTGTAGGCAGGAGCATTAGTAGAGGACTTCCTGATAAAATGAGAAGGGCTTGCGTTTTTAGTGTGAGCCCTTTTGTTTCCCGGAATTAGTGGGTAGTGGTTAGTGGGATTTTTTTACGGCGACGGCCAAGCGGTCGAGTTTTTGATAGTCTTTTACGATTTTGGCATCGGCGAAGATTCCGGTTACGTCGAGCAGTTGGAGGACGGCCGAGCCCTGATTGTTGCCAATCTCGAATATAAGTGCGGCGTCGGATTTTAAGAACTTGTCGGCTTCTGGGATGAGTTTTTTGATGACATCGAGGCCGTCAGGGCCGGCGACGAGGGCGGATTTCGGCTCGAAGTCTCTAACGTTTTCAGGCAGCTTATCGAATTCCGGCTCGCTGACATAAGGCGGATTGCAGACGATGAGGTCGAACTTCGCGGCCCCTACGCCGGGGATGAGCGGCTCGAATAAATCTCCGTGCAGCAGCTCTACGCGAGCGTCCAGCCCGTATTTGGAGACGTTTCGAGCGGCGATCTTGAGTGCGGTTTCGGAGATGTCCATTGCGACTATGCGGCAGTTAGTGAAATTTTTAGCGATAGCGACGGCGACACAGCCACAGCCGGTACACAAGTCGCAAACAAATTGCTCGCCTGAGCGGGTTCGCAAGAACTCGACGGCACGTTCAACAAGCAGTTCGGTCTCAGGGCGGGGAATCAGGCAGTCCGTGGTTATTTCAAATTCGAGCGAAAAGAATTCGCTTTTACCAGTCAGGTAAGCAACCGGTTCATGATTAGCGGCACGTTTGACGAGGTTTCGCAGCTCGGCGAGTTTGTCCTGCGGGACTATGTTGTTAAATTGGGTATAAAGGTCGATTCTTTTCAGGCCCAGCACAAAGCTTAGCAGAAGTTCAGCGCAAAGCCGGGGTGAATCAAGGCCTTTGGCGGTGAAGTATTCAGTGACCCAGTTGAGCAGTTTCTGTATTGTCCAGGTTTCCATAATTGCGAATGGTCGAGGGCCGAAGGGCTAAATATAGACTTTGTCCATCATTCGCGGGAAGGCGATGCACTGGCGGATATGTGGCTCGGCGGTGAGCCAGGCGACGGTTCGCTCGACGCCGAGGCCGAAGCCGCCGTGCGGCACCGAGCCATATTTTCGCAGGTCGAGATACCAGTCATAGTTTTCGCGCTTCAGGCCCTTTTCTTCGATTCGTTTTGCGAGCATATCATAATCGTCTTCCCTGACGGAGCCGCCGATGATTTCGCCGAAGCCGTTGGGAGCGAGCATATCGAAATTGAGCACGACTTTGTCGTTGCTTCGGTCGGTTTTCATATAAAATGCCTTGGCCTGTTTTGGGTAGTGGGTGACGAAAATGGGCTTGTCGTGCATTTGTGAGATTATTGTTTCATCCGAGCCGCCGAGGTCCTTGCCCCAGTTGAATTCTGCAGCAAGCTGTGCGTGTTTCGGGTTGTTTTCAATTTTTGTGCTTAGCTCGTCGAGTGTAGAGCGAAGCTCAATCAGTTCGGCAGCGTTCTTGTCGCGTTTCCATTGCTTGATTTGTCCGGCTTGCTCAGCTTCGAGCTCGGCAATACGCTTTTCGATAGTTTGTTTTTGCTGCTGAAACTGAGTAAGCTGCTCAGCAAGGAATTTGGCGGTTTTGTCGCCCGTGAGGATTTCGACGGCCTGAGTGTAGGTCAGCCGGTAGAAGGGCGGCTTGATTTTCTGTAACGCGGGGATATCGGCGCCTAATGTTTCAAGTTCCGGGCTGTTGTCCTTGAGTACTCGCTCAATGATATACGATACGAAATTCTCAGCCAGTTCCAGAAGTCCGTCCAAATTGATGAAAGCGACTTCCGGCTCGACCATCCAGAACTCGGTGAGGTGCCTTCGAGTTTTGCTTTTTTCGGCCCTGAAGGTCGGGCCGAAGCAGTAAACTCTGCCGAAGGCGGCAGCGGCGCACTCGAGGTGTAATTGACCGGTCTGGGTCAGGTATAGCGGAGTTCCGAAGTAATCCACTTCAAAAAGCGTTTGCTCTTCTTCTCCTGCCGCGGCCATCAGTATTGGCGTGTCGACGAGCGTGAAGCCATTGTCGTTGAAGAATCTTCTGATTGCATCAATGACTGTGTGGCGGATTTTGCTGATGCACCACTGCCTGCTGCTGCGAAGGTGTAGGTGCCTGTGCCTGAGGAGAAAATCAACGCCGTGCGATTTGGGCGTAATGGGATAATCATTTGTTGAGTGTATGATTTCGGCATTTGTCACTGCCAATTCATAACCGCCTACGCTTCTTTGGTCGGCCCGCACTGTGCCGGTAATGTATAAGCTCGACTCCTGGCCGAGGTGGCGGAGCTTTTCGAAAAGTTCATCGGATACGCTGCCCTTTTCGACAACGCACTGGCACAGTCCGGTGCCGTCGCGCAGGATTATAAATTGCACCTTACCACTGGTCCGGCTGTGATACAACCAGCCCGCCAGGGTTACCTCCCGTCCGAGGTAGTTATTTAGCTCTGTTATATTTGTTCGGCTTAGTTTTGTCATATCACAGGTCAAGTTTCTCCCGCAGATGGGCCTTTAGCTGGTCGGTGGCGACGCGGATTTGCTCCATTGAATCGCGCTGGCGGACGGTGACGGTGTGGTCGGTGAGTGTCTGGCCATCGACGGTGATGCAGAATGGGGTGCCGGCCTCGTCCTGCCTGCGGTATCGCCTGCCGACGGCACCTTTTTCGTCGTAGAAGGTCGTGAAGCAGGCCTTAAGCTCGTTATAGATATTGCGGGCGACTTCCGGCATACCGTCTTTTTTCACCAACGGGAAGACCGCAACCTTCGTAGGGGCAAGTGCCGGAGAGAAGCGCAGCAGATTTCTCTTTTCGCCCTTGACCTCGTCCTCGTCGTATGCGTCGACCAGAAAGGCAAGTGTGCTTCTGTCGATACCGGCGCTCGGCTCGATGACGTAGGGGATATAGCGGGCCTTTTTCTCATCGTCGAAATATGACAACGGGCCTTTTGTGTAATCTTCGGCTTCTTCCTTAAGCTGTATTTTGGAAAGGTCGCCTTTGTTTTCATACCAGGCGTTGAGCGTTCTTATTCCGCGCTGGTGCTGTCGAAGGTCGTAATCGGTTCTGTTGGCGATACCTTCGAGCTCCTGCCAGTCGCCTGAGCCGAACGGGAACTTGTATTCGACATCGACGCAGGCCTTGGCGTAATGCGCAAGCTCGTCTTTGTCGTGCTCACGGAAACGCAGGTTGTCTTTTTTGATACCGAGGTTGATATACCAGTTGAAACGCTCTCGTTTCCAGTGTTCGAACCACTGCTCATCGGTCCCCGGCTCGCAGAAGAATTCAAGCTCGGCCTGCTCGAATTCTCGGGTTCTGAAGATGAATGCCTTTGTCGTAACCTCGTTGCGGAAACTCTTTCCGATTTGTGCTATGCCGAAGGGAATCTTTACCCTTGCGGTGTCGAGGACGTTTCTGAAGTTGGCGAAGATGCCCTGAGCCGTTTCAGGTCTTAGAAACAGGGTCATCGAGTCATCGACGTTTGCTCCCATATTGGTTTCGAACATCAGCTTAAAGGGCATCGGTTCGGTGAAATTGCCGACGGCGCCGCAGGAAGGACAGACTTTGTTTTTTAAATCCTGTGCGCCGGCTATTGCAGCGGCCAGGGCGACGTGCTCGGTATGTTCTTCGGCCAATTCGTTTTGTTTGTCTTTTAAGTGGTCGACTCGTGTCCTGGTATTGCACTTTTTGCACTCGGCGACGAGGTCGGCGAACTGGTCGGCGTGTCCGGAGGCCTTCCAGACGAGCGGGTGCATAAGGATTGAGCAATCGAGGCCTACTACGTCATCGCGCATCTGTACGACGTGTTTCCACCAGGCCTTTCGCACGTTGTTTTTCAGCTCTACTCCCAGTGGGCCGTAGTCGTAACAGCTTGCCAGTCCGCCGTAGATTTCGCTGGACTGAAATATGAAGCCCCGACGTTTGCATAGTGATACGATATCGTCCAGTTTTGCCAGCTTTGCCATATTGCCCTCTGTAATTTGTCCGCCTATGGCGGAAACGAAAGTTTAAGAAAGTTGGAGGCACATTATACAGCCAGCCCCGCTGATTGCAAACGTCTGTGGCTCTGAGATTCGGTTACGGCTTCTGTTGCTTCTTAAATAACCAGCCCAGTGGGTCGAAGGGCTTTTTGGGCCTGGTTATCTTTACCGGTTCATTGCCCAAAGGCAGCTTGAGTGACTCAGCCCAGTTTTTTTCGCCTGCTTCGAGGGAGCGTGCGAAGCCGTATTCGATATTGGTGGATTTGCAATAGAGTTTTTTCCCTGCGTATTTGTCATTCGGGGCGTAACTGCCGAGGACAGTTGCGGGATACCAGTGAAAGGGGAACCTGTGGTCTTTTAGGCCGGGGGTGATGTCGCCAATATCAACGTTGTGCGCGTTGGCGAGGGGACGCTCTGTTACCTTAATTGTGATATCCATTGTGAGATAATGGTCGGCCCAGTAGATAAGATTCGGCTCATTCGGATTTAAGCCAAGCTCGTTTTCGTTCCAGCCCAGAGGGACATAGGCATCGAGAAAGGTCAGGTGAATGCTGGCATTTGTTTTCTTTGCGATTTGCTTTGCGGCTTCGGAGATAGCCCATGAGCCGGCGGAATGTCCAATCAGGTGGACGTGCTTTGGATTTTTCGACAGGTCGAGGATTTGTTCCGCCAAAAGCGGGCCGGCGGTATCGCGGGCGAACTGAGCGGCGTCCCTGGGGTTGATAACTCTTGCCTCGTTTCGCCAGTTGAACCAGCCGCAAAGCCATTGGTTGGCATCGACGTTGTCTCTAATAGCCAGGGCTAGGTTCTCCGGCCAGGGATGCCTTTCGAACCAGCCGTGGGTTACGACGACGATTTTCCGTCTGTTTGTGAGATTCAGGTCCAGGTCTTTTGCTGGTACCATTGGTGCGTTCGGCTCGCCGAGCGCGACGAACAAAGTTGGCTTTTCCGGAGTTTTTTTATTACCGGCGGATACCAGTGTTGCGATTGCAGTCGTCAGGACAAGTGCGGCTGCATATAAGTTTTTATGAGGTATTGGTTGCATAAATGCCTGGGCTATCTTAGGCACATCATGGGCAATTACAAGGGCGGTCTTTGACACTGGATACCCCCTCGGCTACACTTTGGCCGAATTATGGAAACAGAAGTTTGCATAATAGGTGCCGGGCCGGCGGGTTTGATGGCGGGGATTTTTGCTGCGCGGGCAGGGGCAAAGACCGTCGTGGTTGAGAAAAACACCGCGGCCGGCCGAAAGCTGCTTTTGACGGGAGGCGGCAGATGCAACCTGACGCACGCCGGTAGTGTTGATGATTTTGTGCGGGCTTACGGTCAAGCCGGCAGATTTCTTCGTCACGCACTTTATGAATTTCCACCTGAGAGTGTTATAAGATTTTTCGCTGAGCAGGGCCTTGAAACGAGGGCCGAGCCGGATGGGTGTATTTTTCCCGTCACCGACAGGGCATCCGACGTAAGGGATATACTCTTGGGCCAGGCAAAGGCGGCTGGCGTGCAGTTTGTATACGGCAGGGGGGTTGAGAGAATCGGCAAAGACGGTAGACAGTTTAAGATTAATTTGCCCGATGGGGTGTTGACTGCTGAAAAGGTTATTATTGCCACGGGCGGGGCGAGCTATCCGAAGACCGGCTCGACGGGTGACGGCTTTGCTTTTGCACGTTCTTTCGGCCATACAATTGTCGAGCCGAGAGCTGCGCTGGTGCCACTTGTAACAAATGGAAAATGGCCCGGCGAGCTTGCGGGGACATCGCTCGATAACGTGAAAATATCTGTGACTTTGGAGGGGAAGGGATTTTTTACGACGGGGCCGATGCTTTTTACACAGGACGGTATTGGCGGGCCGGCGGCGCTCGATATGAGCAGATTACTTGCCGATTATCTGCCCGCACAAAAGACGGTAGAAATTGCCGTTGATGTTAAGCCGGCGATGAATGAGTCCAAACTGGAGGGATATCTGATGGAGCAGCTCTGTCGATATTCCAGAAAAATCATCGTTAACGTTCTTTTCGAGCTTATCCCTAAAAAGTTGGCGGGTTTTCTTTGCCGTCAGGCGGCAGTAGCGGAAACAACCGGCAGCCAGTTGAAAAAAGAGCAGCGAAGAAAACTTGTACAATTGCTAAAGAAACTGCCGGTTTCGATTATCTCCACAAGGCCGATAGAGGAGGCGACGGTTACCCGTGGCGGCGTCAGCAGGGACGAAATCGACCCGAAGACGATGCAATCGAAGATATGTCCGGGGCTTTATTTTGCCGGCGAAGTTATTGACTCTGACGGCCCGTGTGGCGGGTATAATCTGCAGATATGCTGGTCAACAGGGGCCCTTGCGGGTAAAATTCAGCGAGGCAGATTTTCCTGAAGAAAGGAGAAATATTATGAATCGCAAATTGAATTTGAAAGTTGCCGCTTTGTGTTGTGTTCTTTTATTTCAGTGTTCGTGTTCGCAGGTTGCGATAACGGGCAGGAAACAGTTGAACCTTGTTCCTGACTTTATGATGAATTCGATGGCGCTACAGTCCTACAATGAGTTTCTAAGCACCAACAAACTTAGTACTAACGCCAAGCAAACGCGAATGGTTAAGGACGTCGGGGCCAGGATTCAGACGGCTGTGGAAAAGTATTGTGCGGAGAATAACCTGTCGTCGCGAATAAAAAATTACCAATGGGAGTTCAATCTCGTCGAAGATTCAAATGTCAATGCGTGGTGCATGCCTGGCGGCAAAGTCGTCGTCTATAGGGGGCTATTGCCGGTAACACAGAATGAAGCGGGCCTGGCGGTAGTGATGGGCCATGAGATTGCTCACGCAATCGCCAAGCACGGCGCAGAGCGAATGACGCAGGGGCTTCTTGTGGATATGGGGGGTATGGCATTGTCGGAGGCGCTGGCAAACAGGCCCGAGCAGACGAAGAACCTGTTTATGCAGTCTTACGGGATAGGCACAGAGCTTGGCGTGCTTTTGCCCTACAGCCGGCTTCATGAAAATGAGGCGGACCGGATGGGACTGATATTTATGGCAATGGCGGGTTACAATCCGAACGAGGCGGTCAGCTTTTGGGAGAGGATGGTTGCTGCAAATAAAGGCCAGCCAAAACCGCTGGAGATACTCAGCACGCACCCGGCCGACTCGACCAGAATAAAGAATATCAAAAAGCTTATCCCGGAAGCGATGCAATATTATAAGAAGTAGGAAATTCCCTATTGTTCAGTAGGATATACCAGAGACACGGGTATATCACTGCGCAAAATCAGGGAATTCCTGATTGGTCAAACCCATCGGATTTTCAATAATGTGAACATACCAAACGGCACCGGCGTATATACCTGAACGATTAAAACTAAAACACTATTTAAGGAGCAAAGTTATGAAAAGCAGGATTCTTGTGATTCTCACGATTGTGACTGTTGTGGCTGTTACGGTTGTGACCGCACGCCAGATTTGCCCGAACGCCAAATCCGACTGCCAGATTAGCTGTCAGCGGGACGGGATTTGTGCACTGAGTGCAAAGCCCGGCTGCAACAAAGACAAGGATAAGGGCTGCAACAAGGAAAAGGAGAAAGACAAAGAGTGCGACAAGGACAAGGAAAAAGACAAAGATTGTGATAAAGACCGCGACCGTGACCGCGACAGAGATCCCAACAGCTAAAGCTGCTTAATTTACGGTTTATTATGCGGGCGATGTAAATTTACATCGCCTTTTTTCTTTTTTGCGGGAGGGGGATTCACATTTGAAGTCAAGGCAGTTGATATTGACGGTCCGTGCGGCGGCTATAATCTGCAGGTCTGCTGGTCGACGGCCGCCTTGGCCGGTAAGTGCCTATTTAAGCGTTGCCGTGGGTGTTGAAGACCTTTCGAAAGTGAAAGCCGTAAATGATAAGTGTCACGGCCATGTGAAAGTATTTCGGATGTCTTAACGACCAGAAAATCAGCTTCCAATAGTAGATTCGGCCTTTGTTTAGGATGCCTAGCTTCCAGACGGACCTGAGAATCGCCTTGATATCGGCGAAGGTTATTCTGACCTTGACCTTTGGCGATGGCCTGTAATTTTTGAAAAAGGTCAGAATTCTCTCGTAGTAATACTTGTGCGAGTAAATTGTTTTGACGACATTTCTGTAGCCGTTGATGAGGTCTTCGTAGCTCATCTTTGGGATGAAATTTATGGAAAAGTCGGTGTTGTCACCTGTCGGCTGTTTTAGCAGCCGTTTTTCTTTTGTAAGCCGGTCGTAGAGTTTCGTTCCACGAGGGGCATTGAGGAGTCCCACCATCGCGGTGACAATGCCGCTTTGCTGGATGAATTTGATGAGGGTTTCAAAGATTGAGCTTTTGTCACTGTCAAAGCCGAGGATAAATCCGGCCTGCACCTGCAGGCCTGAGTTCTGTATCTTTTTGACACAGCCGACCAGGTCGCGGCCCCTGTTCTGGACTTTGTTGCATTCGGCCAGACTTTCCTCATTGGTGCTTTCAATACCGATAAACACACAGTCGAAACCGGCCTCGACCATCAGATGAATAAGCTCATCGTCGTCGGCAAGATTAATAGACGCCTGAGTGTTAAAGGAAAACGGATATTTTCTTTTGACCATCCATTCAATAATAGCCGGCAGAATATGCTGTTTGAGCAGTGTTTTGTTGCCGATGAAATTGTCATCAACGACAAACACGGGGCCTCTCCAGCCGACAGAGTACAAACTCTCAAGCTCGGCGACTATCTGCTCTTTCGCCTTTGTCCTTATTCGATGGCCGAACAACGTAGTGACATCACAGAAGTCGCAGTTGAACGGGCAACCTCGCGAATACTGGATGCACATCAGGGCGTATCTTTTCCTGTCAATCAGCTTCCACAGAGGAGTTGGGGTATGCTTAATTTCCGCGAATTCTTCAGCCCTATAGATATGCTTCGCCGTATCAGTTTCGAGGTCTTTTAGAAACTGCGGCAGCGTGCATTCGGCTTCGTTGAGCACGAGGTGGTCGACGTCATCGAAGTCTTCGGGGACCGCGGTAAAGAGCGGCCCGCCTCCGACAACGCGGGTGCAGAGCTTTTTACATCTGTCTATCACATGCCGGACAGAGTCTTTTTGAATAAACATACCCGTGATGAAGACGTAATCGGCCCAGCGAATGTCCCTGTCGCGCAGTTTTCTGGTGGCCATATCAACGAGGCGTTTCTCCCAGTTCTTCGGCAGCATAGCCGCGACAGTCAGCAGCCCGAGAGGCGGCAGGCTAGCACTTTTGGAAATGAACTTCAGAGCGTTTTTGAGACTCCAGAACGTATCCGGCGAGTCCGGGCTTACAAGCAAAATTTTCATAACAATACCCCAAGACTTAAAGGACATCAGCAAGGGTAAAGAAGTCGGTTTAAACTTTAGAGCGGATATTGAAATAAGCCAGTATCAAAGAGATGTTATTACTGCTTCACTTCGGAAGTCAGCAGGAGATTGAGGTCAGATAACATCGTTTTGAACTTTATATCCCACCGGCCTGTCAAAATTCGCGAAAACCGGCAACTTACTCTTTCATTTGGACTCCTAACAGCTTGATTAAAGGTCACGCAGAAGCCAATTCCTGTTGTGACACAGTATTATATCGGCTTTGCAAAATATATTGTTCTAATAAAATAGAATTTTCTGATATTTATTGGTGTTTGAGGGGCGGCTTTAATATCTTTTCCAGGAAGAACTTATGGCTATGGGCATTTTGTTCTTTCTCTCCCATCATCGTTTGTCATCTGCTCTTTTATCTGGTTGAGCAGGTTTATCGCTTCAATGGGGGTGAGGTTATTGACGTCGGTAGAGGCGAGGTTGTCGAGGATTGATTTGTGTTTCTGGACGAAGAGTGTGTCGGGACTGGGTTCTTTGGTTTTGTGCTTGGCTAAATGTGAGCCGGCAGCTTCTTTCTGGAAGGTGGTTTCAAGCTCTTCGAGAATTTCTTTGCTGCGTTGTAGAATCGGTTTTGGTATTCCGGCTAATTTGGCGACGTGGATTCCGTATGATTTGTCGGTGCCGCCGGGGAGAATTTTGTGCAAAAAGACGACCTCGTCCATCCATTCCCGCACGGCGACGTTGCAGTTTTTGACGTTTTCGAAAAGCTCGGCCAGCTCGGTAAGCTCGTGGTAGTGGGTGGCGAAGAGCGTTCGGCACTTGATTTTGTTTGCGATGTGTTCAGTGATTGCCCAGGCCAGCGCCAGGCCATCGTAAGTGCTTGTTCCCCGGCCTACTTCGTCGAGGATGACGAGGGACTTTGCGGTGGCGTTGTTGATGATGTTGGCGGTCTCGGTCATTTCTATCATAAAGGTCGATTGGCCCCTGACCAATTCATCGGAAGCGCCGACGCGGGTGAAGATGCGGTCGGTCAGGCCGATAGTGGCCTCTTTTGCGGGGATGAATGAGCCGGCCTGTGCCATTAATACGAGCAGGGCGGTTTGGCGGATGTATGTGCTCTTGCCGCTCATATTCGGGCCCGTGATTACAACTACGTCCCCGGCGTTGTTTCCAAGTTCCACGTCATTGGGGACGAAGTCGTGGCCGAGAGTTTCTGCGAGGACCGGATGCTTGCCGTCCCTGATTACGAGCTGGCCATCGGTTGAAAGTATAGGCCGGACATAGCCGCGTCGGCCGGCGATATGTGCTAGGCCCGCTATGCAGTCGCACTGTGCGATTGTCTCGGCCAGCGCCTGCAATCGGCGTATATATTGTGCCGCCTGGCAGCGCACGTCCTCGAATAGTTTTTGCTCCAGCGTTAGGGCCTTTTCTTCGGCACCGAGGGCACGCGTCTCATACTGTTTCAATTCGTCGGTTATGTATCTTTCCGCATTTTTGATAGTCTGCTTGCGGACGTAATCGGCGGGGACTTTTTCGGCGTTTGCCCGGCTGACTTCGATATAGTAGCCGAATACCTGGTTAAAGCCGATTTTGAGTTTGTCTATGCCGGTTCGTTCGATTTGCTGTTTCTGATATGCTGCAAGCCAGCTTCGGCCATCGCGTGATACCGAGCGCAGCTCGTCGAGTGCCTTGTCGAAACCCGTGCGGATAACGCCGCCATCGCTTAATCGCAACGGGCAATCCGGCTCTATTGCAGATTCGAGAAGCTCGGC
>CAZQWM010000035.1:0-24669 GCA_964597035.1 uncultured Pirellulales bacterium
GGATTATTTTCGACGCGGCGGGTAACGCCGGCGGCGACGTGAACACACCGGCGACCGTTACGGTCGTGTCGCAGAAACAGGCGAGTTTCGAGAGAGCGGCCAACAGGGCCGTATTCGAGGGCAACTGCCGATGCACGGTTTCGCAAAAGCAGGGCGATGCCACGCGGGAATATATCGTATTAGCCGACAAGCTCGAAGTCGGCTTAAGAAACGCGGGCGGCGAAAAAGACAAGGCGGCGATACCGGGTATCGGGCGGTTAGTTGCAAGGGGAGGGGACGTTCGGTTAGCGAGCACCAAGAGAATCGGCGAGCGGCTTTTGGGCGGAATAGAGCTAAAGTGCGCACAGATGGATTACAACACCGTCAGCGGAGACTTCAGCGCGGCTGGGCCGGGATTGATAAAGGTGGACAACTCGCAGACGGATGAGTCGCAAAAGGGGCTTGGCAGATTCAGCTTGAGGCGGAAGTGCTACGCGTTTTTGCGCCAGTTTGACTCGCTGCAATTTGACGGGGCTGAAAATCGATTGGTCGCGGACTCGAAGGGCGGGTCGATATTAGTTGATTATTTCCCGCTCGAAGACAGGCGAAGCAAGGAGAAAGTTGCGATTACGGCATCTCATATAGACGCGAAGATTCTGGAATCGGCGCAGGGCCGGATGGAATTAGGCGAGCTTTTGGCCAAGGGCGCGGTCAGTTACGAGGACAAGGATATGGAGTTTGCCGGCAATGAGTTTGTTTACGACGCCGAGACGGGCGTCATAAACGTGCGGGGCGATGAGCTTCGGCCGGTGATTTTTAACGGTGCGATTGTGCCGGCCGTTAGATACGACACAAAGACCGGAAAGGTCAATACCCGGATAACGGCACCCGGAGCGCTTCGCGAGAGAGTAGAAAGGAGATAGTAGAAAGGAGGATAAGGGATGCTCGATACTTGATTCTCGATGCTGGATTCTCGATTCTGCCAAAGGCGGAAGAACTAAAAAAGTTAGCCCCTTTTGCTGTTTGTCGATACAATACTCCCTTAAGGCCGGAAGGATACGGCTTTTTGAAGAAATCATATCTTTGACAATTAATCTTGTCCTCCGGCAGACGTACTTTTCAGTAAAAATTTCGTTTTCTACAGCGTGCAAGATATATTATTTTTTCTTGAAAATTAGCATTTAACTATGTTAGATGGTATATATGATTAATAAACAAAGAGCACCGCGTAACAGAACGATTATTCTGACGGATGAGGACTGTAAAAGATTAGGTAATCGTCTTAAACACATACATAAAGAAGTCCCAATCGATGATATTCTGGATTCCACAATATGTCAGGATATATTCGCGATTCTGGAACTTCTTCCCTCTGCAGCCTTTGACCTTGTTTTTACCGACCCACCTTACAATCTGACAAAGGATTTCAATGGGAGCAGGTTCAAACAGACATCACTTGATGCGTATGAGAAATGGCTTGAATCGTGGCTTCCGGCAATTCGGCGTTTAATCAAACCTACTGGCTCGATTTATGTGTGTGGGGACTGGCGGTCGTCTGCTGCAATTCATCGAATTCTTTCCAAATATTTTATAATCCAAAACCGAATCACATGGGAAAGAGAGAAAGGGCGGGGGGCAAGCATAAATTGGAAGAACAATTCAGAGGACATCTGGTTTGCTACCATGTCTGACCGATATACTTTTGATGTTGATGCAGTGAAAATAAAAAGACGGGTTCTCGCCCCATATACGGATAAGAACTCTGCACCAAAAGATTGGCATGAAACTAACGATGGTCGATTCCGAATTACACATCCATCTAATATCTGGACCGACCTTACCGTTCCGTTCTGGTCTATGCCGGAAAACACAGACCATCCCACCCAAAAGCCGGAAAAACTTCTGGCAAAAGTGATACTCGCCAGCTCAAATGAAGGCGATATTGTTTTTGACCCATTTCTCGGTTCCGGAACTACATCTGTGGTTGCTAGGAAGCTAAACAGGCATTATGTCGGAGTCGAAATAGATCTCGATTACTGTTGTCTCGCTGAGAAACGTATTGAAATGGCCGAGGATGTACCCGGCATTCAGGGTTATACTGATGGAGTGTTTTGGGAACGCAATAGTATAATCGACCAAAAAACAAACAAGCCCAAAATTCTTTCAACCAGAAAAGATTTGGTGCTCTTTGATGAATAGTACTCTTAAGTCACTTATAAGATTTATAAAAGATAAAGATGGCATTGGGAACAAAACAAGGCTATCCGAGCTTGTTTTGGATAAATATAATCTTGTAAAAGACCGTAAGGTATATTATTGCCAAGACTTTGCAATTAGATTCAGTTCCTCAAAAAGTCAAAACTTCAGTAACACAGTTTTGTCCCTTTCGCATTTGCAAAAAATTGATGATAGACCTTTCCTTGTTTGTCTTGTGACACCATCAACCAACTACTTATATATTGCTAATTCAACATTTCTGAAAAAAATCAGCCATAGTTCTCAAGAACTAAGAGAAAACAATATACGAGGAAGTTTTAATGGGTCAGATATAATACGAGAATTTGAGGGGATCACAAATTCACCTGAAAATTTCGATAGACTATTTCATATACATGAAGGCGTTGGATTTGATGGGAATCTACCGCGACTTGTTGAGGCCACAAACAACATTGTACCATCAGGTAAAAAATTTATAGTCAGTGATGTAGCTCAAGCTTTGATTCTCGAAGCCCCAAATAGGGCTGGAAAGTTCATTTTATCAAAAGAAGCCATTATATTAAAAAAAGAACTTGATGAAAAAGTAGAAAAATTCAAAAATGAAATTTTACTAGCTTCACTTATAGAGAATGTCAACGTTAGAGGCCGTATAATCGAATACCTTATCGCTGGAAATGACGATATTTTAAGAAAAAAGCTTTTATGTGCTTTAAAAAACGGAAATAGAAAAACCATTCCACAATTCAAAACAGTGAATGAACTTGGAGACTACAGAAGAATCTTTGATAGTTATTACACTGAGACAGATGTAAAGACAAAAATAATGATTCTTGACTCCAATCCAAAGGCATATAACTTGGATAAAATGCTTGAATTTTTGTCATCAGAGCGATCAGTATTTATGTTTTATTTTGTTGGAGTTGACCCAGATAAAATTGTTAACACTGTTCTAATATCAATGTTTCAGGAAAAGTTACTACGTTCAACAATTCTGCTGAAACATTGGTCCGGAAGAAATTCCAGAGGGGTTTCCCAATTTGAGGGAAAGACCATTGGTCACCTTATTATAAATCCGGAATACACTATTAATAAAGATGAATCGATTGAATTTCTCAAGAAAGTCATTGCGCTATAGACTTATAACAGTGCAATGTATAAATCAAAGCCAAAACTCAAAGTTGGCCCGACTTGTCGGGATACGTTAAGGTTTTGCACTTTTAGCTTTAATCCGCCTGAGGCGGATTAAACTTTACATTTCTTTATAAAATAACCGCCACCGTATTACTCGGCAAGCTCTCCCGAACGAAACGGCGTGCTGGAGGTTCGCCATTCGGCGGAGATTAAACATAGAATAATCCCGCCACACGCAAGAAAGAAAAAGATATAAAATTTAAGATTTGAGAAAAGCAATCCTGGCGTGGGCAACCCCCGGCAGAGCCGGGGGCTATATACATCGCCTGCGGGCAGGCGAGAGATAAATGGATCCCCTGCTGTAAAAACAAAGTAGACAATTCCCGGGGAGAGCCGGGCAAATCAGGAATTGCCGATTTGCGATTGTCGATTGCCGATTTAGCTGCGGAATGTGGGATTTATTTTAATCCTTGAACCACTCCGCTCACCTAAGGCCAATAATTGCAAGGACTTATGCCGGGAAGATATTTTTATGAAATTTGTTAGATATTTATTAAACTTTGGCATCAAGTGTGGTATAGTATAGGCCGCACTGGCTCAGTGGTGGGCTGAGACAGGCAGATGGCGCAGAAGTCCGCCATCGCTAAGGCGATGTCGAGACAAGCGCAAGATATGACCCAGAAGGGCAAGCGAGGGGCAGCAGCCCCGTAACTGAAGATTTAGTGAGGTTGGGTCATGTTATTTGCGAATTACACAATAAAGGTGCCGGTGTGGTTAGACAAAATCTGCGTCTGGCCAATGCTCTTGTATCGGCGGTTCAAATACGGCGAGCCATTCCGCAAAATTTACTTAGGCGAAGGGGCTTACACAAAAGTTGACCCGGATGTTTACTATGAGAAATGCCAATACAAATGGTTTTTTTCAGGAAATGACAGAAAAGGGTATGCCACCCGGGAGATGAGAATCGGGTCTCAAAAAACCAAAAGAAGCTGTCTGCACAGGGAAATTGTCAAGCCGCGAAAGGGCAAACTTGTTGACCACAGGGACAATGACTCGCTAAATAACCTCCGGTCGAATCTGCGCCAGGCGACTCATTCTCAAAATACGATTAACAGGCCTAAAAGGGCAAATACTTCCTCGAAATACATTGGTGTTTATTGGAATAAACAACGTAATATGTGGCGTGCTTCGATAAGGTATATGCAGAAAGGGCGGAGTATAATTAAACACCTGTGTTACAGCAGCGACGAGAGCGACGCCGCCCGTGCATACGATATGGCGGCTCTTAAATACCATAAGGACTTCGCACGAACCAACTTTGGCCGTGAAGATTATGTAAAGGCGGGAAACGGCTACAAGCTGGCCGAAAAATCCGAGGCGGCGAAATTTTGCTGTCCGCTCAGGGCGAGACTCTGTAAAATATGCTCATCGATACCTGGCTGGTTTGGAAAACAAAAGAGGATGAAAGGCAGGTTGAAATTATGAAAGAGATACCGTTAGGCGACGGCCTGACAACAAAGGTCGATGACGAAGATTACGAGTGGCTGAACAAGTATAAATGGTATGCCTTCGGCGACCGCAAAAGCGGGAAACTGTTTGCGGCCCACGACAGGCCCGACGGGAAACGGGTTTTTATGCACAACGTGATTATGGGTCTTGATACGCTGGAAGACGAGCCGATGAATTGAGACCGTCAAAAAATGGCTATCGGCAGAGGGAGTGCATTTCGTCGAGAGTCAATTCGCTGAGGTTTGCGACGATTTTTTCGGCGGGTTTTAACTGCTCGGCAGGATAGGTATTCGTAATGGCTACGGGGTGCATACCAGCGGCCTGGGCGGCTTCGAGGCCCCAGCGGGAATCCTCGACTACTACGCATTCGGCAGGAGCGATTTGAGCTTTGAATTTCTTGTTTATTTTTTCAAGGGCGAGCAGGAAACCCTGGGGGTGAGGTTTTCCTTTTTCGACCTGCTCGGCGGATACGACACAATCGAAGAACTCGCGCAGTCCTGCGCCTTTTAGAATCATATTGATTTCCGGCAAAAGCGCGCCCGAGTAAATCGCCATTGCGATTTTATTGTCGCTGAGCATTGCAAGAAACCGTGGGACGCCGTCGATAATTGTGGCCTGTGCAAGGGCAAGCTCTTTGAATACCATTGCCTTTTCTTCGAGAAGCTGCCTGAGATTTTTTTCGGTGACGTGGAGGTTGTTCTCTTCGGCGACAGTGCGCATAAGCTCTTCGTCGGACAGGCCGAGGAACCTGTCGTAATAGACCTCAATCGGCATCGTCACGCCGCAGGTGCGGAAGATATGGTCGAATGCCTTGTAGTGGAGCATTTCCGTATCGACGATTACGCCATCGAAATCAAAAATTACTGCTTTCAGCATAACTATTACCTCACTGTGCCGGGACAGGGCCGACGAGTGCGGCGAAATCGGTTAAGGTGGATTTGTCGCCGGAGAGAATTCGTCGGGCAAGCGAGTCGATTTTGTGGGCGTTTTTGGTAATGAATCTGCGTGCAATCATCGCTTTGCGCTTGTTCATTTGTATGGTTTGGCCGTTGCCGCTCTCGTTATCGACCGCGACAAGCATATCCACTTTCGAGCTTGCCTGGTCGCAGAACAGGTATCCGATAATCAGGTCGATGGCGATATCGACGATTGGTCTGCCGAAAAGGTCCATATAGTTGGTGCCCTGCTCCTTAACGAAGGCGATGATGTTATTGAGTTGTTCGGTGCCTTCAGTGAGTTTATCGAGGAGGTCTTTGAGATTGGGAGAGTAGTTTTTCCCGGCAAGCTCCGCGAGATATTTTTGTGCGGTGCTGCTGCAGACGCCGCGAACTGCTGCGACAATCTGAAGCTGGCTTGTGCCCTCGTAAATGGTGGTGATGCGGGCGTCTCGTGCGTGCCGTTCGCAGGCGTAATCCCGCATGTAGCCGGAGCCGCCGAGGACCTGGATTGAGTCGTAGGCGACGGTGTTGCACATTTCGGAGCAGAAGTATTTGCTCATTGGGGTGAGCATCAAGGCGAGCCGGTCGAGTCGGCGGACCTTTTCCTTGAGCGGTTTCAATTGCGTTTTGTCGGCTGGGGGGTTGAATTCGAGCTGTTTAGCGGCGGCGATGCTGAGGTCAACGATGCGGGATGTTTCGTAAAGGAGGGCACGGCCTGATTCGAGAGCGATTTTCATATCGATGAGCATATCACGGACGGCGGGGAGTTTTTCGATTGCGGCGCCGAATTGTTTTCTGCTTGAGGCGTAATTGCGTGCGACGCGGTATGCGGCTTCGGCGATGCCGAGAGATTGGCAGGCGATGCCGATGCGTGCGACGTTCATCAGCGCCATAACATAGGTGACGAGGCCTCGCTGTCGTTCGCCGATGAGCCGGCAGGGGGTGTTGTCGAAGAAGATTTCGCAGGTGGGTGAGCCGTGGATGCCGAGTTTGTCTTCGAGCCGGCGGATGTGGACGGTGGGGCCTCTATCGCAGACGAACAAGCTCAGGCCGAGTCCGCCGGAGCGGTCTGGCTCACTGCGAGCGAGGACGAGGAGTACTTCGCCGCAGCCGTTTGTGATGAAGCGTTTGACGCCGTGGAGGAACCAGTTGTCGTTTTTATCCTGAAAGGCGCGGAGTTTTACGGCCTGGAGGTCCGAGCCGGCGTCGGGTTCGGTGAGGACCATAGCGCCTGTGACAATGCCGGCGGCGAAATCGTGCAGATATTTTTGTTTTATTTCTTCGGAGGCGAAGACATTTATGGTTTCGGCGATACCCTGCAGGCCGAAGATGTTCATAAGAGAGGCATCGGCGCGAGAGACTATTTCAATTGCCATCGTATAGATGAGGTTGGGGAAGCTGAGTCCGCCGAAGCGGTGAGGCAGTGTGAAGCCCATAACCTCGGCCTTGGCGAGCTTGTCCAAGGATTCGGCGATACCCTGTGCGTACGTTACTGTGCCGTTTTCATTGAGTGTATTTCCCTGGCGGTCGACGTCTTCTGCCCGCGGAGCGATGAATTCGCCGCTTAATTCGCCGAGAGAATCGAGGACCATATCGTAATTGCGTATGGCCTCGGCCGCGTCTGCGGGCGCGTAATCGAATTGCATGGCGAATTTGAAATCCTCTTCCGATAAGGCGGCCAGTTCTGCCAAATCGATGTGTTTGAAGAGGAACCGTATGTCGTCGTTGTCTTTGTAGAAGTTTGCCATTACTGTTTCCCGGCTGATTCGACTGTGGTCAGTTCTTTTATGCCTTTTTCCTTTATGGCCTTTATCATTTTCGGGACGACGGTATTGAGGTCGCCGACGATTTTATAATGCGCGATATCGAATATGGGGGCATTGGGGTCATTGTTGATTGCGACGATTTTCTGGCTCTCGTGCATACCGGCCTGGTGCTGGATGGCGCCGCTTACGCCGACGGCGATATAAAGTGACGGCCTGACGGTGGTGCCAGTCTGGCCTACCTGGTGGTCGTGGTCGATAAAGCCGAGGTCAACCGCGGCCCTCGTTGCGGCCGGCGCGGCGCCGAGGCAGTTGGCGAGGTCCCAGATGAGCTTGAAATTGTCTTTGCTGCCGACGCCTGCGCCGCCTGTAACGATGAGTCGGGCGGCCTTTAGATTGACCTTTTTGGGTCTTTTATGCTCCTCGAGTATCTCAAGGGCCAGCTCTGTCTGCGTAAGCTGGACTTTCTCTTCGACGATTTGGCCCTTTCTTTTCGGAGCGGGGGTGGGCATCGGCATAACACCTTCGCGGACGGTAGCCATCTGTGGCCAGCGGTCGAAATTAATGATAGTTGCGATGATATTGCCGCCGAAGGCGGGCCTTATCTGGAAGAGCAGGTTTTTATGGAAGTCGCCGTTAGAGGTTTCGTGGTCGCCGATTTGCAGGTCGGTGCAGTCGGCGGTCAGCCCTGCTTTGGCGGCACTTGCAATGCGCGGGGCGAGGTCTCTGCCGGCAATCGTCGCGCCGTATATGACGATTTGCGGCTTGTGCCTGTGGATTAGGTCGTAAATTACTTTAGCGTAGCTGTTGGCCTGGTAGTTTTTCAGAATTTGATGCTCGGCGATATAAACCTTGTCGGCGCCGAATTGAATCAGCTTGCCAGAAAGGATTTTAACGTTGTCGCCGAGCAGTATGGCGGCGAGCTTTACACCGAGCACGTCAGCCAGATGCCGGGCCTTGCTTAATAGCTCCAGCGGTGTGTCTTCGAGCGAGCCATTATGCTGCTCAGCGAAGACCCACACTTCACCAAGTCGATTTACGTCAATCATATTCTCGTTACTCGATGCTCGATACTCGTTTCTCGTGTTTAGTCATCGGTTAATTTAGCTGCTTCAGGTAAAGTAGCGCGAATAGTGGCCTTCAATTGCTTTGCTGCTTCATCGGGATTTTTCTCGTCCCACAGTATTGTCAAGTGATGGTTTGTATCAAAATGTGTTTTGAACTTTTTGAATTTTTTCTGTTCACAGGTGTAGATTACAGGTTTGCCAAGACCTTCAGCGTATCCCGCTTCCCAGTAAGCACCGGGATTTTTGTGGGTAAGGTCTGCAATAAGAAAACGCGATGTTTGAATTTCCACGCGAAGCCGGTTGTCAATGAGACCGGCCTTTGGTCTTTCATAGAGCAGAAAGAGGTCAAACCCGGTTTGCTTGACGGCGTCTCTGAAGAAGTCGTTTACAATTCTGTCTAATTCCTCTTCGCCATATTTCATCGCCATAAATGCCTTGCGGCTTTCTGTGGCGCCTCGTTTTAGTTTTTCATAATACTGCCAACCCTCAAAAGATAGCATAACACTTGCACGTCCGAACTCATGATTCTGACCTTCAAGAATACCCTCCCTTAATAGATGGTTTATAACGTATTCGAAACCATTAGATGTTACTGCACCCATAATGGATTGGTGTTTATCCGCCTGGACCCAAATTAACTCTCCGGGGGGATTCTTACTATTTCCAAGCCAAAGGACAAACTTATCCGCCTGTTCGGAGGGTTTTGGGGGTGGTTGTTTTACTATATTTTCAACCACATCTTTTTTAAGAAGGATTCTCTTAGGATGTCCGAATGAAGGCATAGATTCATTTTTTGTTCGTATCCAATGGCTGAGAACAGCAACTTTCTGAATATCCTTGTTAGGAGTATGAAGAGTAACATCTTTACTAAGAAGCCACGGAAGATCGTCTTCTAAGTCATCTGTCGTTTGAAAAACTCCGCATCTTGGACAAGTATAATTACAAGTATCACTGATATCTTCTTTCTTTTCAAGGTCTGAGTCGCATATTGGGCATTTTTCAGGCATTTACGATTTTCCTAATGTTCAATTTTAAGCGATTATTTTATCTTCGATAAGTTCGTGAATCATATTCTCGTTACTCGATGCTCGATACTCGTTTCTCGTAATTTTGGTTTAAGCGATGATTTTATCGTCAATAAGTTCGTGAATCATATCGGCTAGGCCGGCGTCGGTCGGCTCGATATTTTTGCTTTCCTTTGCAGTCAGGACGACGCTCTGGATGCGATGGACCTTTGTCGGCGAGCCGTTTCGGCCACACCATTGCAGGTCGGCCTTGAGCAGGTCGAGGTCCCACTGTTTTATAAGGAGGCCTTTGTCTTCAAGCTTAGCGGCCTTTTGCTGCGCAAGGTCCTTCAACAGGTCGGGGGAAGCGTCAGGGTTTTCGGCTTTGAGGAACTGTTCGATTTCGCAGGGTGCGAGTGCGGCTTTGTATTTCATCATTTTTTTTGCGGCAGCGACCCGCGGCTGGTTTGCGTCGGCTGTTACGGTGAGCAGAACGGGCAGTTGGGCTCTGACTTTTTGCCAGCCGTTGCCGATATTTCGCTGGGCGGTAATCGTCCGGCCCTTTAGTTCGATGAGCTTCTCGACGTAGGTGATTTGGGGTATGCCGAGCTTCTCCGCAAGCTGGGGGCCGACCTGGGCGGTGTCACCGTCGATTGCCTGTCTGCCGCAAAGAACAATGTCGTGTGGGAGTCGGTTTACCGCGCAGCTTAGTATATAGCTTGTTGCCA
Source organism: uncultured Pirellulales bacterium (assembly GCA_964597035.1). Classification (GTDB taxonomy): domain Bacteria; phylum Planctomycetota; class Phycisphaerae; order Sedimentisphaerales; family Anaerobacaceae; genus Fen-1362. The sequence continues at coordinate 10,337 of CAZQWM010000035.1, forward strand.
AAGTGTCGCTTGCGGCGCAGCGGGCGTCGGTAACCAGAATTGCTTCATCGGCGCCACGGTAAAGGGCGTCTCTTAGTATGTTGGCGGCGGCGGGCAGGCCCATAGTTATAACGGTAACGCTGCCGCCGAATCTAGCCTTGATATCGAGTGCCGTTTCGAGGGCGTTGAGGTCTTCGGGATTGAATATCGCGGGCAGGGCGGAACGGTTGACGGTTCCGTCGTCGTTCATCGCCTTGCCGGTAATCAACTTCGTATCAGGGACCTGCTTTGCCAAAACCACACAATTATATGACACTTGTTGTTTTCTCCTGAAATCCAGCAAAATGGGAGCATATTAACTGGAGCTGACCAAATCAAGCAAGGTTTTATCGAGATATTCTTCCAATGCGGCGCTCTTGCCGAGATGCCGTGCGAGGGCTACAAGGTTGAGTCGCTGGAGAACACCGGATGTGATTGGGCGTTTAGAATCCCAGAAAATCAAAGAACTGAGGAACTCAGTTGCAGGTTGAGAGTTAAGTAGCTCTGCTATCAGGGCGGATTCATCTTCCGTTTTGCAGTGGATATAGTAACAGGTATCGTCAAGCATAACTGGCTTACCTTCGGATGGGCCAACAACAGAGAAATGAAGGTTTTTATACAGGCCGCAGATGGCTACTTTCCAGGGAGAGAAGGCATAGTTGCCAATTCCAAACAGACAGAAACGAGGTCTGCCTTTGTAGACCGCACTTTTTCTCTTGTCGAGATATGAGGCGTGGCGCAAGAGGTAATCCCAGGTTTTGGGGGCGAGTTGTTGTATGAAGCGAGTATCTTCAGAGGTTTCCTTTTGGGTGACGAGGACCAATCGGCTGGGTTGTGGATGATGGTTCCGGGCAATATCCGAGCCCTTAGCAAGGGGATAGATAAAATCGGATTCAAAACCGCAAAGCTCACCTAATCCATTTTTGCATCCGTTCGGTTCGTGGACGAATTCCATTACGGCGGAACAATCATGTTTTAGGCCGGAGCGCCATTTGTAGTGTTCTTCTGGGCCGTCGAGAAATGCCCAATGGTTGTATTTTTCGATGTCGGCAACTAATTCAGACTTATGCATCCCAATCAGGGATAGGCGGTTTTTGTCGGATAATCCGTTAAAAACAGCGCATTGTTTTGGTGTTTTTATACAATTACCCCTGAACATAAACAGACAAGCGGAAACATCCACGCCAAAGTGGCGTTTTGTATCAATCTGGTGAATACTAAAATCGCCTATGTTGAGATTATGTTTCCAGATGTACCGCAGTATTTTTCTTGCGGTGCTTGTTTTGCAGAGCATAGCCAAAACGGCGTTTTTCCCCTGTAACCAGTCGCAGGCCCGGATTAGTATCCATTCAGATATGTCGAAATTTGATTTACCGGTTAGGGCGTCAATGCCTCTTTGAGCTTGGAAGTTGCTTTTTTTTGGTAAGTTGTTGGAGTTGATGGCTCCAAGCCGGGAATTAGTGACCCAGGGGGGATTACCAATAATCAGTATGGGTTCTTTAATATCAGCAAATATCTGGTCCCAGTCGCTGTGCAGGAGGTCTTTGTTAAGGAGGCGAACTGACGTTTTACTTGTGTTATCAGGCCGTTGTTTAAGTGTGTGCTCAAGCTCGGCAAGGTAATTATAGTTTATATCCAGAGCGACAATGGTCTCGACGGTATGGAATTTTTCGAGTGAGGCGGTAACGAAAGTTCCTTTACCACAGGTCGGCTCGATAATGGTTTTGGGACAAAGTTGCTGACCAACAAGAAGGTCACAGACCTGCCTAGTCAATTCGAGCGGCGTCTGAAAATCACCGAACTCGATTGTGTCTCGTTTTTTTCTCTGGTGTTCTTTCATAATATCTTTACGAGACCGGATACATGTCCGGCCTTTTCTATTATTCTCCTGTATTGTAATCGCCACTGAAGTGCGTTGGAAATGGTTAGATAGCCGATTTCGGGTGGTTTTCTCATAATTTCCTCAGCGAGTTTTGCTGTGGTGATTTCATCCGCAGGGAGGAATCGGTCTTTCATAAAGGCAACAATGTCATCGATATTTCCATTGTTTTGTAGTATTTGTTTAAGGCCGAAAGTGGTTTGATAATCGGCTGTCCGTGAACTTTCCACGAAAATTGAGTGTAGTATTGTTAGCCGACCGGTTTTCTTTCTGGGGCTGTCTTGCTTATCGTAAACGAAAACAAGTAGAGAATAGCCAAGCCCGTATATTTTTTGTCTTGCCGACTTAAATGGACACGACGACTGTGGTTGGCGTATGCTTGTAACCTTGGTGTCCACGTTCAGTTGGGGAAAGTCTATGCCTCTTGCGGAGCTTCCTTCCTGGTATGAGTATTTTGCTTTTAGATGATTTCTGAAATTGTGCTCGAAATAAGTTCCAACGGCTTTTCCGTCGGTAACGCCAAACAACTGTGGTTCGTCTTGCCGCGATTGAATTTTAGCAAAACGACGAGCTTCATTACATAATAACTCTATGGTTAGGGGGTTTTTTTTCGGCACAGTCAAGAATTACCTATTTTAGCGTTGAATAAACATCCTCGTTTTAGCCAGCGAGAATCAGTTTAGCAGGATTTGCGGCCAAGTCAACGACGAATGTGTGAGTTTAGGCAAAAGAGGGATTGGTATTGTGGACGAAGGGCTAAAGCGTATGAACAGAACAGCCGAATTCTTTGCGGAGTATATAAGGATGGAGCATAATTTTATTTTGACAATGGTCCTATATAAATAATAATAGCTAGCTTGAAGCCGTGTAAGGATACTATGGCCTTGAGCCATCGGATGGATTGAATGTCAAACGAGACAAATTACGACTCGGTATTCGGCAAGATGGCGCTCGAGCAGGGACTATGCACCTCTGATGAACTGCACCGCTGTGCCGAGGAGTCACAGGCCCGCCAAAAGGTAGACCCGATTCTGATAAGAGACCTGCTGATTAAAAAAGGTTATATAACGGCTACACAGGCACAGCGGGTCAATAATGCGATAAAGGAGGCAAAGGCAACTTCGCACCAGATACCGGGTTATAAAATTTTAGGCAAGATAGGCGCGGGTGCGATGGCAGTTGTTTACAAAGCCAGACAGCTTAGCTTGAACAGGATTGTTGCGATAAAGGTTTTGCCGCAGCGTTTTACCGAGAACCCGGAGTACGTGGAGCGTTTCTACAAGGAGGGCCAGGCGGCAGGCAAGCTTAATCATCCCAATATCGTTCAGGCGGTCGACGTTGGCGAGGCGGGGGGGTATCACTACTTCGTGATGGAATACGTAGAAGGCAAGACGTTGTATGACGACCTTTCGAAGGGAAAGGTTTTTGCCGAGCAGGAGGCGCTGGATATCGTCATACAGGTGGCCGAAGCGCTGCGACACGCCCACTCGGTGGGACTGATTCACAGGGACGTCAAGCCGAAGAACATAATGATAAACAAGGATGGCGTTGTAAAGCTGGCCGATATGGGTCTTGCCCGCGAGACGACGGATATCGAGGCAGCCAAGACGGAGAAGGGCAAGGCATACGGCACTCCTTATTATATAGCGCCCGAACAAATACGCGGCGAGATGGATATCGATGAAAGAGCGGATATTTATGGTCTTGGCGCGACGTTTTATCATTTGGTCACAGGCCGTGTACCTTATATGGCCGAAGACCCGGTTGAGGTAATGAAAAAGCACCTCAGGGAACAATTGATTCCTCCCGACCACATCAACACGTCACTTTCGGCCGGCGTGTCGGAAGTAATCGAAGTTATGATGGCAAAGAACAAGGCCGAGAGGTACAGCAACGTCGATGAGCTGTTAGTGGACTTGAAAGCCGTGCGCGCGGGTCAGGCGCCGGTCCGTGCTCACAGGCGGATGGATGTATCAATGCTCGAGCAGTTGGAGGACGGAGAGACGGTCGATTTGTCGGAGAGAGTCGACGTGGAACAGATTGTCACGCGGTACAAGACTTTGATTCTTGTGCTGGGTGCAGTTGCAGTGGTATTATTGCTTGTAATTGTTATGCTGCTGCTTAGGTGACGAGCCGATGAGGATGCAGCCGATTTCCTCATTAACGAATAATCAATAATCAACAGTTGGTTTTGCTAATGTCAAAAGCCACGGGATTCTCATCAAGTGAGCTGGCTGAGGTTCTCAGCCATTACGATATAGGGAAAATCCGCAAGGTGATGCGCCTGGTCGGGGGCAGTAAGCGCGCGCCGAAGGTTGTCGTTACAACCAGTAAGGGCAGGTTCCTGTTGAAACGCCGTTTCCAGGGCAAAGACGACGTGTACAGGGTGGCCTTTTCGCACGCGGTGCAAACGCACCTGGCAAAGCGATATTTCCCGATTGCGCCGCTTGTGGCTACCCGCGAAGAGGTTGGCACGATACTGAAGTTGCGGGGCAATATATACGAGGTCTTCAAGTTTGTGGGCGGCTCCCGTTATAACGGCTCGGCGGAGCAGACTATCGACACGGGCAGGCAGCTTGCGAAGTTTCATCAGTATCTGACCAACTTTGATTTTGAGTGGGAGCCGTTGAAAGCCAGCTTTCACGATTCGACGACCGTGCGCGGACATCTCAAAACCGTTGCGTCGAACGGTTCGCCTAAATCCGAAAGGCAACTGGTGGAAGTGGGGGAGGAATTGATGTCGCTTTACAATGCGTCGAGCGTGCGGGTTAATGAACTGGGTTTCGACTCATGGGACGAGCAGGTGGTGCACGGCGACTGGCATCCGGGAAATATGCTGTTCGACAAGGGCAAAATGGTTGCTGTGCTGGATTTCGACTCGGTCAAGATTGCGCCGCCGGTCACGGACCTTGCCAACGCGATGCTGCAGTTTTCGATAGTGGGCTATCAGCCGAACCCCGCGGACTGGCCCGATTATCTGGACCAGTCTAAGCTGGTTCACCTTCTCGAGGGCTACCGGGAGGTGATTAACCTCAGCAGGAATATGCTTGATTCGCTTCTCGATTTGATGATTGAGACTATGGTGGCGGAGGCAGTTTTGCCCGTTGCTGCGACGGGATTTTTCGGCAATCTGGCGGGATTTGGTTTTCTGAGGATGATAACGCGCAAGGCCAGATGGATTGACACCAACCGCCGGATACTGACCGAGGCAATCGAGTCGTGAGGTTATGGAGGCGCGGTAGCTGGAGGGGTGGTTCTAAGTGTTCGGACGGAAGAAACTCAGTTCACTCGATATTCCTCAGGTTCAGGAGTTTCCCAACGATTTCAATTGCAGCGTCCGGCCGCCCAAGACGCAGGGTGTTGGCACGCATTGAGGCAAGTCGGGCAGGGTCGTCGAGAAGCTTGTCAATTTTGTAAGCGATGACGGGAAGGTTATTGCATCGAATGGCGGCGCCTTCTTCAAGTAAATGGTCGGAATTGCGTTCTTCCTGTCCGCGGATGGGATTGACGATGACAAGGGGCAGTGCCTTGGCAAGGGCTTCCGACGTGGTAAGCCCCCCGGGTTTTCCGAGCAGCAAATCGACGGCGGACATATACTCATCCATTTGAGTGGTATAGCCGAGAGGGAATATTTTGAGCGGACAGTTCTCCGCAAGCCGGGGGATTAGCTTTTCAATACGACCTTTCAGTTCTTCGTTCCTTCCGCAGACGGCAATTAGCTGGGCTTTATTGTGCATATGTGTCAGTGACTGGATGAGCATTTCGACCGGGCCGACGCCGAAACCGCCGGCTGAAAGAAGAATCGCAGGCAAACCAGGGTCAAGACCGAGCTTGTGCCGCATTTGTATTTTGTCTTTGCTCTCGGCAAATACCGGGTCGATGGGAATGCCGGATACGGTAATCTTTTCGGGCGGGACACCGAGCTGCTCAAGGTGAGCTTTCGTTTCATCGAGGGCGACGAAATAATGCTCGTAATGGCGACAAAGCCACAGGGCATGAAGGTCGAAATCTGTGACGACAATTGCCTGGCGCGTGGAGAGCCGGTGTTTGTGCTTGAGCCAGGATATAATCTCGGCGGGGAGAAAATGCGTGCAAACCGTCATCTCTGGTGCAAACTCGGTGAGCATCTTGATGAAGGGCCGGGCGTTTAGCTTGTCGAAGGCGAGACGACGTCGCTCGTGGCGCCAGGGCTGGTCATAGTGGTCGTAGAGCCACCCGAATAAGTCGGGCGCCTTATCAACGAGCTCTATGTATGCGCGTGAGTAAAGTTTCTCGAATAATTTGTTTGTGTATTGGAGGGTATCGACATTTCTGATATTGCGGGCGGCGTTGAGCCGGAGAAAGGCCATTTCCACGGCCTGTGCCGCCCTGATGTGCCCTGCGCCGGCCGAAGCAGAAAGGATGAGAACCCTGTCAAACATCGATATTTCCTTTGGCCATTGAATTTCGGACTTATTTTGGCGCGACTGATTCCATATTATGAAGCTTTGGCGCAATTGTCTTGCCGGCGTAACGATAGGTTTTGACCAGCAGATAGAAAAATAGTGCCACGATTATGACTAAAAGTATCGCTGTGAACCAGTGATGGGGGCGAAATCGCCTGATGGAGGGTGCGAAGGCGACAAGGGCAAAGCCGGCCGCGATGACGGTGACCGCGTCCCAACTGGCTCGCTGCCAGTAGTCTCCGCCGAGCCGTATCCACATTCCGAACTCATCGAACGTCAGGCCCATTCCGATGCCGTAGATTATAGCGGCGATTGTGAGGTTACGTGCTGCGGGGCGTTTGAGCAGCAGCCAGGCGCCAACCGCCGAAAGCAGAAAGATACCATAGTTGAGATGATGGATGTGTGTGCCGCCGGCATAAAAATAGAGGTCGGGGATTTTACGGGCCATTATCAGAAACACGGTTATTCTGGCAAGAATAAATGTGAGCAAAAAGGCGGTTAGTATGCTCCTGGCCAGATGTGTGGAGGAGGGGGAGGATTGCTCGATTGGCTGGTCACTTTCCCGCATATTTGATTCTTCCATACCACAATGTTTTTACGATGTATTCTGGTGCCTGATGCACAATTGTTGTAAGTATTCTACTGGTTTTGATTGGGAATAACAGGTTTTAATTGAGTGCCGGGTTTTCCGGTAAATGAAAACCCCCGGCTTCAAGCCGGGGGTTAAATAGATAGAGGTTGTGATTTTTTTGCTACGATTTAGAGCGTTCGCATAAATGCAACGAGGTCGTTTTTCTCCTGGTCGCTTAGCTTCAATTCGAGAACAATGTTGAAGAATTCAACGTTGTCTTCGAGCGTCAGCAATCGGCCGTCGTGCATATATGGGGGAGAATCTTTTATGCCTCGGCAGGTAAAAGTCTTGATGGGGCCGTCGGCGCTGGCATATCGGCCGTTAATCATTTTCGGCTTATAGAAACGCTCGGTCTTGAGATTGTGCATCAGGTTGTCGGTGTAATACGGGGCCGGATGACAGATGCCGCAGTTCGCTTTGCCGAAGAATATCCCCTGACCTCGCAGCTCTGATTCTGTTGCCTTTTTGGGGTCGAGCTTGCCGTAGAGGTCCAGCTTCGGCGCGGGCGGGAAATCGAGCAGTGCCTGGAACTCGGCCATAAAGTGGACCTGGCTTCCGCGTTCGAGGGCATTGACTCCTTTTTTGGCTGCGATGACGTGGTCGCCGTCGAAATAGGCGGCTCGCTGCTCGAATTCGGTGAAGTCCTCGACACTCTTGAGCGCCCGCTGTGAGCCGAACAGCCGCTGGATATTAACGCCTCGCAGTGAAGGTGTATCGAGACGGTGTCGGAAGTGCTGAGGTCGAATGTCACCCACGAGGTGCGTTGCTGCGTCGGTGTGGCCGTTGGAATGGCAGTCGAAGCAGGTAACGCCCCGGCTTGGACGCTCGCTCCGGCGGTCTTCGGTCTGATTGAATTGCTGTTGCGGGAAGGGCGTAACCAGAAGCCGCAGGCCCTCTAATTGTTTCGGATTCAGTATGCCGTTGAATAGCTCGTAGTAATTGTCGATTGTGACGAGCTTGCCCTGTGAGACGTCGCCGAGGTCGGTACGCGTTGTCAGGTAGATTGGCGCCGGGAACTCGGGCAGTAAATGGTCGGGCAGGTCGAAATCGAGGTCAAATCGCGTAAGGTCGCGGCCTTCCTGTTTTTTGACTTCGTCAATTACAAACTGAGGGAAGAGCATTCCTCCTTCTTTGTGGTTTGGATGCGGCAGGGGATAAAAGCCCTCCGGGAAGAGGTCCTTGTCGCGAATTTGGTCGGGTGTCATTTCGGCAAGCTGCTGCCAGGTCATTCCCGTCGGTAGCTTGACTCGAACACCCTGCTGGACGGATTTGCCTCTGGACATAGTGACACCGGGGGCGGGATTATTGCTGATGTCGTAACGTTGTTCGAGAAGCTGCATCTGTCGCTGGACGATGCCGGGCTTTTCCGCTTTCATCCGTGCCATAGTCGCGGCGAAGCTCTCGGTGACGGCGACGGGGGCATAGCTGGTAGCGCCTCTTTGCTCGATAGCGGCCGCCAGTGCAACGCCAGCGCAGACAAACGCTGCTGTAAGTAGAAGTCCCTTTGTGAGAACCCACGTGAGATTAGACCGTTTCATTTTGGTCCTCCTTTATGGAAACTTGACTTTATTCACTTTCGAGTTGACAGCCGTTTGGTCCCGGGTGCAGTACGTGAGATGACGGTGGATATTATACCGAGGTATGTTCAATCAGGGGAAATATATTTTTTAGGATGAAAAAGTCCTGCCTCGCTAAAAAAACATGGCGAGCTAAGTCTTTGTGTGTGTGGTATTTGAGTAAATAAAAATCCCGGGCGGGGCTCGGGGCTAAAGCAGCAGATATATATTTTTATTCGGCGGGTTCCTTTTTCTTGCTGTATTGGGCAACGACGCTTACCTGAATATTCGGCGGAACGGCTTCGTAGTGCGAAAGCGACATTGAGTATGAGCCCCGGCCGCCGGTCACCGATTTTAACTGGCTGTTATACTGGGTGACTTCGGAAAGCGGAACCTGTGCCTTTATCAGGACCATATTTCCGGGCAGCATATCCTGGCCGGAGACTCGGCCTCTTTTCGAAGCAAGGTCGCCAGTGATGTCACCCATATTCTCGGCCGGTGCGACGACTTCCATATTGACTATGGGTTCGAGCAGCACGGCCCTGGCCTTATGCAGGGCGTCGATGAAAGCGCCTTTGCCCGCGGCGCGGAAGGCGACTTCCTTGGAATCGACGGGATGGTGCTTGCCGTCGTAAATCGAAACCTTTATGTCCTGCATAGGGAAGCTCGCGACAAAGCCATTGTCCATAACCTCGTTGATTCCCTTTAACACGGCGGGTTCGTACTGGCCCGGTATGGAGCCGCCGAAAATGTCCCAGGAAAACTGCAGCGAAGGGTCGGAATTGCGTTCGGCCGGCTCGACGCGTAGATATACCTCGCCGAACTGACCTGCACCGCCGGTTTGCTTTTTGTGCCGGTAGTGTCCCTCGGCCTTTGCGGTTATGGTCTCGCGATAGGGGATTTTGGGCTCCTTGGTGTTGACCTTGAGCTTCGAACGGTTCTCCATTTTTTCCAGCATTACCCGCAGATGGAGGTCGCCGAGGCCGTAGAGGACAAGCTCTTTGGTTTGGGTGTCCCTGTTGACCTTCAGGCAGGGGTCTTCCTCACAGAGCTTTTCAAGTGCTGAGCTGATTTTCTGTTCGTCGCCCCTTGAGGCCGGCTCAAGCGCAAGTGCGAACATCGGGTCGGGAGCCGCAGGCATTTCGAATTTGCCTGCTACTTTGCCGTCGTGGATAAGGTCGCCGACTTTGAGCTCCTCAATTTTTGCCAGCGTTACGATATCGCCTGCAAGGCCCGCGTCGATTTCTTTTGTCTCGGCGCCCTGTGTTTTGAGGATGTGGCCGGGGCGGACACCTTTCTTCTCGTCGTTGCGTATCATATTGGTGTCGGTTTTGAGTGTCCCGCTGAAGATGCGAATCGTGGAGAATTTCATATTCGAGCGAGGGTCGAATGTGATTCTGAAGACCAGGCCCGCCAGCGGCCCGGCGGGGTCGGGCTTAAGGGCCGTGACCTTATCGCCGTCTTTGAGCTCGGCGGCAGGGACCTGAAGCGGCGACGGGGTGTATTTTGTGATGATACTGAGCAGTTCGTCGATGCCGATTTCTTTTCTGGCGTTCGTAAAGACAATGGGAACAACGGTTCCGGCGTTCAGGGCATGGACGAATACGGCCGCGATTTTCTCAGGCGGGATTTGCTCGCCGGCGAGATAGCTCTCCATAAGGGCGTCGTCGGCTTCGATGATGCTTTCGATAAGCTCTGTATGTGCGCCGGCGACGTCCATTACCGGCGAAGAGCCCTGGCTGAGCTCGATGCAGTCGATAACGGATGCACGGTCCTCGGCGGGAAGATTTGCGCATCGGCACTGTGTGCCGAAACTTTCCTGAATGTCTTTTATAAGCTGCGGAAGCTCTGCGTTTTCGGCGTCCATTTTATTGATGACGACCAACTTCGGCTTGTTGGCCTTTGTTGCGGCCTCGAAGACCTTGCGGGTAATGGTCTCGATTCCCGCCGCGGCGCTGATAACGATAACAATGGTCTCCGCGGCCGGGATTGCCTTGATTGATGGGCCGATGAAATCCGGATAGCCGGGTGTGTCGATAATATTTAACTGCTTGCCGGCGAATTGCGCGTTGACGACGGTGCTCTTTATCGAATGCCCGTGAATTTTCTCCTCGTCGTAATAATCGCAGATACTTGTCTTGTCGTCCACGCTGCCCAAGCGGTTGGTTGCTCCGGTTTTGTGCAGCATGGCCTCAGCCAGCGATGTCTTGCCCGTGCCGCCGTGTCCCAACAGGATTATGTTGCGTATATCGCCTGTTCCTGCCACTTTCAAATCTCCAATTCAATCTTGTCCTGCAGTTTATGGGTTAGGACCGAAAACCCTATAGGATATATGACCGATACCTGTCTCGACAAGCGTTTTTTCGGAAAAGCAGCCCACCACCCGTTATTCGGCGGATATGGCTTCAGCATAACTAATGGCCTGCCGGTTATTGTTGAGGTCTCGGCCTTGCTTCGGAAAGCTCAACATAGTTCTTCGACCAGGTTTACCCTTAGCATACTTGTCCTGCCTGCCCCTGCAAGCAGTAGGCAGGGGAGCTTGCCTGTGGTGAGCTAAATCGAACCAGTCGAAGGAGTCGAATGGGCTTGGGACAAAGCCGCTTCTTCAGGGAAGTTCAGCCGGGCGAATTCGCCGTGATATTTTTTCGCCGCCTCATCGTATGCCTTCGCCGCTGCCTCGCCAGCCCGCTTAGAAGCGGCATCTTTGCAGAATCTTAGGGCGAGAGAGTTAGAAGAAAAGTCGGCATCTAAGGGTTTTCGACATGCGTGCTTTTGCTGAACAAATGTTTAAAACATTTGTTTAACTCGCCCATTTTAACACCCTTCCTTACCTTGCCTGCTTGTCCTCGCGCAGGCGGGGACCCAGTCTTCGTTTATCCTTTGATTATCCGAGGTCCTCGACTGCTGCTCAACTGCCTGTCCCGATCTTGTCGAAGGGCTCAAATCTCTCGCGAAGCGCGGTCAAATGCTCAATTCTCGCGCAGTCACCAGAATCAGCAAATTAGCATCTATCTCGTTAAATTGTTTCTTCTTTGTCAAGCCCATATCATTTCGAAGGTTTAGTGTATGAACCAGCATATTGTAGTTGAACACTGAATAAAAGCATATTCCGTTTTGGAATATTTAGACGATGGGTATATTCATTGGGCCATAGGCAAAAATGAGAAAAACGATATATACTCCTGAATATGAAGAGCTTATCTCTCGGTTGCGGTTAGCGAGAAATCAAGCAAAGCTTTCTCAAAAGCAGGTAGCCGAACGAATCGGCGTCACCCAATCATTCATTTCAAAAATCGAATCCGGACAATACAGGATTGATGTCATACAACTTTCGCGGCTGGCAAAGCTCTACAAAAAGAAGCTTGACTATTTTGTGAAGTGATATGGCAAAAATCCATAAACTTTTGGAAGACTTAGATAAGCGCCTTGATTACCGATCCCAAATAATATCAAAATACCCTTGGATTATCGAAAAGGGACAATCCTGTATCATAAGCCCGGACAGCGACGGTCTTTTGTGCGGCTTGTTTATGTCGAATTTCCTCGACTGGAAAGTCAAAGGTTTCTATGACGGCAAGGTGATGTTGCTAGCAAAAGATGTTTCGCCTGAGGACTGTGTATTCCTCGATATGGAGATTTTCCGAAAGGGCATTAAGAGCGTTGGACATCATATGGTTTTATATAACATTAAAGACAAAGATGAACTGCCAAATTGGGATAATTTTGACAACTGCATCCAGGCAAATAATATGCGCAAATGCGATGGCCTCCATAAATTTAGGGTAAAATATCCTTTTGCAACTATTCATTTTCTTTTGGGAATCATTGACTCTCATATTAAAATCACGCTTCCAGATAGTGCGATATGTCCACTACTTTTTACTGATGGCGTATACAAAATTTTGTTTTCATACCCAGAGAATGCACTGAATTGGGGGGAGTATTTACTCGCAGATGTCTCTACTAGCCCTTTGAAAAAGATTCTACGCAATGATAGTATAAGTATTTACGACATTATGAGAAAGATGGACGAGTTCTTCAAAAAGAGGGATGAATTCGCAGTTGCTCGTGAGAGGGGCGATTTTTTAAAAATATCTAATTCCAAAGGTGAACCATACAATGTAAGTACTACGGGTGACGGAGTGGTTGAACGAGCCGCGAAAAGAGCACAAGGCTTTATTCAACTTCTATCTCAATTAACAGAATGGGGGTACAAACAAGGAAGCTGGACTTGGGACAACATGAAGCTTTACAAGTTTACTAAAGAAAGTTTTGACAAAAAGCGAAGAGTCAATGGAGATACTTTTAAACAATTAATTCAGGAAAACCCCCTCTCTTGGGCTATGACAAGCAATGAAAACATTGAATACACACTGGAAAAACCCGACACACTGAGAACCACTTAGACAAACAAAGGCAAGGCGGTTTGCTTAATGCGTCTTTCCGCGAGCTTGCAATAATCAGGGCATATCTCAAAGCCGATATAGTTTCTCTTGAGCATTTTTGCTGCCACAGCTGTTGTGCCGCTACCCATAAAAGGATCTAGCACAATACCTTCTGGAGGACAAAAACACTGTATGAAGTCATATGGTATTTTATCAGGAAATACCGCGGGATGTTTGCGTTTCATCGGGTCTTTGTCTCCTGCCATAAGATAGTTCCAGATAGTGCCCCGACACTTTACTTCATTGATTGCTCGTCTGACGGTTTTTGTTGTCTTTCCGTCTGTCCTGCGGTTTCCGCTGCCAGTCATAATCTTTCCACCGTGTTTGGATGGGATCTTCAAAGGTTCCTTGTCAAAGTATTGTGGTTTCTTGCCCTTGAAGAAGATCGGCATATATTCATGATCAACGCGGAATCTGTTAACCCACCAAGCCCCTTCGGTTCCATGTTTCCTATAGATGACTGTTTCAAATAGGCGAAATCCGATATTGTCACACCAATCAACAATGGTCCTGAAAGACGTCAAGGTCTTGGCAAAATCCTTAGTCTGGTCTTGAATAACAACTACTGCAATCCCTCCATCCTTCAAAATTCTTAGTATTTCTTGTCCTGTTGCGTGCAAATCGTACGAAAAACCATTATATTCCCGGATACCATCGTATGGCGGGGAGGTAACGACGAGGTCAATACAGGTTGCTGGCAATTTCTTCATCCCTTCCACGCAATCCATACATTGAATAGTATTCAGCCAATTTGTCAGAATTTTATACCCCCTTGCCTCATCTTTCTTATGCGTGGCCTTTTTATTTTTCAAAGGCGTGATAGCATTGCATGTTTTAAGAGAATACGGATTGCCGAGCTTGATGACTGGTTCGGTTATTTCTGTTATCCGCGAATCCATTCGTACCTCAGTGAATTATTCTTTCGCTATATAATAAGAATTTCGCAGCTTAAGTCAAGACCTGTCGATGCTTTTATAAGTAATCTTCCCCTTTTTTTTAACGGCAAAATTCCCCGCAAATCCGCAGATAAATCCACCACACAGAAGACGGTTGAATCTTGCCTCCTCGCCTAAAGCTTACGAGGACACCGGCCTAAGACAACAGCGGCAAGCAAGACTATTGCCAAACGGGAATGTTCGGGATACGAGGGAAGTGGAATCTGACGTTACTACGACAGCCACGACGTTATTATTCGGCACAAAATGGCCCAAAAAAAGAGTTGCGGACTTGCGACGGAATTGAGACTATGTCAGCCGGCATCGTATCTCAAAAACAGACGTTCGAAACTAATCCTGGATTAGGTAAAGGAGTAGAACAATGGCCGAGTATATGAATCTGCTGTCAGTGGTCTTACCGAGG